>NZ_CP102453.1:2400000-3000000 GCF_024661895.1 Fundicoccus culcitae | reverse complement strand
TCGGCATTATTTCTAATAACAACCCCTAAAGTAGGTGCACCTGGCTGGTAAAGAAACGCTGAAATATCATACTCAGATAAGTTTGAATTAAAGTTCAAGGCAAATAACGCCAGTAATGTTGGCAGGATACCAGGAATAATAATTTGTAAAAAGGTTCTAATTCTTGAAGCTCCCAGATTTTGTGATGCTTCTTCTAAATTAGAGTCAAATGAATATAGTGCGGCTTTTATATATCTTAAAGTTGATGGTAGCAAGGTTAATAGATACACTAATGGAATGGCCCAGCTGCTTCCAACAATGACTTGGTTAAACATTAAAGGGTTTGGCGAACTATACGACATAATTAAACCTAAAATCATTAACAATGTTGGTAATAAAATGGGGATATAAAAACCAAACTCAAGATTCTTAATCCATTTATTTTTTGACCGTATGACTAATCTGGCTACCATGACCATATAAATAACTGAAACGAGTGATGCAATGGCTGAATAAATCACACTTCTTAATAAAGGTCCATAATTGGTTGGATTTAAGATAACTGACGAATAGTGTTCCAAAGTAAAAGAATCAAAACTTAATTGACCACTCCCAATAGCTGCTGTATCCATAAATGAGAATAAGATAACCGAAATGAATGGCAAAACATTGATGATCAAAAGAATATAGGCAAAAACGTGTGTCAAAATATTCAATAATTTATTAGAAATTGTTTGTTTCTTAATTTTTGTTTTTGTTTTGGCAATACTTAAGTAATGTCCTTTGCGTTCATAGTAGGTTATCACAACTAACATAATGATTTGGAAGAAACCTAAAAAAATTGACATAACGGCGGCTAAGTCTCGTGAGGCGGGGCGATTAGCAAATGTTAAAATAAGGGGTGAAATCGTTTGAAAATCTCTTCCACCGACGATTAACGGTGCCGCAAAGGCGCCTAAACCAGCTGCAAATGTATTCACAATCAGCGTCAATAAGGTTGGTTTTAACATTGGAAGCACAACATTTCGTAAAGTCTCCCAGTTAGATCCACCTAAATTTTGCGATGCTTCAATCACACCGTTATCTAAGCCGTTCACCGCATTACGTAAATAAATCATATGACCTGATGTTGTTGCAAAGGTTTGAATGAACAATACCGCCCAAAAACCACTAAATGAATAGTTATCTAAAAACGGTAAAAAGTTTTTTAATAGTGTTGTCAAGGTTCCTTCATCACCATAAACCAGTACATAACCGTTAACTAGTATAACCCCACCAAAGATGAGGGTATTCATATAACCCACCCGTAATAGTCTTGAGCCTTTAATATCAAAATACTCCGTTACTAGCACTTGGAAAATACCAATAATATTTGAAGTAACTGTCATGGTGATAGCTAGAATAAAAGAATTTTTAATAGCGTTAATTGCTCGATCAGACCGCAAAATTTGCTGAATAGCACTAAAATCAAGGGTGCCATCTGGGAAAAAAGTTTCGGCGATTAAATTAATATTGGGATAAATAAAAAAAGTGATTAAAAACCAAATAATAAATATTATGAACAAATAGGATGGTAAATAATACAGAAACTCTTTTTGATTAGATTTTTTAATGACTTTCGACATACTATCCCTCCTATACTTCATACTGCAAAATGTCATCAGGTTTTAAGAAAATTTCTATTTCCTGAAATTCATTGATTTGACCGGGATTTGTATTTTTTTCGAGTACTTTTAGTTCCGTTCCAAGTATATTAACTGTATACGTTGTGGTAGCACCTGTATATTGGATACGACCAATCCGTCCCATGAGAGAAATATATTCTTTACTATCAGTGGGTTTGTTAAATGCCACTTTTTCTTCCCGAATGTAATGACTCCCATTGGTAATTAAGCGGTTGGTATTGGATAAACTAATGACTTCACGGACAAATTCTTTGCTTAGTTTGTTAGCATTACCAATGAAATTACACACAAACTCGGTAGCTGAACGATCATAAACTTCTTGTGGAGTTCCAATTTGTTCAATACGGCCTGTCCCGAAAACAGCAATATGATCAGATAGCTCTAAGGCTTCTTCTTGATCATGGGTAACATAGACGGCTGTCATTTTAGTTTTTTCTTGGATATCTTTTAATTCTGCTCTTAATTGTTTTCTAAGGCGTGCATCTAAGTTTGATAAAGGTTCGTCAAATAAAATAATTTTAGGTTTTTTCGCTAAAGCACGTGAAATCGCAACCCGCTGTTGTTGTCCCCCAGAAAGTTCAGAAACATTCTTGTCAAGTTCATTCGTGATTTCAACCATTTCGGCTAATTCGCGCACTCTAATATCAATATCTTTTTTGTTCATTTTTTCAATTTTCAATCCATAGGCAATGTTGTCGTACACAGTCATGGTTGGAAATAATGCATACGATTGAAAGACCATACCAATATCTCTTTTTTCAACGGGTTTATTAGTAATATCTTCGTTGGCAACAATAATATTCCCACGGCTTGGTTTATTAAAACCAGCGATAGCGCGTAAGGTGGTTGTTTTCCCACTTCCTGATGGTCCAAGTAAAGTGAAGAATTCACCTTCTTTCACATGAATATTAACATCATCAACAGCAATAAAATCATCATATTTGATTTGTAAATCATTGATTTCTATCATTGGATGTCACCCTTCTTATTAGATTCTCATTTAAACACTTGTAAAAAAAAAGAGGAGCACCTCCTCTTTTTTTTTTATTTTTAACGACTTACTAAAAAGGAATAATCTCTAATTCGATTTTTTCAATCCATTCAGATAAATATTCATTAACAAATGACCAATCTACATCCATTGGCACAAATTGAGAAACTAATTCTTGTGTACGTGGATTCAATGAACCTTGTGCAGCTTCAAGTACAGGAACTGTACCAAATTCTGTTGCCCATTCGCCTTGAACTTCAGCAGAACCGAACCAATCAACAAACTCTTGTGCAACACTCGTATCAGCATCGGCACCTTGATTAACGATGGCAACTTGTTCTCTAAATGTCATAATGCCTGTTTCAGGAAGTAATGGTGTCGCTGTGAAACCATACGTTTCTTCTGCTTCTGCAATACCAGATGAATACCAGTAATCAATGGGCTTAGTTCCATCGGCAAATAATGTTAAGTTATCTTCACCTTCACTTAATTCGTAAGAATTAGTGATAAAAGCTTCTACTTGTGCCCAACCCTCTTCAGAAATACCTAATTCACCCGCATCATCTCTGTATTGGAGTAATAATGATAATAAAGCTTTTTGATTAGTGTTTCCCCCAAGTGAAAATGGTGCACGATATAATTGTGGGTAATCGGTTGCTAATTGTTGAATGGTTTCTGGTGCTGGATCAACAAAATCAGCATTATACATAAAGAATACATGTTGCTCGACAAGTGGATAAAAATCACCGTTTTCACTTGTAACTGTGTTTTCTGGTAATTCAGCTGCCCAAATAGGTTCATAAGCAGATAATAATTCATCTTCACTCATGCGGATAAAGAAACTTTCATCTAAACCAAATACAACGTCTGCTTGAGGTGCAGATTTCTCAGCCAAAACACGATTATAAATCTCATCCCCACCTGCTGAAACAAATTCTAATTCATAGCCAGCTTCACTAGCCTTAGCCGCCAACCATTCATCTCGACCATTTGAAACTGAATTAGAGTAAACGACTAGATTCTTAGCTTCTTGAGCACTAACTGATGTAGCTGCCAAACCTAAACCATTCACTGCAATAAGTGCCGCTAGTGCCATAGAACCTACTTTACTAAAACTTCTTTTACGCTTAGAAAACATTCTTTTTCCTCCTAGAAAAAATAATAGTGAATCTAATTTAATAATACTTTTTTTTTTTTTAATATAACGTAAATTTATTGTAAAGTTTATGTAAATTTGCCTTTTCTTTGTGAAGTTCAATCTTTATTGAAAAAAATATCGCGAAATTTCAAATCTTTATGAGAAATAATTAACCAAATTCTAATGTTTCTTCCTTATTCTTTCGAATAAAAACAGCCCCTATAAAGGGAGCAGAGCTACATGACTCTGTCCACTTTATAGAGGGCTAAATGCACATCGTGTTGACGGCTGTTCAGTCAACTATCCACGCAGATATTTATTAATAAAGTTCATAAATAACATCAAAGCGATTGGCTTCGGCATCAATTTGCGCCTTATTCCCAATGACAGCCAGCGTGCTATTGTCGAGAACTGCCGCATAGGCAGCTGCCTTTTGATTAATTTCTTCCATGGTTGTTGCAATTACTTCTTCTTTTAATTGTTTAAATTCCGCAATGGTCGTCCCCGTTATTTCTCTAACAAAAGCAATATACCCTTTATCATAAGCAGAGAGCGGTTGATCAAGTTCGTTAATTGTTCCAATCACAATTTTGGTTAACTCGGTTTCCGTTAAATCCGTCTGCTCCAAAAAGTTAGGAATTTTAAAGTAGGCATCAATTGTTTTACCGACATTAGGATCACGGTAGGAACTCAAAACAAAATTACCCGTTCGACTTAGACTATGCATAGCGCCATAAGCGCCACCCATCACCCGAATGGTATTCCATAAATAATCATACCGCAATAAGGTCGTCGTCACATTGGTTGACCCATTATATGGTATCCGTTGCTCCGTTTTAGCCGCTAAACCAACATAATTCACATCTTGGGCTGTCACAAACGCTTCTTTTTGTCGAACACCAGGCTCATACGTCACTTTTTCCGTAATAGGCGCTTGTTTCAAGTCTTTAAGTGAATTTTGCACGTTATGCTTAATCAATTCAAAACGCTCTTTAGATCCAACGAACAACACATTGAACCGTGTCGCATTCGCTAACCGCGCAAAGTTCTCGGTCAACCCCCCAATAAATATCTCTGCTTGATTGTCTTTTATCCAGCGTCGTGCTTGTTTCAGATAATTAAAGAAGTCAATGCCGCTAGCATATTCTTGTAATTTGGTGGAAGCCGAAACTTGACTTAAGGCACGGCTAGCAGCCAAAGCGTGTGATGAGCGCTCAATCCGACGTTCAAAACCTGCTAGATAACTTTGAATCAATTTGAGTATTTCATTCACATCGGTGAATTGTGTATTCAATAGAATTTCAGCCATTAAATCGGTTAGTTTTTCTAACGACCCTTCTAAGGCTTTGCCTTTTAATACAAAGTACGGTTTAACTTGACCATCGGTTGCTTCAAAGATGGATACAGAACCTATAATTCCACCCGTATGTGTATCAATTTGAGTTTGTAATTCTGAAGCGGTATAATTTTTTGTATCTAAATGGCCGATCAAACGACTCAAAATGGATAAGACAGGGTAGGATTCAGCTGGAATATCTGATAAATCAAGGTAATAACTTAAATAATCAATGCCAGACGTAAATTCATCAGCATGATAAAAAGTCATTCCACCCTCTTGGTCAATTGTCTTAATTGGATTTTGATGCACTTCGGCGGATAAATCTTCGCGGGTTAACGTAGGAATCGTCGCTAAAGCCTCGGCTGTGTCCGACGTTTCTTGCCGTTGAATTAAGGATTGTGTTTCCTCAACTAATTGGTTTACTTCTTCAGTTGTTAAAGTGTTTTTATATTGTTGCAATTCTTCATTCAATTGACTTTCTAGGCGATCATTTTTTCCAGGGTCCGCTGTTAAGGCGATACTGATACGATAATCATTATTTAATAATTTATTTTCAATCAGTTTTTCGAAATAATCATTTTTAGCCAATTCCCGCACTTTTTCAATACGTTCCGAAAAGTCAATCAGTAAATAAGGCGATTCGCCATAAGGCCAGGTTGAAAATGCTTTGATGGAATTAATAACACCTCTAGGTTCACTTTCAGTAATCGTGCTTTCGCGTAAATCAAAGGCGACTGAATTGAGTGACGCTTCAATTAATTCTTTAGGAATTCCATTTTTGACTAAATCCAACAAGGTAGAATGAACCACTGTTTTAAAGTCCTCTAAGCGCTCAACCGAAGCATTTTTAGCATTGATAGTAAAAGCATTAGGATAGCCTATTTCAGTGAAACCACCAGAAATAGCTTCACCAATCTCTGCTTCTAACAAAGCCTTTTTCAAAGGCGCTTGATTATTTCCAAGTAAAATTTCTGATAAGACTTCTAAGCCAAAGTTATCTAAGTCTTCTTCAACCGTGGAAACATGCCAAGCAAGGGCTAAATAATCTTTACCTGTTGGATCATCACCTTCGGTAATTGAATAAGTGTCTTTTATGTCCGTCACTTCTGGCTTAGAAACGTCTATTTTTAAATCAATGGTTTCTTCGGGTTTTGTTTTACCATCAAAATATTCGGCTAGTGCATTAAAAGCAAGGTCTTGGTTAAAATCACCATAAAATACGGTTAATGAATTGCTGGGATGGTAATATTTATTATGAAAAGCAACAAATTCTTCTTGAGTTAGAGAAGGTATCGCAGCAGGTAGCCCACCGGATTCATATTGATAAAAGGTGTCGCGGTAAAGTTGTTGCTTCATATGATTATACACCGCTCGTTCCGGAGATCCCATCGCACCTTTCATTTCATTGTAAACGACGCCTTTATAAATCAGATCGTCATCTTTATCTTCTAAATGATAATGCCAGCCTTCTTGTGCTAAAATTTGAGGATTTTCTAAGAGTTTTGGTTGAAAAACGGCATCAAGATAAACGCTAACCAAATTCTGGAAGTCTGAATGGTTGGTTGACGCTACCGGATACATGGTTTGATCGGGGTAGGTCATTGCATTAGTGAATGTATTTAAAGAGCCTTTGATGAGTTCAACAAAAGGTTCTTTGGTGGGATATTTATTTGAACCATTTAAAACGGAGTGCTCAATAATATGAGCAATGCCGTTATCGCTGTATGGTGGTGTTTTAAAAGAGATGTTAAAGGCTTTATTAGGATCATCATTTTCAATAAATAAAACCTTTGCGCCAGTTTCTATATGTTCATAAATTTCGCCATTTGATTGAATATCTTTAAATTGGTGTGTATCAATTAACTTAAATGTCATAGAATCCTCCTATAATTGGCTATAATAACGCTATTCTATCACAGTTTGACATGGAATGTTTAGAAAAACACTTTTTTTATTAATTTAACATGAATTCAAATGTTTGAATGAGAATTCCTCAAATATTGGCTTAGATATTCTCATGATATCATCTATAGATTCTTAGCAGATTATCAAGACCAAAATGCTAATAAATGTTAAATTAAGTATATAAGAAATCCAAAGGGGGCATTAATTTGGTAGCTGTAGAAATTTTATCGAGACCGTCTAGAAAAAATGAAAATGCGCAAACTGCAATTATTGAAAATTGGCATGGTTTATATCGTCGCGACTCCCGTTTCCTTTATACTGAAGCCACATTGATTTTACCTAAAAAAATGCGTAAAGTTAGCAAATAATCTTTCTCACCTATCAATTACCCGTTTTATCAATTATTATTTATTTATTCTATCAGCCAGACACTTCGGAGTGTCTGGTTTTTTTCTTGTCTTATATCGTTTTTTTATGAAACCGTTATTAAGCAAAGATATTTCGAATTAGAGGTTTACATTCATTCAAATACATATTATAATTTATACGTTGTGAAAAAGATATTATTCATTTTATTAAAGGAGAATTTTAATATGGCAGAATTTAAAGAAGTAGTTAAAAATCGTCGCTCAATTTATGCTTTAGGTAATGAAAGTGACTATACGGTTGAAGAAATTGTTAACAATATCCGTGAGACACAAAAAGATGTTCCTTCCGCTTTCAATAGCCAAACATCTCGTTTAGTTATTTTAACGGGTGAAGCTAACGACAAATTTTGGGATCTAATTTATAATGTTCAAAAAGATGTTTTAGATGAAGCGACTTGGGAGTTCATGTCACCAATTATGGTGGGTGCTAAAAACGGTATCGGAACGGTCTTGTTCTTTGAAGATCGTGATGCTGTAGCTAAAATGCCAACTCAAGGTCAACGTACTGAAGCTTACAAACAAAACAACTCAGCTAACTCTCAATATGCTACTTGGTTAGCTTTAGCTGATATGAACTTAGGTGGTTCATTACAACACTTTAACGTTGGTTACGAACAAGGCTTTGATAAAGCAGTTCGTGAAATGTTCGACTTACCAGATTCATATGAAATGATCGCTCAATTACCATTTGGTTCAGTTGCTCAACCAGCTGGTGAAAAAGAGTACATGGATTCTGAAGAACAAGTACGTTTAATTAAATAATTTAGCGTTTATCAAGCTAGTGCAGATTGGCCATTGCCGATTTGCGCTAGTTTTTTTTGTTGGGGTGAGGTTGGGGGTCACCTTGGCAATGTGGTGTACTTTAACTTCTGAGGTGGCAGAAGTTAATGTGTTTGGGGAACACTTGTACTTCTGAAGTGGTAGAAGTTAAAGTGTTTGAGGAACGCTTGTACTTCTGAAGTGGTAGAAGTTAAAGTGTTTGAGGAACGCTTGTACTTCTGAGGTGGTAGAAGTTAAAGTGTTTGAGGAACACTTATACTTCTGAAGTGGTAGAAGTTAAAGTGTTTGAGGAACACTTGTACTTCTGAGGGGTTAGAAGTTAAAGTGTTCGGCAAACGCTTGTACTTCTGAGGTGGTAGAAGTTAAAGTGTTTGAGGAACACTTATACTTCTGAGGTGGTAGAAGTTAAACCTAACATAGTATTCTATAACCCTGGCTACCAAAAACACTTAATGACAACCTAAACCAAGATTATCATTAAGTGTATTCGGGTTATTTATTATCAGGATTTCTAGTATCATCAACTCAACCACCCATGACCCTTAGCGATATTTACGGCATCAATGCGTGATTGTGCCCCAGTTTTACTTAAGATAGAAGAAATATAATTTCTCACAGTGCCTGAAGCTAGAAACAAGTTATCAGCAATGCCTTGAGTCGTCAAACCTTCAGCAATCTTACGCAATACGTCAATCTCGCGCTCCGTTAAAGGGTTTAAATCTGACCGCAACATATGTCGCACCAATTCAGCGGCATAAATCGTATCACCTTCGAAGATATTGTGAATGGCTTGAATCAGTCTTTCCGTAGGATTGTCTTTTAACAAGTAGCCATCGACTTCCGCTTTGACTGCCCGTTCAAAGTATTCTTGTCGAGCAAAGGTTGTTAAGATAATTATTTTCCCACTGAAATGTGTTTTTCGAAGTTCTTCTGCAATTTCTAAGCCAGTTATCTCTGGCATTTCAATATCTAAAATAACTAAGTGGGGCTGATGTAATGTAATTTGTTGCAAGGCTGTTTTTCCATCCAAAGCTGATCCCACAACCTCTAAATCATCTTCTAAATTTAGAATGGATGTCAGGGCCGTATTTAACATTTCTTGATCTTCGGCAATACATATTTTAATCACATGCTTCAACTCCTCTACTGGAATGACTTAATTTTCTCGAGGAAGTGTAATCGTAATAACTGTCCCAGAATCACTTTTAATCGCAAACTCCCCTTCAAGTGCTAGAACGCGATTTTCGATCCCCTTCAAACCAAAACCATTATTGGTCTGTATTTTTAAACCAACTCCATTATCCATTAAACGAAATTGATAATTATCTGGCTTCAATTCAAACTGATAACTCACTTTATTGGCTTGACTATGGCGAATAATATTGGTCGTCCCCTCTTTAATGACGGCAGCTATCACATGTTGAACCTCAATCGGCCACTGCATGGCTTCCGGTTCCCCTGAAATGGTTGTTACCATATCCAATGCTTTTAACGCATGCGACGCTTCAACCATAGCCGTTGCAATCGTTCGTTCATTTAAATTAGCTACAATCTCTCTAACCACGTTTAAATTTGACCGCGACATTTCAGCAATGTCGGTAATTTCTTTAACAGCCGCTTCCGGATTTTTGGCGACAAGCTTAGCTGCCAACTCCGCTTTTACCGCCATGGTCGAATATGACTGCCCCATTGTATCATGCAAATCTTGTGCAATCCGGTCCCGTTCACCTTGTTTAATAATAGTCATTAACCGATTATTATCCATGTTGAGCTGTTCGACCCGTTGCTGTTCCTTATAAATCGACCGCGCCATGATAGGGGATACATAAACAAACGCCAAACCAATCGAAACCCACAACCAAATATCACTGATTTCATCCAATCCCAACCAAATTGACATGATCGAACTTACAGTCACCGCCACATAATACCAGACACAATAGCGTTTAAACGTCTTTTGACTAATCATCCAAAAACTAAACAACCAAGCCGGATAGATAAACAAACTCGCATACCCTTTATAAAGAGTAAAAATCACTCCCATCATTAAAAGCTTAATAACAGTCACATCTGTTTGCTGTTCTTCCTGAAACCCATCCAAATACCATTTAATAAATACCCCCAAAAACACGAGCATAACCCAATCCAATGGCTGGCTAAAAGGAAACATGCTAATGACTAAGGGAATCAGGTAGATTAAATAAAAGAATGGGACCATGCCAAAACTTCTGTTAGGGTTATTTTTGGCAAACCAATTAGACATTTTTTTCACCTCAATCAGAGCGATTAAATTAACTGGGCTTCACGTCTCTTCAATAGTAATTGTAACACAAAGATGAGTGCAGCAAGTAGTATCGTCCATATCACAACCCCTATTACCATATCCCACGCTATGATACTGTCATGAATCCATTGACGATTCAACTCTGCTATCTGATAAGTCACCAAACCTTTACCAATCGTTTGTAAAAAGCCAGGCATGTAATCTAAAGGCCACCATAAACCTCCTAAGATGGCTAAAGGAAACGTCAATAAGTTACCAACAATATTCACAACCGTCGGTGTACCACCATAGGAAACTAAGACACCTATTAAACCAAACGGTATCATCCCTAATAGATTAATGACAATCGTGCCTAACCATTGGATTGGCGTCAGGGTAACTTGGTTAACTATCAAAGCCGTTATGCCTAAAAGGACCATCAAGAGTATATAAAAAGGAATATAAACAAGCACTACAGTTAAAACATATTGCCATTTCGGTGTTGGACTCAATTCAACAAATAAATCAAAATGATTCATATGATCCACTAGCAAAGCATTCCCCACCGTAATAATCGAAGTCATCAAGACCCCATATACCAACATCGAAATCAAATAATCCTTTTGCCATGCAATCATCATCTCGTCCGTCATCGGAAACGTAAATATACTTGTATACAACACGTAAAAAAATAAAGGGAAAATCAATGTAAATATCACTGAACGTTTGTTGCGCAACAACAGTCGCTTAACGTTGATATTTATTTGGGTGTTAATGTTTTTCATGGTTTTCATCCTCTCGACTGAAATGTCTAAACAGTGTCTCTAACGGTGTCTGTTGAATGCTCAAATCTTGAATATCATCAAGAAACGGCACCAGCTGCTTGACAACTTGATTCACTTCTTGCGTAATTAGGGTGTAGTAATGGTCTTGCTGAAACAAATTCGTCAGCGGTTGAATCGTTTTGAAATGATCCATGGAAAGCTGACTACGAAACGCAATCGTCCCCTCCCCTTGTATCTTCCGCAACGTATCAATCGACCCGTCAAAAGCAATAACCCCATCCTGTAAAATAAATATCCGCGTCGCAATGTCTTCTAAATCCGCTAACTGGTGGCTTGTAATAATGATGGTCTTGCCGGCTTGCTTTAACTCGGCAATAGTTTGCCAAAGGCGATAACGCGCGCGACTATCCATATTAGCTGTTGGCTCATCCAGAAAAATCAAGTCAGGATTTCCAACGAGGGCTAAAGCAAAACTTAGGCGCCGTTGTTGCCCGCCGGAAAGTTTGGACATTAACAAGTCGGCTTGATCATCTAATTGGGCAATATCCATGGCCGCTTCAAAGGTGAGTGGGTCTTTATAGTAACTGCGACTGAGTTCGATGACTTCTTTAACCGATAGGCGGTCGATGATAATGTTATTTTGTAACATTACCCCAGTTCGGTTTTTAACTTGGCCTTCATTGTATTGGTCGTCGAATAGCGTTACATTTCCTTCTGACGGAGTAATAATCTTGTTAATAATGTTAATGAGGGTTGATTTTCCAGCACCATTCTCACCTAACAACGCAATTATTTCGCCACTTTTTACTTCAAAGGTGATGCCTTTGAGTACCTGCTGTTTCTTGAACGATTTTTGCACATTTTGCACGCTGATCATTGTCTGAGTCATCTTTATCACTCCTTTGATTAAAGTATAGTTGGTTGTGGAAATATGCGGTAGACACAGCTAACATGACTTCGTATGATAAATGTCATGTATTAGAATGGCAGTTGTCGTAAACAATTGACTTGACCTGCTAAATGTCGAGCTAGGACAGCGAGGAGGCTGGGAGTTAAGTCTAATGTGTTCGGCAAACACTTGTACTTCTGAAGTGGTAGAAGTTAAAGCGTTCGGCAAACACTTGTACTTCTGAAGGGTTAGAAGTTAATGTGTTCGGCAAACACTTGTACTTCTGAGGGGTTAGAAGTTAAAGTGTTCGGCAAACACTTGTACTTCTGATGGGTTAGAAATTAATGCGTTCGGCAAACACTTGTACTTCTGATGGGGTAGAAGTTAAAGTGTTCGGCAAACACTTGTACTTCTGATGGGGTAGAAGTTAATGTGTTCGGCAAGCACTTGTACTTCTGAGGGGTTAGAAGTTAATGTGTTCGGCAAACACTTGTACTTCTGAGGGGGTAGAAGTTAATGTGTTCGGCAAACACTTGTACTTCTGGTAGGTTAGAAGTTAATGTGTTCGGCAAACACTTGTACTTCTGGTAGGTTAGAAGTTAATGTGTTTTAAATTTAGATGTAACACCCCATTACTCACGCCAACAAAAGTAAGCGGTAAATGTATTACCGTAAAATAGGCTACAATAAGGTTAATCGGTCATGAAATCAGGTGCTTAATGACCGATTAGCTTTATTTGATCGCCTTTCACTCCCAGCTTACAAAGAGCGGTTGTTGATTGCGATACTTCAAGGCTATAAAAGGCTGATTCTCTTCGATGAATCATCACAATTTAAGATTTTTACAGGAAACTCTAATTTAAAATGATTTATCTGGCCACTGCTATCCAAGCTATGACCCGAATAAGCGTTTGCCAAATCATTATTGTGATTTCTTCTAGAGGTGGACTATCATAGACTGACGGTCACCTACTTCCTGCTCACAACAAAAAACACCAAGCCTCGCAGACAATATCATCTACGAACCTTGGTGCCACCCCAACTAAACTTAATTACCAACCAGCTTTATCAATCGGATTCTCAGCCAACAAATCAAACAAATGCCATAGAATGCCAAAATTATCACTCTCACCAAGAGGCGCTGTACGAGTACGAGAAATCTCACCCTGCGCATTTTTAACAAAGACCGAGATACCCGGCTGATAATCGCCATCGCTATCTCTAAATCCCATAGCCTCAGCAAATGAATTCTCACTTACAGAAACCATCGGCATCGTCCAACCACGACTTTCTCTAAACTCAGTCTGAACAACAGGTACATCGGGAGAGGATAAATAGAATCCTACATACTGGCTAACCAACGGCGCAACAGCATTAAAGCCATCAGCCCAAGCTGTACAATACCGACAACTTTTTCCCATATTGTGAACAACAATCAACTCATCAAAATCCCCAAACATATCAAGCAAATGAATTGATTCCCCTTCAGAGGTCTTAAACGCATAATTTTCAACGACTTCCGGAGTTAACTGAGCGCGTAACTTTTGCAACTTTTCATAATTCTGATAGATATCCATTTCTAATGCCCGAATCTCACTTTTCACATCACTCATCTTTCACACACTCCTTTTCCAAGTTGCCCCTAATTTACCAAAAACGACTTTCAAAAAGCAATCAATCCCCCTTACCCCTCAAATAAATATCACCCTCCAAAAACCCTAAGCAAAAAAACCGAACGGTTAAATTAAAGTCGGACACGCCAACCATAATTTAACCGTTCGGTTTATAATTAAAACTACACCAGGAAGGACTCGAACCTTCATCTTCAGCTTAGGAGGCTGGTGCTCTATCCCGTTGAGCTACAGGTGCATAACGGAATAATTTTACCGTAAATACCTCCTACTTTCAAGTGACTACCCTATTCTTCAGCAAAACTTTCAATATTTTTGCGTATCATCGTTATATGCAACCCAATCGGAAAACTAATACTAACCAAAATAATAACTAAACCTAAATACTGGTAGGTATACATAATTAATAAATACATCAAAATTGGAATCCAAAAAGTCTTATAAAAGGTCCACACATTAAAATAGAAAGCCAACTGAAACACCTGAAACAAACTAATCTCTGGATAGAACAAATAAGCAACATAACAATTAACATTATACGTATAAAGAAATAAGATGAATAACCAGATCAAATAATACATCACCATGGATTGGCCAATATTCAATTGGTTGATTGTCAACACAAATAAAATCGACACTACATGAAATAATAAAATAGGAATCGTCTTTACAACCGCTGACTTATAATACGCCCAGAAAGACCGCGCCACACTTGCATCTTTGTAATAAATAACTTTCACCAAAGCAGACATGGCTGCTCCAATTGTAAAAATAGGCAAACTAGCTACAATGACTAACACATTCAGAATGATTAACCGATATAAAGTAAGACTAAATTGATAGAACTTGGAATCTTGACTGAACATATACGCCCCTCCCTCCTACACAGTAAAATAAAACAACGATTCTTGTAAGTCAATACGTTCGAAGAATCGTTGTTTCATGAGTTGCAATGATATTTATTTAAAAAATAACTATTAGTTGATTGAGTAGTCATCCCCTAAACGTTGCAAGTTTTCAGCGATTTTGTTATTACGATACTCGACAATTTGTGAATAGCCATAGTTTTCACGACTCGCTAAGTAGCTATCCCAAACGGCACGGCCTTCTTCAGCTGTACCAGATTGAATAAAGGCTGCAAGGGCTTGAACTCTAGCGGTATTTAATTGAACTAAATTACGTTGTTCTGAACCTGTTTTTGGATCCCAGTCCTCTAGTTCAAAGCGTGGTGCAGCGTATGGATTGTTAAAATCAACCATTTGGCGAATGGATGTTGCTGGCACTTGCCCCATAGACATTGCATAGTTGTCATCTAAAGTAAACCAGTATGAACCTAAACCTACTGTTTTATCAAATGTAGCAATATCAGAGTTACGTAACGCTTCCGTTTCTTCAGTGTATTCAACTTGACCATCAACTAAGTTGTAAGTTTCGCCTTCGATACCAAAAGCAGCAACCATTGTTCCATAATGACTCGTTAAATAAGTAATTAATTCCATAGCTTTTTGTGGTTCTTGCGTATCATTTGTAATAAAGGTTTGTGTCCAACCACCAATACCACCACCATTAAAAGTAGGATCATCACCATTAGAATTTTTAGGTCCATCAATAGCAATATAAGTTTGTTCAGCATTACGTGCAGTGTTTGTTGACATAAACTCATTTAAGCCTTTAGTATTTGTATGTAAATAAGCAAAGTAACGACCTTGCGTCATTTTTTCTTTCATGGTGTTATCATTGTCTGAGAATTGATCCGAGTTCATTAAACCTTCGTTATAAGCTTGGCGGAATGTTTCTAACCATGTAATATACTCTTCATCGCTATCGCGGTCATAGTATTGGCCATCAACCGTAGTTGGAATGCTTAAAAAGTCTTGTAAGATACCACCAAAGGCACCATCACCGCCATTAGACATATCTAAAGCAGTTCCTGCAAATGGTACTAAGGCTGTTCCATCATCAGATGTTGGCATATATTCTCTTGCATCACGTAAGGCTTGTAAGAAGCCTTCAGGGGTAGACATATCTGGGCTACCAATGGCTTCATAAATATCTTGACGAACAATAAATACTTGGTCAGCTTGGATATTCCCTGCTTCATAGTCAGCAGCTGTTGTAGAGAAGCTTGGATAACCATAAATATTACCATCTTCAAGAGTATACCAGTTAATTGTTTCAGGTTTAGCGGCTTCTTCTAAGAAGTAGGGATCATATTTTTCAGCTAAAATATTTAATGGGATTGCAAAAAGTGGTGCTTCGGTTGCGATGGTTAAGTTTTTATCAAACGTCATGATGTCTGGTAAATCGCCTCCAGCCATCATTGTATTTAGATTTTCATCATTCCCAGCGATAAATTCCACTTCAATATTCATATCTTCTTTAATTTTACGCGTTACAACGTCAACACCCCAACCGGGTTGTGCATACCAATCAAAGTTAACATACCAGGTTAATTTAGCCGGGTATTCCGTATCACTTTGCCAGCTTGGTACTGTTGGATCTGGCTCAAAACGAGCATCAGGTAAATTATAATCTTGTGCTGAAACTGCTGGAGTAAATGCACTAAGTCCCAATGAAGCGAAGGTCAAAAGAGCTGCTGAAAAAATTCTTGCTTTTTTAAATGCCATAATAATAAAACTCCTTTTTATTTATTATTCTTTGATTGAACCTAAAGTTAAACCTTGAACAAAATACTTTTGCAAAAACGGATAGATAATAACGACGGGAACGGTAGTGACAACCATTGTGGCTAGTTGCAAAGATTGCGAGGTTGTATTGCGTACAACGTTTGCACCTAAAGCAACATTAGGCGACAAATTCTCGGAAACAATGCGGAAGAGCAACATTTGCAGTGGATAGAGTTCACGATTATCCACATAGATATTAGCGACCATATAATCATTCCACTGATAAACGCCGTGGAATAAGGCGATTGTAGCTAACACAGGTAAAGATAATGGAAGGATAATCTTAAAAAATATCACTAAAGGATTAGCTCCGTCCATCATAGCTGATTCTTCAAGCGAATCAGGAATACTTCTAAAGAAATTCATCATAATAACCATGTCGTAGAATGAAAATGCTACTGGAATAATATATACCCAGAAATTATTTAACAAACCTATTTCTTTAAATAATAGGAAGTTTGGAATCATCCCTCCACTGACATACATGGAAATAATCCCCATATTAATATATAGTTTGCGTCCAACCAGATCACGTTTTGACATACCATAGGCAACGATTGCCGTCACGGCCGTATGGATAACAACCCCAATTAAAGTCTTAGCAACGGAAATAACAAAAGCGCGATAAATGGCCGGGTCTTCAAACACCGTATAGTAACTCTCTAAAGAAAATACGCGAGGCCAAAAATAAATCCCCCCTCTAACCGCATCCGTCGCATCATTAAACGATAAAGCCACAATATTCCAGAGCGGAATGGCAATAATAGCAACAAAGAAAATCATAAACACACAGTTTAAGAGGTTGAATACTTTATTATCTGAAAATTTACGTTTCATCATATCCTCCTCTAGAACACTGATTCGTCAGAGATTTTTTTGGTAATGAAATTAGCCAAAACAATCAAGATCAGTGAAATGACCGACACAAACAAACCGATAGCAGTGGCGTAAGAGAAGTCACCTAAACGAATCCCCATGCGATACACATAAGAATTAATAACTTCAGAGGCTTGGAAGTTCACGGGATTTTGTAAAACTAAGGTTTGATCCAAGTTTGACCCTAACAAACCACCCACGGACAAAATCAACGTTAAGGCAATGATGTGACGAATTGAAGGAATGGTAATATGGATAATTTCATCCCACTTAGTCGCGCCGTCAATTTTAGCGGCTTCATATAAAGCCGGGTTAATCCCTGTCATAGCTGCGATATATAAAATGGTATTCCAACCAATTTCTTTCCAGATATCTGAAATAACGGCAATTGCCCAATATTTATTGGGATCTGTCAAAAACCGAATCGGTTGTTCAATTAAATTCAAATCCAGCAAAATATTATTAACCAAACCATTTTCCGACAACCAAGTGATAAACATCCCACCTAAAATAACCCAAGATAAAAAGTGCGGCAGGTAAGAAATCGTTTGAACAATTTTCTTCATCCGTATAAATACGATTTCATTTATTAACACCGCTAAAATAATAGCGGCTGGAAAGCCGATAATTAGTTTGTAAAAACTAATGCCGATAGTGTTTTTTAATACATTGTAAAACATCGGGTCCCTTAAAAACTCACGGAACCATTCCAAACCCACCCAAGGAGCGCTACTAATCGTCCCTAAAACCGAGTAATCTTTAAACGCAATAATGATTCCATACATGGGTATAAAGTTAAAAATAACCATTAAAATAATGCCCGGCCATACCATGAGTTGGTAAAAACTTTGATTTTTAATTTTTTCCCAACTGTAACGCCGTTTTTTCACTGTTTGCTCTGCCATCAGACTATCCTCTCCTTTATTGCTTTATCGTAATACTCTTTGACGACTCTCTCACTATCAAGCGTCCGGGCAACTCAATCGTTTGTCCTTCGGTTTTCCCTTCAATCAACTTAATCAAATGATCAACAACCAATTCACCTTGTAAGTTAATTGGATTATAAATCGTCGTTAAACGAGGCTTAAAGTATTGCAAATAATCTAAATCATCGAAACCAACCACACTCATATCATCTGGCACACGCAAACCACTTTCTTCCACTGCTTGAATCACACCTACGGCACTTAGATCATTTCCAGCAAAAATAGCCGTCGGCAAAGCCTCACGATTCCGCTTAATAAAATTTTTCATTTCAATATAGGAAATATTTTGCGCAAAATTACCTTGCAGAATCAAGCTTTGATCAACTGCAATACCCGCTTCAACTAGGGCATCAGTATAGCCACGCATCCGCTCATCACTGTCATAAATCCCATCAAAGCTCTTCACAAACCCAATTTTCCGATGGCCTAACTGAATGAGATACTCCGTCATCTCCTTTCCTTTTTGATAGGAATCAAAAATCACGCTACCAATCGTTTCTGCTTCAATCGCCCGATCAATAAAGACCGTCTTGATGCGATAATCTTTCAACAATTGGATGATTTCATTATCAATTAAATCCACAAACCCAATTAAACCATCCATCGAATGACCTAAAATATTATTGATTAGCGTTTGCCGGTCCGTCGAAAGAAAAATATTAAAGCTATACCCTCGTTTACTGACTTCACGCGCCATCACATCGGCTAAATTGGCAAAATAAGGCGCCGCAATGCTCGTTGTAAAGAAACTAATTGTATTCGTTTGCCCAGACTTTAATTGTTTACTCGCCCGATTCGGAACATAATTAAGTTGATTTGCCGCTTCAATCACACGTTTTTTTGTTTCCGGCGTGACAACCGGACTATTATTTAACGCCTTAGAGACCGTCGCAATCGACACCCCGGCCAGTTTAGCCACATCATGAATCGATGTCTTTTTCACCCCAACCCCTCCTCTTCCAATAAATACCGCTGCTACTCGACATAAGTCCACGTTCCTGCTAAAGGCGCATGACTATCAAATCCTACAAAGAAATCAAAGGCTCCTGGATCCATCGTAAAGCTTAAATCAGCATGCCAATATGACAAGTCATCTTTGCCTAAGCGAATCATACCGTTGACCGTTTCCTTTGCCGCCACGTGAATTTTCTCGAAGTATTTCAATTCTCTTTCTGGCCTAGCTACTTCGGTGACTTTATCTTGCATATACACTTGTAAAATTTCTGAACCTGCATTCTCGGAATGATTCGTTATTTGATACTTGATTTCAACCGTTGTTTGATCTATTTGGCTAATCTTCACCTGGTCAAGCTCAATTTGACTATAATTCAAGCCAAATCCAAATGGATATAATGGCGCGTTGTCTGAATCTAAGTAACGCGAAACATATTTTTGAGCATGATTATGTTCATTAATACCACGGCCAGTTGATAGGAAATTATAAGACATGGGTAGTTGCCCGGTTGATTGCGGGAATGTCATCGGTAATTTTGCTGATGGGTTTACTCTTCCGCTTAAGACATCAACAATGGCGATACCAGCTTCGGAACCTGGGAACCAGCTTACTAAAATACCTTTAACATAAGGTTGAATAGCGGATAGGTCCATGGGTCGACTATTAACTAAGACCACAATAATATTTTGATTCCAATGGTAAACTTCTTTAATTAATTCAACTTGACGTTGCGATAAAGCTATCGATGTTTTACTTGCTCCTTCGCCACCTTCATCTGAAATCTCGCCAACTGCAACAATGACTTTATCGCAATATTTTAATTGAACATAATCAATTTCGCGTTCTACGTAGGTTGGATTAAAACCTGCTTGCTTTAAACCGTCTTCAAGCGTAATTGCTTTATCAGGATTGCCAATCCATGACCATGCTCCTAACACATCATGTGAGTTGGCTTTAGGCCCAACCAAACCTATTTTTTCGCTAGGCTGGATAGGCAATATGGATTCATTTTTCAATAGCACCATACTTTGCCCAGCGATTTCTCTAGCCTTGGCTCGTAAAGGTGTCATATCACGATCCAATGTTTCATCTTTTAGTCCTCGGTAAGGATCTTCAAAGAGGCCAAGTTCATTTTTTAATTCCAACATTTTTAAGACCGACTGATTGAGTTGGTCCATTTCAATTAAGCCATCTTGAATGAGTTCGGGTAAGGCATGTTGGTAATAATCCGTCACCATATCAATCTCAACACCGGCTGAAAAGGCCCGATAGGCAGCTTCTTTTTTGTCCGCTGCTACGCGGTGGTTAATCAGTTCATGAACGGCTGCGTAATCAGCAATAACGAGGCCTTCAAAATGCATTTCATTACGTAAAACATCTTTAAGGAGATATTTATTGGCGGTTGAAGGAATCCCGCGCCAAACATTGAAAGAGGACATGACCAATTTAACGCCTGCATCAATGGCAGCTCTGAAAGCGGGTAAGTGATTTTGGTATAGGTTTAAATCGGACATATCAACGGTATTATAGTCACGGCCTGCTTCGGCTTCACCATAACCCACAAAGTGTTTAACACAAGCAGCTAAGGTATCTTTATCGCTTAAGATCTCCCCTTGGTAGCCTTCAACATAGGCGCGTGTCATTTGACTGCTCAAATAAGGATCTTCCCCATTACTTTCCAAAACCCGACCCCAACGCGCATCCCTTACTAAGTCAGCCATGGGTGAAAAGGTGACATGCACCCCTGCTCTAGTGGCTTCAAAAGCCGATAATTCGGCGGTTGTTTTGACTAATTCAGTATCAAAAGAACTAGCTAAAGCAAGAGGGATAGGGAAAATTGTTTCATAACCATGGATAACATCCGCCATAAATATCAAGGGGATTTTTAAGCGACTATTGGCTAAATAGGTAGTTTGAATGCTGATCACATCTTCTTTGGTACGCGTACCTAAGACAGAACCTATTTGGAAAAGTTCTTCTTTAGTCATTTCTAACTCGTTCATCGGTCCGGTCACTTCACCTTGTTCCGAGAAAAACATAGGTGTTAATTGGACGAGTTGACCTACTTTTTCTTCTAAAGTCATTTGATCTAATAAAGCTAATAGTTTCGTTTGTTCCATTGAAATACCACCTTTTTCTAAAATAAAAACGTTTTTATTTTCAGTCAAAAAATAAATGAATCCGCTTTATTGATGTCTTTTGTCTTTTTATCTTATTAGTAAATACACTATATATTATTATAATGTTATAGTTTGCTTAATGGATACTATTGGTTACAAATCGTGATAAATCAACACTTTAAAACAATGTGGTAGTAACCAATCTTTAAAAGCATTAAAAAACATCACGTTATTCATTTCGAGATTAAGTATATGATAAAACGATTTCATTGTCAATAAAAACGTTTTTATTTTTGTCTATTTATTTTGGCATTCAAAAAGCATGCGCAGCTATTGCAAAAACTGTTATACTATTAATGAGAATTTATTAGTTTAGGAGTTACCATGAAAAAAATTATCTTATTAACAATTGGTTTTGTATCTTTTGGTTTAGGAGCTATTGGTGCTATTATTCCGGTGTTACCGACAACGCCCTTTCTATTATTATCTGGTTGGGCTTTTATGCAATCATCTGATCGTTTTAATCATTGGCTAAAAGGGACTAAATTGTATCAGTACTATGTGGGTGATTATGAAAAAGATCGATCGATTCCGCGTAACAAAAAATGGCGTATTTTAATAACCACCTATGCAATTATGCTTCTATCGATGTTAATTGTTCCGATAGATGCTGTTAGAATTTTCATTGCTATTTGCGGAATTATTTTTGGTTTGTTTTTATTCTTTAAAATTCCGGATCGCACAGAAAGTTAAGTACAAAAAAACGAGCTCTAAACTGACATTAAGTGGGATGTCAGTTTAGAGCTCGTTTCATCGATTGGCAGTGATATTTATTCGACGGTAACGGATTTGGCTAGGTTACGTGGTTTGTCAACATCCAAACCTTTACCTAGTGAGGTATAGTAAGCAATCAACTGAACCATGACCGCAATCACCAATGGCGTTAACAGGGCGTGCGTTTTTGGTAAAACAAATTGATCCCCTGGCTGGGCAAAGTCTTGAGTGGCAATGACACAGGTTTTCGCTCCACGAGCTTTCACTTCTTCCAAATTCCCGCGGGTATGTTTATCCACCTTGGCCTGGCTAATAATCGCAATAACCGGGGTACCTTCTTCAATCAGAGCAATTGTCCCGTGTTTTAATTCACCCGAAGCAAAGGCTTCAGTTTGAATATAAGAGATTTCTTTGAGCTTTAGAGCGGCTTCCATTGAGACATAGTAATCTAGAAAGCGACCAATGTAAAAAGCATTAGGGGTTTCGAGTAAGTTTTCATCCACCCAAGCCTTAATTTGATCTTTTTCAGCTAAAATGGTCTCCATATTGGTGGCCGCGATACTTAATTCGTGGGCTAAATCTAAACCGTGCTGTTGGGTTTGACCAACCGCTGCTGCAAGGATGGCCATCACCGTAATTTGAGCCGTATAAGCTTTGGTTGAGGCTACAGCAATTTCGGGTCCAGCATGTAACAACAAAGTGTATGTTGCTTCCCGTGATAAGGTCGAACCTTTAACATTGGTTATTGTTAGGGATGGATGACCTAGCTGATTGACTAAAACTAAGGCTTGGCGACTATCAGCGGTTTCCCCACTTTGTGAAAGAAAAATAAAGAAAGGTTTTTCACTCATTAAAGGTGGATTATAGGCGAATTCGCTTGCCAGGTGAATTTCAGTAGGGATATTTATTTGTTTTTCAAAAAGGTTTTTACCTACCCAACCGGCATGGTAAGAGGTTCCACAGGCAACAATATACAGACGGTCGCTGTTTTGAAGCGCCGCTTTTAAATTGTCGTCAACGACAAATTGGCCGTTTTGGTCTTGATAGGTTTGAATTAAGCGACGCAATACCGCTGGTTGCTCGTCAATTTCCTTAATCATGTAGTAAGGATAAGCCCCTTTGCCTAGATCACTTGGATCTAATTCAGCCACGTAGGGATCACGCTGAACGGATTCCCCTTGCAAATTAGTAATCGTGACAGCATCTTCTTTTAAGACGATTATTTCTTTATCCTTAATTTCAATGTACTCATGCGTCAAATCAATTGTAGCCATGGCATCGGACGTAATCGCATTAAAGCCATCCCCTTTTCCGACTAACAAAGGACTTTTATTTTTTGCAGCATATAAGACATCCGAATTTTCTTTGTCAATCAAGCCAAAAGCATAGGACCCTTCGATTAAGGATAGGGCCTTTTGAAAGGCATCTTGCGTGCTTAAGTGGTCATTTTCAACAAAATTTTCGATGAGTGCTACGACTATTTCCGTATCCGTATTGGATTGGATTGGGGTATTTTCTAAATAGGCTTGGCGTAATTCATTATAATTTTCAATAACCCCATTATGCACCAATACGAAACGCCCATTGGGTGATGTATGCGGATGCGCATTGTCTAAGGTAGCTGGTCCATGGGTCGCCCAACGGGTATGCCCAATTCCGACTTCAGCTGGAAAAGTAAAGTCTACTTTGGCTTTTAACGCCTCGATGCGACCGACTTCCTTGGTCAATTGAAAGTTATCTTCTTCATGATTTAACAAGAAAATACCTGCTGAATCATAACCTCTATATTCTAATCGTTCTAGTCCATTAATTAATACTTCTTGTACATTTTTATCTCCTATAATGCCGACAATTCCACACATGTATCCAATTCCTCTTTTCGTGTATTTAATGTCGCTTCTAGGTGCTGAAAAGGTTTCTGTTTTATATTTGCATATAATTTTTATCCCTTTTCTTAAGGTTGCACAACCTTGAGCCATCCGCCGAATCTTTCGATAAGCCCAATCCTCGTCACCTTATTTTCATAAGGCCAGGCGCTATCCATTTTTTTCTCCTTCTTAAATTTTCTAAAAGCACTTTACAAATTACACTATTTTTTCCAATTTGTCAAAACCATTTAAGACCCTTCCCCTAATAAATATCACTATTACAATGCAAAAAGCAATTAAATCAGCGTTGAAAACACTCACTTAATTGCTTCAATTAATTTATTATTAATTTTATTTATACTTAATTTAAATATTGTTTTAAGACAATTGAGGTATAAGGTTCAATCGCAATCGTATCAATCACAGGGGTGACCGTACCATCATCAAGATGAACGGTCCCATCAATTAGCTTAACGATATATTCTCCCTCTTCAAGTGGATAATTGACTCGGTTGTTCTGTGCGTTAAAAACGACAATCAAGCGTTCATTATCACGTTTATACTCGATGGCGACAATCTGATAGTCGGCTCTAAGGAGTGTCATACACTCTTTAATTTCATCGTAAGTATTGAGTGTGAATAAAGGTTCTGATTTTCTTAAAGCAATTAAATTTCTAGTCAATTCTACTGAATGGCGATACGTTTCTTGACGCATCCAATCAATTTGATTAATTTCATCAGGGCTATTATAACTATCGCGCACGCCTTGTTTCGTCCGTAAAAATTCTTGGCCCGCATGGATAAAAGGAATGCCTTGCGAAAGTAGGACGATGGTTGTGGCTAGTTCATGTCGTTTAATTAGCGAATCTTTATCCAGATTAGGATCTGCTGCTACTAAACGATCATATAGTGTATAGTTGTCGTGCGCTTCAACATATTGTATCAATTGTTTAGGATCTTGATAATTACCAAAATCAACACCCGCCATAAAATTTTTGGCTAATTTTTGTTCCATATACCAAGCACCATTAATAAAGCCTCTAGCTTTAGCATCAAAATCATTCCCTTTGAGTGCTTCACGGAGACCATCATTAAACTGACCAATTCTAGGCATAAAGCTCGCGTTGTTATGCGATGCTTTTTCATCGCTATCTAGGGCGGTAGCTAAATCCCAACCCTCGCCAAAAAGCAGGATGGAAGGATCAATTTCATCCAGTGTCTTACGTACTTCATTCATTGTTGTAATATCATGAATACCCATTAAGTCAAAGCGGAAACCATCAATATGATATTCTTCGACCCAATATTTTACGCTATCTAAAATGTATTTGCGCATCATATAACGTTCTGATGCGGTATCATTCCCTACACCCGTTCCATTGGACAATTTCCCTGCTTCATCGTAACGATAAAAATATCCAGGGACAGTTTTATGGAAACTTTGATGTTCGACTTCATAAACATGGTTATAAACAACATCCATAATGACTCGAATGCCAGCATCATGCAAAGCTTGAATCATTTGCTTAAGTTCTTTAATGCGTAAAAATGGATCATAAGGATTCGTCGAATACGATCCTTCTGGTGCATTAAAATTATGTGGATCATATCCCCAATTGTACTCAACGGGTTCTTCCACGGTTTCATCCACGGTTGCATAGTCAAATAGAGGTAAAAATTCAACATGTGTTACCCCTAATTTTTTTAAATATTCCATTCCGGTTGGCGAACCTACTTTGTTTTTGGTTCCCTTTTCCGTAAAAGCTAAAAATTTGCCTTTATGAGTCATTCCACCATTTTCATCCACTGAGAAGTCACGAACATGTAATTCATAAATAATTGCCTGTTGACTATTCTCAAAAGGTGGCATCCGATCGCCCCAACCTTCAGGGTTTGTCCGCGCCAAATCGACTACCACTGAACGATGTCCATTTACCGTAACCGCTTTGGCGTATGGATCGACTGTCATTTTGACGGTTGAATCCATAAACGTTAAACGATACCGATAAGTTAGACCATGCTGATCGCCTTCGATGCGTTTTTCAAAGATGCGATCGTCAGCTGATTTCTGCATTAACATTGTTTTCTTTAAACTACCATAATAACCATCATAAATCATAATCTCTACTTGAGAAGCTGTGGGTGCCCACAATTTAAAATCTGTAAATTCGGGTGTATAAATAGCCCCCAAATCACCTGTATAATAATTTCGAGCTACAAAGACGGCATCCCTTGTCATTAGTCTGAGTGCTTCTTTAATTTGTTTTTGATTAGAGTCCTGATTGATTGGCAGTTGAGTATATCTTTTCATTTCAAACTCCCACTATTTTTTAATACTTCTACTTTACATGTAAAACAAAAAAAACACAACTCATTAGAGTTGTGTTTTGACGTCAAACAGTGAATTCATTACTATTGCTAGTTATGTTTATGCTTTTTGCGATGAGTCAATTGTATATAGCGTTCATACCAAATATTAACAAACTCCGGAGCGAATGGCCCTTTTTTCTCATCTATCCATCGAACAAGTTCTTGAATATTATATTTTAGAATGGGGTCTATTTCATCTGGATAATGGTATTTTTTACCATGAATTTCATATTCATCAACATCGAGTAAACGTTTTTCCCCATCAGGAAATACTTTAATATCTAAATCATAATCAATATATTTTAAAGCTTCATTATCGATTAAATAAGGAGATGCTAGATTACAATAGTAAGTCACGCCTCTTTTACGTATCATAGCCACAACATTAAACCAAAAATGTTTATGAAAATACATTAGCGCCACTTCTCTTGTTACCCATCTTCGCCCATCTGCTTCAGTTACTAAAGTATGATCATTACAACCAATAATTGATTGGTCACTTGTTTTCAGCACCATATTATCGCGCCAAGTTCGATGTAATGACCCATCGTGTTTATAACTTTTAATAGTGATGAATTCACCCTCTCTAGGTTGCTTCATCACTTATCCTCTTTCTGTTTGCGTTCATTTTATGATTTACATCATAAATCTATCCTTTTGCATTATAACATAAGTGAAAGAAAGGTTGTTATAATTCCTACATTTTTCTTATTTTTTTTTCGTAATTGATAACAATATACATCCCATTCACTGATTAAGTAATTTGGGAGCTCATCAAAATTTATTAAGCTTAGGTTTCTCTTTGCCATCCGCCTCTCAGCTTGTTCTCTGGCGGTTGGGGGTAAGCGGAAAACGTATTACCGTAAATCAGACTACAAATAAGGCTAATCGGTCATAAAATCAGGTGTTTGATGACCGATTAGCTTAAGTGGGAAATGAAGAATTCTATACACATACCCACCGCGAGACAGATTAAATTGAAATTGTCGTGTGCTGGTGCAGCGTAAGTGGGAAATGAAGAACCGTCTTTCTCACTTACGTGAGCGCACACATATTGGTGAGTTTGTTGTGTGCGCGAACCTGAGCGCACACATATTGAAGCGTTTGTTGTGAGCGCGAACCTAAGCGGGAAATGTGTACCATAAATAAACTACAAATTAGGCTAATCGGTCATAAAATCAGGTGTTTGATGACCGATTAGCTTTATTCGGCTGCCTTTCACATCCGCTTACAACGACGGGTTGTTGCTTGCGATATATCAATGCGATAAAAGGCTGATTATGTGGAACCAACTCAACCGGAATATTCCACTTGTAGACCTAAGTGGAACTAACCTACCTAGAATATTCCACTTATCGTAAATAGGAAACGGTCCGTCACTCTCTACTTAATGTTTAATCAGACCATTATTCTTTTAGCGGTGTCCTGAATAGCTCTATTCTGTCTTTTGCGCATTACGCAGATGACAGATTAGCTTTATTTGGGTCATTGCTCGGTTAGTAGGAGCTTGATTAATCTTTTTTATTAGAGCTTTCTGCAAATATATCAAGTTGTGATGATTCATCGAAGAGAATCACTATTGTTGCCTTCTCACTAGACTAAAAAACTGGACTAGATTTTTTCTAGTCCAGCTGTAGCAGAGGTATTTATTTAAGGGGTTGGGGGTAAGGTGTAGTCGGGGTTGTCATTTGAATTGGTGATAACAACCATGGTGGTGGTGTCGTAGTTGTTTTCTTTGAGGACGCTCAAATCGACTTGACCGACAACTTGACCTTTATCGACGTAATCATCTGGCTGGATACGGATATCGAAGCCTTTACCATCTAATTCAACGGTGTTAATGCCAATATGCACTAACACTTCTATACCGGTATCTGAGACAATCCCAAACGCGTGTTTGGTTGGAAAGACGGCTGAGACTTTACCTGTGATAGGGGCAACCACTTTGCCATCGGTTGGTTTTACAGCAAAGCCATTACCCATCGCTTTAGATGAAAAGACTGGATCATCTACGGCTTCAATCGAAATTAGTTCACCAGCCATGGGTGCGATTAGCGTTGTTGGGTTTTCATCTATCAATGTCTCCGTCGGCGTTACGTCAACGACTTCAGCTTCGTCTTCATCAATCCCAAAAATATAGGTTAGGATTGCGGTTAAGAAGAAGGCAATGGAAATTCCAATAATATAATAGACAAAGGTATCACCAGCAAAGGCTGGCAAGGTTGTTAAGGCAGGGAAAACATAGACAATTGCCTTGGTTTGCATCATTCCCATAAAAGCACCGGCTATACCCCCACCAATAATTTGGGCATAGAGTGGTTTCTTGTATTTAATCGAAATACCATAAACGATAGGTTCCGTAATACCACCCAATAAAGCAGGGACCATTGAAGAAAGGGCTAATGATTTTGTTTCAGGCTTTTTAGCTCTAAAGTAGACACCTAAGGCAGCTCCAGCACTCGCAAAGGTTGCGGCAGCAATCATTGGACGAATGACGTCATAACCATAAGTGGCAATATTGTTGATCATGATTGGCACAACACCCCAGTGAACGCCCACCATAACTAATAAAGACCAGAAGCCACCAATAATAAATCCAGCTAATAACCCACTGCGGGCTGAGATAAAATTAATCACATCACCTAAACCATTACCTAACGTAACACCAATTGGTCCCAGAACGATGACCGTTAATGGCACCATAATTAACAATGAAATCATCGGTAATAAGAAAATTTCTAAACTCTTAGGAATCCAAGTTTTCAACCATCTTTCCAAGTAAGAATAAATGAAAATAGCAATAATTGAAGGAATAACTGTTCCCGTATAACTCATTAAGACGGTTGGAATGCCCAAGAATGACACTCGAACCCCTGTTTCCGTAATTAAGTTAGTGAAGTTTGGCTCCATTAGTGCTGCTACAATCGCTAATGAAATGAATGGATTGGCTTTAAAAACGCGTGCCGCACTCACTGCTAAGAATAAGGGTAAGAAATAAAACACACTATTCCCTGCGGCTGACAAAATACCGTAAGTCGCCGATTCGGTACTCATCAAATCAAAGGTGGTTAATAAAACCAACAGCGCTTTGATCATCCCCGCCCCAGCTAAAGGCATAATAATCGGATTAAATATCGCTGTTAATGTATTTAGGAAGCGAATAACAATATTCCCTTTTTCTTCCGCTTCTTCACTTTGTCCTGCGGATTCTCCGGCTGATACAGGGTTAGGGAATTTATATTTTTGATCAATCGCTGCATATACTTTATCGACTTCATTGCCAATAATCACTTGATATTGATTATTGGCTTGGGCGACTGAAAGCACACCATTAAGTTTCTTGATTTCGTTTTCATTTTTCGCAGCAATTGACTCGTCCTTCAATTTAAATCGTAAGCGTGTGATACAGTGATATAAGCTAACAACATTTTCTTTACCGCCGACTAATTCAACAATTTGATCAGCTAGTTGGTTGTACTTTTCAGCCATTTTATTTGCTCCTATCTATTTCTTTATTAATTCCATTATAGAACTGATAGAAGGCTATTATGGGAAAGTTCGCAAATTAGAAACCAAGTCATTCAGCGATATTTATTAAAAAAGCTGTGAATAAAATTGAATTTATCCACAGCTTAAAAAAGTTAGTCTAGTAAGGTGTCGCCGTTTGTAGCGATGACTTCTTTGTACCAATCAAAGGAGTCTTTTTTCGAGCGTTTTTGCGTGCCATTACCTTCATCATCTTGGTCAACATAAATGAATCCGTAACGTTTGGACATTTGCGAGGTTGAGGCACTGACAATATCAATACATCCCCAAGCGGTATAACCAAAAACGTCAACACCATCGTGCAGAGCTTCATTCACTTGTTGTAAATGTCTCTTTAAATAATCAATACGGTAAGGATCATGAATGGAGCCATCTGCTTCAACGACATCGACTGCCCCTAGCCCATTTTCAGCAACCAGAATAGGTTTTTGATAGCGGTCATACAACTGGTTCAAGGCCGTTCTTAGTCCTTGAGGGTCAATTTGCCAACCCCAATCACTTGATTCTAAATGTGGATTAACAATTCCACCCGTAATGAGATTGCCTACCGCCGATTCAAGGGTTTCAGGGTGAGCACTAATTGCACTCGACATATAGTAAGAAAATGAGACAAAATCAACCGGATATTGGCGTAGAATTTCTATGTCGCCACGTTCCACTTTAATTTTGACATTTTTGTTTTCAAACATGCGTTCTGTATAGGCAGGATAGTAGCCGCGCGCTTGAACGTCTGTAAAGAATAACGATTCGCGTTGAGCTTCAACTGTTTTTTGAATGTCATCTGGATGTGCTGAATAGGGCACAAGTAATTGATAAGAAATCATACAGCCTACTTTGCAATCAGGCATTAATTCATGGGCTTTTTTCGTCGCCAAGGCACTAGCGACAAATTGATGGTGGGCGCCTTGATATTTAGCTTGTTCAATATGAGGATGGCCTTCTTCAATAATCCCTAAACTCGTGTAAGGATGGTGTTTGACAGCATTAATCTCATTAAAAGTAATCCAATATTTTACTTTACCTTGTAAACGTTCAAACATGGCTGTCACAAAGTTCAAGTAAAAATCAATCACTTTACGATTGACCCAACCCCCATATTCAGTCGCTAAATGTAAGGGCATTTCATAGTGTGATAAAGAAATAATGGGTTCTATATCATATTTTAATAATTCATCAATAACGGCTTCATAAAAAGCTAAGCCTGCTTCGTTGGGTTCTGCTTCATCGCCTTTAGGGAAAATCCGTGTCCAAGCAATAGACATCCGGTACGTTTTAAAGCCCATTTCAGCAAACAGTTTAATATCTTCTTTGTAGTGGTAATAAAAGCCTGTCCCTTTACGTTTAGGATAGTAATGCGGACTATTGGGGTCTTGAGCTTCTTCAACTTGCTTGTGGGTCATCATATGCCATTGGTCTGTCCAACGTTCTTTTGGCATACTTGAATCAAAAATATACACATCTGATAAAGATAAGCCTTTACCACCTTCATTTGAGCCACCTTCTACTTGATTGGCCGCCGTCGCGCCACCCCAGAGGAAGTCTTTAGGAAAATAATTTTTCGATGTTGTCATTTATTTTTTCTCCTTTACAAATTTTGAATAATCGAGATTAGCCCCATTGGTTTCAATGATTTGTTTGTAGTAGTCAAAACTGGCTTTTTTCTTGCGTTCTAAGGTTCCTTCACCATCATTGTTACGATCCACATACACAAAACCATAACGTTTATCCATTTCACCTGTACCGGCAGAAACAATATCAATCGGACCCCACCAGGTGTAACCGATGATATCACAACCATCCTCAATCGCTTCGTTCATTGCCATTACGTGTTCCTTTAAATATTCCATTCTATCTGGATCATTAAATTCGCCAACCTCATCGGCTTGATCAAATAATCCAATGCCGTTTTCAACAACAAATAGAGGTTTTTGATAACGGTCCGTTAGTTCATTACATACATATCTAAAGCCTAATGGGTCAATCGGCCAACCCCACGCTGTTTCTTTAAGGTAAGGGTTTTTCTCCCCAATTAAACCCCCTGTATTACCTAAAATCTTAGTACCCGCACGATGCAGAGAACTGCGGTAATAACTAAAACCTAAATAATCACACGTGCCTTCCTTAATAGTTTCCAAATCCCCTGGCTGAATATCTAAATAAATATCATTTTCTTTCACGATGCGATTAAAATACCCAGGATACTCGCCTCTAAGTTGAACATCGCTATAAAATAACGAACGACGACGTAATTGGTAAGATTCAAAGACATCCTCTGGATTAGTGGAAGCAGGATAAATCGGGCTCAAGGATAACATACACCCAATTTGGAAATCAGGATTAATTTTTTTACCCGCAATCACCGCTTTAGCACTAGCAACAAACATGTTGTGGCTGGCTTGATAGATGATATTTAATTTTTCAGTTTCATCTTTTGCTTGTGAAATATCAACTCCGGCTGCAATCAGTGGTAACGTATGGGCATGGTTAATTTCATTAAATGTCATCCAATAGGTAACTTGGTCTTTATAACGCTCAAAGACAACTTTGGCATAGCGTTCATAAAAATCAATCAATTGACGATTTTTCCATCCCCCATATTCCTTAACTAAATACAAAGGGGTTTCAAAGTGTGATATTGTAATTATAGGTTCAATGTTATAAGATTTTAATAGAGCAAACAAACGATCATAAAATTGAAGACCCGCTTCATTCGGTTCAAGTTCATCACCTTTAGGGAAAATACGCGTCCAAGCAATGGATGTTCTGAAACATTTCAAACCAAGTTCTGCCATAAGTGCGATATCTTCTTCATAACGGTGATAGAAGTCGATGCCTTCATGATTAGGATAATGCTTTTCGGGATCTAGCTCGAGACTAAAATGATAAACACGGTCTTTACCCATCGGTAACGCATCAGCAATACTCATGCCTTTACCATCCTCTAGGTAAGCACCCTCTGCTTGATTGGCAGCGATTGCACCACCCCACAAAAAATTTTCTGGGAAATTTGATTGATACATTATTTTCCTCCTTGTTTTTGACTCCCACGCAAACAAATACATTTGCTTAAAACTAACAACACACTTCCATCTGATGTTAGTATATAACAAGCACCCCCGCTTTTGGACATAGTTCGCGTTTTAGAAACCAAATAAATATCTGGAGGTACCCTTAATTATGGGCATTTTGATTATTCGCTTATTAACCATCATAAATACGCAACCCTTAGACTCAACCTTATATCATATTGCCAGTATTTTTTTGCAACATTATGATTTAATTGAATTATATAGTATTGGAGAAATGGCTGATTTAGCCAAAGTTTCTAAATCGACTTTATCCAAATTTGCGCGACAAATTGGTTTTGATGATTATTTGCATTTAAAGGATAATGCTGGTTTTATTACCGATCGATACAACAACCACTACAACTATCTGACTAATATTGTACAGGAATTGGATCAGCACAACTACATGGATTATTTTCAAACGATTAAACAATCCATTGATTTACTCCAAGATACCATTGATATCATTGCTATTGATCGCTTGGCCGATGATTTAATTGCTTATAATAAAGTGGGTGTCTTTGGCCTGATATTTTCTGAATCAGCTTCCATTGATTTCCAGTATAAATTAGCCTATAATCGTAAATTTGTCTTCACTTTTCAAGACTTAGATAAACAGGAAGCCTTTATTCGTCAAGCAAACGAAGATACTTTGATTATTGTTTTCTCTAATTCCGGAAATTTTGTGAGACATCAACAAGTTACCGAAGGGAAACCCACCAAAAATTTCTTTTCAAAAATGAAAGCTAAATTATTTGTGATTACATCAGACCCCACGGTTTTAGACTTACCTCATGTGGATGATGCCATTATTTATCCGACTAGCAAGGGCATCCAAACGCACTTTATTCTTTATCAAATCATTATGGATTTAATCATTTCCCGTTATCGCATCAAACTAATGAAAACAAAATAAATAACGCCAAAAAAACCCTAGTTTAGATGCTTTAGTTAGCATTTAAACCAGGGTTTAATTTAGTTGAGATTAAATAGTAAATTTTTATTCCTCTGAAGCTGATTCTTCCGATTCAGGGTCTTCGGGTAATGGATCCGTTGAGTCGGATTCATCAGAAGTTGAATCATCAGGCGTTGACTCATCGGAGGTCGAATCATCAGGGGTTGATTCTTCTGATTGTGAGCCATCATCAACCGTTTCAGTCGATTCTTCCGTTGATTCTTCGACTTCTTCAACACTTTCTGCCTCATCTTCCGTTGGAATACGTGCTTCTTCATTAGTATAGCCTTCAGCATAAGCGGATAACTTATAATACATTAAGTAGTCAATGCCAAGACCACCTGCTGCTAACGGTTCATCATACACCTGCACAATTTGTTCATCTTCAAAAATAAAGAACTCAATTAGCGCATCATCCATGCTAGTACCACTAAATGTTGCAAAAATTTCAACAGGTACTTCATTGTGGAACATGAATGCATGTCCCGTAAAGACTGGTGTTTCAGCGGCTAATTCATCAACAGACGCATTGGATTCTAGTAATTCAACGACACGGTTTTGATCCATAAATGTTTCATAGTCCACATCATGATAGTTACTGACTAAACCAGCTAAAATAGCTTCATCTTCATAGAAATAGACATACAATGTCGCTAATTTTTCTTCAGGTTCTTCAGTTACCACGGTAGTTTCCTCGGTCGCTTCTTCAGACTCCTCAGTCGATTCTACTTCTTCATTTTCTAATAGAGCTTGACTGATGTCTTCTTCAATTTCTTCGCCGTTATAAACATACTCTAAAATCATTTCATAATCTGATATTTCGTATGCTTGTGGTTCTACGCCACCATCAAAATTTTCAGTAATTTCCGCCATTGTTGGCCCTAAATCATACCCATAGTATAAATCACCTATCTGGAATTGATTAAGAAACTCAATATAATACTCTTTAGCTTGCAATAAGGCTGGTGTGCCAGATGCTTCAGTCAGTAAAGTATTAATTGTATCAGTCGTAGAGCTCGTACTATCCAATTGAACCTCGTCTTCTTCAGAAACAGAATCTTCAGATAGCACTTCTTCTACATCACTAGAGTCTTCAGACGAACTTTCTTGAGCTAAAATAGCGGTCGACGTCAAGGACAACTGAGATGCTAGTAGACCTGCAACTGCAATTTTGAGAAATTTCTTCATTCTTAACTCTCCTTTTTAATTGATTGCACTTCATATAATGAAATGCCTAGCCCTATTATAACTAATCATAAAACTAAAATACAATATTATGACTATTAGCCTTTATGGAGGCTTGATTTATTAAGGTTTTGCTAACAGTTGTTGGGTGGTTTGGAGTGTATAGTTACTTTTGATTGATGGCTGATTTTCTTGCTTTGTGAGAAAGTTAATGAATTTACATAAAAAAGAGAGGGTTGTGGTTTAATGTCATGGGGGAAACTTAATGACGGAGAAATATCGGACTTTCTTACTCTGAGCGTTCCTCACTGCTAACTTCATCTTCAGTTAACTGTCTTTTCGAATGCCATTTTGTACTTCGTTGCTTTAACGAACTACATTTTTATAGTTCGTTGAGTGAACGAACTACATTTTTATAGTTCGTCGGTGAAACGAACTACATTTTTATAGTTCGTCGAGTGAACGAACTACATTTTTATAGTTCGTCGAGTGAACGAACTACATTTTTATAGTTCGTCGGTGAAACGAACTACATTTTTGTAGTTCGTTGAGTGAACGAACTACATTTTTATAGTTCGTTTCCTATTCGGAGCTAACTTTCTTACTCCATTCCCCATTCGAAGCTAACTTTCTTACTTCGTTCACCATTCGAAGCTAACTTTTGGCAAAAAAGTTACTTATCACTAAGTATAAAGTAATTAATCGTATTTTAAGTTCAGACATTTGTAAGCAAACAAACTTAGGCGGAAATGAATCAAAATTCATTTCCGCCTTTTATTCATTTGAAGGTGTATTAGCCGAGATGACTAATAATTAAATATAGAAATCCTGTTCTTCACTTTCCTCGTAGAACAATCTGCCTGGAATCCTGGGAAAAAGCCTAGAGGCGAATGGTTGCTCACAACATTCGATTAAATCATTTCTGACTGTAAGTAGGCGGCTAATAAATCATAGGTTGCATCAACTGATTGGGCATGGGTCCGTTCGAAAGCATGGCTGGCATCAATTCCGGCTCCTAACAAACCATGGCGGACATCGGCGCCTGCTTTCATAGCGGCTGAAGCATCGCTACCGTAATAAGGATAAATATCTAATTTATATGGGATATTACTTGTTTGGCATAATTTAACGAGTTGATTCCGCAAGCCTAAATGGTAGGGTCCGCTACCATCTTTGACACAAATGGATACGGTGTATTCATCTGATTGTTGGTCATCCCCTAAAGCTCCCATATCAACGGCTAAATATTCAACAACGCTGCTTGCGATATTTGAATTTCCGCCATATCCAATTTCTTCATTGGTTGATATATAAAAATGCGTCGTATGACTCAAAAGTAGCTCGTTTTTAGATACTGCTTCAATGATTTCAAGCAACAAAGCGACGCTGACCTTATCATCTAAATGACGTGATTTAATATAGCCAGTATCAGTTATTTCTACCTTAGGATCAAAACTCACAAAATCGCCTACTTCGATTCCTAGGGCACGTACATCCGCCTCTGACTCAACCAACTCATCTAAACGAATTTCCATATTCGCTTGGTTGCGTTCTGCCGTGTGTGCATCTTTATAGACATGCACACTGGTTTGATGCATTAGGATAGTACCTGAAAAGACATTGTCGGATACGGCTGAGTGGACTTGACAATAGGCACCTTCGATCGAATTATAAGCAAAGCCTCCGATTAAATCGATTTTAATTCGACCGTCGGGCTTTATCGCTCGCACGATGGCACCCAGTGTATCAACGTGGGCTGTTACAAAACGTTGGCGATTATCATCCTTACCTTCCAAGGTAATTAGCAAACCACCCTTAGGGGTATAGTTGACAGGAACGCCAAGCTTTTCAAGTTGTTGTTGAATGACTGCAATAATGGTTTGTGTATAGCCTGTCGGTGAGGCAATAGTGGTTAGGGCAGCGATATTTATTAGACGTTCTTTAGATTTTTCTGTTAGGACATAATTTTTGTTCATTATCATTCTCCTTATATAAATGCAGTGATATTTAGTCGTTAGCGGGAATGGTTGAGGTTTGCATATCGTAATACAGACCTTTCATTCGCATGAGACTATCGTGATTGCCTTGTTCGACTATTTGGCCGTTATTCATCACTAAGATGATATCGGATTGCTGGATGGTCGATAAGCGGTGGGCAATAATGAAACTGGTGCGGCCTTCCATCAAGGTTTGGAAAGCCTCTTGAATCAGGATTTCTGTCCGCGTATCAATGGATGAAGTGGCTTCATCTAAAATTAAAAGATGCGGTACTTCTACAAAAATCCGTGCGATGGTCAGCAATTGGCGCTGGCCTTGTGACAAGGAAGCTCCGGCATCGGCTAAAAAGGTATCATATCCGTCAGGTAATTGCTGGATAAAATGATCTGCTCGCGCCGCCTGCGCCGCATGGATGACTTGTTCACGCGTCGCTTGAGGGTGGCCAAAAGCAATATTATCATGAATGGTGGCTGTTTTTAACCAGGTTTCTTGCAGCACCATGCCAAATTGGGCGCGAACCGATTCACGTGTGTAATCGGTAATCGGTTGGTTATCTAATAAAATTTGCCCTTGATTTAAATCATAAAAGCGCATCAAAAGGTTGATTAACGTGGATTTTCCGGCACCTGTCGGACCTACTATCGCTACCTTTTGGCCACTTGGCACAGATAAGGTCAGATTTTCAATCAGTTTTTGATCAGGATGATAAGAGAAATAGGCGCGGTTAAAGGCCACTTTCCCTTCAACATCTTCTACTCTCAAAATACGATGGCCGGTTTCGCTTTCCGGCTCACGATCGATTAATTCATACAAGCGTTCCGCACAAGCAATCGCACTTTGCAACTCTGCCAAAACGTTAGATATTTCATTAAAAGGTTTGGTATATTGATTGGCATAATTTAAAAAGGTCGTCAAAGCACCTACCGTAAAAGTGCCTTGCATGATACGAATCGCACCAAAAAAGGTTAGAGCCGCATAAATTAAAGCATTAATGAACCGTGTGGTTGGATTAATCGTCGATGAATAAAAGATAGCCTTTTGCGAATATTCGGCATATTGATGATTTAAAGGGTCGAATTGCTCGATCACTTCGGATTGATAATTAAATAACCGCACGACTTCATTTTGTTGTACATATTCTTCAATCAATTGTGTATGTAAACCGCGATATTGCGTTTGTTTTTGGAAATAACGATAACTCCGCTTGGCTATAAAGCGGGCAAAAAAGAGTGAGATAGGTGTTAAACTAACGACGATAACCATCATAAACAGATCAATTTGACCCATTGTAAAAATCGTAATAAATATCGTTAAAACACCGGCAAAAAGCTGATTAATAATCATTATAATCCCGTCAGCTAGCTGTTCAGCATCCGTTGAAATCCGACTCACTAAATCACCGGTTGATTGTTGATCCAAATAACTTAGAGGTAATTTATGGACTTGTTCCATGGTTTTTTCTCTTAAATAACCGACGGCTTTATAAGTCATCTGGTTATACATGAGGGGGTTAATCCATTGTAGAAAAACATTTAAAGCAATGACCACGCCGATTTGAAACAAGACATTTTTTAAGGCATCAAAATCAACTTGATTGACTGATATCGTTTGGTCAATCGCTAAACCAATTAAAATCGGCAAGTAAATGGTTAAGGCCACTTGAGCAATCGTACCCACAATCGACAAAATAAATAATAGCTTTTGATCCCACAACAAACCAAAAACGCGTTTCATTGTTTTAACTGAATTGGAAGACGTTTTAGCCATGATTCGTAACCTCCTTGACTTGTTGCGACGAATGAATTTCTTGATAAACTTCAACGGTTTGAAGGAGTTCTTCATGTTTACCAAACCCAAGTTGTTTACCCGCATCCAAAACTAAAATATTATCCGCATTTTCAATACTGCGTGTCCGTTGGGAAATCATTAAAATCGTTAAATGCGCATAATGTTGTTTCAAGGCTGAACGAAATTGATTTTCCGTTAAAAAGTCTAAGGCAGATGTTGAATCATCAAAGATCAAGATGGACGCGGGTTTTAATAAAGCCCGTGCGATGGTCAAACGTTGCTTTTGCCCACCTGAAAAATTACGTCCAAAGGCTTCGACAACGGCATCCAAGCCACCCGCTTTTTCTTTAACAAATGACGTGGCTTGAGCTACATCCAAGGCCTGCCATAATTCCTCATCACTAGCTTCAGGGTTGCCGACCAACAAATTGGAACGTATCGTTCCCTTAAAAAGGTTCGCTTTTTGCGGCACAATACTAATTTCATTTCTTAACTGGTTGCGACTGCGGGTATCTAAGCTATTTTCATTAAACCAAATAATGCCATCACTAGCATCATAGGTTTTTGTTAACAATTGAATTATAGCTGATTTACCTGCTCCGGTCCCCCCAATAATCCCAATTAAATCACCTTGATTAATACTAAAGGATAAACCATCAAGTACGGGCCGACGACCTTTAGGATAAGTAAATTGGACATCTTCAAAAACGATTTGAGTTAAATCATTCAACGCCGTCTTTTCAGGTTTGATATTATCAAAAGATTGCTCCTCATCAGCAATTTCTAAAACCTCAACCACTCTTTGAGCACTGACGTATGAACGGTTTAAAACCATAACAACCATCGTTAATTTTACCAATTCAACCAAAATCGCTAATAAATAATTCACTAAAGCAACGAGTTGGCCTTGCGATAAGGTTCCGGCAAAGATAAAATTACCGCCTTGCCAAATCACTAAAATCAAAGTAACATTAACCACCAAATAAGTGAGCGGATTCGTTAAAACACTGATAAACCCTACTTTAATTTGATCGTCGGTTAGTTGATTGTTTACCTCTTTATATTGATTGAACTCTCTTTCATCCTGCCTAAACGCACGAATCACACGCACGCCTTGAATTTGTTCAGTGGCGATGGTTACGAGACGGTCTAGCGTTTTTCTAGCCTTAGTATATAAAGGAGCTGATAAATAAGTGATTAACGCAATAATCAAAAACAAAACGATAATCATACCTAGAAAATACCCTGTCATCCTCAAATCAATCCGCATCGCCATCACTAATGAACCCGCGACAATAAAGGGCGACCTCAAAAACAGACGAAAAAAAGTATTTAAGCCCGTTTGAATTTGATAAGTATCACTCGTATTGCGCGTAACCAAACTGGCCGTGGATATTTCATCGACAGATTCTTTGGATAAATACATAATTTTCTCAAATAAATCATGATTTAAATTTTCGGTAAAACCAATGGCTGCTTTCGCTGAGAAATATTGTGCGCTAATAGAAAATAGCAAGCCAATGAAGGCAATCGCAAACATGAAAACAATATATTGTATCACGTTCCGCTGATCACCCGAAGGAATCGCCTCATCAATAACTATTGCTACCACTGATGGCACTAATAGTTCTAATAATGCCTCGATTAATTTAAAAATTGGTCCTAAAAAGCTTGGTAGTTTATAACCATTAAAATATTTCAATAAGCGTTTCATCCTTCACCCTCACCCATGTAATCCAAAATATGTTGCATTAATTTTTCTTGTAAACTAGAAACCGCCAGCTGGTCCACATCTTTAGCGGTTACCCATTTAATCTGATCAGTTAATTCTAAAGGTAAGGCTACTTGATGTAAGCGCACGGGAATGATTTGAACATGCCAAACCCGGTGACTAAATACATGCTTCACCATTGGAAATTGATCAAATAAATACCGTTCATTATCCGTTGGTCTAATTTCAAGTTTATCTTTTATTGCTGGGGTATTACTAGCGCTATGCCCTGTTTCTTCTAATATATTTGATGCCGTCGTCGTTAGCCACTCATACAAAGGCTGTAAAAGCTCATCTTTCGTCAGTCCTTCATTAAGTTGACTCACTTCAATCATCGGAAAATGCCATAAACGACTCAACAATTCTTGTTGTGAATGCTGCCTCATCAAAGCCCGCCCGCTATCATCTTGCACATAATAGGCTAAGAAATAATGATGGCTTTGTTTCACTTTCTTTTTCTTAACTGGATACAAATGGGCTGTACCATTTTGATACGACGCATCGAAAGCTTTTAAGGGACTTAATTCAGGGGTAGGATTACTCGGCGTCATAATTGTCGCACCCAAGTCCATCAAGGCTTGATTAAAATCTCCTGGTCGATGCGGATCAATTAAGGTATTTAATAGACCTTCAAACACTTTTTTCGAGCTAGCCTGACTAATATCCAAATCTAATTCAAACAGTCGAGCGGTTATGCGCATCAGATTTCCATCAACCGCCGCCTTAGGAATATCAAAGGCAATACTGGCGATAGCCGCTGCTGTATAGGACCCAATCCCTTTTAAGCTGAGGAGTTGATCGTAATCCGCTGGTAATTGTCCATCAAAGTTCGCCATGATTTGTTGGGCGGCCGTTTGCATATTGTTAACCCGCGAATAATAGCCTAATCCTTGCCACAATAAGTACAAAGCCTCTTTATCTACCTTAGCTAAAGCTTCAATCGTCGGTAAAGTGTCAATGAAACGTAGATAATATGGAATGACCGTTTGAACTTGTGTTTGTTGAAGCATAATCTCACTGACCCAAATAAAATACGGGTTTTTAGTTTGTCGCCAAGGCAGATCGCGCCGATTTTCATCGTACCAGTCCAATAAAACCTTTCTAAAATCATGTATTTTTTGTTTGTCCCAGTGATATTTATTTAAAGTGTCCCTTACAATGTCTTTCAACCCTTAAGCCTCTTTCTAATTTGATTCGTCAAACAAGGTATTATTTTGATTTACCCAGCTTTGAATGGTTTCAAAATCGAACCCTTTATTAAACAAACCTTCTTTAACTTTTTGTTCCAAAGCTTTCCCTTTAAATTTATTTTGCCGTCTTTTAATCATTTTAATAGCTTCATTTCCAATTAAAGACGCATCATCATTTTCGAGTGCTTCAAAAGAAAACTCATTCATCCACTCAGAAATTAAATCACTATCAAAACCTTTCATCAATAAATGTTGCTGCAACTTCTGCTTCAATGCCTTAAGAGGTAATTTTTGATTAGCCTTCAAAAATTTTTGCGCTAAATAATCGATATTTTCGACTTGATCATCTTGACCATACTGCACTAAAGAGGCATCGACGACCTCTTTAGCTAGACCTTTTTTAAATAATTCTTGTTGAATGACTTTAGGTCCTTTGCGGTTAATGGTCACTTTGGTTTGAACATAAGCTTGCCCATAATTTAAATCATCTAACAACTTTAAATGTTCAAGGCGTTCAAGCGTTTTGGCGATGACCTTTGATTGTTCAGCTTCGTCCATTGGCACGTCTTCGGCATTTAAATGCTTTTGTAAGTATAAGGTCATTTCTTTTTGGGTTCGCAAACCATACGATAAATAATTTAAAGCCTTATTGAATAAATATTCCGAGTTCTCAGCTGCTTTAATCCGATCAATGTCAGCAGGTGTTAATTCCAAATTTTTTGTCAAAGCAAAACGGATTAAAACAGACTCACTAACACCAAAAGCAAAGTCCTCGTCTAAATAAATCGAATAACGTTCCTTATTTTTCTTTTGACGTTCAATTTTTGTGATTTTCATTAAAACTTCCCCCTTTCATAAGGATGAAAAGATTTGACTGCAAGTTGTTAAATTTTCAAGTACTTTATGTTATGCTAAATGCGATTGAAAATTACTCTTCTATGGTAACATATTCTAACAAACCATAGTATAAAAATTGATTAGTAAAGGAGCCTACTTACGTGTACTCAAAGTACAAAAAAATTGCTGAAACAGCTGCTTTAGCTGGTGTCATAATGCTTGAATCGCATGCTGAAAGTTACCGTGTGGAAGATACGGTGCGACGCATGTTAGCAACCAGTGGTTTGGATATTACAGAAGTCGTCTCCACCACCACTGCGCTATATATTACCTTAGACGATTCAAATCCAGAAGTTGAATCCATCACCCTAGTGCGCCGTATCAGTAGTCGCGGCAATCACTTAAGAAAAATATACCGCGTAAATAATATTAGCCGTGCCTTAACGGCCAATGAAATAACGATTGAAGAAGCTAATCAACAGCTAAAAGTCGTTGATCAAATGGAGTACACCCCTCAACAAAAAATGATAGCCACTAACATTTTAGTGGTTGCCTTCGCCATTTTATTAGGGGGGAATATCGGTGAAGTGATTGTTTCCATTTTTGCGGGTGCCATAGTGTCGTATTCAACAGCTATTAAACAGTTTTTTGGGATGAATGATTTTATTTATGGTATGTTTACGACCGCACTCGTTGCCCTAATCTTTCCCATTGTCATTTACTTTATCCCTTATCAAATATCGAGTGATATCATTATTATTTCAGGTTTAATGCCCTTATATCCGGGAACAGCTTTTACAAATGGGGTCCGTGATACGCTAAAAGGCGATTATAACTCTGGTCTAGCACGGATTGCCGATGCGTTAGTTATCGCCTTAAGTTTAGCCTTAGGTGTTGTTTTAGGCTTATCGATTTCGGGAGGTGTTATCTCATTATTATCCAATATTTAATTCAAGTCGTAGGTGCCTATATCGCTACTGTTTCAGCGGCAGTGGTTGTTGAAGCCCCCCGTTTTCTTCAATATAAAGTCGGTATTATTGGCGCTGTTGGGTATGCTGTCTATCTAATTATTTTACCCCATGTCGGTACCGCCTTAGCTACCTTTATTGCTTGTGTCATTATTTCAATTATTAGCCAACAATTTGCCAGAATTTTCAAAGCACCCGTGACGATTTTCTATATTCCTTCCTTCTTTCCTTTAGTCCCAGGGGTGGCGATTTATCGTACAGTCTTTAACTTTATTAATGGTGATACTGCTTTAGGTTCTTATTACTTTTTTGAAGCCTTAATGATTGCGGGGATGATTGCGTTAGCCGTCTTTATCGTAGATTCTAGTCTAGAAATTAAACGCCATTTAGATCAAAAGAAACACTCAATGCACTAATTTTACGAGGAGGAAAATAACCATGACAAGCTATCAAGATATTTTAAATAAAATAAGTGAGCCTACACAAAAAGAACATTTTCAAAACCTTGTTGATTGGGTTCAAACGCAACACCCTGACTTTGATCAATCGATTAAGTGGAGTCAGCTGCTATTTGAATATAATGGGACCTTTATTGTTGGATTTAAACCAACAAAAAACTTTGTGTCCGTTACAAGTGAAAAAGGTTTGATGGCAAAATTCGCTGATAAAGTTGAAGCAGCTGGTTACACAGCAACTGATATGACCTATAAAGTGCCATGGACTGCCCCATTTAATTTTGATTTATTAGAAGAATTGATTCAAATCCAATTAGAAGATAAAAAAGACCTCAATAAATATTGGCGTTAATTAAGAAGGTTTTACACCTATATACCCGTTTTGTCATTTATAATTAATTTTTGACATTCAATTGCCAGCGGTCTTTATTAGGAGGAAGTTTATGCAAAATGAAATTGATTTAAATATTTCCGTCTACGAGACACTCGAAAAAAATCCTGAATTAATCGATCTACTTGTTGAACTTGGTTTTACACCTTTAAAAAACCCTCTGATGCGGCAAACCGTTGGTAAAGCCACTACCCTCAAACAAGGTTGTAAAATGCTCGGCATCGACCTGAATACACTCACGAAAACGCTACAGTGGAATGGTTATAAAGTGATTGGCTAAATAATAAAAATAGCTCTCTATAAAATAGAGAGCTTTAGTTAGTCGAGTTCTACAACCGCCGTAAAATGGCTTGAACCACATAATGGCAAAAGTAGTAGATACATTTATATAAGGGTAATTGTTCAAGATTACGATAGGTATTCCATGTCCGCTTTAAAGCATCCACTTTATTACTGGAAATCGAGCCTTCGACTTGACGATAATAATTTAAGACCCGGTCCAAACCATAAGCGCTAACCCCAGTGGTACGCATAATTTGTAACCAAGTAGCCGTATCTTGGCCTTTACGTACAAGTGGCATTCTAAAATCCCCCACCTGTTGGCGATCGAGCATTACCGTTGAACAAGCAATGGCCGTATTTTTAAGTAATCCATGGTAATCGAGTTTAGCCGGTAACTTAATTTTTTCTTTTATGATGGAACCATCTTCACTCACTAAGGCAAAATTTGTATAAGTAAACGCATAATTTTCCGTCTGCATTAACGTTAATTGTTCAGCCAACTTATCTTCTACCCAACGATCATCACTATCAATAAAAGCAATATAACGCCCTTGGGCTTTTTCTAAAGCCGTATTTCTAGCAACCGCCGCCCCACTATTCTCCTCTAGCTGAATTAACTTAATCCGCTTATCTTCTCTTTGATACGATTGAATTAAAGCAACACTTTCATCCTGACTACAATCATCCACTAAAATATACTCCCAATTCCTAAACGATTGGTTCTGTACACTGTCAATGGTCTCAGCTAAAAAACGCGCTGCATTATAAACGGGAGTGATGATTGATATATCAGGTTGTACTTGACTATTCTTCACTTTACTTAACTCCTTACAACAAGCTAGATGATATGGATTATTTTACACGGAACACTGAAAAGATGCGCTAAATCGGCTTGTTCACGATACCAGGCTTTTTCGGTTTGTTGAGCATAAATCAAAATAATAATTTCATTGGGCTCAACCGTTAAATCCGTCTCCACTAAATTTTGCATTTTATTCGCAAAAATAACCCCTTCTTGATGACCCCAATCAAAATCATGCCCCATATGATTATTTTGGGATAAAATAATCCGTTGTGTCACTTTAGGGACTTTCAAATAGGTGTCTAAATCAACATTCCCTTGTAAACGGTCATGACTCAATAACAAATGTTGATCATCTAATTGCCAAGTATAATCAAACCCATAATTAATCCGCTTTTTAAATAACCGCAAGACCAACAAACCAATAATCATAATAAATATCCCCATAATAAAACCAATCGCACCATAAATGATGGTTGATGTTAAACTAGGACTTTCAAAACCACTTAAGGTTTCTTCTGTCGGGACACTTTTGATGACTTCCAAATCTAAAAACTCATGGATAACAGGTTCTTGAATAATTGAAATTTGATGGGTCGTCATAAATGGAATATCACCCGAAGTCATTAAATCGGCATAGGCTTGGGCAATTTGTAAATTTTCTTCACTTGATTGACCCACTAAAAAACGAAATGTCATGATATCCGTTGATGTATTCCTAATATTAGCTATTCCACCTCTAAACTGCGTTGTCTTATACAATTCTAAGGCTTGTTCAGCTTCATACCAAGGCATCAATGAAAGACCCGTCTCAGCTTCAATCTGCTTAATCACTTCCGGACGACTGAAATACTCATCAAAAACAAACGAATTATTAAAAAATGTGCCATCTTCATTGACTACGATAGCTTGAAACTCCGCGGGTTCTTGATGATAGATATTTGCCAAATAATCATAATGGGCTACAACTTCCTCATCCACATTTTTAGTTAAGACATAACGCACCCCAACAACTAACAGAGCAATAATCACTGCCCCAAAAAGGATTTTTATAAAGTAATCTTTTATAAAACGCCATAATTCGCTGACTAATGTTACTAAACTCATGAAATCACCTCAATCTTTTCTCGATTAATTGTTATATACTGGCTCGTTAAACGCTTATTGGCAGCTTTTCCCTCTTGCATTTCAACCAGTTTAATAAAGCTAATGATTAAACCAAAATACACCCAATGCCATTCAATGAACATATTGGTCGAAGAAGTGACACTTGCCAAAATAAAGATTAACATAAAACTGACTAGACTTTTTGCGACTGGTCGATAAAAAACATTTTTGCTACGCATAATTTGTAATAATTTATAGATCATTAAACCATAGGCAGAAACATATAAAACAAAAGAAACCAGTCCATAGCCAACCAGTATTTCAAGCCACCAATTATGGATATTGACTAAATCATTTGTAAAAAGATAGGCGTAATGCTCCATCCAATATTCAATATTCCCGGCTCCAACACCAAAACCAAAACTTTTCACTAAGAACATTAAACCGTTATGCCACAGATTAATCCGCGCTTCATCACCAGTTATAACACCTCTCAGTGTTGACGTCCGCAAGGTCTCTAATAAGTGCATCAATAAGTTAGGTTGTAAAAACAAAACTAACACGACCATCGCTAGACCTAAGCTAACAATCAACAGATAATGCTTAGGTTGAAAATTCCATTTCAAATGCAATAGACCATAAACAACGAAAAATAGGATGAGACATAATAAAGCCATCCTTGAGCCACTCTGATAAATAAGCAACATACTCGCAAATAACATGACCAAGTATATCAATCGTTTCCAAGTCGAACGCGTCAAATTAAATAAAATTAAACATAAAGCTAAATAGGCTAATAATAAGGTAGCATAATCATTTTGATTTGAAAAGATAGTGATAGGAATGCGCGTCCAGGGTTGAGAATCAAACGTTCGATATTTATCTAACTTTTCGATATCAGCCAATAAATAGATATTCGTCACAATCTCAAAATAGCCCCAAACCACTAAGCCAGAAATCATCAGCCAGACTGCTTGAATTAATCGTTGCCATTGCTGGAAACTAGATACGAAAAAGTATAGAGCCACAATACTAGCAATTCCAATCGTCATTAAGAAGACGGCTTGGAGCCAACCCAGCAAATTTTCTGCCCACAGGACTGAAATAACCGCCCAAAGCCACCATAGAACATAACAAATTAAAGCATATGTAGCATGACTATTGGCCACCAAAACTAAGCGTTTATTTTTGATGCCCAGTTGGTAAATTAAAAGGGGGATAGTACCTAAAGCCAGTAAACGATAAATCGTTAATTGAGCCACACTGACATTAACCGCTAAAATCTCCGTCCCTAAAAAAACACTCATAACTAACAATATTAAGTAAGTCTTCAAGCCTGCTCCTCCCTCCTAAATACGTATGTAAGTTATTAATTAGTCAAAATCCCACTCGGATGGATTATTGCGAATTGAAATAGCATCTTTAATGGTTGATGTTTGAACAGCCAATGTTAGAAATATGAACACAACATTAATCCAACCAATATGTTCAATTGGAAAGGCGTTTAAAATAGCCACAAAGCCCATTAAAGCAATGGAAATTAATTGTTTGCGTTGACCAAAATAAAAGCCTGTTCTTTTGGATAAATAGGTACGTGCTAAATAAAACATGATATACGATGCAAATGAAGCTAAGGCGGCACCACGATAACCTAAAGTTGGGGTTAAAGTCATATTAATTAAAATACTTGGAATAAAGGCGGCCAAACTAACCAAAATATTTAAATACGTTCGTCTTGAAAAGACAATTCCTAAAGTTGTCGTTTCAGATAAAGTATACATGATATGCGGGAAACTCAAGAGTCCGATAATATATTGCACATCTGAATATTCTTCCCCACCCGCTAAGAAAACCATAACCGGTTTAAAAATCAAAATACCATAAAAAATAATTGTGAGACCTAACAACACAATATCACTAATAAACTTAAAATGTTTTAATGATTTACGTTCTTCATACCAGCGATAAGCCGTAGGTACCCAAAAACTCGTAAAGGCTGTCTTAACGATACCAATGACATTTATTATCTTAATGGCTGAATTATAAATACCCAGTTCCTTACTAGTAGTGTATTGTTTAATAAATATATTATCAATAGCTGTTAAGGATGATGATAATGATGTAGCAATCATTAAAGGAATACCAAATGCTAACATTTTTTTCAACAAAGGTAAATCCATCTCAAAATCAGTTAGGTTTAGAAAATCACGGTAACGTATAAATAAAATCAAATCACCAAATAATTGACCAAAAATTAAACCATAAACAATGACTTTAAAGTCACGCCAACCTAACAGAGCTAACCCTATTGAAACCACAAAAGTCCCTAGTTTTAACAAAAAGTTAAACATAGAATATTCAATGGCTTTTTCCTCCATACGAATCGTCAATAGGAGAAAACGTTCTAAGACGGTTGCTAACACCCACACACCAGAATACCAAACAATATAATAGTATTGTGGATCTTCAAATAGCCACATGGAAATATTTTGATCAAAACCAATCGCAATAATAAATAATATCACGCCGGCTATCATAGGAATCAACGTCGCCAATTGCATAAGTTGACGTTTATTTTTATAAAGATGGTATTCGCGTGTATAGGCTTGATCTAACCCGAAATAAATATAAGTTGGAATAATAACGATTAACGATTGAAAAAGATAAGCTTTTCCTACCTCGTTTACGCCTAAAAGGCGGTTAAGAATAGGTACTTGGATTAATGAGATAATGGCACCTAATATAGGTCCCAATGAAAATCCTACTAATCTTTTTAGAAAATGCTTCATTCATAGCCTCCTGACTGTCCAATTTGATAAGAAGTAATCTTGCCTCTTAAAAATTGCTCGTATAAACGAGCGGCTGATTCATTCGTAAAATTCTCAGCTTTGATCCGATTAAGTCGCTTTTGCATACTAGGTACCTGTGTTTGACTAGCCTTGACAATGGCTTGGTACCAATTGGCTAAAGAGTCATCTAAAGCAACAGCTTGCACCATACCTAAATGTAAGTCCACTTCTTGCGTAATGGTGTCAGCCATAACCACTGGGATTCCACTGGCTTGTGCTTCGACAACGACAGTTGGTAACCCTTCACGCAAAGAGGGTAAAAATAAGACATCCAGCATGGGATAAAATTCAGTTATCGGATGAATTCGACCTAATATGAAAACGCGCTGTTGGAGGTTCAACCGCTTTATTTCAGCTGACAATTCATCTTTAAGTGAGCCTTCACCAACTAATACAAATTTACCTGCCAAATTATTTTCTTCCATATAGTGTGCTAAGCGTAAAGTGAATTGATGGTTTTTTACCGTTTCCAAACGCGCAACTTGTCCAATGACCAAATCATCTAAGTCAAATTGGTAAGTCTCCCTTTGGCTTATCCTTAAGTCTGAGGCTTTTTCATCAACTTCAATAAATTGAAAACTATCAATGCTATTGGGAATCACCATTATTTGGTTTTCGGGTATATCTTGACCAAAAACTGAATAGATTGCTTCTTTACTACAACCTAAATAGGCATCGCTCAACATTTGGTTAATTAGCTGATAAAGCCGCGTTTGAATGCGATATTTAATGGAGTGATTATTAGTCAGTGACGTTAAATGTGCATGAATATAAAATTTTTTGATGTGGTAACTTCTGGCTAAATACCGGTAAGGTAAAGCACGATAGCCACTGATATGACAATGTACGACATCATAGGTGTTTTGTTGGAGCACATTAATAAATGATTGCCTAAAGGCTTTCCAACCATCTTTTTTAGGATTAACCAACCGATAAACATTGCCACCGATTGCTTCAATCGCATTCATAAAGGCTGGTGAACATTCATCATAAGTGACGACATCAAAAATAATGGCACGATTAACTAATCCTTCTGCTTGATTTTTTATAAATGATGAAATTCCGCCACCAAAACCACTCATAATATGCAGAATGCGCATCGGTTCATTTTCTGCTCTATGATTTGCCATAATTTACTCCTTCTAATTACAGTTAATTCAGCTAACATTATAGCATATTTATTATTTTGCTTCCTTAAGTCATTGAATCCTAAGCTTTCTTTAAATTATGAAAGCTGAATGATTATTACGTTGAGTGTACTATGGTTCCAAAAATCCGAACGTTTTTATAATTACAGTAGGACCGTCTTCCAGCCTTTTCATGATAATTATAAAAACGTTCGGATGCTTTTCCGCTTGAAATTGTAGCTTTTAACATAAGTGGGAAGTGAACGAACGGATGTCTGCCATACTCAATATGATAATAGGCTGATCCTCTTCGATGAATCACATCATTGCGATATTTTTTCAGAAATCTCTCGTTTAAGATGCTTAATCTGGCCACTGCTAACAGAGTAATGACCCGAATAAACATTTGCCTAATAATTATCATGAATTTCCTTCATAGTTAGACCATCGTAGACTGACAATCACTTACTTGAAGCTCATATTCTTCCTCACCACCGAGGCGAACGCCAAATGAGACGCCATTTGGCGGGGGCTTCACGAGTGAACGCCAAATGAGACACCGTTTGGCGGGGGGTTCACGAGTGAACGCCAAATGAGACGCCATTTGGCGGAGGCTTCACGAGTGAACGCCAAATGAGACACCATTTGGCGGGGGGTTCACGAGTGAACGCCAAATGAGACACCGTTTGGCGGGGGATTGGGGCGCGCCATTTAACTATTTCTGCTTAACCCACTTGCCGGCTTTCTTTTCCCATCGAAAGCCGGCAAATCAAATTATCAGACGCAACTTATCCAATCACCAGTCTGTTACTTCCCGCTTACCTTTTAACGCGTTGAATTAAGTTAAACCAGCTTATTCAGTGCTATCGGTTGGCAAATTCTCCTCAACCGGAGGCTCAGGTGTCACTGGCTGTTCGGGTTCGACGGGAACTTCTGGTTCAACAGGAACTTCCGGTTCGACCGGCGGATTCACAGGTGGTTGCGTTGTTTCTGGCGGGTTGACAGATTCCGGTGGGTAATAAACCGGAGGATTTGACGGTTGAGTTGGCTGCACGATAGGCGGTTGATATGTTTCAGTATAATCCGGAACAACTTCGGGTTCCGTCTCATTATATTCACGTAACCATTGCGCTTCTTGTTGCATAGCTAAAATGCGATCCGTTTCTTCTTGTGATAGGCCGGTTGGGTATTGATTAAAAATAATCGCTACTTTGGTGGCGGCTATTTCATGTTCAGAATCTAATGGGTCTATTAAATCACTAGCAACAAGTGGACTCATTGAAAGTTGTTGTCTAATTTCATTACTGACTTGTAAGCGACTTGAGATAGGAATATAAAAATAGAATACCTCATTAATATACGTCTCTTCCATACCATTGAATTGAATCGACGAAATATTATCTAATGCAGGTAAATAATTTTGATAAATATTTAAAGCTGTGGTGATGTCGAAATTGGTCCGAACATTTTGACTAACCACTTTTAATATTTCAGGATAGGTTGTCAACGTATCAAATGAAAGTAGTTTGTCTATGACCGCTTTCACAACAATTTTTTGTCGATTTTGACGACCGACTTCACCTTCAGGATCATCATAACGCATCCGAGCAAAATTCATAGCTTTAACACCATTAACTTCTCGTGTTTCTCCCTTAACAAAACCTGTGCCACGATACTCAAACGTTAACGGACTCGTCACTTCAATACCGCCAATAGCATCGATTAAGGAGATTAAACCTGACATATTAACAACCGCATAATAGTCAATCGGAACACCAAGAAATTGTTGGACCGTATCAATCGTCAGTTCCGCTCCACCATAGGCATAAGCATGGTTAATTTTATCCGGCGACCCATCAACCATAGCTAGTGCATCACGAGGAATACTTAAAAATTTGGTTGTTCTATTTTGTGGATTCAACGTAATCATCATTAAAGTATCCGAACGACCCACATAGCCATCATTCGTGTCTCTTTCTAATTCGTCATCATCTGTTCCGATTAAGAGGATATTCAGCGGTTCCCCCTCTTCAATTGAAACATCATCATCACGCAAATTTTCAACATCGACCATTTCTACGACGATTGACTGACGAACAGCCTGTATATCTTGATAAACTTTGACAGCAAAAGCAGCTACGACTAATAAGGCGATGAGAAATATCCACCCAACAACCTTCGCAATACTTATGCTACCATTCTTTTTTCTAAACATTTTTTTCATTACAACACTTCCCATACGATTTCCAGATTATTCATTTTCAAGAAATCGCCTAACTTGATTTTGAATCTCAACCTGTTTATTTTCATCTATTATTTCAAAGGTAACATTATTTTCAATCATTGTAATCCCTTGGAATAACAAAGTAGTTAAAGAATAATTTTCAACTAAAGAACCTTCTTCAAAAATTTGCCGCCAATAGTTAATAGGAAGATTCGTTTGGATACTTTGCCCCGCTAATTCTATCATAGTTGGCGCATTAAAAAAATGATTTTGACTAAATATCGCATCACATAAGCCATTAAAAACAAGTTTTTCCTTATTTAAATATTCGATAGTCGTTTCATTAACACTTCTTTGGAGAAATTGATTGACTTCGTCACCTTTCAAAACATACGTTTCATTTGCTTCAAGCATGCGATCATTTATTTGTATGGTTTCATACGGTGCTATGTTTATTCCGCCTAAGTAGTCGACTAATGGGCTAATTGTTGAAAAATTAATGGCGAAGAAGTAATCAATCGACGAATCGATTAAAGTTTCAACTTCTGATTGTATGTCAGCATAATCACTTTGAACTAAAGCTTCCTTCATCGGAATCGACGGATGATCGTTTATATCAATTAATAAATCAGGTGAAAATTCAATAGCTAAAATTGCCTCTTCATCAGGTTTGATGGCATAGGTTTGAATCAAATGATTTTCAATCTGATTAGCATTTTGATTATAACCTATTACCAGTATTTGAATCGGGGTTTGATTTTGAATAGCAACCATTGATTGCGAGGAAATTGAGACCGATTGATCCATTATTTGGGATTCATACGCATTGCGAATTCTAAACCATTGTAATTGAAATAATAGAAAACCTATTATTGCTATAATAAATACGATTAAAATAAGCCATCCTAATTTTGATAGGAACGCACGCCCTCTTTTTTCACGCTTAGGTAGATAAGGATTTTGATAGACAGAAGATGGCTTTTTCATGAACTAACCTACTTAACTTCGTTAGGACTATCATAACCATTCGGGTTATTTTGTTGCCAATTCCATGAATCACGACACATATCCATCAAGGTTTTTTCAGTATGCCAATTTAATTCTTCATTAGCTAAACTAACATCGGCATAACAGGTATCAATGTCACCAGGACGTCTGTCTGTAATTTCATATTTAATGGTGATGCCATTCGCTTCTTCAAAAGCCTTAACTAAATCCAAAACACTATAGCCAATACCAGTCCCTAAATTATATGTTTTAACACCACGAACGGCGGTGTTCTTTTCAATGGCACGTATGTGACCAATCGCTAAATCCACCACATGAATATAATCCCGCACGCCGGTTCCATCATGTGTATCATAATCATTACCAAACACACTCAAGTGATCACGTTTGCCTACCGCTACTTGCGTAATATAGGGCATTAAATTATTGGGAATTCCTTGAGGATCTTCACCAATTCGACCTGATTGATGGGCACCGATTGGATTAAAGTAGCGTAATAAAGTAATTGACCACGCTTCATCGGCATGCGCCAAATCACGTAACATTTGTTCAATGACAACTTTTGTATAACCATATGGACTATTCGCTTCCATTGTAGGCATATCTTCTTTTAATGGTGATGGATTATTTAAACCATAAACAGTTGCCGAAGAACTGAATACAATGTCTTTCACACCGACTTCATCCATGACTTGCAACAAGGCAATCGTACCTGCAATATTATTATAATAATATTTTAATGGTTCACTAACAGATTCCCCGACAGCTTTATAACCTGCAAAGTGAATCACTGATTGAATCCGATGATTCTCAAAAACTTCTTTGAGAGCTGCTTTATCTAAAATATCCACTTGGTAAAAGATAGGCTCTACACCTGTGATCTCTTTAATACGCTCTAAAACCTCAGGCTTGCTATTATAGTAATTATCGACGATCACTACTTCCGTACCTAAGTTTAAAAGTTCAACCACCGTATGACTTCCAATATAACCCGTACCGCCAGTAATTAAAATTGCCATACTATATACTCCTCTTCATGATAAATTTTATTTTTAGGTTTTGATTCTTGTAATAGTATAGCATATTCTTATTTCAAAAAAATTAAAATTTCAGTAATGAAACAAGTTTGAGAAAAAGTTAATATATTGATTTTTTAGCTATCAAATGACTAAAAAATAGAGTATCTTACTTTTAACGAATAATTTATTTCCACTTAACGGAGGCAACTACATGGATACCAATCAATCCGCACTTAAAACTATTTTACAGCTTGCAATTCCTTTAATAATCAGCAATTTCATTGTTCAGCTTTATCTATTGCTCGAAAACATGTTAATTGGCTGGACGCTTGGAGTCCATGTTTTAGCAGGTTATACGGCTGCTTTAACCATCTATTACCTATTTAGTAATTTAGCCGTTGGTCTTATTCTCGGTTTAACCATTCATCTATCGAACGCTTACGGTGCCCGGGACTTTCATCGCCTAAAGCGCAGTGTTTTCATTAATTATTTTTATGTCGTCATTTTGTGTCTGAGTATTACAGCCATTGGCCATTTCTTTTTAGATGAGATGCTGGCCGTCTTAAATATTGCAGCTGAATCCTATGCCTATGCTTACGACTTTTTAAAAATAATGTTTTGGGGGTATTCTGCGCAAACTATTTTTGTGCTTCTCACCTATATGTTTCGAGGCCTAGGTGATTCGCGAACACCTTCCTTGTTTATTATTTTAGTCTCCATAATAAATATCACCTTAGACTACCTGGCTGTTGCTATCTTCGATATGGGTATTCAAGGAATTGCTTTAGCATTTTTACTAGCTAATCTGCTTGGCGTTATCTTATGTTTTGTAGCCGTAAGAAAAAAATGGCCGATTCTATATATTAATTTTAGCCATAGACAGTTTAGAGTCAGTGAATTTATTGGCCATCTCAAAAATTCCATACCCATCGCAGTCCAATCAATCATTATTTCAATCGGTGCTTTTTTTGTTCAACGTTCCTTAAATGAAATTGGTTCAGATGCCGTCGCCGCACAAGGGATTGGTGCTCGCATTGATATGTTTTGTATTATTGGTTTATCTTCAATTGGATTAGCCATGGCTACTTTTACAGCTCAAAATTTAGGTGCAAATCAGTATGCACGCATTTTAGAGGGTGTTAAAGTGGCTACTATTTTATCAATAGCTATAGCCGGCATATTTTCAATTATCTTTTTGTTCAGTGGTTCTTATCTCGTTCATTTTGTCTCTGGGGCAGATTTATCCTCAGCCGTTGTTGATTATGGGACAAGGTATTTTTTGTTTCATGTTCCCTTTTATTGGACCTTAAGTTTATTATTTATTTATCGTTATACTTTACAAGGTTTAGGATACAGCCTGTTTCCTTCACTTGCCGGCATGGCAGAAGTCCTTATGCGAATACTGGCTGCGACGGTTTTATATCAATTTATGGGATTTAATGGTGTCATTTTAGGTGATGGCCTAGCTTGGTCGGCTGCCGCATTGGTCTGTACCATTAATTTTCTTATGATTAAAGATGAACTCCAAAATCAATTTAACGTGTCAGAAAGAGTTTAAGTTTGCTATAATAGGTACAAGTGTTTTTTCAACGTGCGATGAGGATTGATTACGTCTTTTGAAACACGCAAGATATTTAATAAAGGAGGTTCTAACTATTGCCAGAAGCATTAATTGTTTTTGCAAGTTTAACTGGAAATACTGAGCAAATGGCTGATATTGTTGCAGAAGCTTTAGAAAGCCATGGAATCAATGTTGAAGTTTATGATTGCATGCAAGCCGACGCCCAAGATTTTCTCGATTATGATATATGTATTGTAGGATCTTATACATATGGTGTTGATGGTGTTCTACCAGACGAAATGATTGATTTTCATGAAGAATTAGGTGAACTAGATTTAACGGATAAAGTCTTCGGAGTGTTTGGATCTGGAGATGATTTTTATGAAGTATTCTGTGCGGCCGTAGATTTTTTTGAACAGCAATTCCTTAAAACAGGTGCTACCTTAGGTGGCCCAAGCGTGAAGGTTAATCTTGATGCTGAAGAAGAAGACATCGTCCGCTTAGAAGCACTTGCAGATTCAATCGCAGCACATTTTAATTTATAAACTATAAACAAGAGAGGATTTTATTTTAAATGGTATTAGAAAACTTTGATCAATTACTAACTAAATATGCACAACTATTAATTCAAAAAGGCATTAATGTTCAAAAAGACGATTATGTACAAATAAATACAGATATTGAACAAGCCCCTTTAGCACGCCTTTTAATCAAAGAAGCTTATTTAGCTGGTGCAAAAAAAGTCATTATTAATTGGACAGATGATCAAACAACACGCTTAGGTTATGAATACCAAGACGTGGAAACTTTGACTGACATCCCCCAATATCGTATCGATGAAGCAAATGATATGATTAAAAAATTGGCTAAACGCATATCTTTGCGTTCTTCCAATCCAAATGCCTTACAAGGAATTGATCCAAGTAAAATTAGCGCAGCTAATAAGGCTAATGCAGAAGCGATGCATGACGTAAGAATTGCCACCCAAGCCAATGTCGTTAGTTGGTTAGTTGCAGCCGGTGCAGGTGAAGAATGGGCTAAATTAGTTTTCCCAGATTTAGCTACAACTGAAGAACAAGTTGATGCTTTATGGGATCAAATCTTTAAAACAACCCGTGTCTATGAAGAAGATCCAGTGGATGCTTGGGATGAACATGAAGATCGTTTACAAGAAAAAGCAACCTTCTTGAACAAAAAACAGTTTAAAGAATTACATTATACGAGTCCTGGAACGGATATTGTCATTGGTTTACCTAAAAATCATCTATGGGAAAGCGCTGGAAGTCAGAATCAACAGGGTGAGGTATTTATTGCTAATATGCCAACTGAAGAAGTCTTCACCGCTCCCGATTTTCGACGCATTGATGGGGTCATTTCAAGTACTAAACCGCTAAGTTATGGTGGGGTTTTAATTAAAGATATGGTCTTTGAATTTAAAGATGGTCAAGTAGTTAAAGCTTCTGCTTCTGAAGGCGAAGAAACGTTATTGAATTTATTGGATAGCGATGATGGATCCCGTTCTTTAGGTGAAGTCGCACTTGTAGCTCATCAATCACCTATTTCACAATCGGGGATTATTTTCTATAACACTTTGTTTGATGAAAATGCTTCGAACCATTTGGCTTTAGGCTCTGCTTATGCAACGTCTGTTTTAAATGGCACAAAGATGTCCCAAGATGAATTAAAAGAAGTAGGTTTAAATCGCTCAACCATCCATGTTGATTTTATGGTTGGTAGTGGTGAAATGGATATTGATGGTATAACATATGAAGGTGAAGTCATTCCCGTCTTTAGAAATGGTGAATGGGCTTTTTAAGTCATCTTAAAGGAGTAAGGTATGAAGAAAACAAAGAAAACAAATACTTCAATCGAACAAGAACTGAGTAAACAAATGGATGAAATTGATCGTCGCTTTGACCGTGGCGGTTGGTTTTATATGATTATTGTCATCCTTCTTCTGTTTATTGGAATTTACGTATTAATTACTTATTTTCAAATACCTTCAGATGAAAGAGAAGACATTAATGAAGCACATCAGTCATTAGTTGACCGCGTTGATAGCTTAGAATCACGACTTATTGAATTAGAACAACAAAGTGAAGAATAATAAATATTGTCATGTAAGGAGAAAGTAATGAAAGTACTCCATATCAATTCCTATTTCTCAACTTCGGGATTGTTTAATCAGTTATACAATCGCCAGATTCAATCGGGCATAGACATAGACGTCTATGTCCCTATTTCATATGAATATCCAGAAGAACGTTTAGCTACGTCTGGGGATTATACAACTGTTCATCGTACCTTTCATCAATTTGATCGTTACATTTTTCATTTAAAGCATAATAAAATTTTAAAAGATCTTTTATCAACTTATGATTTTAATGAATTTGATATTCTTCATGCCCATTCATTATTTTCTAATGGTTGGCTCGCCCGACAAATCCACAAACGCTATAACATTCCCTATGTCGTAGCGGTTCGTAATGCTGATGTCCGTACCTTTTTTCAACGGATGCCTTGGCTAAGAAATATGGGGCTTGATATCTTAAAAAATGCCAGCAAGATTGTTTTCATTTCAAAAAATACCTATCATGAAGTATATAATAATTACATCCCTCAATCGCTAGTTAACAGTTTCCAAGCAAAAACAGACATTATCGCTAATGGTATTGATGACTTTTGGTTAAATAATCGTTATTATCGTCAAAACCATTCCTTAAGCCAACCCTTACGTATCATTAGTGTAGGAAAAGTGTATGCTGGCAAACGCTTTGAGGCTTTAGCGGAGATGGTAAATGAATATAATCATATTCATCCCACCGAGTTACATATTGTTGGCCCTGCTTGGAATCAACGGATTACAGAACGTTTAAAGCAAACACCCAACGTCATTTATCATGGTAGCAAATCGAAAGAAGAGTTGCTCCAAATGTATCGTGAAATGGATATTTTTGCACTTTTATCGTCACCTGAAACCTTTGGTCTTGTTTATCCCGAAGCGATGAGTCAAGGTCTGCCTGTTATTTATACTAAAAATGAAGGTTTCGACAGTTTCTTTGATAATCACTTAATCGGTGTCAGTGTCGAAAAAACAGATACACGTGGATTTACTAAAGCGTTGGATTATATAATCAAACATTATTCACGGGTTTCGCATAATGCTACTGCCAGTATCGATGCATTCAATTGGCAAGTTGTTTCAAAAAAATATTTAGACATCTACCAAGAGCTTTTAACAAAAAAGGAGAATGAATGAATGAAGAAGGTTAGAAAAGCTGTTATTCCAGCAGCAGGTCTTGGAACTCGTTTCTTACCTGCAACCAAAGCAATGGCAAAAGAAATGTTACCTATTGTGGATAAACCTACAATTCAATTTATTGTGGAAGAAGCTATTGCTTCAGGTATTGAGGAAATACTTATCGTAACGGGTAAAAGCAAACGTTCCATTGAAGATCATTTTGATTCTAATATTGAATTAGAGCAACAATTGGAAAAGAAAGGTAAATATGATCTTCTTGAATTGATTAAAAAAACAAGTGATATTAGCCTTTTCTTTGTTCGTCAATCTTATCCAAAGGGCTTAGGTCATGCGGTCTTGCAAGCCAAAGCATTTGTTGGTGATGAACCTTTTATCGTTATGCTTGGCGATGACATTATGGAAGATGAGGTACCGTTAACTAAACAGTTAATTGATGTTTATAATGAAACGCATGCGTCTAATATTGCAGTCATGGAAGTACCCCATGAAGATACGTCTAAATATGGTATCATTGCGCCTGAGCGTGAATACTCTGAAGGTATCTACAATGTTTTAAATTTTGTTGAAAAACCAAAACCCGAAGATGCTCCAAGTAATTTAGCCATTGTGGGACGTTACCTTTTAACGCCTGAAATTTTTAATATTTTAGAAAATCAAGAGCCTGGTGCAGGTAATGAAATTCAGCTAACTGATGCGATTGATACCTTGAATTTAACTCAGCGTGTCTTTGCCAAGCGTTTTGATGGCAAGCGTTATGATATTGGTAGTAAATTAGGTTTTATGGAAATGAGCATCGACTATGGCTTGCGTCATCCTGAAATTAAAGATGATTTAAGAGTCCATTTGATTGAATTAGGCGAAAAGCTTAAGAATGAGACGGTTGAAGAGTGAGAATGCTTAAGAGTAAGAGAGCTTAGGTGTCGCTTCAAAAATCCGACCGTTTTTTAAATGATAGTGGGACCGTCTTCCGCACGGCTCCAGACTCGGCCGGCTACTCGCTCCCTAAGAGGCAGAGCCTCTAAAGGAGCGATGTGTGCCGGTCCGTCCTGGTCACTATTATTTAAAAAACGGTTGGATTTTTTGCGCTTAAATTTTTAAGTATAGGCTACGTTGAGCCTTTTGAATCAACACAGATCATCCTATTTCAGAAATGACCTCAACGAGTGAAGCCTTGGTAATTTGACTAATCGCAACTTATTTCTCAATTCTCAGCTTTGTGAGCGAAAAAAAATCGACCGATGTTAATTATAGTGTAAAGGACGGACTGGCACACATCAGCCTCTTAAGCCTTTAGGCTTTAGAGGCTGAGTAGCCAGCCGAGTCTGGAGCCGTGCGGAAGACGGTCCCACTATAATTCACATCGGTCGAATTTTTGTAGCAAACAGAACATCACACTAAAACGCCAAATTATTATCCCCTTGATCAGTCAACAATACCGGACCATCTTTGGTGATAACGATGGAATGTTCATATTGGGCACAATAGCCACCATCGCGTGTTCTCGCTGTCCAATTATTATCATCCATATTCATTTGCCATGTTCCAGTTGTAATCATTGGTTCAATGGTAATCGTCATACCTTCTTTTAGACGCAGACCTTTGCCAGGCAAACCATAATGGGGCACCGCAGGTTCCTCATGAATGGTTGGTCCAATACCATGGCCAATGAAATCACGCACAACACCAAACCCTTCACCTTCAGCATACGTTTGGATTGCATGCCCAATATCACCGATGCGATTACCAACAACCGCTTGTTCTATACCTAAATACAAAGCTTTTTTGGTTACATCCATTAAACGTTGATGTTCCTCAGTAAGTTCACCTACCGCATAACACCAACATGAATCAGAAATGGCACCGTTTAAATCCACACAAAAATCAACCTTTACCACATCGCCACTTTTGAGTTTATAGTTAGATGGAAAGCCATGGCAAATTTCATCATTGACACTTGTACAAGTTGCAAATTCATAGCCATTATAACCAATTTGTGCTGCTACAGCACCGGCTGATTCGATTTTTTCTTGGACAAAGGCATCAATTTCAGCTGTCGTTACGCCTTCTTTTACGAAATCCCTTAATTGTTTATGGATGCCAGCTAAAATTTTACCTGATTCTTTCATTGCTTCAATTTCGCGTTCTGATTTTAAAGTTATCACTTTACGTCTTCTTCTCCTCATAATTTTTTCTCTTCTTGTTGCCATTGGATACGAACATAACAAGCATCTTTGCCGTTATCCTTATCCTTAATAATTTGATAAGTTTCAATATGATTATCGTCTTGCTTTGAACCAAATGATTCAATCATCACCTGGTTGTCTCGGCGTAATTCTTTTCCATACTTCACTTCAATCGTATCGATAGAATAGTTTTTAACCAAATCTTCAGGCAATGATGAAAATGCCCAATTAAGATAAACTAAGTTATTTACATGATTATTATAATCGATATCATTCTCATGAATTACTTTTTCAGTTGTCAAATAGTAATCAAATGAATCGGGTTTTACAAAGCGATTAAACGCCGCTGTAAATTCTGTATCGATGAGTTGGTTGTGTTCCAAGGGGTCAACATTCATCCGCACCATTTTACGTGAGTTCAAATCGATGACGGTATATTGAGTGTATACCTCATACAACAAGTCTTGCTCGGTATAAACATCAAAGTAACGGGTAATAAAAAAGCGATTAGCATCAATCACTCGCGTTCTTACCCAAATCTGATCATTTAATTTTGGTAGCTGGTGTTGCTTAATATAATACTGCGTGATAACCCAAGTTTGATCTTGCTTAATCAGTTTAACATTTATTTCGCGTTGGAGATACTTATCATGCTCACCGGAGACATAGAGCGTATGCCTGATCAATTTTCCTATATCAAATAAATTTCCAAATTCTTTCAAATAGTAATCATCGGTAATAAGGTAAGATTGATTATACGTTTTATATTTTTCCATAGCCAACTTAGCTTTCTCCTTTCAGTAAATTTAGGCTTTACGCATTGAGTCTATTATACTATTATTTTTACATTTGTGGGAAAAAGTCGACTATTTTCTCGTTAAAAAAACCGAATGCCTAAATGACATTCGGATGATTCACTAATATAAAACAAAACTTTAGTATTCTATCATAGTTGTTTGTTATCTTGAACGACGTAAAACAAAACTAACAACTGCGATAAGAATGATGGCACCGATTAAAGCTGGTATAATTGCAAAGCCTCCAACAATAGGACCGAAATCAGGAAATAGCATACCACCAATCCAAGATCCGATTAAACCTGCAATAATGTTACCAATAACACCACCAGGTACATCACGTCCCATGATAAGTCCTGCTAACCAACCGATGACACCACCGACAATTAATGACCATAACCAACCCATTCTTTTCACCTCTCTTGTCTTTAAATTGTAGCATTTTAATGCTAATGTAATTATACAACATCAGACATAGATAGCAAGTAATAAGTCTTAATTGGTATCAATTTATTAACGCATTGTGACAAATTCCTCTGCACCGGTAGGATGAATAGCCACAACACTATCGAATTGTGCTTTGGTTGCCCCCATCTTAATGGCTACTGCAAAGCCTTGGATCATCTCATCAACCCCTTCACCAATCCCATGTAACCCAATCACTTGTTGGTTGTCACCTAAACAAACTAATTTAAAATAACAGGGTTCCCGATGCCAAGCAGCTGAGGCATACATCGAATAAAATTTATTTGTATAAATTTTAATTTGTTCTTCACCGTATTTTTCAATCGCTTCTTCTTGGGTTAAGCCTACGGTTCCAATGGCCGGATGTGTAAAGACGACTGAAGGGACATTCGTGTAGTCGATTCCAGCGGAACTGGCATGATTGAATAAATACTCTGCCACTTGACGTCCAGCTTTAATTGCAACAGGTGTTAAATCAATTTTCCCAATCACATCACCGACAGCATAGATATTTGCTTCCGCCGTCTGGTGTTGATCGTCCACATCGATGTGTCCTTTTGGCGTCAAGCGAACCTTAGTATTTTCAAGGCCTATTTTATCTGTATTCGGTTGACGGCCAACGGCCATGATAACGCGGTCAACCGTTAAACGTAGTTCACCCTTTTGATAACATTCAATTTGGCCAGCTTCATTTTTCCTGTATTCATCAAAACTGGTGTGGGTAATAAGTTGAGGTCCATCTGTTTCAAAGGCTTCTACAATGCCGTCACTAAGCATGCGGTCAAAACTCCGTAATGGGCGATCAAAACGAACCACTAGATGCGATTTAACGCCTAAACTATGCATGACACCAGCTAACTCCACGGCTATGTAGCCTGCTCCAACTACCGCTACTGACCCGGGCAAATCTTTCCAAGCAAAAAAATCATTGGATGTTTCTAAATATTCTGCCCCTTTTACATCGGGAATTTCAGGATGTCCGCCCGTAGCTAAAACAATATATTTCGCCTTAATTAGTTCATCATTTACTTCAATTTCATGATTATTTTTTAAAACACCATAACCTGCAATGTATTCAACTTTATTAGCATTGAAACGATTAACATACCCTGCTCGAGAGCGTTCAACGTAACCATCGCGCGCTTTAAGAAAAGTGGCATAATCAAACGTTAAATGATCGACTTCAAAACCATATCCTGGTCCATATTTTTGGATGGCATCATTAATGTGGGCTGCATACCAACTAACTTTCTTAGGAACACAGCCTTGATTCACGCAAGTACCGCCTAAATGACTGACTTCAATAATGGCAACTTTGGCGCCATGTTCTGCAGCTCGATTTGCCGTAGCAATTCCTCCGCTACCGCCTCCAAGAACGACTAAATCAAATTCTCTCATATACAATTCTCCTTAAATAATTCACTTTTGTTCATGTTGTACAGCTTCTAACCACACTGCCGCAAAGGTTTGACTAGCAGGTATGACCGCCCCAATGCGTCCATGATTGTCGTAGGCTCGATAAAATAATTTGCCTTCGTTGTTGTAACCATAAGCGTAAACGAGTACCCAATGATTCCCATAATGATTGCCTAATATCCTTGCGGTTCCTACGATAACTGGCAGCGGATTTTCATTACTTAATTGTTCCAACACAATTGGATTAGAAATTAAATGATACCGGGCTTGGTAAGGTATTTCTTTAGGTAATAACTGATTGATTCCTGCTTTCAAATCCCACGGCAAAGTGCCCTTGTAGGGGTAACGATATTCAATCATGGGTTCTAATATCTTGATTAAATCAGCGATATTTAGTGAATGATTGTATTGCTTTTGAATGAAATAGTGAATCAAGGCTGCTGTAGCATAGGACCCACAAATACCGGGTTTAATTCGATTAACATAGGGTTGATACACTTTCATTTCTGTCATCGATAATCCATGCCATTTTTTCGGCCATTGTGTCCGTGGATAACGCTTTTCCCATTTAATTTTCACACATTTGCCTCGATGAGATCTTTAGCTAATTCATAACAGCCTGTTATACCGGCATTATCGCCTAATTGCGGTGGAACGATGAACGATTCTAATTCGGGTAATTCCAAATAGCCATTATTTAATTCAGCGAATTTGGCTCTTATTAAGGGGAATAGTTGGCTTTGTTTCATCACGCCGCCTCCCAAAATAAATCGCTCACTACTTAAGGTCACGTAATAATTATATAGGGCTTGCGCTAAATACTCCGCTTCTAATTCCCAAACTTCTGGATTATCAGTCAATTCAATAGCTTTCTTGCCCCATCGACCTTCAATCGCCGGGCCAGCTGCCAGTGACTCCGCACAATTCTTATGGTAAGGACAAAAGCCTTCATAGTCATCCTGTTCATTTCGCATTAAAAGCATATGTCCGGCTTCTGGATGGGCATAACCTTCGACAACTTTTTCATTGACAACCACACCGCCACCGATGCCAGTGCCAACCGTTAAATACAGACAATTTTTAACGTCTTGAGCAGCACCTTGGCGTAACTCTCCGTAGGCAGCCGCATTCACATCCGTTGTCCATGCAATAGGTAATGGCAAAGCTTCTTTTAATGTTCCATATAAATTATAGTGTTGCCAAGCTAATTTTGGGGTTGTTGTGATATAACCAAAGGATTCTAACTCAGGATTCACCCCAATCGGACCAAACGACCCTACGCCAATGGCCTTTAATTCAGGATATTGTTTAAAATAAGCGATTATTTTCGGCATCACTTCAATGGGTGTTTCAGTGGGATAACTTACTCGATCGACCAACGCGCCTTGGTCTGAAAAAATAGCGCAAACCATTTTGGTTCCGCCCGCTTCTAACGCTCCAATCATATATAAAACCTCACTTAATAAATATTTGATGTCATGAAGTATGGAATCATGCATTCTTTTTCATTATATCAGACTCTATTACCCCCTACTATAAAAAAGAACTTGATACTTTTCATTCAAGGTTTTATCGATTAGGAACTAACAGAAAAAAACTAACTAGCTTGTCATCTTAAAATGCAAGCTAATTAGTTTATTGATTGTGTCACTTTTGCGGCTGTTCGTTTTCTAAAAATTAATGGTTTCTTGCAGAGCGATGCTTTGATTACGTTGATACGCTTCAAGCGTTAAGTCGTAATAATCTAAAAGACTCCGTGTCGCATTGTTCCACGAATGTGATTCAGCCTGTTTTAAAGCCGCAATACGTACTTTTTCTAATAATAAAGGATTATCCAACTGTTTTAAGGCTGTCATGAGACTTTCGGTATTGCGCGACTCAAAAATAAAGCCTGTTTCTTTATCGGTAATTTGCTCTAACGTAGGTCCGTTTTTAGCTGCAAAAACAGGCAGGCCAGATGCCATGGCTTCAGAGATAACTAAACCGTATGTTTCCGAAATTGAAGGGAAGATAAAAGCATCTCCCGTCGCAAAGGCTTTAGACAATTCTTCCCCATGTAAAAAACCAAGAAAAGTTGTTGGTGTTCCTTCAAATAAGGCTTCGAGGTTTTCCCGTTCGGGACCGTCCCCAACAATCACCAAACAAATATCATCGCGATGATCAAAAATAACCCGTAATTGGTCCAAATCTTTTTCAGCGGCTAGTCGCCCAACATAGACTAAAAGTTTTTTATCAGTTTGATTAAACGTTAACTGATCATATAAGGCTTGATCAAAATATTTAGGATGGCGGTTATCTAAATCAATGCCGCTAGGTAAAACGCCAACTGTTTCAATATTTTGTTGATTTAATTCTTCTAACAAAGTCTGAGATACGGTGATATTTATATCAGAGGGTTGATACCAAAAGCGTATGTACTCCCATAATAGGGGCTTAAGTAAAGGCATTTTATAATGGTCAAGATAATTGGGCATGTGGGTGTGATAAGAGGTGATTAAGGGTAAATTGAGTTGTTTAGCATAGCGTACGGCAGATGTGCCCATAAAAAATGGGTTTACGGCGTGGACTATATCAGGTTTAAAGGCTTTTAAGATATATTTTATTTTTCGACTAGGTACGCCCCAAGGTCTAGATCCATATAACGGAAAAGTGAGCGTATCCATCCTAAATACAGGTATCCCTTCATATTCGTCGATACCTAAATCAGGTGAAATAACAATCACTTCATGCCCTAGTTTTTTCAATTCAACAACCATTTTCGCAAAGCGTGTACAAATACCATCTGTAGCCGGCACAAAGGTCTCTGTAACAATAGCTATTCGCATAATCTGACTCCTTATCATTTAATTCTCAATTCTCAACACACAACTATAAAAAAATATCTCTTTAAAAATACTTTAACATATCAGTTTTGATTTTATGAAAATTTCTTGTAAAAATAATGTAAAGCTAGATTTTACTCACTTTTTAACGTTTTGGTTTTCCTTTATCTTTTTTCTTTTTAAGCCGCACTTTACGTTTTTTGACATTTGCCTTAGGCCCAGCGTTGGCTGTTCTTTCTTTGGCAAGGCGTGGCTTGGATGCAGGGCTTTTGGTTTGATTAGATTGTGCATTCGTTGGCGCTTCTTTTTCTATTTCACGGACTTCAGGATCCACGATGGCCTGTTGAAAAACTATTTTTTCCGTTAATTGAATGGAGCGAGCATCCAATATTTTTTGTAAATCGCGGTGTTCTTGCTCATTCACTAGGGAAATAACCACTCCTTTATGTCCCATACGTCCTACGCGCCCTGAGCGATGGAAATAAGTATCTAAATTATTGACTCGATTATAGTGAATAGCGTATGGGAGCGCGGGAATATCCATGCCACGTCCAGCCAAATCCGTTGTCAACAGATAAGTCACTTCTCCCGCTTTAAAGGATTCAATGGCATGTTGCCGTTCAAACTTACTCACTTGACTATGTAAGACTGCCACCTTAATACCATCGTAGATTAATTTACTGGCTACTTGATCTAATTCATTCACTTGTTCGAAAAACACAATGGCTTGCATGTTGTCAACTTGGCCCAAGCGTTTTAATAATTGAGGCTTTTGACGATCGGTGGTTAAAATATAATAATGCTCAATGGGTAATTTGTTATCTTGTGATGTCATATGGATAAGTGGGATGGTCGTCGGTGCTTGAACTAAGCTTAACAATGGAGCTCCAAGGGTCGCGCTGACCCATATTTTTTGTACATCCTTATCCAAACGTTTTTCAATTTGTTCTAAAGCAGGTCGATGTTCATCTTGCCATAAATAATCTGCTTCATCATAAACAATGGTTTTTACCATATGAACTTTTAATTTACGGGTTTGATTTAATAACTCCACAAATCGTCCAGGTGTTGCGACGATAATTTCGGGTTTATCCTTTAATTGTTCAATTTGGCGACTAATATTAGCCCCACCCAAAATCACTTGGGTCTTTAACCCCAATAATTGAGCCCATTCCTGTGCAACTTCTCCGATTTGTTTCACTAACTCTTGTGACGGTGCCAAGATAATCACTTGTAAAACGTTATTGGCTTCAATTGTTTGTATCAGTGGTAACAAATAAGCTAATGTTTTTCCTGTACCGGTTGGAGAGATGGCAACAAAAGATTGCTTTTCAATGATTGGTTGATATACGGCTTTTTGAATGGGTGTAGCTGCATCAAAGCCTTTGTTGTGCCAATATTTTTTTAAGTCTTCCTCTAACCTCATTGTTATCACCTTTCTAAAAATCTAAATCTGCTGATTTTCTTAAATATTGCATGACAGTCGCTACCTGTAGCGATAATTGCTTCCAATTTTCATACCTAACTTTTTGATGAATATTGTCTTTATCAAGTATAACTTCCGAGAAGGCAATCAATTCATCATACATCACATTTTCTGGCTTATAATTAATAACATTGGCCACTTGTCCGCCTTTATTGATTAATTTTACCGATGAAATTTTGGAAATATTTTCAATCACAATCGTTTCATCATCAAAATAAATCTCACTGCTAAGTGCCGAATGCACTGCTTTTGAAATAAAGATATTTATTTGTGAGCTTTTATATTTTAGGATGATGTTACCGAAAAGATCAATGCCGTTTTCGCCTTTAACGGTGTGATAAGATAAAGTATCCGGCATACCGAATAAATCGACGGCTACGTAGATTGGGTATACCCCTAGGTCCATTAATGTCCCTCCAGAAAACGCCGGATTAAAGATATTAGGACCTTCCTCTTTGGCATTCATGGCTGCATTATATTCTTCATAGCGTGAAGAATATTGACCCAGATTAAAGTTGGCGCCCACAAAAGGCAATGAATGTCCTTGTTTTAAATTATTGACCAATTGGCTTAACCGACGATAATTGCGGTTATGGTAATGTAAAGCTGCTTCAAAGACTAAAACATTATTTTTACTCGCTTCATCAAATACTTCATGCCATTCGGTGACATTACAAAAAGCGGGTTTTTCTACAATGACATGTTTACCGGCACGAATGGCTTTAATGGCTTGTTCGGCATGTAAACTATTTGGACTTGCAATATAAATGACATCAATATCGGGATCAAACAGCAAATGATTTAGGGTAGAAGTATAATAATCGGCTTTATAAATTGTTGCAATATCTTTGGCTGTGGCATTTTTTCGCGAGTAGACACCTTTTAAGTGGTATTTTCTAGTAAGGATTAATGCTTTAATAAATTGTTCGGTGATGGATGAGGTACCAATGGTTCCAACGTTTATCATGATAAGGCCCCCTATATTTTTATTACTTTCATTCTATCAAAATTTAGCTAATATACCTAACTATTCCCACTCATTTAACGCTAAATTCTATTTAATTCTAACACTAAAAAAACATTCGTATTTTTAATTAGATAGTCGTCCGCTAAAGCAAAAGCCAAGGCTTTTGATGGTCCCGCTAAAATTTAAAATACGAATGTTTTTATAGCTCAATAGTTAAATGCGTTAATCGTTTTACTAGTTAACCAAAGTATCTTCGGAAATATTGCTTAGATAGCGGTCAATTTCTTCAATGACCTCTTTTAAATTATTTTCACCAAAAGGCGATTTTAAGTTAGCTAATTCAACTATTTCGCCAAATGGTAGGGTTCCACCCACTTTACAAATGGCTAAATAATCAGACCAGGCATTTGGATCGTTGTCTACTTGACTTCTTTTCCAGAATTGGAAGGCACAAACTTGGGCTAAGGTATAATCAATGTAGTAGAAAGGTGAACTGAAAATATGTCCTTGACGGAACCAATAGCCACCCTCTTCATAAAATGGATTGCCATCATAATCTTTCCATGGATTGTATTCTTTTTCTAAACGTCTCCAAGTCGCGCGACGTTCCTCTGGTGTCATATTAGGATTTTCATAGACTTCGTGTTGATAGTGGTCAACTAATACTCCATAAGGTAAAAAAGTCAACGCATCAGCTAAATGGCTATATTTATACTTAGGCGTTTGCTCTTCAAAGAATAATTCCATCCATGGCCAAGCAAAGAATTCCATCGACATTGAATGAATTTCACAACTTTCATAGGTTGGGAAAACCACTTCTGATGTCGTAATCCAACGGGATTCATACACTTGGAAGGCATGTCCTGCTTCGTGCGTTAAAACATCGATATCGTCAGATGTGCCATTAAAGTTTGAGAAAATAAAAGGTGATTTATAATCAGGAATGTAGGTACAGTAACCACCACCAGCTTTGCCCGGTTTAGTTACTAAATCCATTAATTCATTATCAAACATAAAATCAATGAATTCGCCTGTTTCTTCTGACATTTCATGATACATTTGACGACCACTTTTAACAATGTCATCTGCAGACCCTTTAGGTATTGCGTTACCATCTTTATAGGTAATTGGAATATCGTAATATTTTAATTCAGCTAAATCTAATCGGTCGGCTTGCCGTTGGTATAATTTGTTGGCCACAGGTACCACATGTTTTAACACTTCTTGGCGATAAACCTTGACATCTTCACGATCATAATCAAAACGGTTCATCCGCACATAACCCATTTCAACAAAATCCTTAAAGCCAAGTTCTTTAGCCATTTGATCACGTGTTTTAACTAAATCATCGTAAATACGATCAAATTGATCTTGGTTGCTACTAAAGAAATTACCAATTAATTCCATCACGGTTTTACGTTCTTGGCGGTCCGTTGATTGCGTAAACGGAGATAAGCCACTTAAATTATAGGTTTCACCTTTATACTCAATTTCAGCTGATGCAATTAATTTTCCATATTCACTGGATAATTTATTTTCTTTTTGCAGCAAAGGAATAACTTTTGGATCAAATACGCTTAAGCTATTTTCAGCAATCATAAAGAAAGTCTTTGGTAGTTCTTTTTCAAATGCTGCTCGGTAGGGACTATTTAAGACGGCACGATAATAAGCGGTCACGACTTCCGTTAAATAAGGTTGATTTTCATCCCAAAAGTCATTTTCTGCTTCATAAAAGGCATCTTTTGTATCGATTGAATGGCGAATAGACGATAAAGTCCCTTGTGTTTCTAGCGTATTTTGTAAGGCTTGAAAGGCACGAATCGCTTCTATTCCCGCTTGGGCTGATTCTGCTTGCTCAATGCGTTCGACATGAGCATTTCCTTGGCTTAAAACCTCTTATAAATTGGGACGTTCGTAAGGCATATCTTTAAATTTCATTCTGTCACCACTTTCATCAAATTGTATTTCATTATAGCATATTTTAATCATCAAAAACCGCTTACCCAGCGACAAGTTAAAAGAAATTTTTAATGACTGCCTGAATTTGCTTAATATACTCATCAGGTAACTTATATAAAGAATGACCTGTTATCCGAACTTTAGGGTCGACACAGCGTAAATGTTGCAACAAAATGGTGCCAGTCACCACATCGTTTTCAGGAATTCGGATAAACATAGGCGCTTTAGAATATTTTGGGTCATTGACATACTTAGCAGCATTACTTATGGGAGCAATAATCACGGTGTTTAAATACTGATTATATTGATCATTACTCACAATAACACAAGGTCGTTTTTTATTGGCCTCAACCCCTTTAGTTGGATTTAGATCAACATAAACGACCTCACCTAAATGATATTGTTTCATTAGTCAATAACCTCATCACCCATATCCGCACCCCAGTCAACCGCATCATCTTCAAACAGACCATATTGTGCTTGATGTTCAGCGACCTGACTCCAAAAATCATCGATTATTTTCTTCTTTAAAAGAATATGCCCACTCTCAAGAATCTCAAAGGCAATTTCGTCATGCATCTGAATGCCTAGTTTTGCACGAATTTCACGTGGGATCGTAATTTGATTTTTTGAACTTAATTTAGCTGAAATAATTAATTTTTGTTTATAATCCATAAAAGCAAACCCCTTTACTTTTCTTTACTTTTAGCATACACTAACCCATACCCAAAGTAAATATCTTTGCGTCACTTTATTCATCAGTAATCTCTTCAAAATAATTAATGCCCTTTAAATGCTTCACCGCATCGATAAATTCAGCTTGTTTAATAAAATTATTCAAGTCAACCGATACATAATAGACAACCCCATGAGCTTTATCTAGCTCTATGCCGTGATTCGATTCTAAATTCAAATCAATAATTTTAACTCGGGTGTCGGAGCAATATTTCAAAAACCCATTGAAGCTCGTTAATGAATCAGCAATGATAAAACAATCCAATTTGCTTGAGTGACCTTGAATATAACGTTTTAACGGTCGCAAAGCAGTCATGGTTAGTAAAATAGCTACCCCACCAATAATCGCACCTTCATAAAAGCCTATTCCAACCGCTAAGCCGATACTGGCTGCAGCCCACAAACCGGCTGCCGTCGTCAAGCCTTTGACACGGTTTCGATCAGTCACTAAAATAGTTCCGGCACCTAGAAAGCCAATCCCACTAACAACTTGTGCCCCCATTCGCGTTGGATCACTAACACCCATCGAGACAAACACATATTGATTCGTCATCATAATGATAGCTGACCCTAAACAAACCAATATATAAGTTCTTAACCCTGCCGTTCGATGTTGATAACCTCGTTCAACACCTAGTAAACCACCAATCAAGATTGCCAATAACATACGGACTAAAATTGTCACGGTATTTAATTCATACAAATTGAGTGCCATTGAGAGTCACACCTCCTCTATTCACACAATCAGTATACAAAAAATAGCCGTTTGTAAGCTATTATTTACACTTTTTTCTACAACTCTTAAGCAACATCACTTGACGACTTGTTGTATAATATAATAAAGGACATAAGTAAGGTGAATCAAAATGACACAAACACCAGCAAATAGAGATTATTACACGATAAATGGTCGCTTTATTTCGCATAAGTTCATTAAAACGACTGAACCCATTATGATTTTGATCAAATTTTCTGTCGCTGATGAAGTTAAAACGGCTATTATTGTCAAAAATGCCTTGCGCTTTATTGAAGAGGTCTATCCTGATGACGCCATCAGTTTATACGGTTATACCAATCAACGCAAGCAATTTGTTATCAGTAAATACCTGATAACCTCAACTCAGCATACCGATTTACCCGCTCACTTAAAATATCCAAAACAACGTCATCCTGACGATTCTTTATAGGAGGAATCTTCTTTGTCTAGTGATCAACCCAAAATAAATGAAACGCACGAAACGAGTGCCCAAATACGCGATCAAATTGAACAAAAATTAGCTTTATTACCCGATTTACCTGGCTGCTACCTGATGCGTAATCGCGATAATGAGATTATTTATGTCGGTAAAGCCAAAAACTTAAAAAATCGTGTGCGGTCCTATTTTAGAGGGGCTCACGATACGAAAACGACTAAATTAGTTTCTGAAATTCATCACTTCGAAACGATTGTTACCAACAGCAATAAAGAAGCATTAATTTTAGAAATAAATTTAATTCAAAAATACAAACCGATTTATAATATCCGTTTAAAAGACGGAACGATGTATCCTTATTTGAAAATTACGAATGAACGCGATCCTGAATTGATTATCACCAATGTGGTGAAGAAGGACGGAGGTATTTATTTTGGGCCGTTTCCAAATGTTTATGCGGCCACGAATACGCAACAATTGTTGCACCGTGTATACCCATTGCGTCGTTGCCCTAAAAATGAAAAACGTGCCTGTTTTTATTATCACTTAAACCAATGTATTGGGCCTTGTGATCATGAGGTTAGTGTGGAAACGTATCAAGAACAGATTAATCGGATTAAACGTTTCTTTAATGGTGATGTCAGTGAGATTAAGAAGGACTTAACGGCTAAAATGCATACCGCCGCTGAAAAACTGGAATTTGAGTTGGCAGCTGACTACCGCGATCAACTTGATTATATTGATACAACCTTAGAACGTCAAAATGTCATGAGCCAAGATTATGATAATATGGATGTTTTTGGTTATACCTATGACCGTGGGTGGTTATCGATTCAAGTGTTTATGTTGCGTCAAGGTTCCATCTTAAAGCGAAAAGCAGCGATATTTCCTTGTTATTCTGAACCTGAAGAAGAAGTAACCACATTTATTGCACGGTTTTACCATGAACAGAATCACATAAAGCCTAAAGGGATTCTTGTGCAGAGTGATGTCGATCATGAAACCTTGTCAGAAGTTCTAGAGATTTCAGTTCATACCCCTTTACGTGGTAAGAAACGGTCGATGTTAGAGTTATGTGAGAAAAATAGTAAATTAGCTTTAGATGAAAAATTCCGTCTGGATGAAAACAACCAACGTAAAACGATTGGGGCTGTTACTGAATTAGCTGAGCTTTTAAATATTGAACAGGCCAATTATATTGAAGCCTTTGACCACTCCAATATTCAAGGGACCGACTCGGTTTCAGGGATGGTGGTCTATCGTGATGGTAAACCGGAGCGCAAAAGTTATCGTAAGTTCAAAATTAAAACCGTTGAAGGTGCCAATGAATTTGCCCATACGCAAGAAGTGATTCGGCGTCGCTATACGCGCTTACTGCGTGAAGAGAAGCCATTGCCTGATTTAATCCTAATGGATGGTGGCAAAATCCAAATTCGTGCGGCTCGTGATGTGCTTGAAAATGAATTAGGCTTATCGATTCCCATTGCAGGGATGGTTAAAGATGATCACCATAAAACGGCTTCTCTGATGGATGGATATAGTGAAGAAATTCTAGAAGTTGATCGTCGAAGTCAAGCCTTTATGTTGATTCAGCGGATTCAAGAAGAGGTGCACCGTTATGCCATTAGCTATCACAGACAGGTTCGTAGCAAATCGCATTTTGCCTCTGAATTAGATCAAATTGAAGGCGTTGGGCCGGTAACGCGCAATAAATTGTTGAAACATTTCAAGTCCCTTAAGCGTATGAAGGAAGCCTCAATTGATGAGTATCGTAAATTAGGTATCCCCCAGTCAACAGCTGAACGTGTCATTCAAACCTTAAATGAAGCCAAATAAATGCTAAAAGAGACTGTAGTCATTAACCGGCTACAGTCTCTCTTTAATTTTTTTTAGTAAACAATGACAGGTGTCCCGTATTCTACATATTCATAGATGGTGCCCATGTATTCAAGAGGCGTATTAATACACCCTAGAGAACCACTATAGGTATAGACATCACCACCAAAACTCCATTGCCAAGTGGCATCATGAATGCCTTGGTCAATATAGTCAAAGCGAATCCAATAAGAAACAGGTACTTTATATTCTTTTTCAAGTCGTGGGTTAAACCCTACTAAGTCGGTATCGCGTAACATTTCGATAACGGCATTGGCACCAGGAACTGTTTCAGTTCCCGTTTGGCCACTCACAATATTGGTCGATAAAATGAGCTCGTCTTCATAATATAAATGCATCATTTGATACGTTAAATCGATTTCTACATAAGTTGTTCCAATATCATTCGCAGAATTTGGGACACCGCTCGTGCTATAAATCACGGGTTCGCGTCGTGTATCAACACCTGCTTTTAAATCTTCGATAATCAAATCAACGGTTGGTTCAATTTCAATCCCCCACCCTAGAATCCCTGGTGGAATTGTAATGGTTCCTTGCGAAGTACTATCAAATTGACGTTCTTTATCAAAGGTTGAATAGCTTTCGTTTAAATCATTGACAAATTCAGTAATCAATTCTCGATCAAAAATAATTTGGTTATTCGAATCAAAGTATATCCAATTTTCAATTTGTTCTTGTGTAATGGTGAGGTCATCGCCTCCAACTTCGATAATATAGTCAAAGTCGCTAGCCGCTTTAATTTTATCGTATAGAGCAACGACTTTTTCATCATCTTCATTATATTCAGGTTCTAGATAAGCTGATTCGATATCTAAAACCATATCACCATCGTCTAAATGCGTAATTAATTCTTCCGTCAGCAATTCATAATCAACTTGATTCCCTATCGTGCTATCACTGATATAAAATCCTTCGTCTTCATCAAAAGTAATTTGTGCATTTTCTGACGGTGTCCGTTGATCGTTAGTAATCCCTTGCATTTCTAAGTTTTCAATCAAGTCTGCTTGGTTAATTGTAATATTATTTGTTAAAACATTTTCATATTCGTTAGCTTGCACTAAATGCGAAAACCAGAATAAAGGATTCTGATTATTAAAGTGATTGGCTAAAGTCGTTTCTAAAGTAAAAGCAGGTTGATAATCAGCTAATTGCATAGAAGCAACCGTCTTACCATTTTCCTTAATTTGAACTTGTCGTTGACTTAATTCTTTTTCAATTTTGGCTTGAGCATCGTTTAAGGTTAAGTGACTAATATCGACAGAACCAAATTCTGTATTAGCGACAAATTTATCTAAATAAAAACTAACACCAAAAAAATACAGTACGACGACTATAAGAATTGATCCTAGGATGGTTTTGATTATTTTATTCAACAGCTATCCTCCTATAATGGGTGTGCTGCCTATAATCTAACACATTTCAGCCTTGTCAACAAGCAAAATCTTAATATTATTTTTAGTCATTATCATGTTTTTTAAGAATAGCCGGTCCATAAAAGCTTAAATACCGGCTATTAGGCGTAAGTGGCAAGTGAACGGCTGTCAAACGGAGGTTGGGTTGGCAATCGCATATAGCGAAATACATAAACGCTATATGCGTTTGGCAATCGCGTATAGCGAAATCCATAAACGCTATATGCGTTTGGCAATCGCGTATAGCGAAATCCATAAACGCTATATGCGTTTGGCAATCGCGTATAGCGAAATCCATAAACGCTATATGCGTTTGGCAAATATATACTAAAAACAGCGAATAGCCGGTACTTACGCACATAAGTACCGGCTATTAGGCAGTGATATTTATTTTATAGGTTTTTAAGGGTTTCTAAAAGGAGTTCGTTAACGACTTGTGGGTTGGATTGACCCCGTGTGGCTTTCATAATTTGACCAACGAAGAAGCCAATCGCACGGTCTTTACCATTTTTGAAATCTTCAACCGATTGTTGATTTTTGCTAATGACGTCATCAATAATGGGTTGCAGTTTAGCTGGGTCACTCAATTGCGCCATGCCTTTTTCCTCTACGATGGCTTGTGCATCGCCACCTTCAGTAATGAGGATTTTAAAGAGTTGTTTAGCAATTTTAGATGAAATGGTGCCATTATCAATCAAAGCAATCATTTGAGCCAGATTTTCAGGTGTTAATTCTGTTTCGGCTAAAGTCACTTTTTGGTTATTTAAATAAGCTGATACTTCACCCATTATCCAGTTAGAAGCCTGTTTTGGATCAGCGCCTGCTTCAACCGTTGCTTGGAAAAAGTCGGACGTGTCTTTATTCAAGGTTAAGACCATGGCATCATATTCTGGTAATTCGTATTCTTCCACATAGCGTTTACGGCGAACATCTGGCATTTCTGGAATAGTTCCTTTAACCGTTTCAATCCATTCATCACTTATATAGACAGGGGGTAGATCGGGTTCTGGGAAATAGCGATAATCGGCTGCCCCTTCTTTAACACGCATTAAAATCGTACTCGCGGTGGCTTCATCGTAACGACGTGTTTCTTGTTGAATGCGACCACCAGAACGTAAAATGTTGGCTTGGCGTTTTTCTTCAAACTCCAGACCTTTACGCACGTAATTAAAACTATTTAAATTTTTAATTTCCGTTTTAGTTCCGAATGCTTCTTGGCCATAAGGACGAATGGAGATGTTTCCGTCACAACGTAATGAACCTTCTTCCATTTTCACATCTGAAATACCTGTGTACATGATTTTTTCACGTAATATTTCTAAAAAGGCGTAAGCTTCGTCGGGCGAACGTAAGTCGGCTTCGGTGACGATTTCAATCAGCGGTGTGCCTTGACGGTTTAAATCAACATAAGAGAAATTATCGGTCCCATGTGTGTTTTTACCAGCATCTTCTTCTAAGTGAATCCGTTCAATCCGAATACGGCGTGTTTGACCATCAACCTCAATATCGATATAGCCATTGCGTCCAATCGGGTAATCGTTTTGCGAAATTTGATAAGCTGTTGGATTATCTGGATAAAAATAATTTTTACGATCAAAGCGCATATGTTGTGTAATTTCACAATTTAACGCCAGAGCTGCCCGCATACCATATTCAACGACTTGACGGTTTAAAACAGGTAATGCTCCCGGATAACCCCAATCTTTTTCATTCGTATTAGCGTTGGGTTCTGAACCATACTGTACAGGGGAACTAGAAAATATTTTTGAGTTGGTTTTTAATTCCACATGGACTTCAAGCCCGATGACTGTTTCAAAATTCATTAATTTCCCTCCTTAAGTGATGGTTTTTGTAAATGAAAATCATGTTCCGCTTCATAAATGGAAGCAATTTGATAGAGTGTTGCTTCGTTTAAAGAATTGGCATGCATTTGTAAACCAATCGGCATACCATCACCATCAAAACCAACTGGGATTGAAATAGCAGGAATACCAGCAATATTAGCTGTTACCGTTAAAATATCGGCAACATACATTTCGATAGGATTATCGATTTTTCCACCGATTTCATAGGCAGTACTGGTTGTCGTCGGTCCTAAAATGATGTCATAATCAGCAAAAATCTTTTTGAAATCTTGAATAATTAAGGTTCTAACTTGAGCTGCTTTTTTATAATATAAATCAAATGAACCGGCACTCAAACTATATGTTCCTAACATAATCCGGTTTTTCACTTCCGATCCAAAACCTTCACTCCGTGAATTCACATAAATTTCTTCCAAGTTGGTGGCATCCTTAGAACGATAGCCATAGCGAATACCATCAAAACGTTGTAAATTAGAGGATGCTTCCGATGAAGCGATAATATAATAGACATTTGTTCCATATTGGGTATGCGGTAAAGATACTTCTTCAATAATAGCGCCTTTTGACTCAAAAAAATCAGCAGCTGTTTGAACAGCGTCACGAATATCTTTACTGACAAAATCTGATTTAAATTCTTTTGGAAAAGCAATCTTCATGCCTGCAATGGATTGACCTATTTTTTCTGAAAAAGAGCTTGGTTGATCAGCTAGACTGGTAGAATCATGGGCATCATGACCAGCAATAGCTTCTAATAATAAAGCATTGTCTTCAACGGTTAAGGTCATCGGACCAACTTGATCAAAACTAGATCCAAAAGCGACAACACCATATCGAGAAACCAGACCATAGGTAGGTTTTAAACCGACAATGCCGTTAAAGGCTGCCGGTTGTCGAATACTTCCACCAGTATCTGTTCCTAAAGAAGCTGGCACTTGACGAGCCGCAACGGTCGCAGCGGATCCGCCTGAAGAGCCGCCGGGGACACGGTCTAAGTTCCATGGGTTATGGGTGATTTTAAAGGCCGAACGTTCTGTGGTTGAACCCATAGCAAATTCATCCATATTTACTTTACCAACAATGACAGCACCCGCTGCTTTCAATTTTGAGACAACCGTCGCATCATAGGTTGGGATGAAATTTTCCAACATTTTACTGGCTGCAGTCGTAACTAAATTTTCAGTTAAAATATTATCTTTAACAGCGACGGGAATCCCATTTAATAAAGGCGCATCAGGGCCATAACCACGCTCATCGGCTTGTTGAGCTGCTTCCAGTGCTTTTTCTTCATTTAAACGTAAGTAAGCACCGATGTGTTCATCAGTTGCTGCTATTTTTTCAAAAGCCGCTTTGACTAAATCAACCGAAGTAAATGTCCCTTGCGCTAAGCCATCTTTCATGCCTTTGATTGTTTCTGGATAATGACTCATGCGGATGGCGCCTCACTTTCAATGATTGCTGGTACTTGGATATATGTTTCATGGGTAGTTGGTGCATTGTTTAAAAATCCTTGTTGCATATTTGACTTAATAGCAACATCCTCCCGAAAAACATTAATCAACTCATTGCCATGATAGGTTGGTTCTATACCTTCTGTATCTACTTCCTGTAAATGTTCTACAAACACAAGAATCTCATTAAATCGTTCCGCAAAACCTTCGATCTCTTCATCAGAGAATTTTAATTTAGCTAAGCTGGCTACACGTGCCACTTCTTCTTTAGTAAACATCTTCAACCTCCTATTTTTTATGCTTATTGACGAAAAACATATCCATTAAAATCACTGCTTGCGCCTGAGCGCGAGATAACCGCTTCTGTTCCTGCGACTGATTCAATCTTTATCTCGATAGGAATGCCTTCAGGCAGACGATTTTGAGCAACATCCGTCACATGTTGAGTAAGGGCTGTAATTTCAGTCTGTAAATAAAACTGCGTCATGATAGTGATATTCAAAGTGGCTAAGCCACCGTCAATATATAAAGCTTCGCCTGTTATACCGTTTAAATGTGGAAAGAATCCAACAATATCTTCCGAAAAGGTATCAAAGTACAAGTATTGATCATTTGTACCTCCCCCCAATTGAGGTAAAGATACACGGTATTCATTGCGGTCGGTCCAATCGGTCACATAATTACCTTCACGTGAAATCCCATCTGCGACAAAAGTCCCACCAGCAATTTCATTATTAGGTGTTTGGCGGAATATGCCCACTACAATTGGGATATTTCTTAACTCAGCCGTATTCCTTAGACGGCCAACAATAATATTGGCGTAGGCTTTGCCACGTTCACGCATCTCACCCATAGATATCTCTTGTTCATAAACATTGCCATCTGCATCGGTGTACTGATAAACACTATTCATCGCTAGCCCAATCACAATGCCCGCCATATTGAAGCCATCTTCGGTTTCAACCATGATGTTTTTTTCCATAATCTGGGTTAAATAGATGGGTGTCGACTGAGCATCGACAATGACTTGTTCTTCTCCAACGATGGATTCCTCAGTAACATTCTCCGGTGTGTCGGCTGGATCAATGGATGAACTTTCTTCAATCGATTCAACGGCTGCCGTTTCTTCAGGCAAAGCGGGATTCAAACCTTCAGGATTATCTGCTGATTCACGCCCTACCCAGGCTGTCATCGTACTTAAATCAATTAACTGCCCTTCTTGTAAATAATATTGATCCGTTGGAAATATATCTTGACTTACACGGATTAAGCCTGATTCAAAAGCTTCCATATTCCCACTAGACGATAAAGTATAGGAAGCACTGGCTGCTTCACTTAATTGATAACGTCCATCTCTAATCACCGCACGGTAATAATCACTAGAAATTTGATTATTGGTTGTTTGAACAGGGACTTGATTCAATGAGACAGGCTCTTGGGTTGAAATTTCTTCATCTAGTGCTGTAATACACCCCGAAAGTAATAAACTCGCACTAAGTATTAAACTTAATGGTTTAAACCATTTGTTCATCTTATTCTTTCCTTTCTTCAATATGCGCTAAAAATTCAGCTTCATTCCAGATTTCTACCTCTAAGCGTTCAGCCTGGCTGAGTTTACTACCAGCATCCTCACCTGCTATTAATATATCGGTATTTTTAGAAACGCTGCCGGTCACTTTAGCCCCATATCTTTCCAAAATCGCTTTGGCCTCGTTACGGGAGTATTGCTCCATCTTACCCGTCAAAACAACGGTTTTATCTAACCAAAATGAATCGGCTAAATCAGCCGCTGTCATATCTTGGTTGGTCTTATTAGCCATATTGACACCCGCATCTTTTAAGCGTTGAATGAGTTGCTGGCTACCTGCTTGGTCAAAATAGCTAACAATGGATTGGCTAATCATCGGTCCAATCCCTTCGATGGCTTCAAAATCAGCTTCCGTCGCTGTCATAATCGCATCCATATGATTGAATTGCTTGGTGATTACTTGGGCGGCATTCAAACCAACGTGCCGAATGCCTAAGCCAAACAGCAAACGTTCTAATGAATTGGATTTACTCGCTTGAATCGCCTGATACAATTTAGTAGCCGATTGCTCTTTCGTATTATCTAACTTTAAGAGGTCGTCAATCGTTAAATAATACAAATCAGCTACATCTTGAACCAAATCAATCGTCAACATGTTTTTAATTTTTTGAACACCTAAACCAACAATATTCATGGCATTCCTAGAAACAAAATGACTCATTTGGGCTAATCGTTGCGCAGGACATAGGGGATTAATACACCGTAAGGCAACTTCTCCCTCAAAACGTTCCAAGGTTGAATGACATTCCGGACACTGGGTAGGAATGTCAAGGGGTTGACTCTTTTCATCCCGTTCTTCAACAAGGACACTGATCACTTCAGGGATAATATCGCCGGCTTTATGGATCATAACTTGATCATTGATACGCACATCTAATTCTTTAATCAAATCAATATTATGCAGACTTGCCCTTTGAACAACCGTACCTGCTAACTGTACTGGCTCCATCACAGCCGTCGGTGTAATAACGCCGGTTCTGCCTACAGTCCAGTCTACATCTAAGACACGTGTCTGGGCAACTTCTGCTTGAAACTTATAAGCGATAGCCCATCGTGGCGCTTTAATGGTATAACCTAATTCTTCTTGGAAAGCTACTTCATTCACTTTAATCACAACCCCATCAATCTCATAGGGCAAGGTTGACCGTTTTTCCTCAATATCCTTGATGTAGGCTTCTACCTCTTCAAGATTATAGCAAACCTTGCGTAAGGGGTTGGTGCGCAGCCCAACTTTTTCTAATTGAATAAATAACTCCTCTTGTGACGCTGGATGAAAAGACTCATTGTACACTGCACCGTATAGAAAAATATTGAGTTGTCTTTGAGCGGCTTCTTTAGGATTGATTTGTCGTAGACCACCAGCAGCAGCGTTTCTAGGGTTAGCAAAAGGTGTTTGCCCATTTTCTTCACGTTCTTGGTTAAGTTTAACAAAAATATCTTTTGAGATATACGCTTCCCCACGAATTTCGGTACTTATAGGCTCAGATAATTTTAAAGGCAGTGAACGGATGGTCCGTAAATTGGAAGTAATATCCTCGCCAATTTCGCCATCCCCACGGGTTGCCCCTCGCACAAAGCGTCCTTCTTCATACGTTAAATTGATGGCTAAACCGTCAATCTTACATTCACACATAAAACTCACTTGTTGACCCACTTGACGCGTAACACGATCAATAAATGTCGCTACTTCTGCACTGTTAAAGGCATTACTCATACTATACATAGGTGCTGCATGCGTAACTTTTTGAAAACCATCGCTCAACTGATCCCCAATTCTTTGGGTGGGCGAATCAGTGGTAATCCATTCTGGGTGTAATTGCTCTAATCCTACTAATTCACGATATAATTGATCATATTGTTCATCGCTTATCGTTGGATTGTCTAGTACATAATACTGATAAGCATAGGTATTTAATTGTTCTTTTAAGTCTTCAAGTCGCTTTCTCTGATTATTATGGGTTTGTTCTGACGCTGACATAAGCTGACTCCTTTGCTTCAAAATTTTGAGCCTTATCTAATCTAGTATATCAAAGTATCAAGTGGATTGGTGAAATAATCATTTAGATTTAATTTAATGTTAAAATTTTGACCCGTCAACTAAATTTTTTTAATCGGAGCAAAACCAACCAATAGTTGTTTAATGCCTTGTGATTCAAAAGCAATACTTAAGGTTGTTTCTTGCTTATTTTGTTTGACTTGTACAACGGTACCTATACCCCAAACCTTATGGTCTACTTTATCACCAACTAGCCAATCAACCTTTTCAGTACTTTGATGAATGGTTGTTTTAACAGGGCGATGGTTATTTAAGGCTACTTTGTTTGATGCCGAACTGCCTCTGTAAGCGTTTCGACTTGTAACGGTCACACGATTCGACTGTATCCGTTGTTGGAAACTCTGTCCCATTCTTTCAAGATATTGGTCATCAATTTCATCGATAAATCGACTCGGTAAATTTTGCTGGTAGCGACCATAAAACAATCGGCTTTTGGCAGAGACCAGATACAAGACTTTTTCGGCGCGTGTCATCCCTACGTAAGCCAACCGACGCTCTTCTTCAAGGTCATCCTCATTTTCCATGGATCGCCGTAAAGGGAATAAACCTTCTTCCATACCAACAATAAAGACATATGGAAACTCTAACCCTTTCGCAGCGTGCATGGTCATTAAAGTGACTTGTGAATTCGCCTCTTTTTCATCTGCTACATCACTCACCAATGAAATATCCGTTAAAAATTGGGTTAAAGCGGATGCTTCTGCCACGGCTTCTGGCTGACTGCTATCTTGTTCAAGATAATCAGGATCTATTTCTTGAACTTGGACTGTTTCAGAATCATCAAATTGTTGCGTGACGGAAGCAAATTCATCTAAGTTTTCAATGCGATTTTGTGCTTCTAAGGTGCCTTCTTGTTGTAGGGCTAAGATATAGTCGGTTTGTTCCCAAACTTGTTGCACCAACTCGGTAATACTTAAAAATTCAACTTGCTTTTGTAAGCCTGTTATTCGGTTATAAAAAGTGGTCAACTTCTGAATCGCAGCCTTAGGTAAATTCGATTGATGCAAGTGCTCAATCGCTTTAAACCAGCTTAAGTTTTGACTGTCAGCAAATTCCGCCAGCTTTTCGACGGTCGTCGGACCAATCCCCCGTTTAGGAACATTAATAATCCGATTAAAACTAATATTATCATTGGGGTTATCTATTAGACGTAAATAAGCTAACGTGTCTTGAATTTCTTTTCTCGCATAGAAACGTAGACCGCCTACAATTTTATAAGGTAAATTCGCTTTTAAAAATTGATCTTCCAAATTACGCGATTGTGCTTGAGTTCGATATAACACCGCAAAGTCTTGATTATTTAATTGGTGATCTTGCTTGGCTTCTAAAATTTGTTGAATGACAAAGGAGGCCTCTTCAATATCCGTTTCGGCTTTATAATATTTTACTTTCGCACCCTGCTCTGCTTGAGTCCAAAGGGATTTGTCTTTTCGATTTAGATTGTTGGTTATGACACTGTTTGCCGCATTTAAAATGTTTTGTGTTGAGCGATAGTTTTGTTCTAACAAGATGACGGTCGCATTCGGATAATCTTTTTCAAAATTTAAGATATTCTCCATATTAGCCCCACGCCAACCATAAATACTTTGATCCGCATCCCCCACCACGCAAATATTTTTAAGCAGACCGGCTAATAATTGAACTAATTGATATTGACTTTGGTTAGTATCTTGGTATTCATCAACATGAATATACTGGAACTTATGTTGATAAAATGCTCGAACTTCTGCATTTTTTTCTAGCAAACGTACGGTTAACAAAATAAGGTCATTAAAGTCCATGGCATTGGCTGCCTTTAATTTCTTTTGGTAAAGCGAATAAATATTTCCATGAATATCTTCTAAATAACCTGAATGCAAAGCTCTATAATCCGCAGGCAATTGATTATTATTTTTCGCCTCATCAATCATCCACAACATGTCTTTAGGATTAAAACGATTGGTATCTAGATTTAACTCGCGCAACACTTGACGCATTAAAGTCTTTTGTTCATCTTGGTCAATAATCGTAAAGTTACGTTCATAACCTACATATTCTGCTTCACGTCGTAAAATCCGCGCGCACATGGCATGAAAAGTCGACACCCACATGGATTCAGCTTCGGAACCAACCAACTTCGTTATACGCTCACGCATTTCATTTGCCGCTTTATTCGTAAATGTAATTGCTAAAATATTCCATGGGTTAACTTGCTTCTCAGCAATTAAGTAAGCCATACGATAGGTTAAAACACGTGTTTTACCACTTCCAGCACCCGCTGCAATTAATAAAGGGCCTTCCGTTGTAAGTACGGCTTTCTTTTGTTGTTCATTTAAGGTATTTATTTGATCCATTAATTGTATTGACACGGATCTTCCTCCAATCATGTGAAAAACGGACACCACTGTCCGTTAATTTACTTTTAACTTAACGCTTTTTTATCCCCATGGTATTATAACAAAAAAAGCCTCAACTGTAATTGTTTGAGGGATAAATCATGGATTAAATAAAAAAGCAGTAAGATAAGCTAATTAAGCTACACTTACTGCTCATTATTGATTAGTCATCGAAACGATTGATTTCGGTTAATTCAATTTGTCGTTCACAACCTGCGATGGTATCACCGGTAATAATCACATGACCCATGAGATCTTGTGGTTGATTGCCCATTGGATTGAACAACACAAAGCTCCAATCCGTTCTTAACATGTATTGGGTTAAGACCTTTTCAGTATTTAGCGATGCTATTGGAATAGCAATGGCTGCTTTACTTAGCGGTCTTAATTCCGGCAAGGGTAAGCCAACCAAGGCACGTAAGGACACATCAAAATGGGATTGTGACATGGACCCAATCGTGAAGATTGCTTCTTCATTTAGGCCAATACTGGCATTATTGATATAAATAACACCCGCAGAGGTAATGAGAAATTGAATGGTTAAAGACCCAATTAAATTAAGGCTTTCAGCAATCATTAGGCCTAAACGATTTATTTCTTGCTCAATAGGCGCTTGCACAGACGCAGGATAGCGTACTTGTGTCCCAGTGGTTTCACTTTGAATCACTTCAAAGATAGGATAAATTAAGACTTCACCACGTTCATTACGAATGACAGTCAAAGATGCTTTCTTTTCAGCTGGAATCCAGGCTTCTAAAATACAGGTTGATTCCTCAACCTTAGCTTCTGCTTCCGGAAAATCGTCTTCACTATACAAAACTATATGATCATGTGCATGATCTGTATGCCGTTGGGTTGTTTTTAAAATACAAGGAAAACCTATATATTCAACGGCTTCTTTGATATCAGACAGATTGGTCACCATTGAAAAGGGAGCAACGAGTGCTTTAATTGAATCCAAATAGGCTTTTTCAATTAAACGATCGGTTGTAATGGCAATCAAATCTTCCGATAAAGGTAAATCGGTTAATTCATTTAATAATAAATAATCACGATTAGTCAGTAGATTTTTCTCAGTTACAATGACATCGACACGACTACCAAATTGTTGCAACACTTCATCGGTTAACCTCTGCGTCACTGTTTGCCAACTTGAAAATTGTCTTACAGGATTTAATTCAGTTGTTACTAAACTAGCCACCCGATACCCTAGTTTGCCTGCCGATTGTGCAAGTAGTGCCGAAGCCATTGAGTTACCAATAATACCTACTGTTTCACCAGGATAATGTTTCTCTGGCATTCAGCCATCTCCTTATCATATATATTTATATTGCTATAACGTTATCATATGCGATAAAGTGAATGATTTCAAATGTTTTTCGGTATTTTAATATTACAGTTCGGTAACTAACAGCTGAACAGGCAAAACTAGTCATTTACCTCAAGGCTACTTTCTGCTTCTGGTTGATTCGGGTTATTGGGTGTTACAGATGCGGTTTCAACTAAATCATATTGTTGTAAGTCATACTGATTGATTAAATTAATTAATTTATTAGCATAATCAGGATCGGTGGCGTACCCTGCTTCTTGCAAGCCTTTAGCTTGTTCGCTAGGTGTATCCGCCGAAATCACAGGCTCATAAAATTCACTGTCCCAACTGGTACCATAATATAAAAGTTCAGCATGGGCTCGCATCGAAGCATCCCAATTAGGATAAACCTTGAAACGATCAACGATTTCAACCCACTCATTATCAACAAACTCAGAGGTGACGTAATCAACCCCTTCTGGGTCAGACGGAGATGTTTTAACCCCATATAAATTATTATGTTCACTAGCCAGTTCACTTTGACCAAATTCAGATTCTAGCATGGCTTGTGCCATTGAAACTGAGGCAAGCACGCCATATTCTGTTTGTAATTGTTGGGCTGTTGGAGCAATCGTTTGAACAAATTCATCTCGACTACTTTGTTGATTCAAATTAAAATCAGAAATATCAATTTCCTGTTGTCTTTGTAATTGAATCGTTAATAAGACAAACAAGATAACTAAGATAATTATAAAAATTGTCATTTGTCCAATGCGTTCAGTCATCGATTTGTACATGCTACTGATTGTTTTACTAAAATTTGACGTCTTACGCTTTTTACTTTTCGAACTTGCTTTTCTTTTTACTTGCTTTTTTTTTGCCATTTTATCACCACTTAAGGATTACTAAGCGGTGCTTATACCGCTTAGTGACTAGTATCCTTTAATTTTTCGCTCTCGTCATCAAACCATTGTAGGAGTTTTACTTCATCATATGCAATTTGTTGTCTTAAAATACCTGGTAAACGTATTTCAATAATATCATTGTAGCCCCAGAAGTTGTATTCTGCAATCAATTGTAAGATGGTCATATTCGATTTACGATTACTTTCTTCTTCATTTAAATCAGAATGATGCCATTCTAAGCGTACCATACCGTGATTGACCCAGGTTTTTGCGATTTGATATTTTAAATACTTATATTCAGTAACCGGATCGGACATCACCTCTGGCATAATCTCGGCGTTTCTGACCACTTTTTGGACTAACATCCATTCATAATCCGTAAACAATGTACTTATAATTTTTATATTATCATACTTTAAGCCTTGCTCGCCTTTTTTCCAGCGATCCCAACTTTGTGGTGATATTTGCAATTTTTCTGCATAGAAGGCTTTCTCACTCACATACTTTTCTTTAATAACTGACACAACAATTTGAATTAATGCTGAGTTCATTTTTATCACCCTTTACGTGTATTATTATTTTAATTATACACCTATTACGTGAATTTGCAATTAATTTAGCCTTATTTGTTGCTTTTTATTTTCGTGAAAACGAAAAACCGAACGTTTAATGGAACGTTCGGTTTTTATATTATAACTGCGTATAAGCAGTGATATTTATTAGTCGAAGCTATAGCGATAGGTTGCTGTACTTTCGTCATACCACCAAGTCGGTTCAACGATTTGACCATTCGCATTCACGATAGAGCGGTCAGGTAAATAAATATTTTCATTGGTGTTTTCTACATATTGAATGTAGTATTCACCAGAACCTGCGCCGGTTGTAGGCGTGGTTGGGGTTGATTCTGTTGCTTGAGTCGGAGGCGTTACCTCTTCGTCTGCGGTTTCATCAATGATCGACACTTGATCAGCTTCATCTGATGACACAACACTTTCTTCCTCTTGGGAAGCTGCTTCTGTGTCACCCGTTTCAAAGTATGTGATTAATTCCATGATGGTATCTGAAGTTGCAGCAACGGCTTCTTCCGTGTCACTAAAGCTAGACAGCAAACTAACGACAACATAAGCTGCATCTTCTGTTTCTAAAATACCCGAATAATATTGATTCATTTCATCTGTATCTGAAGTAGCTAATTCAAAACGTCGATTGACCAGTTCATTACCAACAGGATATTTTTCAGTCACAGGTGTTTGTAATAACACTTCTTTGAACTGTGCATCCATCTCAGCTGATACAAGTTCATCGTTAGCTAGTTGCGTTAATAATAAAGCAATATCTTGAGCACTTGTAAAGGAACCAACAATCGTACCATCTGCGTTAACATTTAACAATTCATTGATTTTGGTTGAGAAATAGCCTTCTTCAGCCGCCCACATATTTAAATTGTTTGGACCACCTGTAGCTTGAATAAGATGGTTTAAAGCTGATACGTCTTGATTTTGGACAACAGCAAGAATTAACTCACTCACTAACATTTGTGAACCATCTTCTGCTTGTGAAACGGTTGAGTCTTGGTTGTCGGCTTTCAAATCATCTAAAATGGTAATCGAAGATTCTAAGGTAAAATCACCATCTTCGATAGCTTGGTAAGTTGATTGTAAAACGAACCATGAAATCAGATTCGAGGCTTCCACACTTTGGTTATCATAAACTAGCGGCACATCCGATGTGACATCATTAAATACAGCTGATACTTGACCTAAGCCACTTAGATGGGTATTGATTGAATCATTAAATTGATCAAATTGTTCTTCATCAATGTTGGTATCTGGTATATTAATGGTCACTTCTTCATCAATACCTAGTGATTCAGACGTGATATGTAATATTTGTTCTTGATCTTCAACCGCTACAACTTGTAATGAAGGATCATTATACGATACCGTTAAGGTTTGGCCGTTATGTAATAATGAAAAGTCTTCAATCGGTGTGGATGAACCATTAGAACCTACCGAAAAAGCAAAGCTGTCAGTAGTTAAGTCACCTAAAGATTCATTAAAATCTAAAACCACATTAATAATGGGATAATCATCCACATTTACTTCTGAGTTTTCTATACTAATTCCGGCAACGGCCTCTTCTGAACTTGCTTCTTCTTCAGACGTTTGCGAATCAGAGACGGCATCAGATTCCGTAGTGACCGCAACTTCGGACTCAGCCTGCTCACTCGTTGTTACTTCACTTTCCGATTCTTGACTAATATTTTCGACGACATTGGTCTGGTTATCATTGCCGAAACCAAATTGATTCCACAAACTACTAGCTAAATCAGGCCCATACATAATGAGTAAAAAGAGCACGGCTACTGCCAATAAGATTTTCACTAAATTCCATACGAAACCACCAACATTCCGGTTCTTTTTAGTTCTAGGAACCACTTCACGACTTAATTCTTGACTTTCGTTAACTTCTTGTTCTGAAAAGACGTGACCACAATAAGCACATTGGCTTTTACTTCTAACTTCTCTACCACAGTTAGGACACTGCATGCAATTTCCTCCTAAATGTCTTTATATACATATCATAATTTGTATGTTACTTTCTGAATTGTAGCACAATTTAGCATTATTTTACAGTTACAATATGATTACCTAAAAAAATCTTTGTCATTTTCCACTAGACTGCTCTTTAAGCCTGCCAAAATTATCGTCTTATAACAACAAAATCCGAATTTTTAATTATAGTTTAACTTCCCTAGACAGGCTGTCCAGACTATATTAAAAAATTCGGATTTATGTGAGAGGGTTAAACGCCTCTAAAGCAGTGGGATTTATTCAACGGCTTTAAGGGCTTCAACCATATCAATTTTCTTTAACTTGAAGTGCATGCTGATCATTACGATAATGGCAAAAACAAATGTAATAATCACTGACAACAAATAATCTGTCAGGGATATGGTTGGGTTAAATAGTAGGTTATTTAATTGCATCGTTTTAAGAATGTAATGATTTAATAAGGTTCCTAGAACTAAACCAATTAACGAGCCAAGGAAGGTTAACACCAGAACTTCAGAGGCTATATACATGGTTACTTCATGATTGTAAAAGCCTAACACCTTGATTGTCGATAATTCACGCATACGTTCCGCCACATTGATATTAGTTAAGTTATATAAAACGACAAAAGCTAAACCAGCCGCTGAAATAATTAAAACAATGGTAATTAAGTCTAAACTGGCCATCGCATCGCTTGCGGTTCTACTGATGGTATCAACATTAATCGTTGCTAATACGAATTCATTGTCGGCTAATTCTTCTTCAATCCACTCACTATCATCTTTTTGATCGTAAGATATGTAATAACTATTTACATAGGGCGCTTGTTTAAATATTTGTTGATAATCTTCGGCGCTTAAATACAGATAATGACCCACATAATTTTCAGCGATACCACCAACGGTCAGAGTATACGGTTGTTGATCGCTATCTAATAATTTCAATGGATCACCAGCTGCTAACTCAAAATATTCACTCAAACGTTCCGTAATAATAGGTCCATCTTGAGCTAAATCAAAGGCTACTTGAGCATCTCTTTCGCGAATGGTCATAATCTCTGAAAATTGATCATCCAGTGGGACAACTACCGTCACCGATTGGCTGGCTCCACCCATGTCGGTATCAAAGTTAACCGTCATGGTTTTTGTATACGCGTCAATTTCGTCATATTGTGAGATGGTATCTTCTAACGACGTTTGTTCATTGTCTTCTAAGTCTTCATTCAGCATCACGAGGCTGTCATATTGATGTAACTCATTGAATTGGTTAGTGACAATAGTTGAAATAGTTGTTGAAATCCCAAAGCCTGTCACAATTAACATGGTACACCCTGCCACACCAACTAAAGTCATTGAATTACGGCCTTTATAACGTAATAAATTTCTAATCGTCATCTGTTGTTTGTAACCTAGACGGCGCCACAAAAAGGTAAACCGTTCAATAATCGTTTTCTTCCCAGCTTTAGGAGGCTCAGGCTGTAGTAAATTAGCTGCCTGCGTTTTTAGAATACGATGAGGTGTGATAATAGCGGGTAAAATCGCACACCCTAACCCAATAATCGTAACAAATAGATTGGTCGTCCATGAATTTTTCACAACTAGCGTATCAAAGTAAAAGAGTGAGTTGTAGGCATTAATGATAACCGGTGGAAAGATAAGATAACCTAACACAATTCCGACGATGACACCTAAAATACTAGCTATACCTGCGTAAGTGACAAACTTAGACAATATCACATGATTAGGATAGCCCATTTGCTTCATAGTTCCCATGTAATTACGTTGCTCACTGGCCATACGTTTGATGGTTGTAAACGTTACTAACACAGCAATCCCAAAAAAGAAAACAGGGAAAATATTACTTATGACATTGAGCTGTTGGGCATTTTCATACACAGAAGAATAAGCATCAAAGCCATCTCTTTGGTTAACAAAATAAATAGGTTCATTAATGTCATCGAAGGCCAATTTCGCATCATTTAAATCGCTTTGTCCGTTTCTTAATTCAACAACAGCATCATTGGCCTCTTGGTTAAAGGCCAGTTGACTAGCTCGCAAGTTCTCCTGACCAATCTCTAAGGCAGTCCGACCGTCCATGGCTTGATAACGCCCATCTGTTAAAGCTTGATAGCCTGTGATAATTTCATCGCGTGCTGCGAGCAATTCCTCATAGCCAACTTCAAGTTCAGCTTGGCCAGCATAATAAGCTGCCCAACCTTCATCCAATTGTTGGCGACCGGAAGCTAATTGATCCGCGGCTTCATTTAAAGCCTGCAACCCTTGAGCCCGCTCCGTTTCAAACACAGACCAACCTAAGTCTAGAGCTGCCTGGCCGGCTTGATACTGACTCAAGCCAGAATAATAACTAGCCCAGCCCTGGTCAAGTTCCGTCTGGCCTTGATTAATTTCAGTCTCGGCTTGATTTAACTGCTCAATAGCCTCATTTAATAAATTAATATCTTCATTTAAGGCTGCTTCTTGTGCTCTTAATGCATCCATCTGCTCTTGCAGTACGTCATAATCAAGATTAGTTTCAACTTGGCGTAACTGCTCTAATTGTAATTGTTTTTGACTGAGTTGGGTTTGTAAGTTGTCTAATTCCGTTTGATTGGCACTTAATTCAGCCTCTAAACGTTCAAGTTCAGCCACATTTTGATTATAGGTTGATTCCGCTTGATTAGTGATATTGGTTTGTGAACTCACCCTGGCTTGTAACTCGGCAACAGGCTGCTCCGTTTGGGCAATTTGCTGGTCGAGCACATTAATTTGAGCTTGATTACTTTCGGGATCAACTAGCAAAGCTTCTCTTTCGGCCTTTAATTGTGCCAAATATGCTTCTTGCTGATTCAGCTCCGTTTGTTGTTCACTTAATAGTTGTTGTTGCTGGGCTAAATTGGTGGCCGCCTGATTGACGACTTGCAGCTGATCACTCACCGCGACCTGATTATCCGCCACCGTCTGTTCAAGCCCCTTAATCTCCTCTTCTAAAGTAAATACCTCTGCTTCTAGCCCTTGTATTTCTTCTGGTAGTTGATTGATTTGGTACTCTATGTTTTCAATTTCAGCCAGTAGCGAATCGCGTTGAGCATTCATTTCGCCGATGACATCCGTGAGTGAAGCATCGACTGGAATACCGAGTTCAAGCAGTAAGTCGTTTAGGGCTTGATTGTCTGCTAGTACTTGACTTTGAGCTTGTTCAAGGGAAATTTCCCCCTTTACTAGTTGGTTTAAAACACCTTCTGACTGTCCGATAAACTGATCTAAATTATTTAGTTCAGTTTGAGCTTGCTCGAGTTGTTCAATTAACAACTGATTTTCTTGAGGATTTAACTGATTAATTTGATTTTGAAGGGCTGTTTGAGCGACTTGGATTTGGCTTCTTTGTTCATTAATGGCTTGGACTAATTCTTGACTAGTCATTTCCCCATTTGAGACCGCGGTAACTATTTCATTGATAAATTGTTGCCGTCCACTGATTAATTGTTGCCTACCGAGATCTAAGGCTTCTTGACCAGCAACTAAGTCTTGATAGCCCGCTTCTAATTGTGCCTGTGTCTGATTAAGAAGGGCTTGATTACTTAAAAGTTCTTGTTCACCTAAGGCAATCCCGTCATAATAGGCTTGTAGCCCATTTTGATATTCAGCCAAACCGGCTTCATAACTTGCTTCATTTTCAACTAAGAGTGCTTCTGCGGATTCAAGTTCGGCTAAGCCTGTTTGATAGGCATCGACCCCTTCTTGGTAAGCTAGTAATCCTTCTCGAAAGCTTGCTTCTCCACTAGCCAGTTCATCCAAACCTGCATAATATTGTTGCCAACCATCATCAAGCTTTTTTTCAGCATCGGTTAAGCTTTGCGAGCCTTGGTTTAATAACTGATAACCCTCATCGATTTCTCTTTGACCAGCCGCGATGCCTTCATCAAATTCATCTTGCATTCGTCCAATGCGCACTTCAGGGCGATTGTCATAAGCGACGACTAAGTTTTCATGAACGGCACCAACAGTTTGGTCATACTCGTCGGTATATGCTTCTAACTCCCTAGCAGCATCCACCCAATAGAAGGCTTCAGAATACAAATCACCCGCTATGACAGAATCAATGACAACGCCATAGACATTATTGTTCCCTTGACCACGTGAAATCCGTTCAAAATAAATCGGACTATCCACAAAACCAACCACTTCAAATTCCGTTTTTAATAAATGGGGTCCTTGTAACTGGGAGTCTGACGCTTGATCTGTTGTTGCGGAGGTTGTTGGACTTTCCTCTTCCACTTCTAAAGTGACTATAGCACCGATATTTATTGGTTGTTCTAAATTTTCATTCAAGTACGAAAGGTATTTAGCATCTAGAGCAATTTCGTTTTCAGATGTTGGTAATCGACCTTCGACGACTTTGAAGAAATTTGTGCTTTCGTCACCATTAAAAGTATAAATCTTTCCAATTTCATTACTCGGTTGGATGGTAGCTTGAACGGTTTGCATCGGTAATACTTGAATCCCTTCTTGTTGATTAAGAATGGCTATGTCTTCATCTTCCAAGCCCATGGTTGAGAAAATATGTCCATCAGGTAGGTGATAGGTTTCATAGTAGATTCTTGTTGTATCAAGCATTGAAGGTCCAGTGGCACGAATACCAACAAAGAAAGCAACACCAAGGGTTATGATAGCAAAAATTGAAAGAAATCTTGGTAAGGAGTGTTTAATTTCTCTTAAATTATCTTTCCATACAACTTTATTCAAATGAATCACCTTGCTTTATTAAATACATGCCTACCATGATATGTCATCTACTTTTTTAGGATGTTCATTGATATCGACCTTGCTCACTTTTCCATTGCGGATGTGAATTATCCGATTGGCCATTTCAGCAATCATTGAGTTATGGGTAATAACAACAACGGTGGTATTATTTTCCTTACATTCCTTATACAATAAAGCTAAAATTTGACGGCCGGTATCTTGATCCAATGCCCCAGTTGGCTCATCACATAAGAGCAGTTTCGGTTTGCCTGCGATGGCCCGTGCAATGGAAACCCGTTGTTGTTCACCACCCGATAATTGGGCTGGAAAATTATCTAAACGTTGGCCTAACCCACACGATTCTAAAACCTCTACCGCATCGGCATCACTTTTAGAGATTTGAATCATCAGTTCAACATTTTCCCTGGCGGTTAAATTCGGTATTAAATTATAATTTTGGAAAACAAATCCGACGGAATTTCGTCTAAACGTGGTCAGCTCTCGTTCATTATAGTTTGCGATATTTTCGCCATCTAAAATAACCTCCCCAGAAGTGGCTTGGTCCATGCCACCAATAATATTTAAAGTGGTTGACTTCCCTGCGCCTGAAGGTCCAAGAATGACAACAAATTCACCTTTTTCGATTTCAAAATCAACACCATCATTAGCACGTGTAACGACTTCTCCATTACGATATTCTTTCACAACATTATTTAGTTCAATATAAGCGATGGCCATCTTCTCCCTTCAGGTATTTATTGGATTGATTAGTTATTGCGATAATAGACAGAAACTTTTAAGTACTGGCTCTCTAAGTCCGCCGTCGTTGGAAAATCATCCGGCAAATTAAACTGTTGGATTAATTGGACATCCATTTTGGCATCTGTGATAGCCGCTTTAATATCGTTTTGGAAAGTCTGTTTAAAGTAGCCACTATGATTGGTGCTTAATAGGCACAAACCGCCCGGTTTGGTCAGCGTAAATAAATCTTTAGCTAAACTGGCGTAATCTTTTTCCACTTTAAACTGGTTGTTTTTTGTTCGAGCAAAACTTGGTGGATCGCATACAACTAAATCAAATTGAATATGATGTCGTTTAGCATATTGAATATATTCGAACACATCCATCATGCGAATTTCATGTTCAGGTTGCTTGGCTTCAATGCCATTTAATTGGAATTGTTCTTTTGTTTTTTCAGCACTTCGTTTAGCAACATCAACACTCACGGTTTGTTTGGCTCCACCAACTGCAGCTGCAACTGAAAAAGCCCCCGTATAGGAAAAGAGATTTAAGACTGTTAAAGACTGGCTTTGCGTTTTTACATATTGGCGGACTTCTCTTTGATCAAGGAAGATTCCCGTCATCCAATCAGACCCTAAATACACCGCAAAATTTACGCCATTTTCTTTAATCAGGAGTGGTTGCGGTGCTGCTTGACCGTAGGTTAATTCAATTGTCTTTTCTTGGTCCGTTACTTTAAAACGTTTAGTTTCATAAACACCTTTAATCGTAGGCAACTGTTCGAGTAATTGTTCTAAAATAATTTCACGAAAAGCATAGATTCCGCGGGAATACCAATTAAGTTGAACAAAATGGTCATACCAATCAATGGTCACACCAGCCAAGCCATCGCCCTCACCATTGATTAATCTAAAAGCCGTTGTATCTGCTTGATCAAATAAATATTGGCGTTTTTCAATGGCTTGCTGAAGACGGCTGTCAATCCATTCCGCATCAAAATCATCCGGTTGTTGCGTCGTAAAGACCCATCCAAGCCCTTTATTTTGGCGGCTGATTAATGTTTTTCCAACAAAGACATGTTTTTGATTATATAAGTCCACGACAGTCCCATCGGGAATTTGTTTAGCTTTATTTTCAGAGACAAAATTTTCTTCTTTAAGTAAATATCGCCCATTTTCAATTTGTTTCTGTGTTTTATCTGTAATGATTAATTGAGGCATCTTCTGACATCCTTTTAGTCCAACTTGCACTTTTACTATGCAGTGTTACAATAGTAACACCTAAACCAAAGATATTCAAACAAAATTAATAAGCTGTGACAAAACGTCTTAGTTTGATACATCTGATTTTTAAGGAGCGTTTAAGATGGTTAAAAATACATATAATCAGGAAGCAAATTCATTAACAAAAGAGTCATTGCAAATTGCGCTGTTAAAGTTACTAAAGGATTATACAATTGAAGAAATAAGTGTCACACAATTAACCCAAGAAGCTGGCGTTTCACGTATGGCCTATTACCGTAATTACGAATCAATGGAAGGCTTGCATCGTGAAGTCTTTGACCGCTACTTTATGGCCGTCTTTGAAAAAGGCGGAAAGTATTTAGTAGCCGGTGATTTTCATTCATTCTGGAATTTTCTTTTCCAATATTTATATGAAGATCAAGTGGTTATTACGCTGATTCGGTCAACCCACACAACCTTCTTACTCGATATTTTAAACCAAACATTTTGTAACCACATCACCGACATCAATTTACGCTATTCTACTCGCGCTATGATTGGCTGCGTCTTTAATATGTTAACGGAATGGATTGATAACGACTTTAATTTGCCTCCCAAGGACTTAGCCGACCTCTGCATGCGTTTCACGATTCACGACTTAGACCTCTCCCATCTCCAAGCCATCCCAAGTAATTATCTACAAACGGAAACAGATGACGAAAGCTGATGTCTGATATGACATCCCCTCATTTTTTTAAATTTGCCAGCGAAGCTCATGCACCTCCTCGCCACCTTTCCTTGCTTGGTGGCGAAGCTTATGTTCTTCCTCGCCACCTATCCTGCTTGATGGCGAAGCTTATGTACATCCTCGCCACCTACCCTGTTTGATGGCGAAGCTCATGCACCTCCTCGCCACCAAGGCGAACGCCAAATGAAGCGCCGTTTGGCGGGGAATTCGCGAGTGAACGCCAAATGAGGCGCCGTTTGGCGGGGAATTCGCGAGTGAACGCCAAATGAAGCGCCGTTTGGCGGGGAATTCGCGGGCGAACGCCAAATGAAGCGCCGTTTGGCGGGGAATTCGCGGGTGAACGCCAAATGAGACCCCGTTTGGCGGGGAATTCGCGGGCGAACGCCAAATGAGGCGCCGTTTGGCGGGGGGCGGGGGCTCGTCATTTCACTCTTCCAACTGCTCAACCCACTTGCCGGCTTTTTTTTCCCATCGACGTCCGCCAAAATCATTTGCCGGCTTTCAGTGGAAATCGACGTCCGGCAAATCAAAATATAAGAAACTACTTATCCAATCACCGGTTTTTTACTTCCCACTAACGCAAACTGTAGGGAAAAAGCGATAGCGCGCGACAGCTTCATCTAATCTTGTCTCGCGCTCAATCACCGCGCGACAAACCCATCTAATCTTGTCTCGCGCTCAATCACCGCGCGACAAACTCCAACAAACTTGTCGCGTGACCAAACAATAATACTCCCCCTCCATCCTACAAAACACAAAAGAGACTGTCGCCTTTTTTTCAGGAGACAGTCTCTTATTTATCTGTTAATCCAGCCACTTTATTCAACTTCATTTATCTTATTAGTCAAAATAAAATTGAATTCTTTTTCACTCATTCGTTGAAAGTCGTCTAATTCAGCCAGCTGATAGTCTGAGGGTTGAATGATGTAGTCAATTTGAAACTCGTATGACCTAAAGTTAGCTGAATCAGAGGTGAATAAATTCAAATTGAAATTCTCGGTAATTCCTAACAAAGTGATATGAAAACGTTGAGTGCGCTCATTGTAAGTGATGCGGACGTTAGTTATCTTATCGATAATATCAGAGGTTTTAACATATAATTCTGTGTTTACCCGATTAACTGAATTATATTCTTCCGGGTAATAGTAACTTGGCAACAAATCGTCCGACAATTGCGTTTCATAATTCAGTTCAAAGTCTAACCCCCGATTTTGAACAGACAAGTCTAAGCTATTGCTCAAGACGACATCGTATAATTGAGAATTTGATGAATTATTATTTACTGTTATCGACGAATTGATTTTTTGATTCAATAGATCGTGTCCCCGCATCAAAAGATCCGGAATTTCTAAACGCTCTAAGTTTAAGATATAATAATCATCAATTCGATGAACCATTGATGGAGAAACCTGACTTAATTTATCAAAGTCGGGTAATAATAATAATTGCTCCAACAGAGGACTATCTAAATTATTCCGATTGATTACTTCCACTTCAAGCATGTAATCCTGATATTCCGTTAAGGACTCATCAAAATCAAAAGGAAAATGTGGTTTATTGAAAAACGCTAACGAATCTAAAAAACCAAATTGATTAATATACGCTAATTCAAAATTATTGAAGCCTAATAACTGTAATTGATAAGAATTTGGATAAAAATTATCATTGTAAAAGTTAAAGGTGGCTTCAATATTTTCTTCTTCATCCCCATATAAAACCAGATGGGTCATTCGTTTATTGTTGCGATTATTGGTTAACATATAATCAATTCGATAATTATCTAACTGGTTTAATTTCTTCAACTCACTTATTAAATATTCTAAATCATTCGTTGGAATGTTCGCATCGATGGTCTGCTCAAGATCCAATTGATTAATAAAACCATCAGCAGTGTTATGCGCCTTGATGGAAGGCACGTGAACAAACCCCATTAAAACAACCACCACTAACAATATTTTAGACACCATTTTTTGGAAGGATTGTCGCATGGTTAAGCTTATCACCTCACTTAATTCTTATTTTTGTTGATCTAATTATAGCAGATTCCTCTTTAATTAGTCCGAATCAAACAAAGAATTAAATAAATATTAGGATATTGCGATTAATCGAACCATAAAACCTACCTACCCTACGACATCACCAACCACGCAGCCCCAATTAACCCATTGTCACTCCCCATCGTAGATAGCGACAAGCGTGAAATAATATGCATTTGTTCCGGGTGCAACCATTTAAGGAGATATTTATTTAAGGATTGAAGGTAGGTGGGGTTTTTTAATGTCACACTACCACCAAGCGTAATCGCTGTGGGATCTAAAAAACAAATCATCGAGTAAACAGCTAAAGCGACGTCAGAAATAGTCTTCTCAACAATTGTATAGCCGGGTTCAACCTCCGTTGCCCAATCTGAAAACACATCCGCCGTGGTCAACCGCTTATTACCATAAATGATACGAGCTCTTGACTCAATTCCAGGACCAGCTGCGTTGTTCTCTAAAGTATGGTAGGGTTTGGCGAAATTGATTGGAAGAAAGCCGACTTCACCTGCAAAACCTGCCCCACGTAAAATTTGATTGTTAACGATCGTTGTACTGGCAATCCCCGTTGAAATCGTCAAATAAGTAAATATCTCATCCTCTCCCAAAGCTGCTGCGCGATATTCAGCGTAAGCGGCGACTTTTACGTCGTTATCAATCGCAATCTTCGTATCAGGGAAAACGGCTTGAAGTCTAGCCACAACTGGGAAATTACCCCAAGGTAAATTGTTTTGGTAAACAGCTATTCCATTATGAATATCCACTTTACCTGGCACACCTAATCCAATGCCTTGAATATCGCTTACTTGTAGTTGTGCGTTATCAAGCACGGTTTGAATGCTTTTTACAACTGCCTTAAAAAGCGTTTCGGCTGATTGGGTCGGTGTTTTTATTTGTTGGCGGTGATGGATAGCGCCTTTATCATCGATTAAGGCAGCGGCAATTTTTGTCCCGCCAATATCCACACCAATCGCCCAAGCAGAGGTATTTATTTGCATGAGAATTCTCCTTTCGTTAAATGGTCTTCCAACGGATTTCATTGGGCTCTAAAGTGACTTGTTGTTCCTTTTGCTGTCCGTCATAAATTGTCGCCGGCTGAATGGTATTGGTATTATTAACTAAGGCATAGACACCTTTTTCTGGATAAGCATGCACCTCGATATGAATATTACTACTTTGCCAGGTCATAAAAGCCGCCTCTTTGTTAGCCGCATAGTAAAGGGCGCGCATGAAAAGACGCGTATTTTCAGCAGAATATGGAATACCGGCTAGATAGACCCCGCGACCTTGTCCATAAGGATGCGCCGATAAATGAATTTCACCGTTGGCGTATTGAAGAATTTCGGTTTTTTCATCCAAAGCATAAATATTGTGCATGGACTCTCCAAAATCCAACTGATTGGGATCAGCCACATCAGCCGTGATGAAATGGTGGTCAACCACTTGTGTATAGTATTTGTCGGTTGATAAGGCAAAACCGCGTTCCTTATCCACGCCCAGGACATCCGCCAGTTGGAAATAGCGGCCTTGATGTTGATAAGCGGTCGGTTCCCCAACACCAACAAAACCTCCACCTTGATAAACAAATTGCCGGATAGCAGCCACAAGCGCAGGATTTTTCCAATGCTCCCCGCCCGAAAATGCCGTCTCAGCATCCCCGGCGTTAATGATAACATCAACATCTGTAGGGACGCCTTCATTAATAACATCCTCAAAACTAATAAATACTACTTCAACCGCAGCCCCACTAAGAATCTCCAAAGTGCCTAAGTAAGAATAAATTTGCTTATAAGGTAAAGCATGGGCTACCATATGCGTTTGCCATGAGCGTAATTTACCCCAAGCGTTCAACACCGCCACCTTCAAGCCTGTATAAGGTTTGCTTCCTTTGACAACATCATAAATGGTACGAAATTCATCCGTTACCTGTTCAATGTAATCAACGAATTTAGGGAATTTATAGGCAAGACTCAGATAGCCTCCGTAACCAATCCGATCGACTGGATTACGCATCAGTGCCCGACGCGCCGTCGTCCAATTTTCAATGGCTTCGATGGTTGGATCATTGCCCTCATAAAAGGTGTCTGGGAAGAAGTACGGTAAAAAGCGTCCTTCGGTATATTTCACATGGGGAATATCCGCAATCATACGCAAAGTAGCACCACCACCGACAGACCCAACTACAGCATCTAGCCCAATTTCCTGGAAATATTTGCCATATGGCTCCGTCCCAATCCAGTTATCCCCTAAAAACATCATCGCTTCCTTGCCATATTCATGCACAATATCAACTAGTTTTTTGGCCTCTTTAGCCACAAATCGGCTAATAAAATCAACATAATCCAAATAAGCCTTGGTTGGCACTCGAAAAGCAGTATTATAATAACCTTGATCAACAATATCTTCCGGACGCAAACGATAACCTTTTTCTGCCTCAAAAGCTTGGAAAGCAGCCGGCGAAACGGACGCCCCGTAACCAAACCAATCCACAAACTTTTCTTTGGCTAAATCATTAAAAACAAGCGTGAAGTGATAGAAAAACGTGGTAAAACGCACCACATCGGTTTTAGGGTTATTTTCACAAAAGGCTCTTAAGGTATCGGCCATGTATTTATTGGAATGCGGTTGTCGCACATCAAACGGTATATCATGCGGAACGGAGTCACCCCAATTATTGGTAATGTGATTATACATTTGCGTAGGATCCCAAATTTTATAAACAAGAAATGAAACCGTATATTCATGGAAAGGTTCCGCAGCTTTGATTGTCAACGTATGCTTATTTTGATCAATTTCCCAGCTTTGCGAATCGACAACCGTTGCCGCCGTCCGATCAATCACTTCCCACCACACTTTAGGGTCATGTCGATAATCCGGCGTTATTTGTTCCGTAAAGTAACCTTTCATGAAGTCAATCGTTAGTTCGGTTGAAGTGGCGGTATTAAATTGAGACATCAAATAGAGTTGCTGCACTTCCTCCATATGTTCTTCAATAAAATCATTATGATTGCGAGCCACAAAGTAAGTCGTATATATTTTTGCATCTAAATCTTTGACCGCTTCGTCCAATTTAGTCCCGTCGGAATCCCGAATCGCATCCGCACCCCAGCGCTCCAACAGCTCTTTTGTCTCAGCTAAAAAATTATTTTCACTCGGTAACGTCACGCGCCCTTTTTTCTTTTCCAATCCAAAACCTCCCATAATAAATATCACTGCTTTTGTTACGCAAAAGCCACTCACATATATTTTAGCGTAAACGGATTCACTAACATAATGAAATCTTAAGTAATAATTGCATTTTTTTTAGGTGGTTTTTCTGCATTTTTGATAAAGCCCACTTAGTAACACAAGCGATAAAGGAAGGATAGTGGCAACTAAAAAGCCATATTCCAATTGGTTATTAAACTGACTGGCAACAAATCCAACGATTGTTGGACCCGTAGCGGCACCGACATCGCCTGCTAAGGCTAAGATCGCAAAAATGGCCGTGCCGGCATGGCGGAAAGGAACCGCAGCCATCGAGAAAACACCCGGCCACAAAATACCCACTGAAAAGCCCGTTAAAGCACAGCCAATTAAGGCAATGGTTGGATGGGGTGCAAAAGCAATGGTTAAATAAGCAAAAACACACAGAAGACTGCTCCAAAAGATAGCTTGGACGATATCAATTTTTTGGCTATATTTGGCATATAACAAACGCGCAATCCCCATAAATAAAGCAAACATCGTTGGTCCTAATAAGTCGCCTAACGTTTTGCTTATACCCAGACCACTTTCGACAAATGCTGAAGCCCATTGCATCACAGCCTGTTCGGATGCCCCTGCTGCAAACATCAATAAGCAAAATAACCAGAAAGATTTGAATGTTAGCAGACTAGCTAAAGGTAGTCTTTCTTCCTCTTCAACCAAAACATTTATCGGGACAAAATAATAATAAATACCATTGCCAAAAGCAAAGATAGCCCAAATAATGGCTAAGATTGGCCAAGTGTCTTGCCCAAAGAAGAATAGAAATAAGGTTGAAACAATAATAACAAACATGGTCCCCCAACAGTAAAACGAATGCAGGATGCTCATATTACCCGCTTTATTTTCAGTTGGAACAGCTTCAACGATTGGACTCAATAGCACTTCCAAGAGTCCCCCACCCATACCATAAATAACAACCGCCAATAGCAAACCATGAAAAGCATTCGTGAATAAAGCTGGAAATAAAGCCAAGCCTGCAAGTCCAATCCCAGCCAATACTTGCGCGGCAACGACACTCACTTTATTCCCAATACGATCCACATATTTAGCAGCTAGCATATCAACAACTAATTGCACCAGAAAATTTAGGGTAATCAATAAAGTGATTTGTTCTAAGGGAATGCCGAATTGTTCTTGAAAAATTAGAAAAAGTAAAGGCGCAAAATTATTTACAATAGCTTGCGTCACATAGCCTAAATAACTTGCTCTTAAGGTATCTTTGTATGTTAACTTTGTCATAAAGTCTATCTCCTCTTCTTATATACGAACAAAATATAGTATATCATTTATTGAATCAGTTTTAATCTTTTTCATTATTTAGTGAAAAGATATCAATAAACTATTTCATAGTAAGCGTTTTATTGATAAAATAGACGTATAAAAGAAAGGATGTTGATTTAATGGCTACTATTCAAACATTTCCAGAAACAGAAATTCGTCGCAATAATCCCATGTTCTCACGTATGAAGTCATTAGTTGAAACGGCATTTTATGCTAACAATGTCACTCCTGTCAATACGATTCAAGAAGCTTATGAGCGAGCCTCCACGTTACCCAATACAATTGTTTTAGATCACACAATTAGTCATGCTGAAGAGCTAGGCTTAAATCCCGATACAAAGGTTATACTAAACAACGGTCATCGTGTCGTTGGACGAACTGCAGCTGCACGTAGAATCCTCGGACAAGATAATGGGGAGGCAGATGCTCTTTATCCGATAGTCATGGATGCCTTGTATGCTGGACAGACAGAGCCATTTATTAGTGGTCGTGCGATTGTTGGTTTAGAAGAAGATTTTATGGTTGAAGCCCATATTATGATGCCAGAAACTTACGCTGACAATTTATATTCGTGGTTACTGAATTTCCAAATTATGAACGATGAGTATCAAACTCGCTACGACCAATCAAAAAGCTATAATGAAACAGATATTTATTTGTATTTTAATCCTGATTGGAAGCACCCAGATTATCCAGATGGTTTAGCGATTTTTGACCCCGCACAAAATGTAGCCATTGTTTTAGGCATGCAATATTTTGGCGAGATTAAAAAAGGCACCTTAACCTTAGCTTGGGCAACAGCTGCGCGCAATAATTATGTTGCTTGTCATGGTGGTTTGAAGATTTTTAGAAAAGAAGGCCAAGATCCCTATGTAACCTCCTTCTTTGGCTTATCTGGTTCAGGTAAGTCAACCTTAACCCATGCAAAACATGAAGGTAAATATGATATTCAAGTGTTACACGATGATGCATTTATTATCCACAAAGATTCAGGAAATTCGATTGCTTTAGAACCAGCCTATTTTGATAAAACCAATGATTATCCGACTGACCATGTGGAGCAAGAATTTTTCCTTACGGTTCAAAATGTGGCGGTGACTTTAAACGAAGACCATGAACGTGTACTGTTAACTGAGGATTTACGCAACGGTAATGGGCGTACCGTCAAATCGCGCTATAGTACACCTAATCGTGTGGATAAAATTGACGAACCGATTAATTCCATTTTTTGGATTATGAAAGACGAAACCTTACCGCCAGTCATCAAAATAAATGACCCCGTCGTGGCCTCTACGCTAGGTTGTACACTGGTTACTAAACGTTCGAGTGCGGAAAATGTGAAGGATCGCTCCGGAATTGTTGTTGAGCCCTATGCGAATCCATTCAGGGTTTACCCATTAGTGGAAGATTACCAAAGCTTTAAAGATTTATTTGCGAAAAGTGAGGTCGATTGCTATATCATTAATACAGGTTCCTTCCAAGGAAAAGATATCACGCCTGCCGTAACTTTAGGTATCATTGAAGCCATTGTTGATAAGACAGCCAATTTTGAAGCTTTTCCTTATATTGACGTATTTGAATATCTCAACGTTGACGGCTATGAAATCCCGACAGATAGTGAGTATAAAGATGCCTTACGTTCAGCCATGGAAGTCCGCTTAGACTTTATCAATAACACCGTCACAGCGAAAGAACCTGACCACCCTCTGCCAGCAGAAGTGTCTGAGAAATTACAAGCCATTGTGGATGGGATTTAATGTCATTTTATCGTGGAAGGGTGAAAATCTGTAATAAAAAAGCATAACCAAAGGATACACAAGTATCGTTGGTTATGCTTTTATGATTATATTATGTTTTATTTTCTTCTCTTATAAATTAAGTAACCACCTGCTGCTAATAAGACAACAGCTAATACATACAACCAAGTGTTATTTTCTTCACCTGTTTCTGGTAAGTTTTCTTCTGTAGTTTCACTAATTGAAACTGAAACTGACGCAGAGGCAGACGATGAAGCACTTTCTGAAGAGACTTCAGAGCTAGCTGCTTCTGATTCTGATTCTGATGCACTTTCAGATTCTTCGGATTCTTCGGAACTTTCGGATTCTTCGGACTCTTCGGAACTTTCGGATTCTTCGGACTCTTCTGAGCTTACTGATTCTTCAGATTCTTCAGAACTTTCGGATTCTTCAGAGCTTACTGATTCTTCAGATTCTTCAGAGCTTTCGGATTCTTCAGAGCTTACTGATTCTTCTGATTCTTCTGAGCTTACTGATTCTTCTGATTCCTCAGAACTTACAGATTCTTCGGACTCTTCTGAGCTTACTGATTCTTCTGATTCTTCTGAGCTTACGGATTCTTCTGATTCCTCGGAACTTACGGATTCTTCAGATTCTTCGGAACTTACAGATTCTTCAGAGCTTATTGACTCTTCATCACTCTCAGATTCAACCGGTGGTACAACCGCATCATCCGTCAATTCGTTAACAAATTCCTCGGCAGATACAGTCATCAATTCTTCCCAATCTGCATCGGTTAAATCCGCTAAATCACCTTCAGGAACTTCAAATTCAACTTCAATCACTTTGTCATCATAAACAACCGTAGCATCTTCACCAGCAAGTTCAATCACTTCAAACGTAACCAGATCAGCTTCAACTAATTCAGCATCATTCAACTCATCAATTGGTTCAAAATCCATTGCGTCAAAATCGAATAAAATTTTACCTGTTGCATCATTCGTGACGGTTGCTAAAGGAATTGGATCATCCAATTCTACACTTCCATAATTAACCAGACTTAATTCAAAAGTAAATTCATCCGCTTCTAAATCGCGTCCGTCCAATACTTTTGTTAATTCAATACTTGGGAATGGGAATAATAACGCTGTGTTAGTCTGCGCGCTAATCCCATTAAAAGATGCTAGTGGACCAGAGACTAAGACTAAAGCCGATAGTAAACCTAAGCTTTTTTTCATACTTAACCAAACCTCCATAAATTAATAGACATCTTACTACAATGTTGATAAAAGAAATGACCAATTGCCCAAAGCGAAACATTTGCCAAAGTAACAATCCATACACCTTCATTTTATCATAAATTTTTAATAAAGAATATCAAACCCTCTAAATAAAATATCTCTGCTAAAAAGCCCCTACTTGCACTCCTTAATTCCGTTAAGCAGGAAGTGACGAACCGTCTACAATAGCGCATCTATGGAGGAAATTCATAATAATTATTAGGCAAATATTTAATCAGGCCATTGCTCTGTTAGCAGTGGCCTGATTAAATATTTAAAATAGACATTCCTGTAAAATATAGCAGAGATATTTATTAGGGGGTTAAACGCCTGAATAAGCAGCAAAACCACCATCGATAGGCATAACCACGCCATTAACAAAACTTGATAAGTTGGAATCGGCAAAGAAGAAGACGCCGCCTACGAGTTCTTCAGACTCACCAAAACGGCCTTGTGGCGTATTGCGCAAGATTTTATCGGCACGTTCAGTCGGTGTTCCATCTTCATTAAATAAGAGGCCTCTGTTTTGATTCGTCACTAAGAAACCGGGCGCAATCGCGTTACAGCGGATACCCACATGGGCAAAATAGACCGCTAACCATTGGGTAAAGTTACTGACAGCTGATTTAGCGCCAGAGTATGCTGGAATTTTCGTTAAAGGGGTGAAGGCATTCATGGATGAAATATTGACAATATTCGCCCCAGGACGTCCAATCATATCCTTTGCAAACACTTGGGTCGGTAATAAAGTACCTAAATAATTTAAATTAAAGACAAATTCGATGCCTTTTTCATCTAACTCAAAGAAGGTTTTAGTGTCTTCGGGTAAATCGAGTTCATGGAATTCATTATCGGTAGTGGCTCGTGGATTATTTCCACCCGCTCCATTGATTAATATATCGGTGGGTCCAAAGTCAGCTAAGACTTCTTCTCTAACACCTTCTAAAAAGGTCTTATCTAACACATTGGCTGCATAGGCTTTAGCTGTTCCACCGTCTGCTGTAATTTCATCCACATACTTTTGAGCCGCTTCTCTATTTAAATCTAATAAAGCAACTTTTGCGCCTTTTTTAGCGAATTCGCGGGCTAATTCGCCACAGATTACTCCACCAGCACCTGTTACAACAACAACTTTATCTGTAAAATCGAATGGTTGTGTCATTTTTACAATCCCTCCACTTTTTAATTATTTATTTTCTTTTGTAATGGCTTCGTGTAAACCATATAAATACGTTGCTCCTAAAGCGCGATCATACAGACCATAGCCCGGACGACCTGTTTCACCCCAAATCATCCGACCGTGGTCGGGACGAATCGGCCCCTCCCAGTTGTGATCAACTAAGGCTTTTATCACTTCATACATATCAATTGAACCATATTCAGTCGGATGGGCACTTTCTTGGAAGGACTTGCCTTGGCCGGTTAGTTTAATGTTACGCGCATGCATAAAGTTCACGCGTTCTCTACCTAAGGCATAGCGTAAGATTGCGACTGCATCATTCGCTGGGTCAGAAGCATAAGAACCTACACACAAGGTCAAGCCGTTGGCTGGACTGTCGTACAAATCTAAAAAGCGTTCAACGGCAGCTTGGTCGGTAATAATTCGAGGTAACCCAAAAATATCATATGGAGGATCATCCGGGTGAATAGCCATCTTCACATCGGCTGCTTCAGCCACAGGAATAATGCGTTCAATAAAATATCGCAAATTCTCCCACAAGGTTTCCTTATCAATTTGACCATATTCATCAATAATGTTTTTCATTTCTTCTTTGGTATAAGAGGCATCCCAACCTGGTAAAGATAATTCACCGGATACGGGATCCATTTTAGCTGCTACGGCTTCATCAAAAATCAAGGCATTTGAGCCATCTGGTAATTCAAAGGCTAGATCAGTTCTAGTCCAGTCAAAAACGGGCATAAAGTTATAACAAACGACATTGACCCCTTCCGCACCTAAATTACGAATTGTTTCGGCATAGTTAGCAATTAATTGATCTCGGCTTGGTTTACCTAGTTTGATATCTTCATGCACCGGCACACTTTCAATCACCGATAGTTTGAGTCCTTTACTTTCAATATCTTCTTTTAATTGACGAATTCGTTCCCGCGGCCAAACTTCACCCACAGGAATATCATAAATTGCCGATACAATCCCCCGCATCCCAGGTATTTGCCGAATATTCTCAAGGGTTACCGGGTCATCATGTCCATACCATCTAAAAGTCATTTCCATTGTGTCTTAGCCTCCAAAATAAATATTTGCATTATTAAATGCGATATCTTCCATTAATTTGCCTAGAAGTGCCTCATCATTAGGCACTTTTCCATCAACGACCCATTGACCGATCATATTCGCTAAAATGCGACGGAAGTAGTCATGGCGCTGATAGGATAAAAACGAACGGGAATCGGTCAACATCCCTAAAAAGTTGGCTAACAAACCTTCTTCACTCAACATTTGCATTTGATCCAACATACCTGATTCTGTATCCCCAAACCACCAAGCAGCACCAAAGTGTAATTTATTAACAAGGCCTTCTTCATTGGCTTGGAAATTTTGAATCGCATTAGCTACTAAACGATTGTAGGCAGGGTTTAAATTATAGAAAATCATCTTCGGCAATTTGTCTTGAAGCGTTAAATGATTCAAGAAAAGATTTAAATGTTTAGCTAAATTGGTTTGGTCACCAATGGAATCAAAGCCGCTATCTGTTCCTATGCGCTTAAACATTTTACTATTCGTATTTCGGCGTGCACCAAAATGAATTTGGGCCACCAGACCATGCTTTTTATACAAACCAGCTAAAGCTGTCAACACTTCCGTTTGCCAAGCATCTTCTTCATGTTGATTTAAAGCTTCACCTTGCATCGCTTTAGTGAAAATGTCATTTAATTCAGCTTCATCCGCTGTTACACAAACGATTTCACTCACACTATGATCAGAAGCACGACAGCCATTATCCGCAAAATAACTAACACGTTCGCCCATTGCTTTGATAAAACTGGCAAAATCAGTAATTTCTTTCGTCGTTTTTTCGGCAAGCCGCGTAACAAAATTTGAAAAATGCGCATGTGTCACAAAGGCTTCATCGGGTCTAAAGGAGGGTGCCACCGTAAAATTAATCGCTACATCTGCCGCTATTTTTTGATGCCATTCTAAATCATCCAAGGGGTGATCCGTTGTTCCTATGAATTTAACATGGGATGCTTCAATCAAGTCTCTTGGACTCAATTGTCGTTCCGTTATTTGACGATTCATTTCATCATATAAAACGTCCCAATTATCCATCGTTAAAGCTTCATCAATACCAAAAACTTGTTGCATTTCTAAGTGGCTCCAATGATACAAGGCATTACCAAAGGCTTTGCTTAAGGTCTTCGCCCAAGCTTCAAATTTTTCCTTGTTGGCGCCGTCTCCGGTTATCAATCGTTCTGGGACCCCATTAATGCGCATCAGCCGCCATTTATAATGGTCACCCGCTAACCAAATCGATACAATATTCTCATACGGCTTATTTTCATAAATTTCTTTAGGATCTAAATGACAATGATAGTCAAATATCGGCATTTTAGCTGCATAAGGATAGAGTCTTTTAGCGGGTTCATTCGTTAACATAAAGTTCTCATCAATAAATTTCATGCTTGGCTTACCCCTCTAATGCTTTGACAAATTTTTGCGCTTCTTCCGCCACACCGGCATAACCTTTTTCGGGAACCGTCTTACTTAATGCACTACCCACACCAACGGCAACTGCCCCTTTATCGCGCCATTCACGAATGTTTTCAAGCGAAACACCCCCTGAAGGCATCAATTCAACATCAGGTAAAGGTCCATGGACATCTTTGATAAAGCTTGGCCCTAATAAGCCGCCAGGGAATAATTTAACAATGGGTGCCCCTTGATTCACCGCATTGACAATTTCAGTGACTGTTCCACAGCCTGGTAAATAATAAGTATCTCTTGCTTTAGCTACATCCATGACTTCTTGTGAATAATGCGGACTAACAAGAAACTTAGCCCCTGCTTCCATAGCTTGTGTAGCCATCTCGCCATCCATCACCGTTCCCGCCCCAACAACAACCGATGTATCTTCTTTAAATTCTTCTACTAACCGTTCAATGACTTGCGTGGCTCCCGGAGTTGTATAAGCAACCTCAATATTTTTGATCCCGCCTTGTATTGCCCCCTTGGAAATTTGATAACCATCTTCTGCATCTTTACCGCGCACAACGGCAAAAATATAGTTTTTCTTCATTGTCTCTAACATCTCTTATCCTCCTATTAAAATAAATATCGTTGCATTTTAGCGAAGTCATCTGATGACTTAATTATGTTCGTTTTCTATTCAAAAGTCAAGGCCGAAATCACAAAAAGCCTATACTTTAATTATAGTTCTCAATTTATTATTTATATTAGAATTCCTTATCAAACATAGGTTCTACTGGCCTTATGAAGTTGTTTTGTTTGTGAAAATTTACGCAATTTCGTTGACTTTTAACCGCCGACTTGTCTGATGTATTAGACGCTAAATCCGACATATACATCAGACGACTTTGTTGCAACATGCACTTATGATGGATTGCTCCCTGTACTTTTGTTTTTAGCTGACATCTGATTTAAGACCATCCGATTTTGTGAGATATGAACCGACATCGCATCATAAGCTCCCCAACTGTCGCGTCGTCTAATCGCCTGGGCAATTTCTCGATGGGATTCAATCGTCGCCTGCTTAATTTCTTTACTGGTAAAGTAGTCATTATAAAGCTGAATCGATTCAATAATAATGGGTAATAATTGTTTCATTGCAATATTCCGACTGGCTTCAGCAATCGCACTATGGAGTTGGATATCTAATTGAAAATGCATCGCATCATCTTTTTCAATTTCAACTTCAACTGCTTTAACAATTTGCTCAATAACATCAATTTCCACATCCGTCGCATGGATAGCCGCTAAACTGGCCATGCGCGGTTCAATCAAAAAACGCATTTCAAATAAATCCTGTGTTAATTTAAGGGTATCTTCAACTTGACTGAAACCTAAAGGATCTTCTTGACTCGAAACTAAATTCTTAACATACGTGCCTGAACCATGCTTAACTTCAACAATATTTTGTGAAGCTAAAATTTTAATCGCTTCACGCAAAGTACTCCGTCCGACCTCCAACTCTTTGGCTAAGGTAAATTCATTCGGTAGCTTACTGCCAACTTGGTAACCATTCTTAATAATAAAATCAAAAATCCGTTCAGCCGTTTTTTCGGATAAGGTCTGATGATTTAATTTTTCTTCTGACATAAAATGGCTCCTTTCAATTATTTTTTGTTTTCTCATCTTAATTGCTTTTCCTATTATAAGCAATTTTAGCACGAGCTGTAACCTCTTAACAAATATCTCGATACAAAAAAACACACTGTCTGTATTGTTTAAAATACAACAGTGTGTTTTACAAGTCGATTAAATCATCTGATTACTTTTTCTTTTTGGCAGATAAATCATTTAATATTAATTTAAAACCAAATGCAACTAAGATGATGGCTAACGTTACATAACGTAAGGTTCTGATTTCACCTGTAGCAGGTAGATTTTCTTCGATGCTTTTTGAAATGGATACTTGACGCGATAATGATTCTGATGCTTCTTCACTGGTTTGTGATTCATCACTTGAACTACTACTGATTGATTCAGAACTAGATTCAACGGCCGCATTACCTGTCACAACAGCAAATCGACCTAATTGTTGGGTCCGAATGGTGACTGTTTGATTATAAACTGAATTCGTTAAATTCGATACATTCTCACCATTAATTCTTAAAACTTGAATTTGACTTCTTACTTGTCCAATCGGAATACGAATTTCTGCAACCCGTGTTAACTGAACCGGATTATTTTGTCGATCAAGTAATTGAATATCATATACCGTATATTCCTTACCATTTAAAGCCGTCGGTATGGGGTTTAAGGTAGTTACCCGACTTGTTTGTAATCTGACAACATTGCCAGCATCTTCGGGATTGATCCAAACCTCGATACCTGTCGCATCATCCACATACCGTCTAGTTGCTTCCTCAGCTTCACTCTCATCAACACTTTCTTCAGATATAGAAGAACTTTCTGATTCGGATGCTGCAGAGGATTCTGCTACTGATTCGGAAGATGCTTCAGATTCAGAAGAGGCTTCGGACTCAGAAGAGGCTTCGGATTCAGACGAAACTTCGGACGATTCCGGGCGCACTTCCACCGAAACATTTTGTTCGACGGTTTGGTCGGCGGTTATCGTTACCGTCCCAGTCTTATTGGTTATTTGGTATTGATTAGGTACTTCAACAATCTCAAAAGGATAGTCCCCAACTTCAAGTTCCGTAAAACTGGCGATTCCTTCGCTATTGGTACGAACCTCTTGATTATTGATTCGAATCAAAGCGTTTTGAACGGGGCGGTTTTGATTGTCGATAACAGTGATATTTACTTGACCTAAAAGACGTTTTTCAATGGTTAAACTGGCTTCAAAAGCCATACCTTCTTCAATTTCGGCACGGACTTCTTCGCCACTTAAAACATAGTTGCTTGGGGCTTCAAGGACTTCATAGTAGTAATTGCCTGGGTCAAGTGAATTAAATTGAACCCAGCCATCTTCAGCCGTCGTACCATTCAAACCACCAAATTTGACCACTGCATTGGCAACGGCTTGATTGTTTTGGTCTAATACTTGAATCCGAGCGGTTGCTAATTCAATCGCACGTTCCAGTGTAATGGGTACGGTCACGTCTTCAGCTTCAGTCAGTTCCACTGAACCCGTCAATTGACCACTGTAATTATCCGGAACATTACTTAAAGTATAGTCATAGGTGGCCGGATTTAATTCGCTAAAACTGACCCGCCCTTCCTCATTAGTCGTACCGGTGCGGCCATCCACGGTCACTTCGATGCCACTAACGGCTTGGTCATTTTGATCGACTATCACAAATTGAATCAAACGTTGTTGAATATCCCGTGTTATCGCAACCGTGCGACTTTCTTCGGTGCCTTCTCCAATAACAATGTTACCTGTTTGTAATTCCCCTTGATAGCCATCAGGTAAGGCGGTCATTTGATACTCATAAGTACCTGGGGCAACTTCATCGAATACTGCACGTCCCGCTTCATCCGTTGTGGCTGTTTGATCCCCTAAACGGACCGTCACACCCGCAACCGCTTCGGCATTTTGATCATTAACAATTAAAATAAATCGCCCTGCTGCAAGGGTTCGATTGACTTGAATATCAACGACCGTTGTTTCCTCAGCATTTGCGGTTACTACATCACTGGCTTGTCCCGTATAACCCTCAGGTAGTGACACTAACTGATAATTATAATCGGTATCGACAGCTAAGTCCGAAATACTAGCGATTCCTTCGCTATTGGCTGTTATTTCCTGATTGTTTACTTGGATGACAGCATTGGCTACGGCTTGACTTTCTTGATCATGAACATTGAATTGAACCGTCCCAGTAGGTTCTGCATAGGTAAGTAAAATCGTCCCCGTTGCTGGTTCATTTTCGGGTACAAAAATGGTATTGGTTGGGTTTTCGATGTGATAATTTTCTGGCAAGCCGCTAACGGTATAGTCATAGCTACCTGCCTGGATATTTTCAAACACAACGACACCCGCCTCATTGGTTGAAAGGGTCTGATCATTTAAGGTAATTTCAACATTCTGAACTAATTGGTCATTTTGGTCATAAGCCGTAAAGGTTACTGTCGTTGTTTGTGGAGCCCGTTCAACTTGTATGTTAACCTCAGCCACTGCGTCCGCCGTCACGGTCACAACACCTTCAGCCGAACCCGTGTAACCTTCTGGCAAGCTAGTCAAAGCATAATTGTAATCCCCTAAAGGTAAATTCGGCAGATTGGCGACACCATTTTCATTCGTCGTCATCACTTGATCTGCTACTGTAATTTCGGCATTTGCGACCGCTTGTCCATCTTGGTCTGTAAGCGTAAATATGGCTTGATTGGTTTGTGGCGCACGTTCTAAATGAAGGGTGGTGGTAGCTAGTTGGTCAGCTTCTACGGTTAAGGTCCCTTCGGCTGAACCACTGTAGCCTTCTGGCAAGCTATTAACATAATAGTATTGGTCACCTAAAGGTACTTCCGTAAAGCTTGCTAGGCCACTTTCATTAGTCGTAGCTACTTGGTCGCCTAAAACGACCTCCACCCCAGGAACAGCTTCGTTATTTTGATCAAGTACGGTAATTTCCGCTTGGCTTGATGTGGCTAAGCGTTCAACGGCGATAGTTAATTCAGAAGTTGCATCTGCCAAAATAGTTAGGGTACCTTCGGGAGAACCACTAAACCCTTCAGGTAAAGCTGTGACACTATAGGTAAAGTCTCCAAGAGCTAGTTCACTAAAGGTAGCTACCCCATTTTCGTTGGTAGTAACAGCTTGCTCACCCAAGGTAATTTCAACACCTGGTATCGGCGTATTATTTTGGTCCAAGACAGTAATGGCTGCTTGGCTGGTTTGAGTTTGTTGTTCAACCGTTATGGTAGTGGTAGCGATTGAATCCGCCACAATAGACACGACACCTTCAGCAGTTCCACTATATCCTTCAGGCAGACTGCTAATGGCATAATTGTAGTCACCTAAAGGTAAGTCAGCTATGCTGGCGACGCCATTTTCATTACTTGCGATAACTTGATCAGCAACGGTAATCTCAACGCTTGGCACTGGGGCACTATTTTGATCAACCACTGTAAATTCCGCTGCGTTCGTTTGCGCTGCCTGTTCTAAGTAAGCAGTCGTCGTGGAAGTTTGTTCAGCGGTTACGGTTAAGGTCCCTTCAAACGAACCTGAAAAACCTTCAGGAATAGCATTAACATAATAATAGTAATCACCTAACGGCAGTTCACTAAAGCTAGCTACGCCGTCTTCATTTGTTGTTGCCAACTGATCACCTAAAACAAGCTCTACCCCTGGAATAGGTGCACCATTTTGGTCTAAGACGGTAATTTCAGCCTGATTTGTTTGGGCTTGACGTTCTACCGTAATATTAACTTCAGAAGTTGCATCAGCAACGACTGTTATGGTTCCTTCTGCCCATCCGGTATAGCCTTCGGGTAAACTAGAGATTGCATAATAATAATCACCTAAGGGTAACTCTGATAGAGAAGCAACACCTGCTTCATTGGATGTAATTATTTGATCGCCCACTAAAAATTGGGCATTAGGCACTGGCTCTTGGTTTTGATCAGTGATATTTATTTGGAGGTTACTGGATTGTGGGGTACTTTCTAAATGTATCGTTACTTGCGAAATTTCATTGGCGTTAATGGTTAAATCGACCTCATATTGTCCAGTAAATCCTGCAGGTAATTCCGCTACACTCAAATGATAGTTTCCAGCCGCTAAATCATTTAAATGAGCCAACCCATTTTCATCTGTTTGCAGTGAATAATCACCTAATGCAAATACGACATTTGGTACAGCCACTTCATTTTGGTCAAAAACCCGCAACTCTAAAGCCCCATTTTGAGCTTCTGGAGGTTGCGTCTCATCGCTTCCTTGTTCTCCAAGAATAGAGGCAGCGGTTTGGTCCGTCAATAAAATGTCCAAATCCGTCACCATTTGTTGGGTCGTTGGGTCAACGAGGTCAGGGCCTGCTTCGATGTCAAAGGGGATATCATATACAACAGTCCCATCTGCTAACGTGTTGACCGCTCCTAAATTATCTAATTCTTTATTGTCACGGCCAGCATTAATATCCTCTTGCGATAATTGAGGAATGGATTGCTCGATTTGATAAGCAGTAACTGATTCACCGTCACGAACAAAGCCCTGAGCATCATAAATACGTAAGACATAACTCCCCGGCTCTAAAACCAACGGTTCTGTGGGAACATCATTGGAACGATACGAATAGACCACTTGCGATAATGTGGTATCAATAATATCATACGAAATTTGTGTTTGCTCTGATGGCTGATTCATTTGTGTTTGTAGAAACACATCGATATTTACTTCAATGCTTTCTTGCGCAAAGATGGTCACAAATCCGCCTAACTGGCTTGACACAAGCATTGACGAAATAAGAAGATGTTTAGCAATTTTCTTCAATTTCATGATAATTCCTCCTTCTTTGTTTACTCTTTAAATGTATCATAATATCTTAAAGAAAAAGCTAAACTCAAATAAATATCATATTTTTAACTAAAAGTTTCTCATTAAGTTCACGCTTTTTTCATAATTACCTGAGAGTTTGAAAATGTTTTACCCCACTTTTTTTAATAAATATCTCAGTGGACGAGGCGTTGCATTTTGGGGGTTTGAAAAGGGGGTTTGAAAAATGGGCGTGACTATTAGCGCAAAGCGAGAAATAAAAGACTGGTTTTTCTATAATTTTCAACTTGTACCCTAATTTGCCGGCTTTCATTTCCCGACGAAGTCCGGCAAATCAATTTGGCGGTCTTCCCGCATAATCGAAAGCCGGTATTTCAGTAATTGACATCATATTCTCCATTTTCTTGAGTGCTTTGTAAGCGCGAAGTGAACGCGTGCTTGTTTGCGATGCATCAACGTGATAAAAGGCTGATTCTCTTCGATGAATCATCTGAATTTGAATTTTTTTCAGGAATCGTTACATTAAAATGACTATTCGGGTCAATGCTAAGAGAGCAGTGACCCGAACAAAGCATTTGCCTAATATTTTTTGTGAAATCCCTCCCTTCCAACGGTGGTCTATCATAAACTGATGGTAACTCATTTCCCACTTACCATGAGGAAAATCCTGAGTGACAATGGGCGCCTTTATTGTCATGGGGAAAATCCTGAGTGACAATGGGAGGGCTTATTGTCATGAGGGAAAATCTGAGTGACAATGGGACGGCTTATTGTCATGGGGGAAAATCTGAGTGACATTGGGACGGCTTATTGTCATGTGAGAAAATCTGAGTGACATTGGGACGGCTTATTGTCATGTGAGAAAATCTGAGTGACAATGGGCGCCTTTATTGTCATGAGAGAAAATCTGAGTGACAATGGGAGGGTTTATTACAAGCGATAAGTAAGTGATTGTTAGTTGATGATAGCCAACTATGGAGGAAATCCACAATAATTATTAGGCAACTAAAACTAGAGATTTCTGTAAAACATCAAATTCAGATGATTCATCGTAAGTGGGGAGTGAAAGGCCGTCGAATAAAGCTAATCGATCATCATACACCTAATTTCATGACCGAATAGCCTTAATTGTAGTCTATTTTACGGAAATATATTTCCCACTTAATCAGTTATGTGGAATATTCCGGCTAAGTTAGTTCCACTTAGTCAGCAATTATGACAAGTGACCGTCGACCATCAGTCTATAATAGCCCACCGATAGAAGAAATTCCCAATAATTATTAGGCAAATGCTTAATCTGGCTATTGCTCTGATAGCAGTGGCCAGATTAGTCATCTAAAACTAGAGATTTCTGTAAAAAATAAAATTCAGATGATTCATCGAAGAAAATCAACTTTTAATTGCATTGATATATCATAAACAACCCCCTCGTTCACTTCTCGCTTACTCTGAAGAGAGATCCTATCCGCAAGAGAGTCCTATGAGAGGTGGATAGGAGTTCCAAACTGCCTATAAACAAGTTGTGTGGCGGATGGGATCTTCAATCCGATAAGTGGGAAGTAAATGACCGGTGATTTGATAAGCCGTACCTTATATTTTGATTTGCCGGACGTCGATGGGAACAGAAAGCTGCCAAGTAGGCTGAGCCGTTGGAAGAGTGAAATGACGAGCCCCCAATCTTCCGCCAAACAGCGACTCATTTGGCGTTCGCCCCCCAATCCCCCGCCAAACAGCGACTCATTTGGCGTTCGCCCCCCAATCCCCCGCCAAACGGCGACTCATTTGGCGTTCGCCCCCCAATCCCCCGCCAAACAGCGACTCATTTGGCGTTCGCCTAGGTGAAGAGGAAAAACATAAGCTTCGCCACCGCAAGTGGGAAGTAGAAAGTGGATAAGCCTCAGCATCCATCGGGGAAAGCAACCGTGGCATAGGATGTGAATCGGCGAAAGGCCCGTTTTCGAAGTCCGGCATATTGCGGAATCGCGCATCATCGCAAGCACCAATCGAGTAGGAGACTAGTCATTAATTGACTAGTCGACCTCTCACACCACCGTGCGTACGGTTCCGTACACGGCGGTTCAATAACTTAAATATCTTTTATCGCTCATATAAGTAGGTTAGATCCTTCAATCCCCAGATAGCGAGCCTTTTGTTTGTGATGGCTCGGTGTAAAATTTCACTCCGTGAAAGTCTCCAATAAGCCTTACGACTCCCTGCCATCTTGAGCGAATCATCATGGTCTATGCCTAGTCGCCTAAGTTGTGTATACCGAGTGGATACTTTCTTCCATCTTTTCCAGATGAGCTGTCGCAATCGATGATTCAACCAGCTCTGAGTTTCTATCATGAAAGATTTCATAAAACCAATTTTGTAGTAATTTATCCACCCTACAGTCACTCGATTGATTTCTACTACTATATCTTCAAATGACCCAGGTCGATTACGACGAGTTAACTTCTTGAGCTTGGTGCGAAACTTTTGTTTAGCCGACTGACTAGGTCGGCATCCTACTTTCCCGTGCTATTATGAATATGAAACCCCAGGAATTTAGATTGGGTGGGTGTCGTCACTCGGCTTTTTTCCTTATTCACCGTTAGACGTAATTTCCCTTCAATAAAGTCTGTAATACCTTCCATCACACGTTCGCCTGCCCGTCTACTCTTTACATAGATGACAAAATCATCCGCGTATCGAGCGAACTTATGACCTCTACGCTCAAGCTCCCTGTCTAAATGGTGTAAATAGACATTCGCTAGTAACGGAGATAAGGGGCCTCCTTGTGGTGTTCCCATATCCGTTTCAACATAAAAGCCTTGGTCCAGGATGCCTGATTTAAGAAAGTTCCAGATAATTCTTAAAACAACTTTATCCTGAATATAGTATTCAAGATTATTTCTAAGAATTTGATGGTTGATGGTATCGAAATAATTCTTCAAATCACAGTCTACTACTACACGATAACCTTCTTCGTAGTAACTGATGACTCGTGCCACCGCTTGATGAGCGTTGCGACCTTTTCGAAAACCGTAACTAAATTCAGAGAAATGCGGGTCAATTATCGGGTCAATCACTTGAAGTATCGCTTGTTGTACGACTCTATCCCTTACCGTTGGAATACCCAAAAGGCGGACTCCACCGTTAGCTTTGGGTATTTCAACTCGTTTCACAGGTTGTGGTTGATAGGTTCCAGCCTTGAGCTTTCGAACAATGGCTGACCCATAAGTCGCCATATGTTCGTCTAGTTCATTAACCGTCATCCCGTCTACACCGGGTGCTCCCTTATTTTTGCGAACTTTAGCGATAGCTTGTTCCATGTTTGTTTGACTGACTACTTGGTCAATCAGTAAGATATCATTTTGTTTATTCATATCTGTGCTACGACACCTCCGCACTCCTACATATCTTTTTGCTTCCAGCATATCCTTCTGTAGGCAGCCATCTCTTCGAACTTAATCACGATGTTGTCTGCGTTATCGGTGACGTATCCACCTCCTTGATTTTCAAAATTGTTATTGTTCTGTCCTTCCTAGCTATAGGCTAGTACTATGACGTCTGCTGACTTCTCATCATTCGTTGTTACTACGATTAACTATCGTTGATGAGACCTCCCCGGGTAAGAATGACAACCTTCCACTCATGTCACTGCTTCATCTACTGTATGGGATTCGTGCAGTATTGGACTTTACTTTGTAAGGCAAGCTCGTCCGTCCCTGTTCAGCCTTAATATGAAGTTTCTGTTCGTCAGTGCGAGTGTTTGCCTCCGGCTTCCTTCAGATTCCACCTCACGATGGACACCCTTGCCTTTAGCTAACAGTTCCTACTGCCAAGCCTGTAGTGGACTTTCACCACCAAGTTGTCACCCATGCCGGGCGCACCATAAAAAAAGCCGATCGGGTTGTAAAACCCGGTCGGCTTCTTGCAGTGATATTTATTATTATAAACCTAAGTGGCCTTTTACTAAATCTTCTATGGCTTGCATTTCTGTTTGGATGTCAGCATCGTTTAAGATGATGTTTTCAAGGGTTGTTTCGAACGCATTGAAGACTTCACTAGCACCCACGTATTGTGGAGATGACATACCATAAGCTAACTCAGCTGAAGCAGCTTGTACATATTCGTTTTCAGCTAAGTAGTTTTGCCAAGTTTCAGAATCAACACCTGCTTGGGTAATTGGTAGGTAGCCAGTTGCGATAGCCCAACGTGCAGTATTTTCTGGTTGTAGTAAGAATGACATGAATTGAACGGCACCTGCTTGTTGTTCTTCAGAGGCAGTTGCAAACACACCTAAATCATTTCCAGCGAATAAGGTTAATTTATCGCCACCACCAAACGTAGGGATTTCAGCGGTTGAGAAACCAATGTTATTTTCTTCAATTCCTGGCGTAACATAAGCTAAACCAGCAGAAGAGCCGATGTATAAAGCTGTTTCACCTTGTGAGAAAGGACCAGACATGTAACCATCTTCACCCGCAGTACGAGCATAGCCGTTATCGATTAAACCTTTTAAGAATTGAATTGGAGCAATCGCTGTTTCAGAAGCGATTTCTACTGTTGATAAATCTTGAGAAACCCAAGCAGCTCCATTTTGGCGTGCCATTGTTTCAACTTCCATTGAGAAGCTGTTTTCAAGACCCATGGCTGGATTTTCTAAACCTGCTTCTTGTAAAGCCACACCTAATGCTTCAACTTCTTCCCAAGTCGTTGGAATAGTATCAAAACCAGCTTCAGCTAATAAATCTTCGTTTACATACATTAAACGAACCGATTTTGAGAATGGAATAGCATAAACTTGATCATCAAACGTTACACCTTCAAGGAATCCAGGGAAGATATCACCATATAAGTCTTCACCAAAGTTATTTTCGTCAGTTAATAAATCATCTAGAGCTAATAAAATACCTGAATCCATATAGTCTGGCATGTTAGAAGCAGCCATTTGAGCAATTGTTGGTAAGTCACCTGCAGCACCTGAAGCCATAATACTTTGTGATAAGGTACTGTAATCACCTTGGTTTTGTTCAACAACAACATAATCCGATTGAGACGCATTAAATTCCCCAACTAATTCCGTAATCATTTCTTGGTGCGGACCATTCATTGCATGCCAGAATGTTAATTCAACAGGTTCTTGAGCAGAAGCCAATGGGCTAAGGGCAGATAATCCAACAGTAGCAGCTAAACTAGCGAGTAAAACTTTAATTTTTTTCATCAATTTTTTCCCTCCAGAATATTTGTCCTAACCCTTGAGGCCAGAACGCGAAATGCCTTGCATGATGTACTTTTGCAACAGTAGATAAATGACAACCATAGGAACTACGACAATTGTTGACGCAGCCATTAACAGTTCATACTGTGTTCCAGCTTCGGTCGTAAAGGCTTGTAATCCCACAGGTAAGGTACGTAGCGACCGTTCATTTGTGACAATTAAAGGCCACATGAACGCATTCCAACTACCAATTACCTTCAGAATGGTTACTGCAATAATCGATGATTTGGATAGTGGAACGACCATTTCCCAAAGGAAACGCCAATCACTACAACCATCTGATTTAGCAGCATAATACAATTCATTCGGTATTGATTCGAAGGATTGTTTCAAAGTAAAGACGGAAAACACACTAGCTAACCAAGGTAAAATAAGTGCCCAGTAAGTATTGATCATTCCCCAATCTGCTAATGTAACAAAGTTAGGAATGGTCATTAACTCACCTGGAACCATCATCGTACCCAGTAACAAGATGAATAAGATATCTTTACCCCAAAATCTAAGTTTAGCAAAGGCATAAGCTGCCAAAATGCTCGTAAATAATTCGCCGATCGTTGTGACAGATGTGACGAACACACTGTTTAGAAAATAACGACCGAACGGTGCCGCTTCCCAGGCTTTGGCATAATTACCAAATTGCAAAGTTTCAGGCACCCAGACTGGTGGGATGGCGATAGCTTCTGTCCCTGTCTTCAAACTGGTCGCAATCATCCAGTAAAAAGGCAAAATCATTAGCACGCCACCAAAGAATAAAATAACGTAAGTTATCGAATAAGAAAAGATCTTTTTCATGTCTAGCCACCCCGCTTCTCAAAGTAACGATTACCGAAAAATTGAATCAAGGTAATGCCTAACACGATTAAGAACAAGACAATCCCAGAAGCCGCAGCCACACCATAATCAAATTGAACATAAAACTTCTGGAATAAATAATAGACTAAGGTAGTCGCTGAACCCGCTGGACCAGGACGTCCATTAAATAAAGAATAGACTTCATCAAAAACCTTAAAGTTGTTGATCACACCAACAATTGATAATAAAAAGATTGTCGGCCGTAATAGAGGCAAGGTAATATTAATAAATCTATTCCAAGCATTGGCGCCATCAATTTTAGCCGCCTTATAATAATTTTCATCAATATTGCCCAAACCAACAAGAAATAGCAAAATATTAAAGCCTAAACCTTTCCAAATAGACATAATAATCACCGCTGGCAGTGCCATATCAGGATTATTTAGCCAATTAATGGGTTCAACCCCAAACAAGCCAAGAATATAATTGAAAAGACCGTAACGCGAATGATAGAGCCAATTCCAAACAATTGAAATAGCCACGGTGGACGTCACATAAGGCAGAAAATAAACGGTTCTAAAGAACCCTTTAAGAAACGGAATCATGTTTAACATTAAAGCAATCGCTAACGAAATAATGAGAGAAGCTGGTACGACACCGATAACAAAGATAGCGGTATTTTTTAACGCTTGATAAAAAGCCGGATCGTTAAATAACTCTTCGTAATTCGCCAAACCCCGTCCATCTATCTCGCCTGTAAACAAATTAAAATCTAAATAAAAACTCATATCAATCGATTTAATAATTGGATAAACAGTAAATATCCCAACTAAAATCAGCATCGGCGCCAAATACAACAAAGCTTGCAAGGTACTCTTTAGGGTAACTTTACGATTCATTGTCACCACTACTTTCAATGATATTATTATCTTGGTCAAATAACAAAAGGTCTCCTTTAACCTTTAGATAAATCGTATCATTTTCCGAAATATTCGCTTCGATATCCGTCGCAACAAAATGTTCTTCACCCGCTACGCAGTGAATAGTCGTTTCCTTACCAACATTTTCAATCCGTTGCACCTGCGCCTTGATTAAATAATCCGATTCATCCGCTAATCTAAATTGTTCCGAGCGAATCCCAATCAATTCCCATTCTTGATTAAATATCTCTGCTTCAGGATTGAGGGCTACTGAAGAACGTTGGAAAGTATTGATGATCGGTGTCCCAATAAATTTCGCCACAAACAAATTATTAGGGCGTTGATATAAGGTCACTGGATCACTGATTTGTTGAATTTCACCCTTATCTAAAACCATCACACGATCGGCAATACTAAGCGCTTCTTCTTGGTCGTGCGTAACAAAGACAGTTGTTACTTCTGTTTCTTGCTGAATGCGTCTTATTTCCTCACGCATTTCAATTCTTAGACGTGCATCTAAGTTGGATAAAGGTTCATCCATCAAAAGAGTATCCGGTGACTTGGATAGGGCTCGACTAATGGCCACACGTTGTTGTTGCCCGCCCGATAATTGACGGGGGTATTTATTTAATTGATCGGTAATGCGGGTTAAACGGGCCATTTCTTCGGCACGTTCACGACGTTCTTTTTTAGGCATCTTAGCCATTTTCAAAGGGAACATAATATTTTCTAAAACGGTCAAATGTGGGTATAGAGCGTAATTTTGAAAGACTAACCCAACTTGTCGTTTAACCGGATCTAACTTAGTTACATCACGGTCATCAAAAAAGATTTTCCCACCACTAGCTTCTAACAATCCTGAAATTAGGTACAAGGTCGTTGACTTACCACACCCACTAGGTCCTAAAAAAGAAACCAATTGTTTACTTGGTAATGTAAAGTTGATTTTGTCCAAAACGGTATTATCTTGGAAACGCATGGTAACATCTTCAAATCTTACTTGCATTGGCCACCTCGGTATATATTATCGTATTCATTAAGCAAATACATTATAGCAAGCGATTGTAAATTTTATGTAAATATTAGGTATAGTTTTTAATTTTTGACAGTCACTCTTTCTTGTCATTAATCGGTATTGTAAAGGCTTTATTTCCTTGCCATATGACATTATGCATTGTAAAGGGTAAATTTTAGTGCTTTATATAGATTTTTTATAATAAAAAGACAAAATATGTGGTAAATTAGATATGTACTTAATTTTACAAGCCAAGCCTCTTTAGATTCATTCTAATTTATTGTATAATAATCACATTGATGCTAAATATGAAAGGATGAAACATAAAATGTCAGATCAACTCACGATAGATAATCTTTCAATTACGGCTAATGGGCAAGCCATTTTTGAACCGGTTAGCTTTTCTGTAAAAGCCGGCGAAGTTATTGCCCTCGTTGGACCTTCGGGTAGTGGTAAGAGTACTTTATTGAAATTTTTGGTTCAATTAAATGATCCAAGACTCGAACATACAGGAAGATATTTATTCGATGGAAGAGACGTTAATGATTATGACCCCGTTACTTTACGTCAAGCCATTTCCTATTGTGTTCAAACCCCTAGTTTGTTTGGTCAAACCGTCGAGGATAATTTACGCTTTCCTTATGAGATACGTAATCTAGAATTTGATCGTTCACATGCCCTAGAATTACTCAATCAAATGAAGTTATCCGATGCGTTTTTAGACCGTAAAATCAACTCGTTATCAGGAGGCGAAAAACAACGGGTTTCATTAATCCGTAACGTCCTATTTGCACCAAAAGTTATTTTGCTAGATGAAATTACATCGGCCTTAGATGGGGAGACACGCAAAGATATCTGGGAATGGTTGCGTGTGTATCATGAAGAGACAGGCGTCACAGTTATTTTAGTTAGTCATATGGAAGAAGAACAACTGATGACCCAACGTCAAATTAAGCTAGTTAAAGCCAATAATAAAGGAGGCAACTAACCATGGAACAAAATTTGCAAGTAAGTCCTTTAAGTTTAGTCTTAACGTTCAGTTTAGTCTTTATCGCTTTATTTATTTCCTATAGAGAAAAGTTGGGTTTAGAAAAAGATATTCTAGTAGCAATCATCCGCATGATTATTCAATTATCAGTTGTCGGCTTTGTCTTAACAGCGATATTTAGTGTGGATAATACATGGATTACCTTAGGAATGGTTTTAATTATCATTATTAACGCTGCTTGGAATGCTGCGCAGCGTGCCAAAGGCATTGAACATGCCTTCCGTGATTCTTTTATATCGATTTTTGTCACCACAGCGATTAGTTTGGTTGTTATTGTTATTTCCGGAAGTGTGGAATTTATACCCTCACAAATCATTCCCATCAGTGGAATGATTGTCGGTACCGTGATGACTTCCGTTGGCTTAACTTATTCAAATATGCGGCAATTATATGCGGATCGTCAACAGGCGGTGATAGAAATGTTAGCCTTAGGCGCTACACCACGCCAAGCATCACAGGGTATTTTACGTGATACGATTCGTCAAGGTCTACAACCTACGATTGATAGTACACGGATGGTTGGACTGGTAACCTTGCCGGGGATGATGTCAGGGATGATTTTTGCAGGTGTTGAACCAACCAAAGCCATTATGTATCAAATGATGGTTATGATTGTGATGGTCGCCGCCACTGCCCTTTCCGTATTTCTAGCAGCCTACTTAACCTTTGGCAAATACTTTAGCAGTCGCTACCAACTAAAAACCGAAATTTGGGAATAAACGACACAACGAAAAAACCGACCTCAGTATCATTGAGTGTCGGTTTTTTAATATTATCTATTCTAACCCGGAATGGTCTGCGGTAAATTGAAGGCATTTAACATTTCCTGACTGGCATTCTCGATGGCGACCGTCTCAACCAAACTACCTTGAACGACGACACGTTCGTTAAGACTGTAATCACACGTTATTAACGTAACAATCGGTTCAACCGTTGGCTGGACTAAATCCACACGCGTTGGTTCGACTTGATCGATATAGTCCACTTGATAAACATAAATATTCTCTAAATCCGTTAGGTAAATGATATCTCCCATTTCAACACGCATCAGAGGTGCAAATAATAAATCTTCATTAATCGAATGATGGCTAGCAATCGAATAGTTGGATTCACCCATTTCCATATCCGGATATAAGGTTCCTGCGCCTAAATACATTCCCTCGTTGGTTACCCCTTTGTAAATCGGTAAATTCATCGATACCTCGGGAATCGCTATGCCACCGATAGTCGGCAAATCATTGGGATTAATGCTATTAGCTAATACCTCAGCGGCGTTAATGTTAGTAATGGCTTGCCAGTCGTATTCAACGTCACGATCTTGGTTGGCTATGACTTCCTCGCGTGTTAAATTACCAATTTGATTTTGTTCAGACCCTTGTCGAATAATCTGGTTTTTTATTGGGTCAATTGCAAGTAAGGCAGCCGCAATAATAATCAAGATGACACCCAGTATCGTTTGAAAACGACCACCCTTGCGTTTTTCCTTTTTACGTCGCTCCGAACGACTTTGAGGATTCTTTTCTTCTGACATTTTCTTGCCTCCCATTCAAATACTCTTGATAATAATATATCAAATGCGGCTATTTTTTCCTATCATTATGCAAATATTTAATCATTTTATCACAGTTATTTTAAACTTTTTCATTTTTTCGGCTTATTTCAACTTAAATAGTAACAAAAACTTCACAAATCAGTTTGTGTATGGATGTTAGCGATCTTTTTTAAAATAAATATCACTGATTTAATGTTTCTGTTTGCAATTAACCCTAATTTTAATTATAATAATCTTATAATTTATATCCATAAGGGAGTAACTAAAGGTTAGCGCCTTGTCAGTATCAACACCGTTAAGTAGATTTTCTAATCTGCTGGTACTGTACTTAAATAGTGAGACTTATGCCACCAGATTGTTAGCTAGTTAGCGTTTGGTTAGCATAAGTCTTTTTATTTTAGCTAATTTTTGGCACAACTATTGGAGGAATTTAGGAGGAAAAAATGTCAAAAGAGGATGTAAAACCTTATACATTGTCGGCTGAAGAAGTGGTGAGTCATTTAAACACCGATGCTTCTTCTGGTTTAAGTGATGCAGAAGTCCAACGTCGTCTCGAGCAATATGGTCATAATGAACTGATTACGGAAGAAAAAACAACTTTATTGCAAAAGTTTATTGCTCAGTTTAAAGACTTTATGATTATTGTCTTGTTAGTTGCCGCAGCTGTTTCAGCGGTTATCGGAGTTATCGAAGGTGAAGGAATTGCGGATGCTGTCGTTATCTTAATCGTAGTTATTTTAAATGCGGTTATGGGTGTATTCCAAGAATCCAAGGCCGAAGAAGCCATTGATGCTTTAAAAGATATGGCGTCACCTGAAGCGACCGTACGTCGGAATAATGCTAATTCAAAAATTAAAAGTACCGAATTAGTACCAGGAGACATCGTTTTACTTGAAGCTGGGGATATCGTGCCAGCCGATTTACGTTTAATTGAATCCAGTTCTTTACAAATTGAAGAAGCTGCCTTAACCGGTGAGTCTGTACCGTCTGAGAAAAGCACAGAAATTATTGCTGATCCAGAAACGGGTATTGGTGACCGCAAAAACATGGCTTTTTCAAGTACCAATGTGACCTATGGTCGTGCCAAGGGTGTGGTTATCGGTACAGGTATGAATACCGAAGTCGGTAATATTGCTAATATATTATCTACGACTGAAAGTCAACAAACGCCATTGCAACGTGACCAAGAAGAACTAGGTAAGAAACTGACGTATTTAATTATCATTATCGCTGTTATTACCTTCTTTGTTGGACTTTTTGGACCAAACGCGGGTGATAATACCGTTATTGATATGTTACTTATTTCTATTTCACTAGCAGTTGCGGCTATCCCTGAAGGGTTGCCAGCCATTACAACCATCATTTTATCTATTGGTACACAAAAAATGGCTGAAAGAAACGCCCTAGTTCGTACCTTACCAGCCGTTGAAACTTTAGGTTCAACCCAAGTTATTTGTTCTGATAAGACAGGTACATTAACCGTTAACAAGATGACCATTGAAAAAGTATACTACAATGGTGAATTACATGAAGCCAGTGAAGATATTGATTTAGATACACCTTTATTACGGTCGATTACATTTGCCAATGACGTCAACACAGATAATGCTGGTAATTTAGTCGGGGATCCAACGGAAATTGCGATGATTAAATACGCTAATGATAAAGGCTTTGATTTAGAAGCTGCATTAGAAGCCACACCACGTATTGATGAAGTGCCATTTGATTCATCTCGTAAATTAATGTCTACCATCCACCAACTTGAAGACGGAAAATATTTAATTGCTGCTAAGGGTGCTCCCGATCAATTAATCAAACGTGTCACTCAATATCAAGATGGCGATCAAGTAATTCCATTTACACAAGAACATAGCGATACCATTCTTGCCGCTAATGACGGTATGGCACGTAATGCTTTGCGGGTGCTTGCAGGAGCTTACAAAATTGTTGATTCACTCCCTGAAAAAGTGGATTCAGAATCAATTGAAAATGATTTAATTTTCGCTGGACTTGTGGGTATGATTGACCCTGAACGTCAAGAAGCTGGCGAAGCTATCAAAGTAGCTCGTAATGCCGGTATTCGTACCGTTATGATTACAGGTGACCATGCCGTTACTGCACAAGCCATTGCCGAACGTTTAGGGATTTTAAATCCTGATGAGGATAATTCCGTTCACGTTACGACAGGTGCTGAATTAGACAAAATGTCTGATGAAGAATTAACTCGTACCGTATCTAACTACTCTGTATATGCACGTGTATCTCCAGAACATAAAGTTAGAATTATCCGCGCTTGGCAAGCCAATGATGTGGTCGTAGCCATGACCGGTGACGGTGTTAACGATGCTCCTTCATTAAAGCAAGCCGATATCGGTGTTGGTATGGGTATTACCGGAACAGAAGTATCTAAAGGTGCTTCAGACATGGTTCTAGCCGATGATAACTTCGAAACCATCGTTGTAGCCGTTGAAGAAGGACGTAAAGTATTTGCTAACATTCAAAAAGCTGTACAGTTCTTACTTTCAGCAAACATGGGTGAAGTTATTACTTTATTCGTCGCAACCTTTATGGGCTGGACCATTTTAGAGCCGATTCATATCTTATGGATTAACCTCGTTACCGACGTTTTCCCTGCTATTGCTTTAGGTATGGAAAATGCTGAAAAAGACTCAATGACTAAAGCACCACGTACACGCAAAGATAACTTCCTTTCATTCGGAGTTTTACCAAGTATCTTCTATCAAGGTATCCTTGAAGGCGGTATTACCTTATTCGTTTATTGGGTAGGTCATTATGTTCTTTACCCTCATGACAACAACATTGCAGAAACAATGGCCTTTATTACGTTAGGTATGATCCAATTGTTCCATTCATATAACGTTAAGTCAACATTCAAATCAATGTTCAGCAGTAATCCATTTGATAACAAATACTTGAACTTAGCCTTTATAGGGTCTGGTGCCTTATTATTAGGTGTTATCCTTATCCCAGGTATTAATACCTACTTCGATGTCACTTTACCAACAGCATCCGGCTGGGCCGTAGCAATCATCGCTGCTATCAGTATTATTCCATTGGTAGAAATTATTAAATGGATTCTACGCACGACAGGTGTTGCTGCTAAATATGAAAAACCAGGTAGCGAAAACGTTCAATAATCATTGAATAACTTTCAACTTCTACTCTTTGAGTCTATCTCACAGAGTAGAAGTTTTTTTGTATCTATTTATATTACTTGAGCAGACCTAGGTCAGACTTGTATACTATATAAAACCAAAGAAAAGAAGGTGTGCCAATGGATCAACTACTGACAATCGCTATCTATATTATCGTTATCGTCTATGCGAACTTTGTATTAGCCACCACAACCACTGAACTACTCTCAGATGGCTTCAAAATAATGTGGCATCCCATCAACTACTTAGGCGGCATTATCGCACTAATAGCCCTACTCCCTGGCATGCCCGATTGGATGTTACTCTTAGGCTTATTTCTCATCATCCAAGGAAGGGTCGTCAAAGGTGCAATAACCAAAAACCTCAACATCCCCCGCATCATAACCCTAATCGTATTTACCACCTTAATCGTAGTCTACTGGGCAATGAAATAAAACTTCTCGTGCTAGAGAAGTTTTTTTGTTTAAACAAATATCACTGCAACAATCATAAAAAAATTTCATCCAAAACTAGCTTGACCTGAAGTCAACTTCAGGTTGTATACTATAGTCAAGAACGGAGGGATAGAGTTGAAGATTGGTGAAGTAAGCCAGTTGACCGGTATTAATATTGATACACTACGCTACTATGATCGCATTGGACTCGTTAGCCCAATCAGACAAGGTAAACATCGCCACTACCAAGCATCAGATATCGAAACGCTAGAAATGATTCAAGTCTTAAAAGCCGGACTATTTTCCTTAGACGAAATTCTCGAATTACTCAAGCTAGACGATAAATACCAAACACTCGAAAGTGTCTATCAAATTGAACTTGACGATTTAAGTAACATCAAACAACTTGTAACAAATAAAACCCAACTTATAGATGAAAAAATCGCATCCTTACAGCAAGCGCAACAACTGCTCCAACGCATTGAAGAAAAATTAAATTTACTTAGAAAAGAGGACTAATTTATGCATCAACTATTTTCTATCCTAATCTATAGCTTCATTATTGCCTATGCTGTCCTGACCTTGATTGCTGCATTCATGGATATCCGCTTAAATGGCTTTTTCTACTGGCACGTGTTTTATTTTATCGCTGCGATTGGTCTATTAATCGCCCTACTCCCAAACATACCAAATTGGGGTCTTCCACTAGCACTCGGTCTCTTAGTAGTCGTTGCTATCCTGAATGGTTACCTTACAAACAGCCTCCAATGGAGCCACATAGCTATCCGTACCATCATTAGTTTAATCGTTGCTTATGGCTGGATGTTGCTAAAATAACTAGGGAATATGTTTTTCAACACCAAAATCCGGACATTAAATGATAGCGTTAAGAACGGTCCCGCTATTATTTGTTGTTCGGATTTTGGTGCTATTATTAGCTTAATTGTTAATAAGGCTGGTAAATCTCACAAAAATATCTTCATGATTGACCAACTACTATAGCTATTGCCTAAAGGTTTTGGTTTTCCTCGAGAATTTCATTGTATGACTCACAAATGGCAAAAAAAGCAGCCATTTCAACCGGAGAGAATTTTTTGAAAAGTTTTTTATGCGTCTTAACAATATCGACATTATCATAGCGACTATGAGCCAGCGCTGTTTCTTGTCCTAGAGGCGTTAATTTCAAATCATACGATTTTCGGTCAGAAGGGTTAGCCGTTCTTTCAATCAATTGTTTGTTTTCAAGTTTGGTAATAATTTGCGAAATAGCACTACGTGTTCTTTTCCACTTTTTGGCTAGAGCCGAAGCCGTTTGATATTCCGGATCTGTAATATCTTGCAAAATATGGGCTTCAATCATAGTTAATTCAATGCCCGTTCCATAATCTTTTCGAATTGAAAAGTATTTGGAATAAGATAAAATAAGGTTGTACATGGGTTGCATAATATTATTTAGTTGTTTGTATCTTTCAGCGGTTAATTCAATATCTTCATCTTCATCCACCCATGTTGAAATAACTTCTTTTTCATAGACTTCTAACTGATCTTGATACTTAGCCAAGTCTATGGATGTATTTAATGTTTCATTCATATAATTACACACTTTCTAATTTTATTTGCCTATTCTCTCATATTTAGTTTACCAAATAATCGTTGTTAAGGCTATTAATAGCGCAAAACTTATAAATTAAAATTATCTAATAATGAGTAATAATTATATTTAAATATTAAGATATACCCATTATTAGCTATAAATCGGAATTATCCACCTTTACAAACGCGCCTTTCTATTATATAATAGCTTTTGTTCTACTTTTTAGTCTGCCGGATTAGCTCAGCAGGTAGAGCATCGCACTCGTAACGCGGAGGTCACAGGTTCAAATCCTGCATCCGGCATAAACCTAATAAAAACCACACTTGGCTGATTTTCAATCAGTGAGTGTGGTTTTTTAATTCTAATAAATATCTCTGCTAATAGCTTGTTGTCTAGTATATTCGATTAATTCCGAACAGCAATAACCTCAATCTCAACTAATCCACCTAAAGGTAAATTTTTAACGGCAAAGGCTGAACGAGCTGGATATGGTTCTTTGAAATATTGACCGTATACTTCATTCACTCGTTGAAAATCGGCAATGTCATCTAATAAGACTAAGGTTTTAACAACATTTTCTAACCCTAAGCCTGCTTCTTCTAAAACAGCCATCATATTTTTAAAGGCTTGATGGGTTTGTTCGACAACGCCACTTACCATTTCACCTTCAGCGGTTAAACCTAATTGCCCAGATAGATACACGACGTTTCCGGTATCAATCGCTTGTGAGTATGGACCAACGGCTTGGGGTGCATTATTTGTTTGAACTTTTTTCATCAAATCATCCTTTTCTATTTTTTAGAATCCTAGGGTTACTACCAGTTTAATAAGGTTAAGATGTATAGAATGACAGCAGCAACTATCATGAATACGACAATGATAGGTGTCACCCAACGAACCCAACGATCATATGGAACCTCAGCAGCTTCTAGTGATCCTAATGTCCATCCTAACACAGGTGAGATTAAAATGGTAAATCCATTTCCAAACATAAAGGCTTGTACAGCTGCTTGAGCTGAAATTCCTAAGGCATTTGTAATAGGCATTATCGTTGGAATCAAAATAGCAGCTTTACTTGCAGCTGATGGAATAATAAAGTTTAACAACGAAACAATTAGCATGATACCAATGTTTGCCCAGCCTCCACTAATCTTAGATAAAGGAATCGTTGCTGCATACACGATGGTATCCATAATATTCCCTGTACGTAAAATTAAGGTGAAAGCCCCCGCTAAACCAATAATAAAAGCAATAAAGCCCATTTGACTTATACCTTTGGCTACATTATTTCCAATTTCATCCATGGTCATCCCACTAGATATCCCCATTACAATGGCAGTTACTAAATTGGCTGCGGTCATGAATGACAAAATATTTCCTTCACCGGTCATACCATAAATAACAATAAATACAAACTGTAATAAAAATAAGATAACCGTTAGCATACTACGTTTATTTAAGGTAGTTGTTGTTTCTTCAACTGGTTCATCACCATTTGTTTGTGTAAAATCCCCAACAACTGCATACATAATCGAATTTTCAGGATTCGCTTGAATTTTCTTTACATAACGTAATAGGAAAACTAAGCCAATAACCATAAATATATTCATAATTAACAAACGAACAAAAAAGCCAGAATAAGGTTGTACACCAGCGATCATTTGTGGCGTAGCAGCTGTTGTAGGACCTGTCCCAAAACCAATCATAGAAGGGAAAAGTGTAATACCTAAAGCAACAATAGGAGCAAGTTTTAGTCTTTTGGCAAACAATACGCCAATTGGAACCATAGCAACCAAAGCATCAGACCCAGCAAATCCACCAATATATGTCATAATAATAAACATAATGGAAATAAGTGGAACAACTCCAAAATTTTGAAGTTTATAAATCGCCCAATCTAATACATCGTCGATAGCACCCGTTTCTAGTAACACAGTAATTGAAGCACCTGTAGCCATAACGGTAAAGATGACAACCGCTTGACTAACCAAACCATCCATTAATAGCATTAGCATATCAAATAAATTTACAGGTGTTTGTGCATCTAAAAATGTGAATTGATCTTGTAAAATATTTCCAGCTGCGTCTTTTGCATATTGGCCTGCTGGAATAATGTATGTTAGTGCAACGGCAAATATCAATAAGCCTACCATAATCCATAATAGATGGGGTATTTTAAATTTTCTTTTTGGTTTTGTCTCTGTCATACGTTTCTCCTAATGAATAAAATAATTTTAATTAGCTAAATTATCTACTGTAAATTTAACCATTGTACCAATACCATATCTTAATGAAGCATCATCAATATCAAAGTACTCATTATGATGTTCTGCCCCACTACCTAGTTCTTCATTTTTAGTACCTATAAATGAGAAGACAGAAGGTGCAATTTTACTAAAATGTGAAAATGATTCAGAGGCATACCATTTAACATTTTCTGCAAGATGTCCAGGGAATAATTCTTCAACCCCACTTTTAACTTGTGCAGCTAAAGCTTCATCATTAATAACAGGGATTGTAGCTGGTCCAGCGCTAGGTGCTTCAACAATCGTACAATTATGAACAGCCGCAACGCCATTAGCAACTTTCATCAACGTATTATATGCTTTTGTACCTTCCTCAACATTAAAGTAACGTAATGTACCACCAATTTTAGCGCGGTCAGCAAATACATTATGTAGTTCGCCAACATGAAATTGAGTCAGACCTAAAGTAACAGTCTCTTCAACATTGATTTGGTTATTCCAAGCGATATTAATGCTATTCAAGATATCGACACCAGCAAATAATGGGTTCACCGCTAAGTCAGGTCTTGAACCATGTCCACCTTTTCCAACCACTTCAAAATTAATTACGGCAGCAGCAGCCATAACAGGACCGGGATCGGCTGAAACTTTTCCTGATTCTAAAAAGGCAGCCAAGTGGTTTCCATAGATTGCATCAATACCACGACCTTCTAAATGACGTAACATAGCAGGTAAACCGTCGTTTGTTTCTTCGGCTTCTTCAAAAATAAAGATTACTTTTCCAGATAATTTATCTTCTAGTTGTTTTAGGATTTTAGCAGCATATAACAAGGTTGTCATATGTCCGTCATGCCCACATGCATGCATCACACCATCATTTTCAGAGCGAACAATACGTTCATTAGCTAAGTTTCTTTCTGTCTCTTGAACAGGTAAAGCATCAATATCAGCGCGCAAACCAATCGTTTTACCAGGACGACCTGTATCTAATGTAGCTGTAAATCCAGTACCAGCGCTTATTTCATCCGGTTCAACTGCTTCAATTTCATAACCAAGATTAGTCATGAATGCCTTCAAGTATTTGCTAGTTTCAAATTCTTTAGAAGATAACTCCGGGTGTCTATGTAAATAATGACGAACTTCAATAGCTTCTTCATTATATTGATCGAGCAAGGCTAAAATTGTTTCATTTAAACTCATAATGCATCTCCTATTATTTTAATTTTTTATTTAAAAACTTTTACAACACGACTGACAGCTTCTTCTAAGGTAGAACGTGAACAAGCTAAGTTGAAACGCATAAACCCTGCACCATTTTCACCAAACCAAGTTCCACTATCTAATCCCACTTTTGCCTCATTAATAACCTTGTTTTCCAATTCCTTTTGCGTTAGACCATAACGACTAAAATCAACAAAGGCTAAATAGGTTGCTTCTAAATCTAACACATGAACATCTAGTTCACTTTCTAACGTTTCTTTCAAGTATAAGTAGTTTTTGTATACATAGTCGATAACTTCATTCAACCAGTCTTCTGAATCATTGTAAGCCGCTACTGTTGCTGCATAAGAAAATGGATTATACATGCCGTAACCTAATTGGTCTAAAGAACGGCTGAATTGGTGACGCAATTTTTCATCTGGAATAACAATGCCTGACCATTGAATACCAGCTAAGTTAAAGGATTTACTTGGAGCTAAACATGTAATAACCTTATTAGCATATTCCGCACCTAAATTACCTACGGTAGTATATTCAACACCTGGCATAATTAAGTCCCCATGAATTTCATCAACTACGACGGTTAAATCATTTTCAAAAGCTATATCCAACATTTTTTTCAATTCATCCGCTGTAAATACTTTACTTAAGGGGTTGTGTGGCGAACACATAATAAACATGCTTGTGTTTGGATCTTTTGCCTTCACTTCAAAATCAGTTAGATCAAGGACAAAGTTATCACCCTCTTTAACCATGTCATTTGAAACGACTTTACGACCATTATTAACAATTGCGTTAGTAAATGGATAGTACACAGGGCTTTGAATAAGTACTTTATCCCCTGGACGTGAATAAGTTTGGACAGCCACATTTAGAGCAAAAACAATTCCTGGTGTATTGACAATTACTTTTGGATCAAATTTCCAATTATGTCTACGCTCCATCCAACCAGCTAAAGCTTCATTAGCTTCATCAGTAACCGTGTAACCAAAAATACCATGATCAACAATTTTTTGAAGGGCTTCTTTAATGGCTGGTGCTACGGGAAAATCCATATCCGCTACCCATAAGGGTAAAACTTCCGTATTACCAAATGTTTCTTCTAAGGATGGTGCATCCCACTTCATTGACCATGTGCCTTTTCTATCGACAAACTTATCAAAATCGTACATTGCATTAATCTCCTTTTCTTAACTAATCCAACTAAGCCTTGTTTGTTAAGGTGTTTAATTGTTCAGTTGCTTAACTATCGTCTATTATAGCACCTCTTTATATTATTGCAAGCTCTTCCATTAATTTATTTTACATTTATTTTATGAAATTAAATGAAAACTTATCAATAAGGTCTTAAACACTATAAAAAAATCAGATGAATGATTCAACCGAATAATCAATCTGATTTTATAATAAATATATTTTATCCTTGTCGGATAATTCGATAATAGACTTTTGACGTTATCAAATAAAATACATAATATACAACAACGAATAACCCTAGGACAGATCCATAACCTAAAACGAATTTGCCTACATCTCGAAGACCAAATAAGCCTAACAAATTATACATGACATTTGAAGCGAACAGTGAATGGATTATCGCAATAATAATCGGTAAAGCAAAGACCCAAAAGACTTGTGATCGAATCGTCTTTTTAATTAATGAATCTGGCAAACCCACTTTTTGCATGATATCGTATTTATTTTTATCCTGATAGCCTTCAGAAACTTGCTTGAAGTACAACATTAAAATCGTTCCTAATATCAAAACAGCCCCAACGATAATACCTAAAAATAGAAAGCCCCCATTTAATTCATACAAATCTTTCACTTGTTGACTGGTCGATATCATACGTACAAAACTCGTGTCTTGTCGCATAACAACGCCATCTTCAGGGACATAGGCTTCGAGACGAGCTAAAGTATCCGCATCACTGGCATCAAAGTAAAGCGATTGATTAATGCTTGCTTGAGAATACGTTCCATCCAAACTTCTTTCAGGGAATTCATTCGCTAATTCATATAAAACATCTTCATTAGCAACAACGATATAAGCAATATTGCCAACAAAATTTGTCGGAATATAGTTTTCACTAATTATGGTTGGTTGATAATTCTGATTACCCAGTACAAGTGTTTCGCCTTCAATGGGTTTGGAATCCGTACGTGTAAAAAGTACCTCATCACGTTCTAACTGATAATCCGTTTGATTCAGTTCGTTAAAGCCCTCGAGTGTTTCAACCATCAAAAAGGCATAGTCATTTGGAGTAAAAGAAGGTAAATCCGCTTCCTCAAAAAAAGTATAAGGTACATAACCGGCATCACTTTTTATGGCAGATAAAAAGCTTGACTGCGATGCCACGATATTTTGAACTGAAAATTGACTTTGAATAGCATTCATTGATTCATTTAAAATATTGGCTGACTCTTCTGTTTCATCCGCATAATAATTTAGTTCAAAATCACGCTGAACCATGCTATTCACTTGATCATCCATACTCAAATACAGTGATAAAGTTGTTCCCAACGTTAAAACAATACCGGTACACAGGATTGCAATACCAGATAAACTTGTAGCATTGGCCTTCATGCGGTACAACATTCCTGAAATGGATAAAAAATGTGTCGGTTGATAGTAATACTTCTTGTTTCTTTTCATAAGTTTCAACACCAGAATACTCAAACTAGTGAACAAGGCATAGGTTGCAAAAATCACTAGCAAAATAGCGACAAAAACCCAACTTAAAGCATCCAAGACATTGTTTATCGACAAAGCGATATAATAACCCGCCCCCAAAGTGACCAAGCCTATAATCAATAACAACCATCTTGATTTAGGTTCAGATTCACCGGCATGAGTTTGACTTAATAATTCCGTAGGATTCAAGCGGACAATTCGCCAGGTATTGATCAAATAAATCAACAACAAAACAGCTAAAATGATCAAACTTGTCATCAGCGCTGCCTTTAAATCAAATGGATAATCGGCTAAGCCTGCACCGGCATCTTGAATCAAACGATTCAACCCAATGAACATGATGTTGCCAAGGACATAACCAAAAGCCACCGCAAAAACACTCGTAATTACCCAGGTCAACAATTGTTCAATCAAAATAATCCGCCGAATATGTCGATCTTCTAACCCCAAAACCGTGTACAAAGCAAATTCCAACCGCCTTTGCCTTTGAATAAAATTATTGGCATATATAATAAATATCACGGCTAACAAGGTAGAAAAGAAAACGGCAATAAAAATAATCGTTGGCAAATCTGCGTGCCGATTCAAGACATACTCATTGCCCATCAAAGAAATCATGATATATTCTAGTGCCATAATCAAAACTAAGGCCAGCAAATATGGAAAATAAATCGTCCGCCGCTTCACCATTCCTTGAACAGCCAATTGGCTTAATAATCTAAAGGTCATTTGGCACCTCGTTCCGACAACAAGGTCAAACTTTGCGAGATCCGTTCATTAAACTGATGATTATCTTCTTCTCCTCGATAAATTTCATGATAAACCATGCCATCTTTAATGAATAAAACACGACCAGCATAAGAAGCTGCTTGAATCGAATGCGTAACCATCAAAATGGTTCGGCCTAATTGATTTAAATGTCTAAACAATTCTAAAATTTGCTCGGATGACTTAGAATCTAAAGCGCCTGTCGGTTCATCCGCTAGTAATAAAGGTGGGTTGGTAATAATCGCACGTGCAATAGCTACCCGTTGTTTTTGTCCACCTGAGATTTCATAGGGGTATTTATTTAAAAGGTCTTGAATTCCCAGTGTTGGAGCAATGTCGTTTAAACGAGATTCCATTGCTTCAACGCTTTTATTGGATAAAACCATCGGTAGTAAAATATTGTCTTTGTTTGAAAAAGTATCTAACACGTTAAAATCCTGAAAAACAAATCCGAGTTGTTCGCGTCTAAATTGTGCGACATGCTTTTTGCTGATCGTTGACGTATCAATGTCGTTGAGCAAAACAGTCCCTTGGCTTGGTTTATCAAAGGTCGCAATAATGTTCAGTAAAGTCGATTTCCCTGAACCGGATTCTCCCATGATGGCAACAAATTCACCTTCTTTGACCCCGAAATCGATATGACGTAAGGCAGTTGTTTCATTTCCAGCTGTTTTATAAACTTTTTTTACATTTTTGACATCTAATAACATAATAGCCTCCATTTTCTTTGCTGATTGATGTTATCAGTATAGTTTTTTTTATCGCTGCTTGCCTTTATCCTATCTTACATTTTAAGCCGTTACCTTACAATTTTGTAAGATAGGTTTTATGGATGGAATTGGATGGTAAATGTCGTTCCTTCTCCAAGTTCTGAATGAACTGTTGTTGCTTGGTCTAGCCGATTTGCGATAAGTTGGACTAAATACAGTCCAAGACCACTTGATTTCTCATTTAACAGGCCATTAAAACCCGCATAGCCTTTATCGAAAATTTTAGGGAGGTCTTCCGGACGAATCCCTTTACCATTATCGGTAATTGTTAGCTGGTAAGTTTGAGAATCAAATTGAATCCAAATAGCCTTTTGTTTAGCATACTTCAAGGCATTGTTGAGGATTTGTTCAATCATCACACTGCTTAAGTTGGCTTCAGTAATAACATAGTCTTCGATTGGTTGATAATGCAACGTAATTTTATGTTCAATAAATTCAATACTATATTTTCTAATGAGCGGTGCAATCATCGCATCTATTTGATGCTTTGACACCACCATATCCGTTGAAGGATTGGTTAGTTTTAAGTAATTCAAAGCCATATTGGTGTAGTTTTCTATTGCCAGCAATTCTGACTTCAATTGCGTATGGCTCCGATTATCAGGATTTTTTAAGATTAACTGCGCGGCCGTAATGGGAGTTTTTATTTGATGCACCCACATTAGGAAATATTCTTCTATTTCACTTTGTTTCGCTTGATTTTTTGTTTTAATTTCTTGTAGCTGTTCTTGCATTTCCTCAAGTTGTTGCGTCAAACTTTGTTGTTGTTTAAAGATGATGGCTTTATATAGCAAGTATAACCCATCAACAATAATCAATAGCCAAAATAAGACTGCAAACACATCCATGGGTAAACTAAATAAAGCGAATATTCCCCAAATAATTAGAAGCGTAAAAATAAAGGTTAAAATTACTGCCCCTTCTTGTCTTAAAAACGAACGTATCATTTAATATCCTCGCTCTCATGCAGACGGTAACCAACGTTTTTCTTCGTTTCAATTAACTTATCCAAACCTAATTGACGTAACTTCTTCCGAATCCGTGTTATATTGACTGCTAGCGTATTATCATCAATGAATTGATTGTTTTGCCAACAATAGTCCAAGATTGCTTCACGTTCGACAAAATTACCTTGTTGTTGGAAAAGAATCGTCATAATTTGTAGCTCGGTGTATGTTAGATCCATTGTTTGCCCTTTATAATCCAACTGTGATTTACTGACATCCAAACGCAAATCATGAAAAGTAAAAATATCTGTTTGAACGGTAAAATCATATGTTCGTCTAAGTAGGGCTTGGATTTTACTGACAAGAAACTGGGTATCTATCGGCTTGGTTATATAGTCATCGGCTCCCATTTGCATCGCCATAATCATATCCATTCGATCAGTTACTGATGAGATAAAAATAATCGGTACATTAGATACTTTTCTAATTTCGCTACACCAATAGTAACCATTAAAATAGGGCAAATTAACATCAAGAATGACTAAGTGTGGTTCAATGTCATTAAAGGTTTCTATGACATGTTCAAAATCTTCGATCATTGTGACATCATACTGCCAAGAGGTTAAAATTTTAGCCAATTCGCTGGCAATAACCAAATCATCTTCCACAAGCATTAATTTCATAAACTCACCTCGCTAATGTATAAATATTTGATTATATTTATTATATCCAAAATTATATTATAAAAAAACCTCGACTAATCATTTGCATTAGTCAGAGGTTTAGAAAATGTTAATTTTAATTGATCAATTAAATCTTAGTCATTGTTACTTAGAAATTCACCCCAAGTTTTCTTAGTAATTTCTTTTTCACCAAAGTAAATTGGATTAATAAAGCCTAATAATAGACCCTCCTTATCATAAATATCACAGCGCAACCAATGATATTTATTCGAAGAAATATCTATTTGAAATACAACCCTTGTTTCTTCTTGGACAAAATAATCAATCAATTCACCGTTTAATATAAATTGTATATGTACATTTGGCACACCTTTAACAGACACTTCATATGTAATAGGATAAACTGTGTTGTTGTTAGTAAAACGTTGACCAACTATGATTGTTTCATTGTTCATTTTTATATTAAATTCTAAGTCAATCCCATTCGTTACATAGCACATACCGTTCGCTATACTTTTAACTATATTATCCTTGTTACATGCCTCCATATATAAGTGGGTTAATGGCAAGCCAATTTCTGTGGTCTGTGTTGTAGCAAGATTATATTCAGTTGGATAATAATGAACATCAGAGCCACCAATACCTGTAATCCGATAGCCTTCATTGAGTAATTCTGTCCAAAATTGAATGGTTTTTTTGTTAGCTTTTAAATTATCTGGATACGTTGGATCATTGATAATTTCAATCGCATCAACATTTTCTAGTTGAACTTCGTTAAATGTCCACATACATTCATCTAAAAAAGGATGATTGATTGAGACAATTGCATCTTGAGCATGAAATTCATTAAACAATCGATTGATGCCAATATTCGAATTAAATCCTTGATCGTTTTTATTCGGGGTCCAGTCAATGATTTTCTTTAAACCAATAACATTAAAATGTCCCTGTATTGCCGTAATTTCAACCCCAGGCAAGACAATCAGTTTAGTTTTTGGCCATTTTAAATGATAAAAATCATGGTCTGTTATAGCAAAGAAATCTAATTCAAGCCTCTCTGCTTCATCGGTTAATTTTTCTGCACTCATATTTCCATCTGTTGAATTGGTATGTGTATGCAAATCACCTTTATACCAACCAGTATTGCCAATAGATTTATTCGGGATAGTATAATTTCCATCTACAAACCATATAGTTTGATCATAGTATGTTAGATTAGATAAATCAGATCCAAATTCAACTGTCATAGTCAATGTTGATGCTATCTTCTCATCATCGATGACTCTTATCATCCATTGACCAAGATAGATTTTTTCTGCTATAACGCCTGTACTACAGTAGGAAATATCTGGATGAAAAACTAATTTTTTTAATGAATGATAATTTAAAAATTGACCTCTTATGTTATTTTGCGAATCATATACCAATACCCTTTGCCAGCCTTGAAGATTAAAACTAAAACGTAGCTCTAAATACTCCATCTGTTCATTAACATCAAAGAAAAATTTTTGATCATACGTTTCAATTTTATATTGATAGATATGCTTATTCGTTATCTGCATAATAATCATCTAAAGCATTTTGCGCCGTTACTTGGGCTTCATCTAGAGCATCTTGAGCAGGAATATTTTCAATCATGACTTGATCAGCAGCTATTTCTAAAGCCGCATGAATCTCGCCTCCAGTTGGATCATAAAATGTAATCGTTGAGGTTGTTGTTTGCTCCAATGAGGCTGCTAATGCTGTGTTCTTTTCTAAATGTTGTTGGAAATATTCTAATTCCATAACAGAGTCACGTACTGGAACATAGCCTGTTTTCATTGCCCAATCAGCTGTGTTTTCTGTATTGGTAAAATATAACATCCATTCGACAGCTGCAGCTTTTTCTTCATCTGAAAGAATCATTGGGACGACCATCATTCCAGCACCCGTCTGTGCTTTTGTTTTTTCACCTTTCCAGCCTGGTTGAACATGTGCACCGATTATATCGAAATCTAAATCACCACCATCTCCACTTGAACCAATATAACCAGCAGCTAAGCCATTATGTACATCATCAATCGTACGATACCAGTATTCCCAACCTTGTCCACCATGATGGAAGGTCATAATTTCATCATCAAAAATTGCTTTTCTAAAATAATCCCAACTTTCTACCCATTCTGGTGAATTTATTGTAACGGTTCTGCCATCTTCACTTAAATAACTTGCTCCATTACTTAGAGCTGAGTCAATTAAATTATATGAGCCCCACATTGGCATCCAGCCCCATCGCTCAACATTTCCATTATCATCTTTTAACGTCAGTTCTTTAACGGCTTCATAGAAAGTTTCCCAATCATTCATAACATCAGAAGAAATATTAGCTTCTTCAAATATATCTTTCCGATAATAAAATATTTGTGAACCAGCTACCGTTGGAATTCCATAGTGTTGTCCATTAACATCACTTTGTTGCCAGAAAACATCGACAAAATCATCTACTTGCGCATTTTCATGAGCTGTTAGCAACTCATCTAACGGCATTAAAACTTGACGTTGAGCCAATGGAATAAACTGATAATCATCTAATAAAACTACTCCAGGAGCTTTCCCAGAAGCAATTGCACCTTGTAATTTTTGATATGACTCTGAGTAGTCACCTTGTGACACACCGATAACTTCATATTTATCTTGACTAGCATTGAATGTATCAATCTTTTCTTGCACTGTTTCACCTAAAAATCCTGTTAACCCATACCAAAATTCTATTTTAATTTTTTCTTGTGCTTGTGTTTTTGAAATAGAATTAAGATTGAATAAAAGTAAAATATTAATTAATAGACTGAATATAATTGATAACTTTAATCCTTTTTTCATAGATATTTATCCTTTCAAACTGTTTCCTAAGAGACCTGAAATAATATATTTTTGAGCAAATAAAAATAAAACTAATAACGGTAGTACAGCAAATGAACTTGATGCCATAATAATGGACCAATCCATCCCATAGGCACCTTCAGAACTAAAAAAATCCTGTAATCCTTGTGAAATCAAATATTTTTCTTCACTACTAATGACCAGTGATGGCCATAAATAGTTGTTATATTGTTCAATAAACGAAATCAATCCAAAAGCTACAATGGTTGGTTTTATCATGGGAACCATTAGTTTCCATAAAATTTTCCAATCATTTGCCCCTTCGATTTTAGCCGCTTTAATTATTTCTTTTGGAATTTGCATAAATGATTGTCTGAATAGAAAAATCCCAAATACACTAACCGTCGAAGACATTATTAAGCCAGCATGTGTGTCCAATAAATTTATTCTTGATAAAAATACATAACTCGGTACATATGTCGCTACAACTGGAATCATATACGTAGATAAAACAATTGAAAAAATTAAACTTTTCCCTTTGAAATTATATTGGGTAAATAAATAAGCAAACATCAAGCTTGAAATAGTTTGAAATAACACTATCAATATTGATACGTAAAAGCTATTGAAGATATACAATCCGTATGGTGCAGATTCCCATGCAATTTTAAAATTTAACCAATTAGGATTTTCTGGAAAAAGTGTTGGTGGTGTAGCCCAAATCTCATCTTTTGTTTTAAGGCCATTTAAGAACATCCAAATAAAAGGAAAAAACATTGTTAAACTGATAAAAATTAGAAACAAATGTTTAATAATTTTGTTACACTTAGCCATCTCGTCACGTCCTAGTAATGTACCCATCTCTTAGACCATTTAAATTGGAAATAAGAGAGAAGTGCAGTAATAATTAATAAGATAACTCCAACAGCTGAAGCCTCACCTGTTTTAAAACTTCTGAAGGCTAAAAAGTAATAATAATACAAGATTGTCATCGTCGAACCAGAAGGTCCACCGTTAGTTAACACAGATATTTGATCATAGGCTTGTAAAGCATCGATGATACCTAGAACTAACATAAAGAAAGTAGTTGGTGATATTAATGGTAAAGTAATTCGTCTAAATTTTTGCCAAGTTGAAGCACCTACTAAACTTGCTTCTTTGTATAAATCCTGCGGCACTTTATTAAGAGCATCCATATAAAAGATCATATAGTACCCAATGCTAGACCAGACTGTCACAATTATGACGGCTAACATAGCTGTATTTGGATCTCTAGTCCAACCTAATCCCGTTCCTCCTAAAAATTCAATTATAGCATTAGCTATACCGACTCTAGGTTCAAAAATCCAAGACCATACAATAGAAACAGCTACTAATGGTGTAATATATGGAGCAAAAATAAATGTTCGATAAAATTCGGCAAATTTTGTTTTTTGTAACAAAATTGCAGCTATCATTCCACCAAAAATGGAAGGTATGACTGTTCCAATACAAAAAATTACCGTTTGCCATAATACACGATAAAATGTTTTTTCTGATAGGATATCTTGATAATTTTCTAAACCAACATAATTAATTATTGGAGACATATAATCCCAATCAGTCATGCTAATATAAAAAGTCACAAAAACGGGAATGATATAGAATATTAGTAAAGGCAACATTGCAGGTAACATATAAAATAAAATTTTAAATATACTTTTCTTTTGTACACCTTGATACAATCCACCACCTCCATGTACCTAAAACAATAACAACTAATTGTAAATTTTATACAACATTTTTTGTAAAATTTATGCAAATCTTTCTTTTATCATCAAATCACAACATTTACACATATTTTACAAAAAATATACAGGTTTTTTGTTGTTATTTCTTCGTTTATATGTGATATTTAAAATATTAATGAATAGGAGTTTTGAAAAAATGCTAGCACATGAAAGAAGAGAAAAAATTTTAGAAATATTAAATCGACAACAAACCTTTAGAATTAGTGAACACATTTCGCAATTTAATGTTACAACCGAGACATTAAGAAGAGATTTAGAAGAATTAGAGAGTCAAAATTTATTAACACGAATTCATGGTGGAGCCATAAAAGTTGATAAGTACCCGGTCAATGAACTTAATTTCAAAACACGATCTGAAATTAACTTGAAAGCAAAAAAAGAAATTGCTAAAACTGCTATGCAATTTGTTCATGAACATGATTATATAGCAATGGATGTATCAACTACCAATACAGAAATAGCTAAGGAATTAGTCAATCACTTTGATTCCTTGACTATTATTACCAATTCAATTGAAATCATCTCGATTTTAAGTGTTAAACCTAACTTTACGATAATCATTCCTGGAGGGATTCTTAGAAATAAGGAATTAGCTATCATTGGAGAGAGTGCCGAAAATGAAGTTTCACAATATAATATCCGTTTATTTTTAATGTCAATATCAGGTATTTCTTTAACTGCTTCTTTAACTGATTACGGTATAGGAGAAGTTAAGATGAAAAAGAAATTTTTAGAAAACTCGAAAGAGGTTATTTTGGTAGCCGATCATTCAAAATTTGAAGCTATCGCTTTTCAAAAGGTATGTGATTTCAATCAAATTGAGTGTATTGTGACTGATTCAGGTCTTGATGCTGAAGTATTAAAAGTTTATGAAGCAAATGACATAAAGATTGTTACACAATAACAAATAAATGGAAGGTTTTTTAAAATGGAGAAAATTAAACTAAACAATTTAAGGAAAACATACCAGGATGAAGAAGTTATACACGGTGTTGATTTAACGGTCAATAAAGGCGAATTTATTGTGTTTGTCGGACCGTCTGGATGTGGTAAGTCTACTCTATTAAATATGATTGCTGGTTTAGAAACTATCACTGGTGGTGAGTTATTCATTGATGGGAAACTAATGAATCAAATTGAACCTAAAGATAGAAATATCGCAATGGTTTTTCAGAATTATGCTTTATACCCTCATTTAACGGTATTCAAGAACTTGTCTTTTGGACTTGAAATAAAAGGTGTCAAGAAAGAAATTATCAAAGAAAAAGTCCACTCAGCCGCCAAAATTGTTAATTTAGAAAATTTCTTAGACCGCTATCCTAAATCATTATCTGGTGGACAACAGCAAAGAGTTGCTTTAGGTCGCGCATTAGTTAGAGATGTTGATATTTTTTTAATGGATGAACCTTTATCAAATTTAGATGCTAAATTACGAACCGAATTGCGTTCGGAAATCAAATCCCTACATAAACAGCTTAATAATACTATCATATACGTTACGCATGACCAAGTTGAAGCATTAACTATGGCTGACAGAATTGTTGTTTTAAATAATGGGGAAGTGATGCAAGTAGGTACTCCGGAAGAAGTTTATAATAACCCTCAAAACCTTTTCGTTGCAGAATTTATAGGTACACCAAGAGTTAATACTTTTAAAGCTAAAATTTCCAATCATTCAATCCTTTTACACAAACAGCCTATAACTATAGATGCTAAAATTTTAGATTCGATTGATTTTGATAATGATACAGAAATAGTATTAGCTATTCGTCCAGAACACGTGCTTTTAACAGCATCTGAATCAAATAATTTCCACATTATAGTCGAAGATTCTGAATTACTAGGTTCTGAAAAAGTAATACATTCAAAAATTGAACAAGATAGTCTTTCAATCCTGATTGATCCATTAAACCCAGTGCCATATGAATTAGATATATCCTTTCCTGTTGAAAAATTAATGGTCTTTAATAGCCAATCTGGTATTAGAATTTAATTACTTTCTAAAAGATTAGCCTATCGTTCAATGATTTAAAAATATAAACACATGCTCTACACGGCTGTATGCATAAAAGGCTACAGTCTTTTTTATCACATATCACTGATATTGGTGTGTAGAAATTTTTTCGAAAGCTCCAGTACTTTCAATAATTACATTGGATAAATAAACTCGCGATTTAATTAACATTTTACCTTGAAAAATAATATTTCTAATTCGAAAGACTTGACTTCTTATGCCTTCTAAGATAAAATCATTATAACGTTCATTTGAATGTATTTTAGCTATTATTTATCAAAAAAATATTTGGAGGTATGATTAATGAAATTTGGAATTATCTTAGGTTCAACACGTGAAGGTCGTGTAAGCCCACAAGTCGGAGAATACATTTATAACATTGCTGCTAAACGTGAAGGACATGAATTTGAAATTGTTGATATTGCAGACTACAACTTACCTTTCTTAGGTACGGGTGAACCCAATCCTGCTTGGAATGCAAAGATTGATGAATTAGATGGTTATATCTTTATCGTCCAAGAATATAATCATGGTCTTTCTGCTGCTTTAAAAAATGCCTTAGATAGTGCTCGTAAAGAATGGTTTAACAAAGCGGCTGGGATTGTTTCTTATGGATCAGGTAGTGGTATCCGTGCGGCTGAACAAGTTCGAATTATTTTAAGTGAACAATATATCGCTCATGTACGTACACATCCTGCTTTTAATTTATTTACTGATTTTGAAGAATTTACCACTTTCAAACCAGGCGCTCACATGGAAGCTGGCGTAAATGATATGTTAGATGAATTGATTTTATGGTCTGAAGCAATGGCGACTATTCGTAAATAATTGATATTTCTACAATAGAATTGGTGAATAAGTAACTGTTTAAATAAATATCGCTACAAAAATACGAACTTTTTAATTATAGTGGAACCGTCTTCCGCCCAATGTCATTAAGTTTAGGGGATTATGTTCTCATACGATAAAAAGAAGCACCACTTTTTTACATGAACTTGTGTGAAAAAGTGGTGTATTTTGTTTCAACTGTTTTTAATCACATACTTCTTTGATTTGATGGCATGACAAATAAGCCTCCTAAATTTTCAAAAAAATTTATCTATAATTAAATCCAACAAATCCAGTTCGGGATTTTGTGCGTTTATAGCGCCTTCCTTTTCGAATAGGAAGAATACGGGATTCTATCAATTTCATAATGTCTATTGAATGATTCATTAAATAGGCTCGACATAACTTAAATGCCACCTTTAAATTAACTTGATAATCCCACTTTCGATCTTTTTTGGGAATCTTAACGTTACTAACTAGCCTCATCGTGAAGTTATACATAATTAATCGCCCATATATTTCTTGGTAAGTTTGATGACTCCCTTTTGTATGTAAGTATTCTAAGTTAACAGCGTGCTTTAAATCACATAAAGCTGTCTCAATTCCCCACCGTAAATGGTATAATTCTTTTAAGTCATTTGATGTAAAGCTCTCATCAAGATTGGTTATTAAACATTGGTAAGTGTTTTCGCTCAGCTTGAATCGAACAACTCGCAAAGTTAATTCATAATAATTCTTGCTACCGCGTTCTAAAAAATCAAACTTAGATGTATAAGCTAGAAAACGAAACGATGGATCTTCTGTATATGCTTTAATTCGTGAACGAGCTATCTTTAGAGAAACAATCGTATCGTATTCATCTGTATCTGGCACGTCGGATTTTCGCACAAAATCCCTGTCATTTAAATCTTTGCATCGAATGACGTATTTGTGTTGCAGTTCTTGAAGATGCGCAAACACATTGTAGGAAGGATACCCTCGATCAGCTATGAAGATACTTGGAATATTCGTTTTTATTGTTTTGGCCATTTGTATGAGGCTAGCACGCTCATCCGATTGTCGACTTTTCTGAATATCTACATCAAGAAACTGTTTATTTAATAAATCATATAGAAAATTTAAATGGACCATATTATAACCCGTCGCTTTCTCATCTTTATAATGATTATCATGGTCTGTCACATTCTGAGGTAAAGGTAAATCAGAGCCATCATGGGCAAGCAATCGATAGCCTTTAAATGTTTTGATGTTATCTAAGGTTTGATTAAATCGATGAAATACTTCTTTAAATGCACTCACTTTTAGTTTTGAACGTGCTTGAACAAAAGCTGATGGGGTTGGTGTCTCGGTATGATTGTTCCAAAGCCTAAATAATTCATTATTAAGACTTTCCGCACCAAACTTAATCACTGATTCAATAACAACTGGCATCGTTAATTTGCGATTTCGTGTAAAATCAACATCAGGCTGGTACACGTGGTCTGCTCGGTTTTGACACACGGATTGAATGGCTTCCTTCAAGTGATTAAAAGTAATTTTAGCGAAACGTGACATAGTAATTCCTCCTAAAATAGTCTAATTTTTTGAGATTATTTAGGGGGTTTTCCATTTGTCAAGCGTTTTCACTTGTGTTTTTAACATTTTATATAAATTTTTTATAAATCCAATTAGCAGAATACCAACAAAAAAGCCTATCGAAAGCTCGATAGACTATATTTCTTAACTTAATGACATTGGTCTTCCGCCCTCTTTCGAGTGGCTCCAGACTCGGCTGGCTACTCTCTCCCTAAAGGCAAAAGCCCTTAAGGGAGAGATGTGTGCCAGTCCGTTCTTAGCACTATAATTAAAAAGTTCGTATTTTTTTCGCTCAATTACTTAAAAACAGCTTTTTACAAATTTGATTGTTTGAATTTACTTTCTATCTCAATCAAATGTTAATATTATAACTTCACTTCCAAATCTGTTCCGTTTGATGCAATCACTTGTTGGTAATAGTAGAAACTGTCTTTTCTAGTACGGTTATACGTTCCATTGCCATAATTGTCCGCATCAACATAGATAAAGCCATAACGTTTAGTCATTTCACGTGTTGATTCGGAAATTAAGTCAATACATCCCCACCAAGTATAGCCAAATAATTCAACACCATCTTCATTAATCGCATCACTCATTGCTTTAACGTGTTCTTTCAAATAATCAATTCGATAGCTATCATGAATTTTACCATCTTCAGTAACCGTATCACGAGCACCTAATCCATTTTCAACAATGAATAATGGGATCCGATAACGATCATGTAATTCAACTAATGAAATTCTTAGACCGATTGGGTCAATTTGCCATCCCCATTCACTTGAAGGAATATAAGGATTTTTAACACCGTTAACGGTATTGCCAGGAGCCATTTCTAATCCTTCTATATCTGCAGCCATCGTTGAAGTCATGTAATAAGAGAATGAAACAAAGTCGACTTTTCCTTCTTTTAACACTGCTTCATCGTCCGCTTCCATTTGAATCGTATACCCTTTTTTACTAAGTTCATTCAGTAAATATTTCGGATACTCGCCAAACACTTGGATGTCTACATAACGATAAATTGGACGCATTCTTTGTTGAGTGGCCAGATTGTCTTCAGGCTTACAAGTATAGGCATAGAATGCCAATTTAGTCATCATACAGCCAATTTTTGCATCTGGTAACATCTCATGACACAATTTTACAGCCTTTGCACTAGCAATCATTTGGTGATGCATGGCTTGATAAATAACTAAATCAAATGGTATATCTGTAAAGCGATCTTCAATCAATCCCCCACTTGTCACTGGATGTCTTTCCATCGCATCTACTTCATTAAATGTAACCCAATACTTAACGTAGTCTCCGAAATACTCAAAACATGTTTTGGCATATTTAACAAATAAATCAACACATTCTCTTGAATACCATCCTTGATATTCTTGAGTTAATGCTAATGGTGGATCATAATGAGATATTGTCACCAATGGTTCGATATTGTGTTTTTTTAATTCTTTAAATAAATCCAAATAAAAATCAATTCCCGCTTGATTTGGCTCAGCATCTTCAGGATGCGTGTAAATACGACTCCAAGATATAGATAAGCGATAAACTTTCATACCTAATTCTGCAAAAAGAGCAATATCTTCTTTATAACGATGGTAATGGTCGATACCACGACGCTTTGGATAGTTCGCTTCTGGACCAGCAACTAATGCCTCTTCTAAATCTTTTGATGTAAATTCAAATTGTTTTGTAAAATCATCATGACCAACTTCACGGAATGGTAGGCAATCTTGGATTGTCATACCTTTTCCATCTTCATTCCAAGCCCCTTCTATCTGATTAGCTGCAGTTGCTCCACCCCATAAAAATCCTTCAGGAAATTTTAATTCACTCATGCTTCTCTTCCTCTCTTTTTATTTAATTACTTCAATAATATTGTCAGAACTTTTGGTTGAACCGTTTATTTTACTCGGAATAACATCTAGAAAATCACTAACATTTGGCACAATAATAGGCGACCAGATTGAATAACCTCGTTTTTCAATACTTTCAAAATCGACTACTGCAATCGTATCACCCCGTTTAATTTTTTGACCTTCTGACACTTTAACATCAAAATATTCTCCTTTTAAGTTTGCTGTATCAATCCCAAGATGAATAATTAACTCAATACCCGTATTTGAACGCAAACTAATAGCATGTTTTGTAGGGTATACTGAAACAACTTCACCATCAAAAGGAGCAATAACCAAATTACTTTTTGGTTTTATTGCGATTCCTTTCCCCATTAACCCTTTAGCGAATACTTCGTCATTGATTTGACTTAACTCTTTGACTTCTCCTACTAGGGGACTGGTAATAGTATAGTCTAAGTTAACTTCTGAATCTTGTTCCACTAAATCCTTTTCTTCCGATAATCCCATAATTTGAATGAGTATGAATGCAATTGCAGTTGCCATTGCCATACCAATACAGAAATGTAAAAAGCCAGGCCCCATAAAGACTGGTAAAGACATGATGCTAGAATTGACATATGCACTAGCCGTTGCTCCAAAGAATGCAACATAAGCACCTGCAATACCACCCGCAATCATTGTGGCAATTAAAGCATTTTTGAATTTGAGTAATACCCCATAAATGGTTGGTTCAGTAATACCAATAAAAGCAGAAATAAAAGCAGAAAATGAAATCGTCTTAGTATTTTGATCTTTAGATTTGTACCAAGTACCTAAGGCAGCACCTACCATAGCCATTGTTCCCATCGTATTAACAGGTAAAATAATATCGTAACCAAACGTCGCGATATTTTCTATCATGATAGCCCCTAAAGATAAATGCATACCTGATAAAACAACCAATGGACGTGTACCACCAACAACAAATCCGGCTACAATTGGTGATAAATCAAACAACCATTTTACTAACGAAGCTAATCCTTGAGCGAGATAATTTGCTAAAGGAGCCACAACGATTAACGTTATAGGTACCATGATTAACAAGACAATCATTGCCGTGAAAACCATTCGAAGTGCTTTTGGTAATAGATTATCAACAAATGGATAAACATAACTTAGAACTAGCACCGTTAAAATTATTGGTATACTACTAGATGCATATCTAACAAACGGAACGGTTAGTCCAAAAACATCAAACCCTACTTCACCAGCTGCTAATCCGCTAGTCATAATCGGATGTAGCAAAACACCGGCTAAGCCCAATGCCAAAGCTGTATTAGTTTTAAATCTATTTGATGCTGACCAAGCAACTAAGAAAGGGAAGAAGTAAAAGACTGCATCTGATGCAATTGTTAATAACTGCATAATGCCTAAGTTAGGGTCTACATTCAAGAAATTAGTTAAAATAATGATTAAGCCTTTAATCATTCCAGAGCCAGCAAGAGCAGGTACTACGGGCAAGAAGATAGCTGCTAAAGTTTCGAATAAAGTCTCTAAACTAAATTTCTTTTTCTTCTCTTCTTCAACTTCTACTTCACCAGACTTAATCGCTAGATCACCAATTTGATTTGTTATTTCTTTATATACGTCACTGACATGTTCACCAATAATAATTTGTAATTGATCGCCAGAGTAGCGTACACCAATAACGCCATCTAAATCTTTTAATTTATCAACATCTACTTTTTCCTCATCATGCAAATAAAATCTTAGACGTGTTACACAGTGAAAAATTTCTTTAACATTTTGTTTTCCACCTATATTTGTTAAAATATTTTGGCTTAATTCACTATAATTTTTTGCCATAACTGTTCTCCGTTCTATATTTTGAATAAAAAAAGACCTAAACTAACCTTTACGAATAAAGTTAGCTTAGGTCTTGCCTCCATTATGAGTCACAATTCTAAACGCTAATGCTATTTAATTTGATACTTTTTGAATATGAATGGTTAAGTACAACAGATCATCATCCGTTACTTGCGTTTTTTCTTCATTTAATAAATAACTTTTTACTTTTTCGGCACAACTAAATGCTTTACTATATCTTTCTTTAACCAGTTGCAACAGTTGAATATCTCTACTACTTTGCTTTGGTGCTTCATGGTATAGTCTACGGTAGAAAAATTTTAAATGTGTCATTAAGCGATAATAATCTAAAGATTCTTCATCATATACAATACCCATATCATTTTTGATTATTTCTAGTATATTCTGTACAAGCTCAATCATATGCATCGTATCACTCATGTTACCAGTCAATTCAGCATTCACTAAATGCAACACAATAGAAGTAGCCTCATCTTCAGGTAATTGAACATTAAATCGATCGTTTATTACACCTAATTTTTTCTTAGCAAATCGATACTCTTCATGATACATCTGCTTAATTTCATGTGATAATGGATTGTGAATTTCAATTCCACTATGATAACGTTGAATAACAAACTGAATATGATCTGGTAACGAAATAGATAAATGTGTATTATACTCTTTACCTAACTCAACCGTCGCATCAGATATAATCTCTTCCGACATTTCAATAAATTCTATAGGTATCTCAGAAAAGATCCGTTTCAATTTACCAACTAAATCATTGGAATCTTGATAAAAAATTCTATCCACAGATTTTTCATCAACTAGATCGCCACTCTTTTTTTGAAAAGCTATTCCACTCCCTAACGCAATAATATCTTGTCCTTGATCATCGGAGGTTACTACTGCATTGTTGTTTAAAACCCGTATTATCTTCAATTTACCCCTCCTAGTTCAATTTTAAAAAAATAAAAATAGGCAAGACAAAAGTTCCATAACTTTTGGTCTTGCCTACTTTACTAGTCACAATCCATTTGCATGTATTCAATTTGAAATCGACTTCTTGATTAAAAGAATACCATAAACTATTTTAATTGCAAGTACTTTTTTTAAAAAATATTTTTTTTGAATAACTTTAACTCATCAATAGAAAAGTTACCCCAAAGACTTTATCAATTCTTGCACTTCAAAATCCATGACTTGTGGGAAGGATTGGTAATAGGCACCTACTGCACCTAAGAATCGATTGGGGACTTGAAGATAATAGACAGCATCAGCTGCTCTTTGTAATTGTTCATAGGTATCTTTAGGAATCACGGGTACGGCAACCGCGAGATGCGATACGCCAGCAACTCTAGCCGCTTCAATGGCTGCAAACATGGTCATGCCGGTTGCAATGCCATCATCGACTATAATTACAGAACGATCTTTCAAATCTTTCGCTGTTAAAATAGTATCGTATAAACGTCGACGCCGAGCCATTTCTGCTTGAATTTGTGTGATTTTTTCGGCTAACCAGGCTTTATCAATCATAGCGACTTCGTGTTGATTATATATCGGTTGTCCACCTTCAGCAATCGCACCAATTGCATATTCTGAGTTTCGAGGATGACCAATTTTCTTAGCTAATATCACGTCAAAGTCACAATGTAGATATTTGACTATCTCAACGGCTAATGGAACGCCCCCTCTAGGTAAAGCCAAAACTATTGTATCATTTGTCTGAGTTGTAGGAATTTTCCTTGCCAATTGTTTACCAGCATCCATACGGTCCTTGAATAACATGACAGACCCTCCTTTGGTTCAGGCAGATGTAACATTACAGCTTGAAAAACCATGCTTTCTATCTTTAGCTTACCATGATTCAACTTATTTTAAAAGCGCTGTCAAACATTTATTAATATAAGCAAAAAAAGCAGCTTACCCCATTCGGATAGGCTGCTTTTCTTTATCCTTCCATCACTTCTTGTTTCTTCTTTATCTTACGTAAAGCTTGTTGACTCAACAATAGCCAACACAAAGCAATCACATTGGCTGAAAAAAGCGGGATTAATACGACAAAGAAATCCAACACAATCAACCATAAAACCGTCGTCACTACGATACCAATCGTTTCTAAAGGTGTAACTAACATTACCATAAACGGTTGGCTTAAATGACCCCAGAAGCTTAAGTGTTCGGTTGCCATAAAAACAAAAAAGTAAGCTAGATGTGCTACAAACATGATTAATAACAAAATAAGCCAAGGGTAAAGTATTTGTAAATCGTTAGAGAGAACGGTTAAGCTACTCCAATAGATCAAATAGGCTATCCCATAATAAATAACCGCATAACGATTGCCACGTAAAAAGTGTTTTTTATACACTTGCCAGAAGGACTTAAACAATTCCCTAGCCGATTGCTCCTTATAACTTTTGTTAGCTAACATTGTCAACAATGCTATTGTCGCAGGGAAAAAGCCTAATATAACCCCACCAAGAAATGTAAATATCAACCAATAGATATTTAACAGCATCCATTGTAGACCAAGCATCATGTATTTATTGAAGGTTACCCAACGATTCATAATACGCCCCTTTCTGTGAAATTTTTATTCAGCAACAGATAAGTCTGCCCGGTAGAGAAAGACATTATACGGTCCCCATTCGGACATTACAAAATAGATACTTTCACTATCCATTGACCACGGATGCATATAACTACCATATAGTTGCGGGAATTCTTGCCCTGTAACTACTACTACCTCATCAGACCATTCACCGGTTAATTCCGTTGCTGATCTTAAAACGACTGAGTATTTATCCTCATTTAAGTACATCATTAGGTAACGGTCATAATAGGCATTATACAATACGGATAGTTCACTGACTGGCGCATCGACAACGGGCATGGCATCTAACTCATCTACAACCCAATCCTTACCATCCCAATATCGGTAACTGTCTTGGTTTAATAGTTCAGCCTCTGGTACTCGGGCCAAATATAGCGAACCAAAACGGCCAGAAGGTGTTCCAAAGACATAAACATAACCCTCTTCTTTTAGAAAAGCAACTTGAGCAAAGTGACTATCACCTGCCCATTCAACATCTGATGGTTGCCACGTTTCTCCTTCATCATCTGAATAGACTAAAGCCGAAAAATTGGTATCCCATTGACCAGGGTCGCCCCAACGTTTCACTTGCATATAATGAATAAAATGCCTATCGCCAATGGTAACACCAGCTGTTGGGATTGCTGTAAAATCCCCATACCCATGCGTTTCTTTTGCGGAATAGATAATTTCTTTGGCATAGTTTTCTTTCTCAGAATCCATTATCATGCTATCAATGTATAAGCCATCAGATAAATCTTGATCTCGCGAAACGCCTAGCACATTACTCCGCCAACCACTTAAAGCACCGCCACCACCAAAACCACCCCAACCACCATCATAAGTATCGCCAAAAGCAATCATAATTTTAGGATCGTCTGAATCAGTGGTTGCATCCCACATGACACCTAAATCCGTCGCATGTACATTAAAACGACCTGCTGTATCATTTGGATTGATAAGGGTTGATTCGTCAATATCTTCACCAGTAACTTGCGCTACTTTTTCAACTTGATTAAGCATTAGATCCGTCCTTGCTGCATTGATATTTATTGGGGGGAATAAACTGACTGCAAGAAGCAGTAGTAATAAGGTTTTTGTTATTTTTTTCATGAAGAACCTCCATTTTTTAACAGCCATTCGGCAAGCGAAGCAGACGCTGATCCATTTCCCCAATCAAAGATGGTAAATTCACCCGCTTGTTCAATATTTTCACCATGATGGGCATTTTCCATTTCAAAGCCATAATCTTTTTCATCTAAAAAAGGAAAGGTTTTATCATACAAAGCTTTAACTTCTGGATTTTCAGGGCAATACATCATGTTAAAGGAAGCTTTCATCGCCCATAAAGCGCGGTAATAATACTCTTCTTTACTTGTCACTTGATAGTAGCGTAAATACGTTAAGGCAAACAAACTTTGCCGCGCATCATTCCACTCATCATCCGTATTCATCACGCCAAACCCGCCTAGAACTGGCACATTCACATAAGGTGGATCCCAAACCGCTTGATAAAAGGATAGCTCACCTAATACACTTTGACCGATTTTCTGGTAACGTGCATCATTGGTCTTATGATAAATAGAAAGCAAGGCTTCGGCTGTCCAGTAAATTGAAAAATTACATTGATTATACAGGCCACTCCGTGCATCTTTTTGACCATACTGCTTACCCTCCCATTCACGCGAACAGGACCAATAGGTTTCAAAATCTTCCCAACGTCCATTAGGTATCACCGATTGAATAACAAAATCGATTGCCTTGCGACTGGCTTCTAAATAGCGCAGGTCTTGTGTGATTCCATATAATTCAGCCAATAACCAGGCATGCATAGACGTTTCTGGACTATCCAACAAATAGGGAGAAAGTTCACCTGTATCCATTTCGACCCAAGCGGGAAAGTTTCCTTCATTCTGTTGTAAAGCCAGCAATCGTTTCACATAAGATGTCACATAAGTTAGCAAAGCCTCATCTGCTTCAATATCTTGGTACCACTTCAACATCCACAAAGCTGTCCAAGACATATCAAGTAAATGCCCATAATTTTCATGCTTAGCTGGGCGACGATTCGAATGTTGCCAAACACCTTGAGACCAATCGCCCTCTGCGTCAGCGACAAATACTGAAGGAAATAACCCATTTTTTTGTGGAGCGCTCAAAGCAAATCGTTTAGCGAGCTCTGCTTTTTGTATCAGTTCCTTATCATCCCAGGCTTCACCCCACAAACGATAGCCATAAGCCGAACGTAAACTCGAAAACCAGGCTTGATTCCAAATACTTTTAGCTTCACGCCAATCATTTTCATAACCTAACCCAGGTTTTTGTTTAGTCCTTACAATAAATACCGCTGCGCCAACCGCTTGCTTTTCGATTTCAAATTCTTGCCAAACCACCTCTTTCCAGTGATTAAAGGCCCAGTTGTAAGTATGCTGAACATATGTTTCAAGTCCTTGGAGCTGAACCTCACTGTCTTCTGATTTCATCCGCTCTTTTCCAAAGTAATCCCACATAAACTCACTCACGACTTCTAGAGGACGAACACTTTCAAAATTGTTCCATTCAACCAAATAGAACTTGAACAAGCTTTGCCCGTCTTTAACCTCAAAAGGTTCTGCTTTCAAGGTATGATATACATGCTGTGTTTTTTCATAATGGCCTAAACCGTAAATCAGATGATTGTTGGGTTTAACATAATCCATATAATGTGGCACTTGCCGCTTACTTTCAATAAAATCGATATCAGGTATTAGTGCAAAAACTTTTGCGTCTTGTGTTAAAACGATGGCTGGTGATTGGAAAAACAAATCACCAATGACCATCGATTCGAAAGGGGCTAGATGAGGTTTCCATATACAGTCTATCCTCGGGTTAGCCAGTGGCATGGTTGCTTGAATTCGCTCTAAAATTTGCGTTTCACCTTGCCACTGGGCTTCTAGAGAAGTTATTTGTGAGACTGAGCCTAATGTTTTTACGTCATGGGCTTGCCAATGGATATTTACTTGTGAAAAATCAATCTGTATCCACTGGTCAAGCCATTGAGGTATTTTTTTCATTTATTCTCTCGCTCCTATCAGGCTTAATAGCCAAAATAGTCATCCATTTCTTCAGGATCATGGCCTAAGATATCAGGCAGTGGTAAGCGTTCGTCCACGGGTAAGATAAGCGGTAAATCCTTATGCGGTTCTGTTTGATACCAGTAAGCTGTGCTGGAATAATCATCACTGCGATGATTATTGTGTCCATGTTCGATGGTTACTTTTATGGATTCATCAAACATAATCGGATCTTCGATGTGATAGCGATATGTTGAAATCTTACCTTGCCAATTCGGGTCGCCTCCAAGTATAATCCCGTGGTAAGGGGCATGTTGTTCTTCTTGTGGGCACCAGGCGGTATTAAAATAATCTTCCATACCTGTACCATGTAAAGCGGGTGGCCATGTTTCACCATCGATAAAGATCATATCATCACCTTCGCCATACCAATTCCAGTCATGAGTGAACTTTAAATTATGAATGTTCATGTTACAACCAACATAATGACCTTTACCCACCGCATCAAGGATGACATAGTTGTTTTCTCCGGTGGTATTTTTTCCACCAAAGGAATAATAAGCACTACTAACCGTTCCAGGATCAATCCCTTGGGTTAATTGACGCTGCCATTGGGCATGAAACCTTAACGGACTATCAATTTCATGATTATACGCTTCATAATCAATATAAAAATAAAATTTCAATCCCGTATTTGCGTTACTTTCAATTTCAATCCGGGCATTTTTATTAAATGGCATTGGGAAAAATGCATTTAAGGCTTGCCCATTTTCTGGACTCATTTGAAGTGGGGCAGACACAAAATTCTTAGTAATCCCATGACCCATTCCAAAAAAATCACCAATGGGAGCTTGCACACTTGGATTCTCTTCCCCATCCCAATACATCCGTAAAACGACTTTACGATGTAAATACTCTTCAACAACATCCTCTAAAGGCGCCATTGTCATCCAAATATGTGTAATACAGCCAGACCCAGTTATCTCAGCTAAGTCAATCACATCTCCTGGATAAACTTTTAAATAATCGCGATTGCCACCTGTCGTATCATAACTTGAGTACCGCTTACGTTTAGCGTTGCGAACTCTATATAAATCACGTAATGAACTGCCTAAATTTTCCATTCTATACCCTCACTTTATTTCGTTTAAATGATTTATTTAATGCCAGACAATTTGATCCCTTGAATTAAATATTTTTGGAAAAACATAAACAATATGATAGCCGGCATGGCTGCTAAGGTAGTTCCTGCCATAATTAAGCCCCATTGTGAGCCTTGAGCTGAACGGAAGAAAGACAGGTACTGCATGATTTGGAATAGCCGTGGATTGGATATCGTCATTATCGGCCAAATCAAAGCATTCCAATAACCTAAGAAAGAAGACGTTCCAACTAAAACAAAAATTGGTTTAGATAAAGGAATAAATATTTGTGTGTATATTTGAATTTTCGAAGCTCCATCAACCACGGCAGCTTCATCTAATTCAGTTGGTATATCCGTATAAAACTGTCTTAACAAGAACATATTCATTGCCGAAGCTAACCCAGGCAAAATTAATACAAACAAGGTATTTAACATATTTAATTGTGCCACAACGATATAGGATGGAATTAAAATCGCCATTTGTGGGATGAACATGGTTAAAATACAATAGAAAAATAGTGCTTTCTTGAATGGAAACTTCAACCGCGCAAAGGCATAAGCTGCCATCGAATTAACTAAAATAGTTAAAAAGGCAAAAATAATGGCACCAACAAACGTTACACCCATTGATTGAAAGAAGCCAGGGTCTTCAAATAATTCCACAAAGTTTTCAATCGTCCACTCTGTGGGGAAAAATCTAAAGGGGTATGACATTACCTCATTAGATGGCTTAAAACCAGACATAATCATCCATAACAAAGGAAAGAGAGACGTAATAGCCGCTATCAAACCAATGATTGAGGGAATGATTCTTTGTTTCTTTTTACGCATCATTCATCCTCCTAATCTTCTCCGGTAAATCGAAAAACTCTAAATACAACAGCCGAAATAAGACCTAATATAACAAATAACATTAAAGAAGCCGAAATGGTATACCCCAAATAAGGATCATTCGTGAAATGATTATAGATAAACAAATTAGGTGTCGTTGTCATATTGAGTGGTCCACCACCCGTCATCGTATATGGCAAATCAAATTGTTGAATCGCGCCAATAATACCTGTCAATAATACATACAAGAAAATGTTTTTCATTAATGGCACGGTGATACGAAATACTTTCTGTATAGCATTGGCACCGTCCATATCAGCTGCTTCATAATAGGAAATAGGAATGTCGTTTAATCCCGCTAACATGATTAAGGTTGTAAAGCCTAAACCTAACCAAATAGCTGGCGCTGCTAAAGCCCCTAATACAATATCTACATCTTGAAGCCAAGCAATAGGTTCAAAACCTAAGGCAGTAACAATGGCATTAGCAATTCCACCATTATAGTTATAAATGAAACTAAAGATTAAGGCAGCGGCTACCCCCGAAACGACAGTTGGAATGTAAATGGATACTTTTACAAATCCACCCAGTCGTTGTCGCATATTTCTAATCATATGAGCTAAAAAGAAGGCTAAGACAAATTGGGTTGGCACGACCATGAGAGCGAATTTCAATCCCACCCATAATGAGTTCCAAAAATTTTTATCCACCCAAACACGACGATAATTTTCCCAACCTATATAAACTGAATCGCGATAAAAATTCCATTCATAAAAGCTGACAACAAAAGCATAAATCAAAGGAATAACAACAAAAGCCGTTAATAACCCTACCATGGGTAATAGAAAGGCAATTGCTATCCAATCATATTTTTTCTTTACTGCTTTCTTTTTCATTAATACTAACCTCCAACTTAATTAGATGTCTGGCCATAAGCCAGACATCTAATCAAAACACATTATTGTCTTGGATTTGTTCCAGCATAATCGTTGTTTTCAATATAAGTGTTAATGTTCGTTTCCGCTTCTATTAGCGCATCTTCAACACTTTGACCCGTAATATATACACGTTCGACAGCATTGGCATATTCTTGACTAATTTCCCAAGCATAAATTGGTTCTGGTACTGCATATGGAATAATTTGTTCAGCAATCAATTGTCTCCAAGGATCTTCCGCACCCGCTGGATCCGTTGAAATCACTTCATCCACTGAAATACGAGCTGGGAACTTGGAATATTGAGCGGTATCTCTAAAGAACTCTAACATTATTTCTTCATCACCTGCTACAAACCAAGAGATAAAATCAGCTGCTTCTTGAGGATTATCACTTAAACCATCGATGGTTAAAGTCCAACCACCTAATGAAGCTGTAGGACGGTCAAAGTTACCATCCGGGGTTGGCATAACAGCTACACCAATGTTTTCAACCACTTCAGGATGTTCATTTTTTAATTGTCCAATAACCCATGAACCAGATATTTGCATGGCTACTGCTCCATCAGCTAATGGCGTAATGTCATTGTAGCCGGTTTCAAAACCTTGTACAGGTAAAATACCATCAGTATGTAAACTCGCCCAGAATTCAACTAATTCAGCGACTTGTGGCGAATTAATCGTAGAAGCTGACCAATCATCATTAATTGGATAGCCATCAACCATAGCTTGTAATCCCCAATGTGTCCAAGCAATTTCCACCGCATTATTAGCCGCAGCTAATGGAGAGACGGTGTTACCAACACCTTTAAGTTGTTCACCAAACGATTTTAATTCTTCCCAAGTAGTTGGAGCCACTTCAGGGTCTAACCCAGCTTCTTCAAATAAATCTTTCCGATAAAACAAAACAGATGAAGGTTCAACTAACATTGGATAGGCATACTGTTGATCTCCTACTGTAACAAAGCCTTTAACATTGTCTAATAAATCATCGAATACAGCTGGATCCATATAATCATTTAATGGTAATATTTCACCGCGTTCTGCTGAAAAAACTATTTTATTGTAGTTCATGGTTGTGATATCTGGCGCATTCCCCGCAGCTTGGGCTGCAATTATACGTTGATCCCATGCATCACCGGGTACGACTTCTAGTGCAACTTGAATTTCAGCTTGTGAGTTATTAAATTCTTCGACATACTTTTCAATCCAGGCTGTTTCTTGATCACTCCACTGTGGCGTCCACCAATCAATGACAACAGGTTCTTGTGCATTGGCAACTTGAGGATTAAAAGAAGTAAAACCTACAGCAGATAAAGCAACAGTAATTGCACTTAATAAAATACTACTTTTCTTTTTCATGAGATAATCCCTTTCTTTATATATATACCAACAACCGACAGATAGACATTTATAACATGACAAAAACCACTTAGAGTATACCGACATACAATTTATACTAGTTACACACCTCTTCCTTTTACAGATGACATAGGTAACGAACATGTAAACGATTACATTTAAAACCGCTTAATCAAATAAAACTATTACTACTAACTAGTATACTTTAAACCACAAATCTTTGCAAACCCTTACAATAAATTTTCTGCTGAGTTTCTATAAAATTTAAATTTTCTAATTAATTAGTCTTAATGAATTATTTACTTTTTTATTTTTGAAAAAAAACTGAAAAATTTAAAGAATTAACATTAATTTATACTAAATTTTATTAACTCTATACACTAAAAATACAGCAAGCCCTTATTTTTAGGTATCTTGCTGTATTCTTTTTATAATTCTATTTGTTTGTTTTAATCGTATAGTAGCGGAGCAACTTCATCTGACTCAATGTTTTCTGAATTATACCAAATAGCTTCTACACTTAAATCTTCGACCTCTTCACCATTAATTGCTTTCACCGCTAGTTCAACACCAGAATAACCTATAGTGATTGGATCTTGAGTTACCGAACCAATGAAAACATTATTTTTAACTGCATCTTTTTGTAATAATCCTGAGTCAAATCCAGCCACTAGAATTCCATCTGGACCAACAACTCCTCCTAATGCATCATTAGCATTAATTATACCTTTTGAAGCAGTTTCATTTGAAGCAAATACTGCACGTAAGTTCTCGCTATTTAAAAGTGCTTGAGCTGTCGTAAGTACTTCAGCATCTGTCGCATTAGCTGGGATCTGTACTTGGATGATTAGAGCCGCATCGTTCTCAGAAACACCATTATTAAATTTATCATGACCAACAACCGCTACTTTATCAACTAAATTCTCTTTGTCAGCTACTAACTCTATTACTTTATCAGCAAAACCTTGTGTCCGTTCTGATATTGATGTTGAATTAGCTTCTTGTGATAAAATACCTATACGAATTGGATTTTCAGGACTAGCATTATCCAACTCTTCCCCAAGGGCAAGAACTATTTGTTCAGCAGCAATTCCAGCAGCAGCTACATTGTCAGTTGCTGCTGTAGCTAAAACTGAGCCTTCCGGTGCTTCAGGTACTCCTGAATCAAATCCAATAATAGGAATATTTTGATCCATTGCTTGTTGTAACAAATCAATTTGTGAATTTGTATCTAACGAAGCTAAAACTACTGCATCTGGGTTTTGATTAATCGCATTACTTAACATTTGAACTTGTTCTTGTACAGCTGTTTCATTAGCAGGACCAACGAAAGTTAAATTAACATTGTATTCTTCAGCAGCTTGTTCAGCACCAGTTCTTACTGCTGACCAGTATTGTTGAGTAAATCCTTTAGCAATAGCTTGAATATTCAAACTTTCTTGAGCATTTACAGTAGAAGATAAGGGAACAAACGAACCAAATAAGGCTGCGGTTACAGATACCATTTTAACTAATTTATTCATTTTTTTATTCATCTTTTTTCTCCTTTATTTATCTTGTATTTTTATTTTTAATTACATCGACTAAGACTGCTCCAATAATTACAAATCCAGTAATGAAAATTTGATAATGTGGTTGGAATCCAATGTATGGAAGTCCAGTCTGTAAAACAGTCATTATAAAGACCCCTATAATTGTACCACCTACACTCGCAATACCACCTGACATTGATGTTCCACCAATAATCGCCCCAGCAATTGCATTTGTTTCAATCCCCATCCCTTCACCAGGTAAAACTGAAGTAAATGTGGCTGCATATGCAATTCCGGCTAAGCCAATAAAGAATCCACTGATTACATAAGCCATCCATTTATATTTAACCGTATCAATTCCTGATAACCTAGTCGCTTCCTCATTACTACCCAAAGATAAAATATATCTTCCTGGTTTCGTTCTACTTAAAAATAAAGATGAAATAACGACTAAAACCAATAATACAATAATTCCTGTCGGAAAATTTGTATTAGTCCTAAAAATACTTTTATACCACCCTTCCGGACTTGATCTTAACGGAAAATTGACAGTTTGCACTTTTGAAATCATTGAACCATAACCTAAAGTAACCATTTGAGTCCCAAGAGTTGCAATAAATGGTGGCATGTTAAGTTTTGCTACTAACAAGCCATTGAAAAAACCTAATAGTATACCAAATAAAACAATTACCAATAATGCGATAACTAATGGAACATTATATCTTTCGTATAAAACACCTCCTGTAATAGCAGCTGCTATCATTCCAGTCCCCAACGATAAATCAATACCGCCAGTTGCAATAACAAATGTAACCCCAATTGCTAAAAACCCTAAGTAGTACGAAGAATCGAAAATACTAGTTAATGTTGTAAACGATCTAAATGGCACACTATTATAATAGAAAAACAAATATAAAATAATAAGTGCAACCGCTGCTACAAATTGTTGTGAAGCAAAAATTTTCTTTAAACTAAGTTTTGTTTTATTCATTAATATCCTCCTTTTAGCTAGTTTTTAAAGTGGCATAATCCATAATAATTTCTTGTGTGGCTTCTTCAATTGGTATATCAGCTGTTATTTCTCCTTCACAAAAAACGATAATTCTATCACTCAATCGTAAAATTTCATTCATCTCTGACGAAATCATAATAATTGCTTTTCCTTCATCTGCATAATAATTAATCAAATCATAGATTTCTGATTTTGCTCCAACATCAATACCACGTGTTGGTTCATCAAATATTAGTATATCGCAATCTTTTAATATCCATTTCGCTATAACAACTTTTTGTTGATTTCCTCCAGATAAATTTTTTACTTTCTGTGTCGCACTGGTAGAACGAATGTTTAGAGCTTTTCTATATTTATCTGCTACCTCTATAGTTTTTTTATCATCAATTAAACCATACTTAACAAACTGATCTAAATTGTTTAATGAAATATTTTCTGCAATAGTTTTCTCTAGTAATACCCCATAGCGACGTCTGTCTTCTGAAATATAGCCAATCTTATATTTGGCAGCATCACTAGTATTATTAATTTTCACTTCATTACCGTTAATCAGTATATCCCCAGACTGCTTAGGATCTGCTCCAATTATTGCTCTAGCTGTTTCTGTTCTCCCAGCACCCATTAAACCTGAAAACCCTAAGATTTCCCCTCTGCGTAATGTAAAGTTGATATTCTTAACTATTGGATCTGCGTTTAAATTCTTTACTTCTAATATAATTGGTGCTTCTTTTGAAACTTTTGATTCAGTTTTAACTTCTTCTACTAATTCTCTACCAACCATCATTTTTATAATTTGGTTTCTACTTGTTTCTTTGGTAGTTAAAGTCCCAACGTATTCGCCATCTCTAAGAACAGTTACCCTATCAGAAATTATCCCTATTTCTTCCATACGATGTGAGATGTAAATTATTCCTACACCATCTTCTTTCAATAAATTAATTGTTTCGAATAGTTTTTCAGTTTCTTTCTGAGAAAGCGCTGCGGTAGGTTCATCAAAGACTATTATCCTCGCTTCCATTGAAATTGCTTTTGCAATTTCAACCATTTGAGCATCTCCAACTGTCAATTTATCAATCTTAATTTCTGGATCAATATTTACTCCAAGTTGTTGAAAAAGTTTTTTACTATCTTCAATCATTTTTTTGTCATCAATAAATAGTCCTTTTTTAGGTTCATTACCAAGAAAAATATTAGCACTTACTGTTAAATCTTTTGCATTATTAAGTTCTTGATGGACCATTACTACCCCCGCTTCTTGAGCTTCTCTTGTATTACTAAACTCAACCAGTTTATCATCGATAAATACTTCTCCACTAGTTTTGTCATAGATACCAGTTAAAATTTTCATTAAAGTCGATTTGCCAGCACCATTTTCTCCCATAAGTGCATGAACTTCACCTTTTTGTAAATTAAAATCTACGTTACTTAGAGCTTTAACTCCAGGGAATTCTTTCGATATTTGTTTCATTTCGAGTAACATTATCAAATCACCCTTTCCATTACTCAACAACACCTTTAGTTAAAATAATATTGCCATACAATGCAGTTTCTCCAGTTGCTACAATAGCATATGCTTCTTTCCCACTCTCATAAAATTTAAATCGATCTAAGAATTCAAATTTCACTTTTCTTTTCTCAGATTTTTCTATTATTTCCAAAAATTCGTCCCATATCACTGGTTCAAGTGGTTTATCACTTTCTGAAACCTCCATCAATTTTACTGGTAACTCTGAACTTTTATCAATTGGTAGCACTGTTAAAATATCTTTTAACATTTGTGTCGCGCTTATTCCATCACATCTAATTAATTGCTTTGCATTTGATGCACTTGGGTAGTTCGCATCTGCAATTACTATCGTGTCTCCATGTCCCATTTCACATAATATTTTTAACAGATCTGGGGACAAAGTTTTTGGGATTAATTTTAACATTTATAATTTCACTCTTATCATTGTTCTATTAAATTCCAATCGTGTAATCGATTACATATGTTCCTAGTATCGTTTCAGTACTTTATTCTTTTTGGTCAATAAATGACTGAACTTCTTCATAAGTTGGGATGGAAGGAATTGCACCTTTTTTAGTTATCGTTAATGCGCCAACTGCATTAGCGAATTTCACAGCTTGTATTATTTCATAGCCGCTAGAAATTGCATAAGCAAATGCTCCATTAAAGGCATCTCCAGCAGCTACTGTATCAACAGCTTCAACTGTATAGCCATCAACTAGTTCAACTAATTCTTTATTAACAATCAATGCACCTTTGTCTCCTAAAGTAACAATCACATTCTCTGTACCTTTGTCTAGTAAACTTTTGGCTGCTTCAATGACATCTTGCATATTCTTTAATTGATAGCCTGTCAATAATTCCAATTCACTTTCATTCGGTGTCAAGTAAGTAACTTTTGATAAAAGATCATTAGATAATGTTCTTGCAGGGGCCGGATTTAATAAAACTGGAATTTGTTTTTGATAGAATACATTAATTGCTTCTTCAGTTAAATCAAAATCCATTTCTAGTTGAAACATTGCTAGTGTTACTGGCGCTATATCAACAACAAGTTCTGACAAATCTTGTGAATCATAGCTAAGATTTGCACCTAATACTACAATTATTCGATTATCACCATTTTCTTCGACTGTCACAAATCCAACGCCAGTCGATTTATCTTTATCTTTAACAATATGTCTTACATCAATACCTTCTTTTTCTAAAAGATTAATAAAGACATCACCATAATAATCTGACCCTACTTTTCCAGCCATGATTACATTTAAACCTAACCGCGATGCTGCTACTGCTTGATTAGCTCCTTTTCCACCTGGAAAAATCTCAAACTGCTTACCTACGATTGTTTCACCATTTTTAGGTGCTCGTTTTGTTGTTACCACATGATCCATCATAAAACTACCTAACACTAATATTGTCATTATTTCTCACCTTCCTTTTCACTCAGCTGCCTTCCAAGACTTCCTCCAGGATGATATAAATGGAAATCTTCAGCTCTAAACTCTCTAATCTTACTTAAAGTTACTGCTAAAGCATCTCCGATAACTAGAACTGTTGTTGAACTAGTTGTTGGGGCTAAGTTTAAGTGGTCAACCTCATGGGTATAAGTATATGCCAAAGGGAAATCGACCGATTTAGCTAGAGTAGATTGATTGTTGGAAGTGATAGAAATAGTTTGTGAACCAATAGTTTTAATAGTTGGTAATAAACTGATTACCTCAGATGTTTCTCCACTGTTAGATATTAGTATAACTATATCTTCTTTCTCTATCATACCTAAATCTCCATGTAAGCCTTCTGTACTATGCATGAAGAAAGAGGGAGTTCCAGTACTTGAAAATGTAGCTGCAATCTTCTTTCCTATATGTCCAGATTTTCCAACACCAGTAATTACTACTTTACCACTACATTCAGTTATTGCGAGGATAGCCTTTTCAAAAGAATCATCAATTATATTTGATAAAGAAGCAATAGATTCACTCTCTTGTATGATTGCTTGCTTTAAAGTATCTTGTATATTTATTTCCATTTAGAATGTCCTTTCTATTACCAGTTATAACTATTAGTATGAACAATAGATCGTTTTTCTATTAATTCAGTATGCATCACTCTTTCTAACATTATTTGACCAGCTAATTTTCCAAGATGATAAGGGGCTTGTATAACCGAAAAAATTTTCAACCCAGGTAAGTATTCTTGAAACTCAATTTCTCCATATGATCCGATTATTATATCAAAGATAGATTGATTTAATAATTCAGTTACAGCTCCATTAGTCATTGCATTGTTTAATGAAATAATAGCGTCCGGCAGCTGATTCTTGCTCCTAAAATAATTAATTGCATCTTTACCAGAATCAAAAGAATAATCTCCTTCAAATATCAAATCTGAAGTTAAAGGTAACCCATAATCATTTATACAGTTAACAAACCCTCGGTATCTTTCTTGAGCTATTAACACATTTGGGAGTCCAGATATAACCCCAATTTTTTTTGCCCCAGTTTTAATAATTTTTTCAGTCAAATGATAAGCACTTAGATAATTATTTTCAGTTATTTTATCGACTTCTAAATTTAAATTTAATTCTCTATCGACCAATAATATTGGAATTCCACTTTTAGATGCAGAACTCAACATATCTTCATGGTTTTCAGATAAAGCAAGTATCAGACCGTCCACTCTTTTCTCAGTAAACATCCGTAAAAGAGAAGCTTCTTTTTCACGATTATCTTCGCCACTGGTGATCAACAAATTATATTCCGTCTGTCGTAAAACGTCTTCAATCCCTTTTGCAATTTTCATAAAAAAGGGGTTACTAATATCTTGAATAATTACGCCAATGGTATTAGTTTTTTGGACCTTTAAACTCTTGGCTATATTATTAGGGATATAATTGAGTTCATTGACAGCTTTCATCACTTTTTCTACTAAGTCCTCACTAATATACCCTGTCTTATTTAAAACACGGGATACTGAAGCAGTTGATACACCAGCCTTGTTGGCAATGTCTTTAATGGTAGGATTTTGCATAGTTATTGTCTCTTTCAAAATTATTGTATGTATTTATCATGTGTAATCGATTACATATGTCTGTAAAAAAATTTCGCTTATTTCAATTTTGATTATAACGTATCCTTTTTTTATTTGCAACCCCTTTCAGTTGATTTTTTGCATAAAATTATGATTTTATATTATTTTTTTACATAGAACTTTTACTGAGAACTAATCCATCCCTGATTGATAAATATTACAAAAAGATTATCCAACAAAACATTGAAGAAAGTTTAAAGACACCAAAAGTAATGACGCATTTGGAACTCCCATATTTTAAGAAGTTATCATTAACTATATTAAATAGGGAGTTTCATTTTTGCGTACATAAAGGTGTGAATTTATAGCAGGTAATTATTGATTTGACCCAATGATTAGATATTAAGCAAATAACTAGATAAAGTTTTACCCAATTAGTGTTACTTTGGACCCATATATTATCGATTATAAGTTAGATTCCAATTCATTATAAAAATCAATGACTTGTGCTACTTTCTGTTTCATCTTTGCATCTAATGGTACTATCGGTTTTCGTGCTTGACCAACAGGTATCCCTCGTAGTTCTAATGCGTATTTAATTACACTGGGTTCTGTAGCTAAATGATTAGTTTCTCTAAAAAGTTGAATGTTATTCTGCATCTCCTTTGCTTTAGTATAATCTCCAGCAATAAAATTATCATAAATAGCTTTATCAGTCTTTGTAATTACATTTGAGGTTCCAGAAACTGATCCTGATGTTCCCAAATGAAAGCCATCTAACATAACCCCATCTGATCCAGACAAAACATAAAAATCTTTATCATTTGTTATTTCAATATAATCCTTTAATAATCTTAAGTCTCCACTACTATCTTTAATACCTTTTATATTAGTTATGTTTGATAAATCTGATACTAATTTAGGCGAAAGATTATTCCCAGTTCTTTTCGGTATATTATAAAGCATTATTGGTAAATGTACTTCATCTGCTATTGATGTATAATGATTATACATTTCTTCATCTGTTAATTTCGCAAAATAAGGTGTAATTATTGAAAGCACATCAGCTCCTAAATCCTCCATTTTTTTTGATAACTCAATTGTCTCAATAGTAGAATTACAACCAGCCCCCACATAAATTGGTACTCTTCCATTTACAATCTTGACAGTCAACTTAACTAAATCTAATTTTTCTTGTTGTGTCATAGAGTAAAATTCACCATTGGTTCCTAATATGAATAGACCTGATACCTTATTTTCTATTAAATATTCAATTAATTTTCCTAATGAATCTTCTTCAATTCCATAACCACTATTTTTAAAAGGGGTTACCATTGCAGTTATTAAACCTTTAAATAACATTTATACACTTCCTTATCTTTAAATTTGATTGAACCCATTACTTATATAACAACTAAAGTTGGTATTTAGTTGTTATACCTAATTATTGAATCCAACTCAAAATTTTATGTAGTAAGTATCCAATTATATTATAATCCACATTAGGAAATGCTGATCCTTCAATTCCCATTTCTGCTAATAATGGATATAAAAGTAGTGGTAGGAATGAGAGTAATAATCCCATTACAAAGGATCCTAATACTGCACCTTTCCAACCTCCAGTTGAATTTCCGAAAATTGCTGCTGTACCTCCAGAAAAAAATGAAATATGTGCGGCTGGTATCATGACAACGGAAAACCCTAATAGTGACATTACAAAAGAACTTAGTAAACTTGCTGTATAAGAAACTACAAAACCTACTAAAACAGCATTAGGTGCGTATTGAAATATTGTTGGAACGTCTAGTGCTGGTTTAGCTCCTGGAATATATTTATCAGAAATCGAAGTAAAAGCTTCAGTCAATGATGCTAGGAACATCTTAACACCAGTCATAAGAATTGACATACCTGCTGTAAATCTAAATGCTTGTATAAATGGAAACACTAACCAATGAACTGTTCCGGCTAGATTTTGAGTAAATTCTTTTCCTGCTGCCAGTGCAGAAATGTAAAACAGAATAAGCATCAATACAGCTACACCATTAAGAAAATCTGAAAAGAAAGATAAGAATTTTGGCAATTTAATACTTTCTGTGGTCTTATCCTTATCCTTACTAAATAGCTTTCCTAAATAACCTGAAAGAGAGTACCCTATCATATTAAAGTGTCCAATTACAAATCCTGGATCTTCATCACCTGTAATATCGCTCATAAATGGTTCCGTTAGTTGAGGTAGTGAAGCCATCAAAAATCCTAAGATTACTCCACCAACTATTATTGAAACTAGGTCAGAGTATCCATAATACTTCATTATTAAACCTAATACTGAAGCAGTGAATAATGCGTGCCCTCCATGAAACAAAATATTCTTAAAGCGCGTGAATCTAGCAAAGAACAGATTCATAATATATCCGAAAATCAAAACACTAGATACTACAAAACCATATTCACCTTGCGCAAGTGCTGTAGCAGCTTCTGGAGAGGCAATTACTCCAGTAATATTAAACCCTTCCTGAAACATTGCGTTGATATTTTGCAAACTGGCAGTAATTACATCCCCACCTATTGAAAAAATTAAGAAACCTATTATTGTTTTAAATGTTCCTGTTATTACATCAGCTGAAGTTTTTTCTTTATTTAAAACTAATCCAATAAAAGCAAACGCACCTAACAGAACTGCTGGATTACTAAAAAAACTAACAAAAAATTGCATGTTATTTCTCCTCTTCTATTTCAGTTAAAAACATATTCATTTTTTCTAATAATTCATTTTTATTCATCATATTATTAATACCGATAATATATTGTTTAAGATGCTTTTCACTTAAATCATCAGCTACATCAGATAGTGCAATTATTAAGTCCCCGCTAAAACCAGGAATTGCATCTAGTGATGCTTGCTCTAAACTAATTGGAAGATTATTTGTCTTAATTACCTTGTCTGCTTGAATTTTCAACATAACGCTCGATCCGGTACCAGTTCTACAAACTACTATTCCTTTTTTCATAATCTAATTTTCTCCTCTTGTTTTTTTATTTTTTATTAAATAGTCTAACTTTTATTCGCTATCCTTTTCTTCTAATGGCTCGTTCTTTTTTATATAATCCATAATTTCTTTTGCATTGTCAGCTTCATCTAAAATCCTATAAAATTCAGAATCTTCTAATAGTTCTACTAATTCAGAAAGTGCTCTAAGATGAGTTTTATTATCAATAGCACTAAGGCAAAATATATATTTAACAGGATCATTTTGTTCATTACCAAAATTAATAGGATCCTTTAATGTGGTTATTCCTAGAGCTACTTTCTTTGCTCCTTCCTCTGGCCTAGCATGTGGTAACGCAACATGCTTAGTAATAACAATATATTGATTTCCCTCCTCCGAGTTTTTAATCATTGCTTCAACATAATTTGCTGTTATCCTTTTTGTCGAAACTAAAGGAGCAGCACTTTTCCTAATAGCATCTCTCCAATCTATTGCAGATATTTTCGTTTGAATTAACTGTTCATTCACTATTTCGCTTAACATAGGTTCTCTCCTTTTTACATTAACATCATTATTAGTGGTTAAAAAAGATTTTACTTCTGAAATAAAACCTTGTTGATCTTTTATATCAATATATTTTTCTATTCGATTTAAAAAATTCTTTATTTTATCTTTTTCATTAAAATTATTCCCAAACTCTTCATTAAAATTTTTAACTAATGCTGCTTTTTCAACACTAGACATTATAGGTTGCACTAAAAACAGCGTTTTTTCTGTCTCAATTAACGTTGTTGAAAATACAACGTCAACTTCTTTATTAATACTATTAAAATCTGTGACAGAAACTGTATCTAGAAATAAAATTTCAGGAAATAAATTGGATAATTCTCTCGACAGTAATACAGAATACCCCACTCCGTTTGGACAAACAATTACACCTGTTAACTTTTTCGGGGAATCATTGCTTTCTGCCAGATCTTCCATAAAAAATGTCGCAAAATGAATAGTTAAGTATGATAATTCATCCTCAGATATATTATCGTAATTATTCAATTTCAATGATTCAATTGTTTCCTTAATTAAAATATAAATCCATTGATATTGACTTTTTATTTCTTTTTTTATTGGATTTATATAAGGATAATTGAATATCATTCTGTATACAGCTGGTCTAATGTGAGAATATAATTGACCAAAAACTTTTTTGTTTTCTAAATTAATTGCATAGGAGTTTTTTAATTTATCTAAAATACTATTTATTATCTTTTTAATAATAAACTTATCACTAGTTTCTTTTTTCTCTTGTCCAATAGAATAGGATAATAATAGGGTCTCCAAAAATGTAATTTGATTCCGAGTTGGCGAAGCAAACTGTTGTAGTGCTTCATGTGCAACATTATATTCAAGGAGATTCTCAAAATCAAAATGAATATTTGTATTTAAATTTAAATGAATATCTACTTCTCTAATATAAGAAAAAACATATATATATGAAACAATACTTAAATTATTGTATGACATATTTACTTTATTATTCTGTACTAATTCTTTAATTTTTGATTTAAATTGAGTTGCTAATTCATAACTTTCTTTCCCTAGCACAGTTTGGAAAATGTATTGTCCTTGATCATAAGACACTATTTCAACTACAATCAGCATCATCACATATCGTATATTTTCTTCATCACCTATTAATCTATACCCATTGTCTCTATAATAAGTTATACTTACTCCATACATTGTGAGAGCTTCTCCAATTTTTTTTAAATCATTATTAACTGTTCCTCTACTAACCTCTAAAAGATCAATAAAATGATATAAGGAAATTTCATCGTAATTCAAATATAGATAAAGATATATTATTTTTTGCCGATCTTCTTCACTCAATATATAATTAATATTTCCTTTCGCAATATCAGTTAGTATCCTAGTTAAATTATTTTTATTTTTAAATTGATATGTACCATTTGGCATTTTTAAAATCGTCGAATAACCATTTTCTTCCAACCATGTATTAAGTAAATCAATATCATAGTTTACTTGTCTTTGTGTCAAATTCATTTTCAATTGTATTTCCTCATTGGAAATGTCTTTATTCCCTATTATTAACTTTAATATTTCTAAAGCTCTTTTTTGTAACATAATTACCTCTTTCAAGTTTGAGTAGTATAACCAAATTCTTATTTAAGTCTATCTTCACAAAATATTCATGTAAGTTAAATTAAACATTTAAAAATTAATTATCTAGCTTCTACATTTCTAATGTTAATTGTATACGCTTTATTTTTCAATTAGTTTTGTATACAGTTTGTGTTAATATAGCTTACATAAATTATACTCATAACTTTTTATATAATTAAATTTCTGTGTTAATTTTGATTCGTGCAATATATTAACGGACGAAGTATTTATTTCATTTCTCATTTTTTAATATATCTATCTTACTGTTCTATTATTCTGAATATCGTTTTATAATTACGCTTTACTCCGATCTGGTTTTATTAATAATGCTCATTCGATTTGCTTGTTTCAATGAAAAAGACAGATAGAGATCTATCTGTCTTTTTCATTACTATAATTAACTATTTTAAATTGTATTAAATTTAATCCTTCATCAAGTTTATATTACCAATTACTCTTTATCTTTCAACTTAATCAATTCATCAGCAACAAACTGTACCTCTGTCCCAACGATGACTTGATAATTCTTTTTATCAATCTTTTGAACACCTGCTACTCCAGCTGATTTAATTTTCACATCATTTACTATGTCGGTATCCACTAGGATTAAACGTAAACGAGTGGCACAATTATCAACGGTCACAAGGTTTTCTGGTCCACCTAATCCGTCTAAAATGGTACGTGCCATCAAAGCATGTTTGCTATCCGCATTTGCTTTACTAGATCCGTATTTAGCCATTGATTCTTCCATAGCTGCTTGAGCTTCTAGAGCATCATCATCTTCACGACCAGGGGTTTTTAAATCAAATTTCTTAATTAAGAAATCAAATAAGAAGTAATAGATAATACCCATTACTACACCTAATACCATCAACATCCATGGATTATTAGCCATTGGGACGTTTAAACTTAATAAGAAGTCAATCAAACCTGCACTAAAACTAATCCAGCCGTCCAGTGGAATGTTGCGGCAATGAACATTGATAGACCAGTTAATAAGGCATGCACCACATATAAACCAGGTGCAGCAAAGATAAAGGCGAATTCAAGCGGTTCAGTAATACCTGTAAAGAACGAAGCAAAAGCTGCTGCTAACATTAAGGAAGCCGTTGCTGTTTTACGCTCAGGTTTAGCATTACGATACATAGCATATGCAGCGGCAGGTAAACCAAACATCATCACTGGGAAAAAGCCAGCTTGATACATACCTGTAACACCTAGTTCACCTGTACCACCCCAGAAATTACCAATATCATTAATTCCTGCTAAGTCAAACCAAAACACATTATTCAAGGCATGGTGTAATCCGGTTGGAATCAAAATCCGGTTGAAGAATCCATAAATACCAGCCCCTACTGCTCCTAAACCAACAATGCTTTCACCAAAGGCGACTAAAGCAGAATAAGCTGCTGGCCAAATAAAGTATAGAATTACAGCTGCAACTAATGAAACGGCCGCTGTAATGATTGGAACGAGACGTTTCCCACTAAAGAAAGCTAAAGCCATTGGTAATTTTGTATCACTGAAACGGTTGTACATTTCAGAAGCAATAATCCCACTTAACATCCCGATAAACACATTTGAAGTAGCCCCAAATGCCATGTCTGGTTCTGAATTCGTAATAGACGCAACAACATCGGTACTTAACATGGTTGTTAACATAATGAATGCCACTAAACCAGACAATGCGGCTGCCCCACTTTTATCTTTTGACATCCCTGTTGCAACACCTACTGCAAATAGGACAGGTAATTGGTTAATAATTGCTAGACCTGCTTGAATTAAGAAAACAGTTAATCCATTCGTACTATCACCTGACATCCCAGCCGGATCGATTGCGTAACCAATCCCCATTAAAATAGCTGCAACGGGTAAAATAGCTACGGGTAGCATTAAAGAGCTACCTAGTCTTTGAAAATAACTTTTCATATTAATTTCTCTCTTTCTAAAATATTTATTCTTAACGACGAATGGATTGAGCCATTCTGAAATAAGTATGTCGTTTCCCACGTACCGCAATACTTAAGGCAGTGATATTTTCTGGAATTGGCATTCGCCCATAACCACCATCACCAATATGATGGATATCTGATCCGACTCGCTTATTACTCAATCCAAATGAGCGAATAGTTTCTTCGTCTGCACTTTCCTGACTTGTTCCAATCGTACTAATAACCAATCCACCTAAATCTTTCACAACTTGACAGGCTTCATGCGCTTCTTGCTCCGTTAAACCAGGTACCGTTCCTACTGCAGGCAATAAAACACCATCCGCACCTGACTGAATATAAGCAATTAACTCATCTAAAGTAAATATCTTTTCAGATAAGCCAGCCCCATGCATTTTACCGGCGAAAACTAACCCATCAAAGTTTGCTTTGCTCGTAGCAATCGATTGCCCAATAGCTTGTTTCGATACTCCCGTAGAAGGATTCCCAGTCAACATTATAAAGTCAACCCCCATTTCCTGAGCTAATTGACAATTCTCGGCTGTCGCAAGACGCCCCTTAGAAATTTCAACACGGGTATCCAACACATCCACCGTAGCATCAACTGGTTCTAAGTTAATGCCTACCGGACGTCCCGTCAGCCTTTTGATTTCAGCAATCGGATTATCACAATCCGGCATGCCAACAATTTTAGGCTTAACCACATCCAACTCGTTTAAGACAATGAGATCAGCACCAAAAGCGGCCATCACTTCAGCATTTGTGATTCCTTCTAGTAAAGGAGCGGCGGTTACCACTGTTTCGGCCATGATTGTCCGACCTTCACTCGCTAAAATAGACTGCTTTAATTCTTGCCCCGACATTTTTTCAAAGTCGCTAGCATAACAACTCAGTAGGCGTTTCATATTTCACCTCCATTCTTTAAATTTTTTATAAGCTTTACTTAATCATACTCCTCACACCAGTATAATTGCAAGCATTTACTTATCCATAAAAAAAGTATATAAGGTAATTTATTAGATATATTTTAAAATATTACTTTCAGCATTTCACTAACTATCGCTTTTTTAAAAATAAATATAGTTGTAAATAAAAAACGAACGTTCACTTATAGCAAGTTAGACTGCTATAGTTAAACGTTCGATTTTAAGAAAAGCATTTAAAATAGCTTGAGCTATATTGCTAACCCATTCTTTTCCAAAGTTTATTTAACTTCTTCAAATTATTTCCTTCAACGATTTGGCCAAAGGCATAGTTCAACGCTAAACACAAAACCCCATACCAACTGAAAATATTTAAACCCGGAATAAGTTGACTAACTAACAAATACCAAGCAGCTAAAAACACTACTAACACAATCATTTCCAATACATAAACAATGGGAATCGAAACCGCATTTTTTAACGTGTCAAACTTAGACAACTCGATATGATTAGCTGACAAGTAAGCAAACCAAAATAGAGCAATGATATAAAAGGCCATCAATATCAAGGTTACATAAAATACAACCCCTAACAGAAATCCTTGTGATTGTTGTAAATACAAATAATTCAAAATAAGAACGATCGCACCCAAACTAAATCCAAGACTATTTTTCCAATATTTCGCCAGATCGTCTTTAAAAAAGGCCCACCATTTGGTTAATAACTTAGCAATGGCAAGATCACTATCTTGCTGAATCAGTCTAGCTAATCTAAAGGTTGTAATCGTCGAAGGCACTAAGCCAAAAACCAATAAACCCAGACATAGCCCGATGAACCATAAAAAATGAATCGAAACGACATAAAACACATAATCAAAAAGATATGAAATTTTAGCTACAAATTTATTCATTGACGACTCCTTCTTTCATATAACGCCCCACCCATTGATTACCGTTTAACCGCCTATACATACTAAATGCCCGAATCCCTTCATCCAAAATAAATATCCACCATACCGCAATCAAACCTAGTCCCAACACACTACCAAATAAGAAGCTAAAAGGTATTGTAATTAAGTAGATAACCACGATACCAACAATAACCGGATAACGGACATCACCGGTCACTTGTAAACTAGCAATTAAGATTTCATTGGCACTACGTAAAGGATCATATAGCACATTCAACCACAATAACACACGCATTAATTCAATAATAGCTGGATCAGTTGTAAAGATATTGATTACAAAAGGGCCTAAAAGGGCGATGATGATATTGATGATGGCACCAATCAGGACAAAGGCTAGTGTAATTCGTTTAGCAAAGTATTTTACTTTGCCCGTATCGTTTTGACGTAGGAACTCCCCGAGCAAAATTTGTAAAGCCTGACCGGCAGCGACTGACAAAGTGAACACAACGGCCGTTGCTGTTTGCGTGTAGATTTTGGCATTCAGACTAGCAGCACCCATGGACGTAATAATAGCGGTGATAATGGTTTGATAAATATTATAGGCAACATTTTCCATTCCTGAAGGAATTCCTAATGCAAGAATTTGTTTAATGATTGATAACTCTTCAATTTTGAATGTGAATAAGTTTTTCCAAATCATTGGTAAATAGCGATAGACAGCATAACCACTTAAAGCCGCACCGATTAAACGTGTCATAACGGTCGCATTCGCTACCCCAATGACACCGCCACCTAGTAGGTTCCAAGGGGTTAAAATAACTAGGGCGTTCCCAATAATCGAAATGATTGTATTTAAAATAGACAAGAACATCGCATACTTCACTTGTCCAAAACTTCTTAACAAGGCACTCACAGAAGAGGTAATCCCTTGGAATAATAAACTAAAACTCATGATTCTTAAATATTGATTAGTTAGATCTGACAAATTGCTTGGTGTCTGCATCATCGTTATCAAGTATTCCCCTGCAAAGGCGGCTACAGCAAATAAAAACAAACCTAAACTGATATTTAACACTAAGGTTTGACGCGCAACACCTTGAACATAATTGAGTTTCTCTTTTTCAGCATTTTGTAAAAATAAGATGGTGCTTCCTAGACTGACAATCCCCATAGCCATTGTCCCGATTGACAAGAGTTGATCTGCAATCCCCGTGACCGTTACAGCAGTATCATCGTAATATGATAATAAAACCACATTGACATTCCCGATTAACATAATAAAAATATGCTCTACCATTAAGGGAAGAAAAAGACTAATGAAACGTTGATACGTTGACTTTACCTCATAATTCATCATTAGTTACCGTATATGTTTTAATGTCTTGCGTATGTTGATTTAATTCAATCATCCGAACCCCTCTAGTCAATTCACCATAGGTTTGATAGCCACTGACATTTCCGTACACTAAGTGGATATCATTAAATAAGCCATCAAAATTATTGTCGTGATCATGCCCCACAAACATCCCCCAAATTTCTGTATTAAGGAGCATATTCGCAAATAAACCCGTATTGATTGTAGGCGAAGAGATGCGTTCGTTGGTTTCTTTATTGACACCTGCTAAAATGTTATCTGCTGCTTGCCAATACTCTGGTAGTGGGATATGTTGAAAAACTAAATGCCGCTTGACATGGTCACCTTTTAAATAGGCATGGGCTGTTTTTCTAAACCATTCAACTTGTTCTGGTTGATTCCAATCATATTCACTCAAAGGCAGTGGGGAGGCGGCACCTGAATCTAAAATAAAGAGCGCATTTTGAACCTCAGTATTTGAAGCATCATAAATAGGAATCACATAATTTTCACGATCATCAAAGACGGCAATATCAACTTTTTCGGCTTTATTTTTAACCGTTTGATTAAATAACTGACGTAAATCCGAGCGTGTAATGATTTCTTCGGTATCATGATTTCCAAAGGTAATAGCAATAGGAATATCACTTTCATTAAAAATCTCAATAAATTTCTTAAAAACAATGTCGGCGTCTTTAACCCCTTCCGACCATATAATATCGCCGGTATGAATAATCAAATCCACATCTAGTTTGTGAATCGCACGTCTGACTAAATCAAATGTTTTTTCATCATCGGCATGAAATGGCATATTGCCAATATGTGTGTCCGTCATTTGTAATATTTTAAAAATACCCTCTTTACGGTAATTTAATCGCATAATTCCACCTCTATAAAACACCTCCACGAACGTTTGTCCCTGGAGGTATTAATAATGAATATTAAAGTATCTTTTAACCTTTTATAGCGCCAATCGTAATACCTTGAACAAAATATTTTTGAATAAATGGATACATTAAGATGATTGGTAAAATAACCACAATAATGGTAGCCATTTGTAAAGACTGACCCGTAATGGTGATTTGATCCAACAAGGCATAATCGGTAAAACCCGATTGCGATTGTAACAAATCACTCAAGGCGGTCTGTCTGGTTAACATTTCTTGTAACAAAGTTGCTAAAGGTTTTAAATCTCGCTGTCTGACATAAAATGAACCTGAGAACCAGTCGTTCCATTGCCCCACTGCCGTAAATAACGACACGGTCGCAAGAACAGGTTTACTCATTGGCAAAACATGATTCCAAAAAATCCTGAACTCACTTGCCCCATCAATACGTGCTGCCTCAATTGTTTCCGTTGGTAAATTCACGAACGAACTTCTTAACAACAATATGTTGGTCGCACTGTATAAATTAGGAAAGATATAGACCCAAATGGAGTGGGTTAAGTTCAACTCTGAAAGCACTAAATAATAAGGTACTGTACCGCCACTAAACAACATGGTGAAGAAGACAAAGAATGTTATAAAGCCTCTTCCTGGCAGTGTCTTAATCGTTAAGGCATAGGCAGCCATTGACATTAAAAACACACCTAATACGGTTACTGTTACCGTTCGGAACACTGAAATTACTAAGCCATTTAATAGTTCATCTTGTCTAAAAACCTCAGCAAAATTGTCTAAAGAAAAGACTCTGGGGAAAATATAGACACCACCCCGGGTTGCATCTTGTCCATCATTGAAGGCTAAAGCTAAAATGTGTAAAAACGGCAGGATAATACTAATACATAAAAAAACGATTAAAACCGTTATTATGCTTTTAGTTAATACACTACTACTTGTTGCTTTCAAGCTTTTACCCCTTTCTTCAAACAATAAGTTGAGATTAATAGATTATTTGTGTGCCATCAGCGATTTTTTGATTAATGAAATCTAAATAGTCATTTAAGCCAGCTGCTTCTAAACCTTCAATTGAACCATCCATGATTTGTTGAGCTTCTTCAACAGATGATGCATAAAATGCTCTAATTAAATCTTCTTCATAACGTTTTAAGGCGGTTGTTAACATACCATCTGAACCTTCGAATTCATATAAGAAAGATTTAGGTGACATACCATCAATAACTTCTACATTAGCTAATTTTTCTTCAGTATAGTAATCTTGAGCCACTTGAACACCTACAGAATTACCTTGTAAAGCATTGAAGCCCCCATATTCTTCACCAAAATCTTCAACCGGGGCTAAGTCAGTTGAACCTAAATATTCACCCCATTTGGCACCAACACCACCAAAACCTAAGTCTTGAGCTGCTTGAGGGTCAGCTGCTAATAAATCTAAAACTTCTTGTTTAATAACTGGATAGCCGTTTTCATCTAAATCATAGTGTTCGCCTTCAATACCATAATTCCATAATAATTTACCTTCTTTAGTAGCTAACCAATCAGCAAATTGAACGATTTGTTCCGGATTGTCGGTAGTTGTTGGAACAGCCCAACCAGCATAACCTGATTTATAACGGGTAATTAAATGGTTTGAACCATCAACACGTTGGATAGGTCCTAATTTTACATAAGCGCCATCTTCAACTTTTCTAAAGTTACTGTTCATATCAGAAACAATCGCAAAGCTTTCGTTAATGATTCCTTCTTGAGCACGTGGTTCGTCCATAGTGAAATATTCAGGATGCAATAAACCATCGGCTAAAAGACCTTGAACAAATTCAATTCTTTGCATCATATAGTCAGTTTGTGATTCATGAACAACAACGCCATCTTCATTAGGGAAGAATTTTTCATAAGAGTCGCCAGTCCAAGCGATATCTTGATATAAATAACGACGGTCAGTTCCACCCCATTGAGTTGGTCCAAAAACAGTCACAGGATTACCATTCACATCTGTATAGCCATTTTCTTGAATTTGGTAACCTAATTCACTTAATTGTGCAGAGGTTGTAATTTCAGAAGGGTCGATACCTAAATCGTCTACGATATCTTGACGAATGTAAAGTCCACCGACAAAGTTGGTGTTAATTTCGCCACCTACACGCGCAATATTTCTATGAACTAAATACGTAGCACCATTAAATTCTTCTCTAAACATAATATTTTGAGCCGTATCTAAAGGTAAGTAGCCTTCTTCAAAATATTTTCCATAAATTTCTGATTCTTGAAGATAAGGAGCGATATCATGGAACATACCTTGGTTAGACGCATTTAATAACATTTGCATTTCAGGTCTTCCAGAGTCATTTAAGTTAAATACGATAAAATCAGGTAAGTCACCTGCAGCTAAACCAGCAGCTAAGGCTTCTTGCGAATTACTTGTACCAACACCTTGGATATTTAAAGTAATACCTGTTTGTTCTTTAATAATATTTTGAATGTTTTCAGGAATTTCATCAAAAACATCCCCATCACTCATGAAAATTAAACCGGTAATTTCACGATCAGCGATAAAATTATCTGATGTTTCTTGAGCTGAAACACTGATAAAAGTCGTTGTTAACATTGTTCCAATAACGGAAGTTGTTAATAAAATAGCACATGCTTTTTTAATAAATTTTTTCATTTTAATACTCCTAATTATTTATTTTGATAGTTATTGTGTGATTACCAAAGCGTTACATCATCGGATACTCTTTTAGCTAGACGGTTCATAATGATGGTAAGCACTAAGCCTGCTACCCCTTGTAACATCCCAATGGCTGTTGCATAACCAAATTGTCCGCCTTGTAAACCTGTTTGCACCACATAGGTATCAATGGTTTCAGATACATTCGCGTTTCCTGGTGTTTGCAACAAATAAATTTGGTCAAAACCAGCTGACAAAATTCCACCTAATGATAGAAGGAAAAGTAAAAAGATAGTGGTTCGAATACTTGGCAAGGTGATATGACGTGTTTGTTGAAGTCGATTGGCCCCGTCAATGGCAGCTGCCTCATATAATGACGGTGATATCCCTACGATGGCCGAGAAATAAACGATTGAATCCCATCCGATTTCTTTCCAAAGGTAACTTATGAAGACGATTGGGAAAAAATACTCTTCTTGCATTAGGTAGAAGGTATCCCCTGTGCCACCAAAAAATTGGATGATTTGATTTAATAAGCCCGTATTCGGTGCTAAAATCCGTTGTATCAGACCAACCACAACGACCCAAGAGATAAAATAAGGCAAGTATGAAATACTTTGCATCGTACTTTGTGCACGGCGGTTACTAATCTCATTAAAACCTAAGGCTAATAAGATTGGGAAAGGCAAATAAAGGAACAATTTTAGAGCACTAATAATTAATGTATTACGAATATACATGTCACTTCTAGGGTCTCTAAAAAATTGTTCAAAGTAACGCAAGCCTACCCAATCGCCTCCTAATAAGCCACGATCAAATCTAAATTCTTTAAATGATAGAATTAAACCGGACATTGGCCAATAAGAAAAAATGGCAAAGAATACAATACAAGGCAGTAAAAACATATAAAACGTTTTATGTTTGAGTATTTTAGACCATAAACTTCTTTTGATGGGTGAATAGTATTGTTCAACATCCATCTCAGCCCTTTTTTGACGGCTCGTTATTGTATTATTCAATCATCTCACCTCAAACACTTACTTTTTGGTTTTTGCTGATTTCGATACGCTCACCATCATTCATTGGATCGAAGAAATGCACCGTGTCCCAGTTAAATGACAATTGTAATTGTTCACCAATTTCAAATTCATCTAGGGTAATTAATTTAGCAATGACGCGTGTACTACCTAAATCAAAGTGAATTAATGTTTCATAGCCTAACATTTCAGCAACAAGCACCTTAATAGTTAATACAGGTTGATTGCTTACTTCATCTGTATCTGTTAATTCAAAGATATTCTCTGGTCTAACACCTAAAGTAATTTCTTTGTTTAGATACCCTTGTTCGGCTAGTTGACGATGAATATTTGCTGGGATAGCAACTTGTTCCCCATTAATAATTAAACCGTTTTCCACTAACTTCACTTGAATAAAGTTCATCGCAGGTGAACCAATAAAACCAGCAACAAACATATTCCGTGGTTTTAAATAGATTTCACGCGGAGTGCCAACTTGTTGGATATGGCCAAGATTCATGACAACAATTCGATCGGCCATCGTCATCGCTTCAACTTGATCATGCGTTACATAGATGGTGGTTGTCCCTAAATTTTTATGTAATTGGGAAATTTCAGCTCGTGTATGCACACGTAACTTAGCATCTAGGTTTGACAAAGGTTCATCCATTAAAAATATCTCTGGATTACGAACAATTGCACGTCCAAGTGCTACCCGCTGACGTTGGCCACCAGACAATTCTTTAGGTAACTTTTCAAGGAATTCATCCATTCCAATCGTTTGAGCTGCGTTTTCTACCGTTGAATCAATCTCTTCTTTGGTAATATTGCGCATCTTCAAACCAAATCCCATATTTTCTCTCACCGTCATGTGGGGATACAAAGCGTAACTTTGAAACACCATAGCAATATCGCGATCTTTAGGATGGTTATCCGTAATATCTTTGCCATCTAATAAGATTTGACCTGAAGTAATTTCTTCTAAACCGGCGATCATTCTTAATGTTGTTGATTTTCCGCAACCAGACGGTCCGACCAACACAATAAATTCGCCATCGTTTATGGTTAAATCAAAATTAGTCACAGCATGCTCACCAGGAATATAATCTTTAAATATATGCTTTAATTCTAATTCTGCCATAATAATGTCATTAAGAGTTAATGACGACTCACCTCTTCCACTAGTAAATTAAACCATTCTAAGAAACAACTCCCATCTTTACTTGCTTAAATGAAGTCACCTCCTAAAACAAAATTAAAAACTTTACTAGAAAAAGAATAGCACACGATTGTAAAATTAAAGTTAAACACTTGTAAATTTCGAGTAAACTTTTCTGCTACATTTTTTTAGCGCTTGTTTTTCTTAACATTTCAACGCCTTTATGACTTGTTTTCATTGAAATAAATTTCACAATACGTTTTCATTTAAATTTTATGTAGCGAAATTTATATATAAATATCATAGTTTTTATTATGCTTTTCCGTTTTGACATTGATTCTATCAGGCAATTAATCGATTAAATTTAGTTATTAAAATGAGTGCTATTTTATAATATAGTTGAATGAATAAATTAACCTTTCCCGATAACAATGATTGTTTTCTTCACTTTTACATTAAATTAATAATTTTACATAAGGTGACATAAGCAAAAAAAAAAGTCTCTATCCTTTAATAACAGCTAAGGATTGAGACTTAACCTATACAGCCTGGTTAATCCAACTAGGCGTCTATTTTTTGTCCTTGGTTAGCGTTCCTGTTTGGTGTATAATCAAACTAGTTTAATCATATTTTAATAAAAAACAATATATAGAGGAGGTATAGGATGGAAATTAAACAGACTTATATAGATAAAGCGCTTGAAATCAACCATACACTTCAAAATGATTTTACTTCATCACAAAAAGAAAGTGATATGAACACCTATTTGATAGGTTTGTTCACCGATATGGGTCTAAAAGTTGAAAGGATGAGTGATACTGCTTTTGCAGCAGTATTAGAAACATCTCAATTGGGTGAAACTTTCGTTTTCCGAACACCTTTAGATGCCTCATCGATCCAGATAACGAGTTGGATTCAGACCATCACCTATTTGGTTGACAAAAAAGAAGCGTTCAGTGGGGATATTTATTTTGTTTTTGAAACGTCAAAGGATTTTTCAGAAGCAACGGCGTATATCGATAGAAAGAATCCTGCGGCTATTTATGAAAACCATTTAGAGCAAGTTCAGGAGCTGAAACACATTCGTGTTGAAATGATTGTTCACGGACAAGCGGGTCATGGTAGTCGACCTGATTTAGCGGCTAGTCCGATTTTTGCTAGCGCAAATATTATCGCAACGATTACGACCCTTTGGCCTAACCGACTGGATGTCACAAAAGTTCATGCTTTCAGTTTAGATCATTTCCATTCTGGAACAGCTGAAAATATTATTCCACCTAATGCCAAAATTGAAGGTAGTATTTGGTTTTATGACCCGGATGAAGGAGAAAAGGCTTTGCAATTGATTCAAGATACGGCGATTGCCCTTGCCCCACTCCATAAATGTACCGTTGAATTTTCAACTGAAACGGGCTTAGTAACGTTGCCTTCTGATGTTAGCAATCAGGCCGTCGTTGAAAATGCAATTCAAGCCATGCTTGCGAAGACCTTGTCAATTTTAAAATCTTAAAAGGAAGTGAACAAATGTCTATTTTAGAACGTGTAGATAGTTACAAAGATTATGCTATTAGTTTACGACATTACTTACATACCCATCCAGAAGTATCGGGCAATGAGTATGAAACGGCTGCTTATTTAAAAAAACAAATTGAAGCGTGGGGTTTACCCATTCAACAAGCTTCTAATACCGGCTTTATCGTAACGTTAGATACTGGTCGTCCCGGTAAAACCTTGGCTTTAAGAACGGAATTAGATGCGCTCCCCGTCACTGAGAGTACGCATAATTTGAAAGTTGAACGCACGGTCATATCGGAAAACCCTGGTTTTATGCATGCTTGTGGACATGACTTACATATGGCTACCTTGATGTCTGTTATGCAGATTTTAATTGAAATGAAAGATCAATTGAGTGGAAAAATTATCTTTATTTTCGAAGAAGCGGAAGAAACAGCCTCAGGCATTAAAGTAATGATGAAATTCCTAAAAGAAAATAATATTCATATTGATGCGTTTTATGGCAATCATGTGGCTGCCCATATTGATTTAGGTAAAATTGTTGTGAATGATGGTCCAAATATGTCAGGTGCCATGATTACAGAGTTTACGGTGCATGGAAAATCAGGTCATGGTTCACGTCCTGATCAAGCCATTAGTCCTATCTTTGCCATGGCGCAAATCTTAAATGCTGTAGCCAGTGCTTGGGTCAATCAAATTGATGTCGAAAAGACGGTGACCTTAGGTATGGGACAAGTTCATTCTGGGAATGCCGTTAATATTATCCCTGAAACAGCCTTCGCTAATGGAACATTACGCTATTTTGATGAAGCGGAAGGTCATAAAGCTTTAGAGGTCTTTAAAAAAGTGGCTACCTTAACCGGCGAAGCTCATAATTGTCGCGTTGAATTCAGTGATCGAACTGGTGTGGCGATGCCAGCTACGATTAATGATAGTGAGTTGGCTAAGATTGCTCGACAATCGGTTTTGACGAATTTTTCTGAAGACACCTTGATTACGGATCAAATTTGGTTTGGTTCGGAAAGTTTTGCCTATTATAAGGAGATTGCTCCGATTGTCTTTACCTTTGTCGGAACTAAAGATGACGAAAAAGGTATTGGTGCAGACCATCATACCGCTGAATTTGATGTGGATGATTCAGCGATGCGGTATACCATTGCGACCATGGTACAATTTACCTTAGATTACTTAAATCAATAAAGCCAAATAAAAAGAGAAAGTTTCTTCCAAAAGGTTAGAAGAAACTTTCTCTTTTATTATCTTAAAACGCGTCTTGGGCTAAATAGGCCAAGGCATATTGAGCATACAATTCAGCGCCGATTTTTAATGAGCTTTCATCGACATTAAAACGTGGATGATGATGTGGATAGTCTGAGCCTAAATCAGGGTTGGCACAACCAACCGTAGCAAAGGCACCTTGCATATTTGTCAGGTAGAAGCCAAAGTCTTCACCGCCCATAGTCGGTGCTTCATGGTGAACAGAATCAGCACCAAAAGCATCGATGGCTACTTTTTCAACTAAAAGAGCTGGTTCTTTATCATTATTAACCGGGTCGGTTCGGTGATAATACTCAAAAACAGCTGTTCCTTCATGCATGGCTGCTATATGGTCGGCAAATAGCTTCATTTTTTCTTCTAGTAAGGCACGAACCACTGGGCTATAGGATCTCACGGTACCGGATAATTTAGCATCATTGGCGATAACGTTCCATCGATCCCCAGCTTCAATCTTTCCTACTGTAATCACCGCTGCTTCTAAAGGATCAATCGTTCTAGAAATTAAGGTTTGAACGGCATTAGTATATTCGGTCGCCATGATAACCGCATCATGCGAAAGGTGAGGCATGGCTCCGTGTCCGCCTTTACCTTCAAATGTAACATGGAATTCATCGGTTGCTGCAAAGGATGGCCCGACTGGACATGAAATATATCCTGTTGGCGCATTTGACCAAATATGGATACCAAAAGCATTATCCACATTGTCTAACACTCCTTGTGCCATAGCTATCTTAGCTCCTTCGGCAACTTCTTCTGCTGGTTGGAAAATAAAACGAATGGTTCCTTTAATTTGATCTTTTACTTCGAGTAATGCTTTAACGGCAAATATCAACATGGCAGTATGGGAATCGTGGCCGCAAGCATGCATAACACCAGGTTTAACTGATTTATATTCTAGATGATCATTTAGTTCATTAATGGGTAAAGCATCCATATCGGCTCTAAGGAGAATTGTTTTACCTTTTTTGGGACCACTAATTTCGGCTATAAGACCACGGTCACCTTCTAAGACACGATAATCAACACCTAAGGCATCCAGTTGTTGAGCAACATATTTGGTTGTCTCATATTCTTCCATCGATAATTCTGGATGGGTATGTAAATAGCGTCGCATGTCAATCAATTCATTTTCGTGTTCTAAAATAAATGTTTTAACCGTTTGGTTAGTCATTCTAATCACTCCTTAATAATTATTAACGTTTATTATGAACCTTTTTTAATAAAAAACAAGGGTTTTTCTGAAAGAAATTGAAAAACCTTGCTTTAATATGAAAATTGCGTTAAGATGGTTAAAATATTCTAAAGAAAGAAGTGTTTTTCATGACGGCTTTATATGCATTTTTTATTATTGTACTAATCATGGCTTTAGGAAATATGCTAGCTGTAAAAACCAATAGTGTCATTTCCATGCTATTTTCTGGTTCAGTCATCTTCTTAGTTTTATTCTTGACTGGTGTACTACCAAGATCCATCTTTGCTGACTCCACCATGTTAGCGGTAGGTGCCATGCTTATTCCGCTTTTACTCGTTCATATTGGAACCATGATGAATGTTAAGCAACTGATTCAACAGTGGAAAACGGTGCTGATTGCCTTAGCTGCTATCGTTGGTATTGTTATTTTTGTTGTCTTAATTGGACAATATGTGGTTGGTATTGAAACAGCCTTAGTAGCTGCACCGCCGATTGCTGGTGGGGTTATTGCCGGAATTCAAATGGGGGAAGCAGCAGCCTCCATTGGTCGTGAAGATTTACAAGTTTTAGCTTCATTACTCGTTGTTGTTCAAGGCTTTGTTGGCTACCCAGTTTTATCCTATGCTATGCGAAAAGAAGCCAACGTTGTGTTAGAGGATTATCGTTCTGGTACGATTCAATTAGCTAAAGTAGAAACGACTAGCAATACGGAAAAAACACGAGGTCGTTTTGAGTTACCTGAAAAACTAAATTCATCCGAATGGTATTTAGCTAAAGTAGCAGCGGTTGCCGTTGTCGCAATGCTCATCTCCCGTTGGGCACAAAGTATTGCTGGCTATAACGTATTAGATACTAACGTGTTAAGTTTAATTTTTGGTGTAATTGTAGCTGAATTAGGTCTGCTTGAACGTGAACCCTTGACGAAAGCCAATTCCTATGGTTTTGCAATGGTCGCCTTAACAGTTGTTATCTTTAATGGTTTAACTGGCGCTACGGTTGATATTTTAATTAACTTAGCTTGGCCAATTATCATTACCTTAGCATTAGGTACGGTAGGGATTGTTATCTTCTCAGGCATTGTTGGTAAGTTCCTAAAGGTTTCACCATGGATGTCAATTGGTATCGGCATTACGGCGCTAATCGGATTCCCCGGGACATTTATTATTCCTGGTGAAGTTGCTAGTGCCTTGGCTAAAACACCGGATGAAAAAGAAATTATTCTTCAAAGAACGCGTCCACAAGTGTTGGTTGCTGGGTTTGTAACCGTGTCGATTGCTTCTGTTGTTCTGGCTGGTTTCTTAGCCCCCGTTCTTGCAGGCTTAAATTAAACCTATCTTATATAAAAAGCATACTACCTTGATGTGGACGAGGTAGTATGCTTTTTTTATAAATCAATCTCTAAATCTGATGGGCTTTCTTTCACGACTTTTTTGCGACTTAATAACAAAGCCACCAACAAGGTCCCAATAACCCCATAAACACCTAAAAAATTAATGACCAAAATAACGACTAAAGCAATCAACATAAATTTCAACACATGGTTCACCCCTATAATTGATTAAACAGATTCTTATAAGCTAATTTTATGTAAACGAATTCAAAAGCTTTACATTCGCTATTATAGCACATTCCATCTAAAATAGGGATATTTATTGAAAGGATTTTTCTGTTAATTAGTGGGTTTTTCCGCCAATCGTTTCTAAATCGGCTTTGCCATCATAATCAATTATCGCTTTTAGAGCCGCTGTAATACCTTTTACGATATCCGCAAGCGCCATAGACGGTGTGTTTGGACGCTCAACAACTTGTTCAGGTAAGAACGGAATGTGCATAAAGCCTGCTTTAGTATGGGGGAATTCAGTGGCGGTTAAATAGCGTGTTTGATACATGATGTGATTACACACAAAGGTGCCAGCTGTATTTGAAACCGAAGCAGGGATTTGTTCTTTTTTAATATAAGACACCATAGCTTTAATGGGTAATTGGCTAAAATAAGCGGCTTCTCCATCTGCTTGAATTGCCACATCAATGGGTTGTTGGCCCTCATTATCTGCGATACGTGCATCATCAAGATTGATGGCCACCCGTTCAGGCGTCAACTCAAAGCGACCGCCTGCTTGTCCGATATTCAAGACATAATCCGGTTGTTCTCTCTCCATCGCTTCTTTGACCACATCGGCACTCTTATAAAAAACGGTAGGTATTTCTAATTTGATAATCTCTACCCCATCAATTGTATCAGGTAGTCGCTTCACTGCTTCAATCGCTGGATTAATAATGTCATCGCCAAATGGATCAAATCCGGTTACTAAAATTTTCATAATACATTTCTCCTTCTAAAATGCCCAAAAATACATCAATAGAATATGCACTACCGCCATAATCACTGCCATTGGCAATTGGGCTTTGATAACGCCATATTCATCTTTCATCTCTAATAATGCTACAGGAAGTATGTTGAAATTACCAGCCATAGGGGTCAGAAGTGTCCCACAATATCCAGCGGTCATCGCCAAAGCACCGGCAATCACAGGATCACCACCTTGTGCCAACACAAAGGGAACGCCAATTCCAGCTGTGATGACTGTAAAAGCCGCAAAAGCATTTCCCATAATCATCGTAAAAATCATCATCCCTAATACATAGGCTGTGACCCCTAAGAAGATATTGCCTTGCGGGACGAAACCACTAATTAGGTTGGCTACAATATCGCCCACACCTGCTTCAACGAAGACAATTCCTAAAGCAGCCAGTAATTGTGGGAGAATACTGGTCGTACCAATTTGTTGAACCATCCGATTGGATTCATTTAAGGTTTCTTCAACCGATGGTTTAAAAATATAAATGGCAACGATTAGAGATAAGAGCGCTCCAATACCAATCACCGTGGTGCTCGATGCTGGAATCAACCATGAAATAACAATAGCTGAAACCGCCATAACAATCACGGGAATAAATACTTTATTTCCGTGTTTCGCCGCAGAATCAGCAGCTTTCTGCGTATCTTCGACATACTCAGTACTACCCCCGAATTGTTTAAACATCGTGATGACACCTAAACCAACAACTAGTATGCCCGACACAACCGCAGGCAACCATCTCCCAAAAATAAATAACACAGCTAATATAGTCCAGAAAAGAGCTGTTCCAACATTTTTCGCATTCGTTTCATCTTTATACGCACGATAACCCGCGTAGGCAAACATAAGACCCGCCACAATAAAGAAAAATTCCAATAAATAATTAAAGAACAAATCCATTATTTTTTGCTCCCTTCTTTTTTGTACCTCTTGTCTAATTGTCGATCAAACCATAAATTATACACGATCCCCAAAACTAAGGCGATTCCCGCAATCGCAAATGACGCTACTGCAATTTGGGCAGCCGGCGCATGATAGCCAAGCGACTCAAGCGTTCCAGCAATCAGTAAGGTTCCCGATGCACCCACAAAGGTATTTTGCGCATAGAAATTTCCCATATTTTCCATGGCTGCTGCTTGGGCTTTTATACGCTCCTGAGTCTTCTCATCCGTTTCACCATATTTGGCTACAGCAGAAGCTTGGGCCATCGGCTCGATCAGTGGTCTAACAAATTGTGGGTGTCCTCCCAGTCTTAATGAAAAGACCCCTGATAATTCTCGAATAAATAAATATAACGATAAAAATTTTCCAACGGTGAGACCTTTTATTTTATCGATTAAATGTATGGCTTGATTTTTCAACCCATAGCGTTCAGATAATCCTATCATCGGTAAAGTGAGTACAAACAGCGTGACTAAACGATTATTTGTAAACCCTTGGCCTAAAAGGGCCAAAATTTCAGTCAACGACAAGCCGCTGACTAAGCCTGTGACAATAGCCGCCACAATAACAACAGCGATAGTATCAACCTTCATCATAAATCCAATGACGATAATGACTATCCCAATTAACGGTAAATATTCCATGGTAATTTTCTCCTTTAAATTGATTTAACTATCTTACCATATTTTTAAAGAAATAAAAAATAATAATTTTTTAGCACTGAAATAAGACCAACCCAAGAATAACTGATTTAAGCCTTGCTCCTGGGTTGGTTATGTTTACATTTGTTTGACTGCAACATTTTATTATATCCGTGCTAGATTATACCCTATTATCCAAATTAGCAAAAGAAACTTATATATTTCAAAGCCTTTGAATGGTCGTATCCTTGAAATCCGACGGATACTTCAAGCCAAATCCAAGGAAGCGATCCGCACAAATATGCGCCATCCAAATGAGTGCGATTTGAATCATCAAGCGATTCCCTTGAAGAATAAATATCATAAAAATCAGGGTTGGTATACTTAGTGTATGTCCTAAATTGTACACCAGACTACCCACTTTGGGATTTATCATATAACCAAGCATGAGAATATCGGGCAGTAGTAAAAATACAAAGAATGGCCACCAAGCATAATTGAAATACCAATAGCCAAAAATAGTGAGGGCTAATAAGCTGAGAAATTCTAATTTGATTATTAAGGCCGGTTTCATGAAGTCACTCCTTTTAGAAGATTGATTTGCCTTCATTATATGGACTAATAAATTTTTAAGCGAGTCAGATGCTTCTAGTAGCAATAAAATGCAAGCAAAAAAAAACCAAAGGATTTATATCATTGTGTCGAAATGAGAATCTAAGCGAGACGTTAGACGAATACACAATTAATATAAAACAATTGGTTCTTAAGTATCAAATTTTTAAGCGGGAACTTATTTCTTTTTTGTTTCTAAGTCATGCACAAATAAACCACTGAGTAATTTCGGTTCAAACCAGGTTGACTTAGGTGGCATTATTTCGCCTGCATCAGCCACAGCTAACAAATCATCCGTTGTAGTTGGATACAAGGCAATTGCCAAACTAGCTTCGCCACTATCGACAGCCGCTTCTAACACATCCATGCCTTTAATACCTCCAACAAAATCTAAGCGATTATCTTGACGAGGGTTTTCGATATTAAATAGCTTATTGAAAATAAAGGTTTGCACAACCGAAGCATCTAAACGCCCGACTAAATCGTCAGCTGTTTTATCGGCTTTTAACTTGGTATGGTACCACTGATTGTCAAAATACAAACCAATAATACCTTGTTCGTCTGGCTGGCGCTGGTCTTTAGCAACGCTATTTATTTCAAAATCTTCAGAAAGACGTTCGATGAAGTTGGTGGGTAAGTCTGTTTTCACCAAGCGGTTGTAGTCAAAAATGTGTAATTGCTGAACAGGGAAAGCGACACTTAAAAAATTGGCTCCTGTCTCAGAAAGCGTCCCAGCTTCTTTGCGCATCATGCTCACTTTAGCGGCACTTTCTGTCCGGTGATGACCATCGGCAATGTACATGGCTGGTACTTGTTCTTCAAAAGCTGCTTGTAGGTGTGCTTGAACGTTGACATCATCTACGATCCATACACGGTGTTGGGTGTCGTAAAAACTTTCAAAATCATAAATAGGTTGATGCTTATTTTTCCAATTTTCAATCAGCGTATTAATAGAAGCTTGATCACGGTAAGTTAAAAAGATAGGACTGGTATTTGCATCACAGCTATCCATATGGCGAATACGATCTTTTTCTTTTTCATAACGAGTAAATTCATGCTTTTTAATAGCGTTATTGAGATAATCTTCCACACTTGCAACGCCCACCAGACCCGTTTGGCTGCGTCCCATAAACTGCAATTCATAAATGTAAAACATGGCTGAAATGTCTTTATTTAACCAGCCTTTAGCTTGAAAGTCTTGCAAGTTTTGCGCCGCCTTGGCATAGACAGCATCCGCATAGGGATTTTCTTCATCCGGTAAATCAACTTCACTTCGATCAATGTGCAAATAGGAATAAGGATTATCGGCAACTAAGTCACTGGCTTCTTTACGATTTACCACATCATAAGGTAAACTTGCGATGTCTTTAGCATAGTCTGGATTGGGACGAATGGCTTTAAAAGGTTTAAATTTTACCATCAGTATTCTCCTTGGATTTATTTTCGTATAAGTCTAGCGCTTAAGATATTTTCATTCGCATCGATTTTTTCTTTTAATTCTTGTAAGACTTGAGGGTCTTGTTCATCAAAATCGATTAATGTATAAGCATAATCGCCTCGGGATTTATTGGTTAAATGAACGATATTTATTTGATGTTCACCCAGTTCGGTTACCAGCAGGGTGATCATATTAGGGATATTGCGGTTAACGATGACTAAGCGACAGGCTGTTTCCATATCCATTTGAACATTTGGAAAGTTCACCGAATAGCGAATATTCCCTGTTAAAATAAAATCAGATAATTGATTGGCAGCCATTTGGGCCGAAATCTTTTCAGCTTCATCGGTTGAAGCACCTAAATGGGGGAACAATAAGCAGTCAGAGCGGTTCATTAATGCTTCTTCGGGAAAATCCGTTAAGTAGTATCGTAGGTTCTTGTTATCCAGCGCTGCAATCACAGACGCAACATCAATGAGCTCAGCGCGTGAAAAATTGAGTAAAATGGTTTCTTTTTTCATTAAATCAATGGCTTTTTTGTCAATAAAATGGTGATTATCTTGCGTATAAGGTACATGAATGGTAATGAAATCTGCTTCTTGATAAATGGTTTGGACATCCGTGACGCGTTGGATTTGCGGATCTAAACGATAAGCAGCTTCTTCCTTAATATAAGGGTCATAACCTAAAACATGCATGCCAAGTTTTACCGCCGTATTGCCAACCATATGCCCGATTGAACCCAACCCAATCACACCAATGGTTTTGCCCTTGATTTCACTTCCTTTAAACTGCTTCTTGCCCGCTTCGACTTGCTTAGGAATATCTTCACCCACTAAGGTATGTACCCATTGATTGGCGAAACGCATGTGGCGAATGGCCATAACCATCGAAGTAAAAACTAACTCATTGACAGCATTAGCATTAGCACCTGGAGTATTAAAAACCACAATTCCATTTTCAATCGCTCTTTGAATCGGGATATTATTGACACCTGCTCCAGCACGGGCAATAGCTACTAGGTTGTCGTTAAATTCTAAATCATTCAGTTCTTCACTCCGTAATATAATCCCTTCAGGGTTATTCGTTTCATTTAATGTAAAACCTTTATTTTTGAGAATGTCTAAACCTTCGTCAGCGATTTTATTATACACGCGAATATCCATTAATTAGTCCCTCTTCCTTTTAAGTCTTCAAATGCTTGCATCACATCAATCAGTGCTTGTACCCCTTCAATAGGCATGGCGTTATATATAGATGCCCGCATACCACCAATCAAGCGATGGCCTTTAATCGTCGCAATCTTATGTTGTTCGCAATATTGAATAAATTCCTTGTCTAAGGCGTCATCGCCTGTAATGAATGGAATATTCATAATTGAGCGGTCTTTGCCAAATACCGTTGGTTGAAACATTTCAGACTGATCCAAATAGTCATAAAGTAATTGTGCTTTAGTTCGATTGCGTTCAGCGATGCGTTCGAGCCCACCTTGTTCGGCCACCCAATCCAAAACCAGTCCTAAGATATAAATGGCAAAGGTCGGTGGTGTGTTATAGGCAGATTCTTTTTCATAATGTTGGTTGAAATCTAGCATTTTAGGTAATTGGTTTTGGTGTTTTAACAAATCTTTTTTAATGATAACGACAGTTAAACCTGCAATCCCAAGGTTTTTTTGTGCGCCGGCATAAATAAGGCCAAATTGTGACACATCCAAAGGCTCAGATAAAATATTGGAGCTCATATCTGCTACCAACGGCACATCCCCCGTTTGTGGAAATTCATAAAAAGTGGTTCCTTCAAGGGTATTGTTGCTGGTAATATGCACATAATCATAGCCAGAGAAATCCGTTGGCCAAGCAGGAATATAATTGAAATTTTTATCGTCACTAGACGCAATGACATCCACTTGCATCCCCACACGTTCAGCTTCCTCAGCCGCCTTAACCGACCAATTTCCAGTATTAATATAAGCGGCTTTACCTATCTTTTTAAGATTCATTGGAATCATCGCAAATTGCAGACTAGCCCCACCTTGAAGAAATAAAACCCCATAGTCATCCGAGATATGGAGTAAGGATCGTAATTTCCTTTCCGTTTCTTCCATGACTTTAATGAAAGCACTGGAACGATGACTTATCTCCACGATGGACATCCCCGAGTTGTCGTAGGACAAAAATTCTTCCTGCGCCTTTTGTAAGACTTCATACGGAATTTGCGCGGGTCCAGCTGAAAAATTCCAAACTTCTCTCATATTAATTATCTCCTTTGTCGTAAAAAAGCCCATCTGCCAAAATAGGTTGACCTATTGAAACAAATAGACCGTGTCAAATGCGTAGAACCTCCCAAATAAATCCCTCTGGAATCAGCGGGTGTCGCTTCTCTACTTATGTAGTATATCACAAAGGAAAATTTTTACACGAAATTTATGAGATTTTGATTAAAAATGTTTCGGAGATTCTAACAATCAAAATAAATACCCCAGTAGATCACATGGGATGTACTGGGGTATTTATTCATTATTAAAATCAATTTCTAAGGCCCTGCCTAATCCCCTTGGGATTTGGAGAATTCATTCGATGGAAAGATTCATCTCGGTTGGTTCAATTCTTGAAGTTCTATTAATCATCTTTCCCTTTTCCGAAAATGGTTTTTAGTTGTTGCCAATTGAAAATAAGAAAACCAATGGCTACAAACAATAGGGTGATTAATAAAAAAAAATTCCTACGATACTAAGTATCCCAGAAAACGAAAAATGAGTCATATGATAGGTGATACTTTCAAGAATTAAAGAAGGTAGATAAAAATCTTCACGAAAAGCCAAGTCTCTAAATTCTCCAATTACGCCAATCACAAATATATCTAACACAATTAATCCAATTAATTTGCCAATTTTGATTTTCACTTTCTGTCTGTCTCCTAATTACTTTTCACATGGTCATATTTTTTACTGTTTTGTTTTGAATGATGATAAGCATCGTTCTAAGTGCGTATTTGAATTTGAAACCATCGAAATGTTTTATGTCCCCTTATGTTGAGGATGCCTGTAATTATACAAAATATAATGATTTAGTTTTTTTAAGTATGTTTTCGTCCCCTTAGATTGAGGATGTCAGAAGATTGAAAAAATGGTTACAGTTACGAATAAAGTAGCCAACGTTCTCATCTCTCTATATTGAGGATAACTGTAGGTTCAAACTTTGTCAAACATTATTGCAATCGGGATGTGTACTCGTCCCCTTATGTCGGGGATACCTGTAGATTTTTTAGTGACAGCAAAGATATTAAGGATGATGAGCGGTTCTCGTCCCCTTATGTCGGGGATACCTGTAGATTTGGTTATGCACTTTAACAAGTTCACCGAAGGCTATGAGTTCTCGTCCCCTTATGTCGGGGATACCTGTAGATTAACAGCCAATTTAAGATTGTTAAATTTAAGTTATTGTTCTCGTCCCCTTATGTCGGGGATACCTGTAGATTTGATGTGACCAAAGAGCCTAGCATGGCTAGGAATAGTTCTCGTCCCCTTATGTTGGGGATACCTGTAGATTAGAATTTTAGAGGAGCTAAAGGACCATTCAACAAAGGTTCTCGTCCCCTTATGTCGGGGATACCTGTAGATTGCCTTTGCTGTCAATGAAAAGACTGAGAAAGATGAAGAGTTCTCGTCCCCTTATGTCGGGGATACCTGTAGATTAAGAATATAAAACATAAAAAACAACCCCTAACCATGTTCTCGTCCCCTTATGTCGAGGATACCTGTAGATTGAAAGGCATGACAATCGATTATAGCAACCAATGAAAGTTCTCGTCCCCTTATGTCGGGGATACCTGTAGATTAATAAATCGTGGTCACATAGTGTACGGTACTAGCGAGTTCTCGTCCCCTTATGTCGGGGATACCTGTAGATTGAATAAAAATGAAAAATACAATTAATAACAACAATAGGTTCTCGTCCCCTTATGTCGGGGATACCTGTAGATTGTAGCTCAACAAATGATAAGTCGCTATCGTTTAAAGTTCTCGTCCCCTTATGTCGGGGATACCTGTAGATTTGGTATACGAACAGAAATTTGTTGGTGTTGATGAGTTCTCGTCCCCTTATGTCGGGGATACCTGTAGATTTAATGATTATCCTTTAATCATAATCTCTTCTTCAAGTTCTCGTCCCCTTATGTCGGGGATACCTGTAGATTGGTAGTAAAACGATTAGATAATCTTACTTCAAATTTTGTTCTCGTCCCCTTATGTCGGGGATACCTGTAGATTATCAAAAATATATATATATTAAGTTGAGTTGATAGTTCTCGTCCCCTTATGTCGGGGATACCTGTAGATTATCAACGTTCTTTGACAATTGCATAACAAGTCGCGGTTCTCGTCCCCTTATGTCGGGGATAACTGTAGATTCTAATTGTTCAACCGCTTCATCTCTCGTTAATTCTTGTTCTCGTCCCCTTATGTCGGGGATACCTGTAGATTCGTTTTCCCGTTCGTCTATTGTACGAACTCATAAAGTTCTCGTCCCCTTATGTCGGGGATACCTGTAGATTCGCCTTTCTTTTCAAATTCTAATCCTATTTTTTGGTGTTCTCGTCCCCTTATGTCGGGGATACCTGTAGATTAAACTTTATAAGCGATTATAGTAAGAAGGACTTAAAGTTCTCGTCCCCTTATGTCGGGGATACCTGTAGATTATTACTAGAAGCTATATTTGACAACGATGACCAATAGTTCTCGTCCCCTTATGTCGGGGATACCTGTAGATTATGGCATCGTATACTTCTTCAAACATTGCGTTTTCCGTTCTCGTCCCCTTATGTCGGGGATACCTGTAGATTAACCTATGAAAATTAAGCAAGGTCAAAAATTTGGGGTTCTCGTCCCCTTATGTCGGGGATACCTGTAGATTAATTTGTTGCAGAGCGTATAGAGTGGGCAGAACAGTTCTCGTCCCCTTATGTCGGGGATACCTGTAGATTTTTCAAATTGAATTGTAAAGAACAAAAACCATTCGAGTTCTCGTCCCCTTATGTCGGGGATACCTGTAGATTCTTTGTTTTTGTTTTCTATAATTTCTGCCTGCGACTTGTTCTCGTCCCCTTATGTCGGGGATACCTGTAGATTATACAAATCTCCCGCATTTTTGCATTTAACCTCATGTTCTCGTCCCCTTATGTCGGGGATACCTGTAGATTCGTTTAGTGAGTTGCCGATGGCTACACAAAGCGAGAGTTCTCGTCCCCTTATGTCGGGGATACCTGTAGATTAGCATTAATGCTATATATAACCAGTTGACGCAACGGTTCTCGTCCCCTTATGTCGGGGATACCTGTAGATTATTATAAGTCATATATAAGGACTGTTTGACTTGTTGTTCTCGTCCCCTTATGTCGGGGATACCTGTAGATTTGTTTTATCTTACAAATATATATTATCATCTAACAGTTCTCGTCCCCTTATGTCGGGGATACCTGTAGATTTAGAATCCTCACAGGCTATATGTAGTGCCCTTATTGTTCTCGTCCCCTTATGTCGGGGATACCTGTAGATTATCAATAATAATATAATATGATATTTTATTATATGGTTCTCGTCCCCTTATGTCGGGGATACCTGTAGATTAATTGACTTTGAATCAGACGGTATCGTTAGGCTGTCAAGTTCTCGTCCCCTTATGTCGGGGATACCTGTAGATTTCAGTAATTAAATGTGCTAGCTCTTTATAATCGGCAGTTCTCGTCCCCTTATGTCGGGGATACCTGTAGATTATGGCATCGTATACTTCTTCAAACATTGCGTTTTCCGTTCTCGTCCCCTTATGTCGGGGATACCTGTAGATTAACCTATGAAAATTAAGCAAGGTCAAAAATTTGGGGTTCTCGTCCCCTTATGTCGGGGATACCTGTAGATTAATTTGTTGCAGAGCGTATAGAGTGGGCAGAACAGTTCTCGTCCCCTTATGTCGGGGATACCTGTAGATTTTTCAAATTGAATTGTAAAGAACAAAAACCATTCGAGTTCTCGTCCCCTTATGTCGGGGATACCTGTAGATTCTTTGTTTTTGTTTTCTATAATTTCTGCCTGCGACTTGTTCTCGTCCCCTTATGTCGGGGATACCTGTAGATTATACAAATCTCCCGCATTTTTGCATTTAACCTCATGTTCTCGTCCCCTTATGTCGGGGATACCTGTAGATTCGTTTAGTGAGTTGCCGATGGCTACACAAAGCGAGAGTTCTCGTCCCCTTATGTCGGGGATACCTGTAGATTAGCATTAATGCTATATATAACCAGTTGACGCAACGGTTCTCGTCCCCTTATGTCGGGGATACCTGTAGATTATTATAAGTCATATATAAGGACTGTTTGACTTGTTGTTCTCGTCCCCTTATGTCGGGGATACCTGTAGATTTGTTTTATCTTACAAATATATATTATCATCTAACAGTTCTCGTCCCCTTATGTCGGGGATACCTGTAGATTTAGAATCCTCACAGGCTATATGTAGTGCCCTTATTGTTCTCGTCCCCTTATGTCGGGGATACCTGTAGATTCGCGATTTGGAAGACGATGGCGAAGAGTTGAAGACGTTCTCGTCCCCTTATGTCGGGGATACCTGTAGATTCGAGGTATGGCTGAAAGATGAGTTATAAATTTAGGTTCTCGTCCCCTTATGTCGGGGATACCTGTAGATTTATGTTTAACATAGCACTGATTGAAGAGATTAAGCGGTTCTCGTCCCCTTATGTCGGGGATACCTGTAGATTTACGCATAACCGCTTTAATGAAGGTGTTTTAGAAGTTCTCGTCCCCTTATGTCGGGGATACCTGTAGATTCTTTACTGGTGGAATAATCCCCCGTGCTTACATGGTTCTCGTCCCCTTATGTCGGGGATACCTGTAGATTAAATGGAGAAAAAGTTTGAATCAATAATCTATCTAGGTTCTCGTCCCCTTATGTCGGGGATACCTGTAGATTGAAGATTTAGGTTCAAACTATATGATTAAATACAAAGGTTCTCGTCCCCTTATGTCGGGGATACCTGTAGATTTGCTACCTCAATTGCTAACTCGAAAAATCTTTGTGGGGTTCTCGTCCCCTTATGTCGGGGATACCTGTAGATTAAATAAAAAAATTAATTTTAAAAAAGGTATTGCAGTTCTCGTCCCCTTATGTCGGGGATACCTGTAGATTAAGAACATTGCAAAATGGAGGGTTTTCACAAGTGAGTTCTCGTCCCCTTATGTCGGGGATACCTGTAGATTTAATGAGAGGGCGCAATGAGTTTAGCGACAACAAAGTTCTCGTCCCCTTATGTCGGGGATACCTGTAGATTGCTATCAACAATTCAACAAATAAAATTAATTTTAAGTTCTCGTCCCCTTATGTCGGGGATACCTGTAGATTTCTCTCTCTTGTAAACCGTATGTATAAACTCTCCAGTTCTCGTCCCCTTATGTCGGGGATACCTGTAGATTATAAAAAACATCAAACATACGAACCCACAGCTGAAGTTCTCGTCCCCTTATGTCGGGGATACCTGTAGATTGTTAGCTACCGAGCCTAACAGTTCGGTGGTTACTTAAGTTCTCGTCCCCTTATGTCGGGGATACCTGTAGATTCTTTAGTGACACTTCCATTTTGAGCGGTACTGTTAGTTCTCGTCCCCTTATGTCGGGGATACCTGTAGATTGTATAGATGTATGTTTACATGGTTCAACGCTTAAAGGTTCTCGTCCCCTTATGTCGGGGATACCTGTAGATTTTTCGTCTTGTTCCCAGCTGTTTGGCAAGTCATTCAGTTCTCGTCCCCTTATGTCGGGGATACCTGTAGATTACATACGAATATGATCGTTGATAGAACAATGTTTATAAAGGTTTTTGCTTGTCCACAGATTGGGCAAATGCATACTTCTTCTACCTCCTTTTGCCCAGTTTGCGGGCAAAAAATAATCCTCTCTATACTGTCTACATGCTTATATTATACCATATTAAAGGGATATTTACTTATCAATTGTCTAATAAGATTGACACCATACGACAAATTTTAATGTGAAAATTGATCACGTCCCCTTGAGTGAGGAAGTATATACTTTTTGATTACGATAACTATGCCATTGCAAAAACTTTACGAAAGCATACGTCCCCTTGAATCGGGGTTTTAATCAATAAAGACTTCTATTTTCAATTTCCGTCGTTATATGCATGTTCGTCCCCATTGGATGAGGTATGTATGCTAGTCTAAAAGTAGAAAAATAAGCAATACTTATTTTAACTGCCTATTCTCCTACTAATATTTATTGTTGGGCAAAATTGAGGATATCTTGTTTTAAAGTTTCTTTATAATTTCGATACGGCCGCAATCTGTTATCAATAAATAACAATAGCTGCCAACAATCATCAACCAAGCCTTGTAAATCGACGTTTTTTGGATCAATTGGATCAATACTATGCGCTACTGTGTTTCTTTCCCTTGTCTTATCTAACACTTGTTTGAAAACCATTTGAAATTTTCCTGTTTCATCGACAACTTCTAATATATATAATAACAGATGACTGGATATCGTTGTTTTAGGATTTAGTTTAGCAATCCCACTTCGTTTTTTATTATAGATACCTTCAATTTCAATATACTTTGTGTGATTCGTATCAAGATAGTATTTCTTGTTATCTTCTTTTAGTAGCCCAGGATATTGATTTTCAATATACTTAATTGCAATAGCTTCCGCTAAATTCTTACCACGTACTAAGGCTTCAGAAACTAACTCCCTTTCTGCCTGAATATCTAAAATAGTAAAGCAACTAAAGTATTTTTGTATTTCTTTATTAATACCCAATTTAGACTGTAAATCAGGTAAGACATTTTGAAATCTAATCGCATTGGCAACTTTACTCAGATTAATGATTAACTTACCTTGATTTGAAAAAATGTCTGATTCATTTTCAAGTATATTTAACGCTCCTAAAAATTCATAAACATCTATCAATTCCCGAAATGATTTTTGTAATAACGATTGTCTAATATTTTGACCATTCACTTCAATCAGTCGATTGCTAGAATCAATCTTATTATCTTCGTTCAATTCAATTAAAACGTCAATGGATTCTTTTGTATCATGAGGTAACCCTTCATTTGATGATCTTAACGGAGTTAAAACTTGGTAAGCATCAATATTCAGCCCGAAAATCTGTACATACGCAAATAATCCTGCAATCATTTGCGGTGTACCACTAGTTAAATTCAACAAAATATGATCATCAGTGTTTTTATATTTATCAATAACTACTGATACATGTTTAAACATTTCATCAAACAAAAATACGCGATTATCCTCAATGATTTCATCATCAATCATAATCTCTGGTTGATAATCTGGACTAATAGAATTAATTGCTAAGTGTATATTCTCGTGTTTGCTTAAAGAATGCTGTGAATGTAACAAAACAATTTTGTCTGGTCTTTTGTGTCGAGTAATATGCAAGATGCCTCCATCATGAAAACCACGGATGGGATCAGTATCACCAACAAAAGAAATTAATGTTGTCATAATGAAGGTACCTCTTTTTCTTTTAATACAAATGCACATTTACCCATTTCGTATAAATTTAATTTGTTATTTACTAGTTTTCTTTGATTCCCATTAACTTTATATACTACATTGGGGCCTCTAGTTAGTTTTAATGTGCCTTTTCCTACCATATTCATTTTTTTGGGGGCTCGATAATTTACTTCTTTAATAATATTATTTGATTCTGAAAGTAATGTTTTCGTCCAAAGCCCTGAGCCAGCACCAATATAAATTGTATTCTTCATTTTAGCTTGCTTTAAATCGGAAGGAAATTCTGATAAGAAAAAATTTTCATATTCATTATTTTGACTATTAGCCATCTCAGAATAATTATCCATAAGGTCAATCGCTTCATCGCCAACGGCTGTAACTGTGAAAAAGATATTTGTGAATGGTTTTATACATTCTCGAGTTAATGGCAATGGGCTATCAACGTTTTGTTTTTTTGAAAAGTCTATCTTTTGTGCTAGTATGAGTCGATCCAGCTCAACACTGTCACTATCACTAACTCTTATATTATTAAAAATGTCAAAAAATGGTTGATTCTTTTTTGATCCCCATGGTATCGCATTATAATTTGCCTCTGTATACTTACCACGACCTCTATTATCTTTTTTAAATTTTTGATTAACCAAAATTGTACGAATGGCTCCTTTTAAACTCGAACCTGGAATATAAGGTTTTCCATAGGGATCTTTAATGCATCGATGGATTTCTTTTAGTTTTGCTCTATTTTTTTCATGCGTTTTTCCTGTTTGTTCAGCTTTACTTTCTTCATACCCAGACGAATTAATTGAATAACCACCAAAATCACGTGTTTTTATTTTATTATTATTTAAAAAGTCAGTTAAGCGTGCTTCATTGCTATGATTTCTAATCATAAATTGCTCAAAGCGTTCTACTTTTTCATCACCTAATTTTTCAAGTTCGCTATATAGTTTTACCATATCTGGAAAGTAATAATTATCATTCTCAAAAATAAATTCCTTCGAAGTCGTTCTGACCCCTGAGCCAATATGTACGGGCGATAACGTTTTTAAATGTAATGTGTAGTACTTTCTATTAATGACCATTTTTACCCTCCTGACGATATATTTATTCCATAAAACAAACCTCTAGCAAAATGCCAAACAGGGTGCGGAAATTGATCTGGTTCAACATTTAAAATAGAGCCTTGATATTTATTAGTAAAGGTTGATCCTGCTCTAAATTTATAGACATCTTGTTTCCTTAAAAGCTGCTTACTTTCTGGGCTATACGCAAAACCACTTGCTTTTTTTAATAAATAATTGGCATTAGTCACTGCAACAGTTAATTCTTCTTCTGTTGGTAAACTTGAGGTTAAAGCCACAAAACGATTATAATCGTTACCTGAGATATGTGTTAGCATATTATCGGGTAAATCTTTAATCGTTAAATCAAACTGACCTAAACCAGACGTCCTTTTTCCTCCAAGTCCCGAATATTGAAGTGCTGACATTAAGTTATCAAACAGATCACTCTGACTAGCTACCACATATAAACTATACTTAAATGTTCTAATACCAACTTCATAAGGATCTACTCCTTTTCTTATAGCAACAAAGCTTTGACTTAAGTCTTTTTGTCTATCTGAAATCGCAGTCAAATCCCCTTTGCCTGAAAGGTAATTGTCAAATTCACTTAATGGAATATATGTAATTTTTTTTACTGCTTTAGCATTTTGTCTAGCTGTCTTTAATTCTTCAATGGATTTACTTTCTTCACTTACTTTTGGATAACCAATAGGTTTGGGGAGGAACGGTTCAACGTCATATGGAAAAGCATCACTTATATGAAAATTCTCAGATTGAGTAAGTTTTATAAACGCTTCTTCTTTATGTTGTGTGATTGCTTCCAAATACAAAGCACTATATAAACGACTGGCTTCAAAAAAATCAACACTCTCATTAAGCATGCCATCCCCAAAATGTGCATGTTTAAATTTCATAATGTAGAGTTTGAGTTTCATAGCCTTTCCTCCAACAAAGTGTTCAATTCACTCAAGTCCATCTCACCATAGACAACGGTTGCTTTAATATTTTCAAATCGAATTTGGCCATAACCACGACTACCACTCCCACCAAGGTAATCCCATTCTAAGAGACGCAATCCATTAACAATCGTTTCAAAATCAGTTTGAAGATTTGCCTGGTCTCTAACTTCATATATTAAATTGAAATCAAATTTACTTCCTTTAATTACTCGTTCAATTTGTCGGGGTTTAGCTTCTCCTGTATAACGATTAATCGAATTTTCAAATTTACTTTCAGTAAAACTAAAAATATCACGACGTTCAAGTTCTTCACGATTAGCTAGAAAAGCATCTCTAAATAATAATTGGCTTGGAATTATATCATTACCATCTGATCCTCCACCAATTGTAGCACCAAACAAACGTTTAATTTGGGGATGGTCTTGATTGGGATCCTTTGCTGGATATTCATTGATAGCTTGGGCTAATAGTGAGCGTATTTTTCCTTTAAGACTTGAGCCCGGAATCATAGGTAAATTAGTAAGCGGATCTTTAACGACAGGAGAATCAATGGCTCCTATAGCAGAAAAAGCATCACTTGCACCAATATGTAAGCCACTGACTAACTCGATTAAACCATTAATTTGAATTTTTGCATATTGCGACATTTGAATGCCCTCCTTATGAATTCTTTCCACCATGATATTTGAAATAAGCTACTAACGCTTCCATGTACCGACAATATCTTAAAATATCTTGTTTATTCCCAGACTTTTGGACAATTTTCAACTTTTCGATTAATTGTGCCAAACGAATAAATTCAGCAACGGCTTTATTTCGACCACTTTGATAAACCAATTGAACGCGTAAATAAGATAACTTATTCATAACGGCTTCTGGGCCACGTGAAAGTAAATCTTCATAGATGTTTGTCGTTAACGTGAGAAGGTTCCTGATTTGATTCGTAGTTAATTCATCTCCGCTTACTTTAAAATTATAATAAGCTTTTTTCATCGTTAAAATGACTAGTTCCGCATCATCAACATAACTCTCATCTGTAAAATCAATGGTTAATGCTATCGGTGTATTGGACCGATGATTATTTGTTCTTCCTTGATAATTATTTGCCATACTAACCTTCCTTTCGCTCTTTATAAATATACAATCTCAAAGCCATTCCGAACTTTTTAATCTCTTTTTCACTGCTAAATGCTTGCATAAGGGTTTGTTTAAATGTGTTAAATACGTCTAAGGAAGATACCTTTGTTTTCTTTGTTTCATCTTCCAATCTTGCGATGGTATAAGCTAGTCTAGCAAAAGAAATCTTCTCAACTTCATTTCGTTCTTCAATTAACTGTAATAGTTTATACACAAATGATTTCCCTCTAAGAGTAAGGGTATTAAAATAAGTTGTAACCACTTCTAAGTAGTTATTCTGTATATCATCGATATATTCATCAAAATTAAATGTATTTTCAGCGTCAAACAAACAAATCGCATTTTTCCCACTACTTTTGGCTGCTTCTTCTAACTCCCCAGTTTGCCGAGCCATGATATTAATAGGTGTCTTATCATGAAACATGCCAATGCCTGCCGATAAGGTTAGTTTACCATTTGTCCAATACAGAAAATCTTCACGTAATTGAATCGTAAAGTCTAAAATATCATCCCATGCACCAATCGCAAATACATCGTCTCCTCCTGAATATACAATGGTTAATCGATAAGCTTCAGCAATTTTGTTGATATATAATTTAAAAAACAAGCTCATATTTCTAGAGAATGCAGCTGTTCGACTTAAAGTGTTGTACATACCCTTTGCCTGCGTGGAATATCCTGCCATAAAACCTAGTCCAAGATCATCAACATCCGCTCTTAATACTCCTAATCTTTTAATTCCAATAATTTCATTGTTTTCTTTTGTCCATTCCCTTTGCGTATAGTAAGAAAATTCATTGTTAGGTGCCACAGAATAGTCCGCTACCCAGATATGCACAGCTTGATTGATCCCAGTCATTTGATTATTTTTTGTATAAATACTGCCATTAACTTCTCCATTTAAAATAGCTTTTTCAGTAGTTCTGTCTAAGTAGGCATTAGGTCCGATTGCTAAAGCAGACTTGTTACTCCCAACGACAAAATAATCTTCATTTTGGATAACTTTCGAAAAATTCTCTAATCCATAACAAACTTCACATTTTGTATCATTATCATGATTATCGCGCAAATTATGAATCGTATGACAAACACTACACTCGCGTCCCGCTCTTTTTCCATATTGATTAAGTTGTTGAATGACTTCTGGGGTATAACGCTGTAATTTTTTCTGACTTATTTCTTGACCAACACTTTGAAATATAGCGCGATATTCAGCTGCTGCAGTTACTTGTTCTTCTTTAATTTTCGAGTTCTGCATAACTTCTTTGGCTGCAAAGGGTGTGTTTCCGATAGCAACAAATAATTTTGTACCAAAATTGGTTAAGAAAAATTGATTAAAGCTCTGTTCAATTTCATTTAATTGATTCCTAGCATTTTCGGTATTAGGTAAAATTAAATAGGCATGTCCACCACCGGTATACAGCAAATTAGCCCTACTTAAGTGCATTGATTTAAGGATTGTATCTGCTAACCATTCGCTAATCATTTCTAAGTAAAACGAACGACTCCTTAATTGCTTATGTGCCCCTTTGCTAGCTATGGTATAAATGAAATCTTGTATACCAGATAAATCAAAAGAGACTAATAAAAAAGCTTTTTCTAAATAAAAGTCACTAGCATTAACAAACAAATCTTTTTTATAGTTATGTCGGTTACTTTCTTCTAAGAATTGATAAATACTTGTTGCTATGGCGGCTGTCACTTTTATGTGATCAAACAAAGAAATATCAGCCACTTCTTCAGTATTTGTAGAGCTTGGAACATAACTTAAAGTCGCTTCCATTAGGTTTAATAATGAGGCTTGATACTCAACGGTTGGAGAAATCACTTTTAGGGTAGTTTCTATCTTATTTAAAATTCCTCCATACTGACTGGAAGTAAATGACTGTGGCTTTTCTTGCGGGTAATTCGGGTCTTGGCCAACATCTAACGTTCTTGGAATAAAATAACGATGGGTTGTCGAATCTCCAAAGCGATTAAAAATATCCTCTAATGGGAGATCAGGTTTGAACAACTGATCTTCACGATGCTCCATATTTGATCGTCTGTCAATACCGCTAGCAATGTTGTCTGCTATATAAGTAATATATGCCAAATTATCGTCTTCTAAGTTACTATTTAACAATTCGTAGGCATGATGGTATGCAACTTGATCAAGTACAGCTTTATTGAAATTAAACTGCTTAAGGTAATCTTTACCAAGTTTACTATGTTTGACTCTTTGATTGTTCGCACGTTGAACGACTTTTCCGATATCATGTAACATAGCACCATAAAATAAATCTACTTGCTTTTGGTCCATGTTTGTCCTCCTAACATTCCTAGTCTTATGGCTCCCATTCCCATACTTGTTTTAATCCCAACTCCCGTATATTCACCCATTTTTAGCAACATCATTAAATAATTTTTCATAGTAGTATTCATTCTTAACGATAAAACTATTTCACCAGTAAATCCAGGAATTTTGCTGGTATGAATGCCATATCTGGTTGATGATAAACGATAATTAACTATCTTAATCCCCTCAACTAATTCATAAAGAAAATCTTTATCCACTTTAAGTGTTTGTTCAAAGTAAAAATTATATTGCTTCATTAAGCTTTGAATTATTAAACGGATATCAGGATAAAATAGATACTCACCTTGAGATTTAAATGAAGTAGGTGAATCAAAAAATACTTTAATTCGTGAGTTAGTCTCTTCTGTACTATAAAATATTCTAGCCAAACCTTCTTGATTAAGTTCCTCCTCTTCAATTTTATTTATTCTAAAGCTTACTTGTTGTGAGGAAATTAATTCAATGTACTTTAAATCATTATCCATTAAAATAGGCTGGATGTGTTCTTCGGCATCTTTCGTGAGCATATTTATTATAAATTTCACTTCATTATTACTGACTGTACTGGATATTGAATAAGGGGTAACAGGAATATCATGTAAATATTCTGCATAATTAGAATCAAGTCTATCCATTAACCATCCCTGGAAATAAGTAGCAATGTTTCTTTCAATTCGTTTATCTTGATTGATCTGACAATAAATTTCTAATTTTTTCATAGGCATTCCTTAGATATATATTATTTGTGGTGCTTTAACGACTTTATAAACTGTGTTTGGTCCAAGAATAATTTGCTGATTTTCATGCACTTCATCTGACAAAGGATACATCACTATCTTTCCTGAATCAGGAATACTTGTACTTAACGCATTTAGAATATTTTCAATCGAATGAGTATTCGCAACATAACGTTCATAAATACTATACTGTTTCATACTAAAGCCTAATTCAATTAAATGATGTCGGAAGTAAGAAGCTTCTCTACGTTCGACTTTAGTATTTCTAGGTAAGTCAAAACAAATTAAAAGAATCATTAGCGTCCACCTTCTATCATTTTTGGTAATTTCAAAGCCGTTGAAGAATCGGTTTCTATACACTTAGCGAATGATTCACAACTAGTTTTGATGGCATCACTTAGACAAGCGATTTTTCCATCAATGACACATTGTTCAAAAAGGATAGCAGGTAGTTGTTTTTTTATTTTAAGATCAAATTTATTTACTTCTGGTATTACAATTTTATCATAAACAAATGCATCAGCTATTGGACGAAAACATTCAATAACATCATCGGATAAATTAAAAGGATTTTCACTCGATGCATGATGAATCCCAAAGGCAGGTTCTAAACCAAGATAAATTAGGTTTTGTCGAATAACAGATCGGACAATTGAATAGGTATAATTCAAACCTGCATTGACCATATCATCCTCAAATCGTTTAAATTCCTTCCCAAACAAATATTTAAAATAAATTCTGGCTGCAACAGATTCCCTATTACTTATATCACCAGAATTTACTTCAGAAACAATACCCTCTAAATCAGCTTGTGAAAGTGATTCTGGGTTATAAATAGATAGACAGATGTTTTGATTGGTGATTTTTTGTTTAATTACTTTTTGCCATACCCGGTTTTTAGATTTTTGACTCATCCTTAATTGCTGAATCAGTCGCTTGTGTTTGCGAATATAACCATATTCACTATGTAAGGTACTTATAGGGGTATGTTTTTCATCACAGAAGATAACTAGAATATCTTTTTTTAAACATGACATGACAAACTTTGTTGAAAAATAAGAATTAGGGTTATCAAAGATAATGCAACTTATATCTTCAAACGGAAAAAACTTCTCTTCTTTTGTAACCACGTCTTTAGTTTTTACAGAAACTTTAGTCGAATTAACAAATTGGCCATGCTCAATGTATAGAATATTTTTCATAATACACCACCTAACCTTTTTGTAATTTTAAAGCGCTTTAGTAATTATAAATTAAATATATCATATTAAAGTAACCATTACAAAACTAATTTCACATATTTCGTTTATTTGAAGCAAAACGATGAAAGGGTCTATTAAAAAAGTGTTTTACCTTAATAAGTAGCTTTTTCATTGATACCGTGAAAATCAGAAGCTAGCATTACTTCGCATAAAAAACACCCCTAATCAATTTGAATTGACTAGAGGTGTTTGATGAAGAAAAAATACAATCATGTGTTTACAACCCATTAACTATTTCATGTCTGTTTCGTCCCCTTTTAACGAGGATATCGTTGTTTAAGTTTACTATAAAATCCATCGTAAGTTGGTTATGTTTACGTCCCCTTATGTCGAGGCTAGCTGTAGATTAATGTTTTTACTTTTATTTACCAAGTGGCTCACGAAAGTTCTCGTCCCCTTATGTCGGGGATAACTGAAGATTATATAACTTTACAAATATTGAAATACCAATGTTTATAAGACTTCTTCTTTACCCAAAAATCATATAAGAAATTTATCTACATAAATGCATTATACCATAGACAAGACGGTTATTGATAACATATTAAAATTGATCGCTTAATTTAACTTAATTCAATATTACAATCACAAATTAGATGCTTTAATTAAGCACTATTTGTTTCTACTTCTATATTCGCCGTTATCTCAAGTCCAATACGCATTCAACTTAGATACTTTATCATGGGTTAAGTGAACTTTATTCATATAAATCCGGAACAAACAAATTCCCATTGGTTGCAGCCATAATCGCTTTAATTGAATGCATGCGATTTTCAGCTTGCTGGAACTGACGACCTTGGGCACTTTGAAAGACGCTGTCTGTCACTTCCATTTCATTAATACCAAAACGGTCTGCGATTTCTTTACCATAGCTCGTTTTGGTATCATGAAAGGCTGGTAGACAGTGTAAAAAGATATAATCATTTTCTACGATACTAAGCAAGGTATCATTGACTTGATACGGCATTAATAACTCAATTCGTTCAGCAAACTTCTCTTCTTCCCCCATCGATACCCACACATCCGTGTAAATAACATGCGCCTTCTTAACGGCTGTTTGAATATCGGTAGTCACAGTCACCGTCGCCTCGGTCTCTGCAGCAAATCCTTCAGCCAACGCAATCAACTCGTTTGTCGGAAACAACTCTTCCGGTGCAGCAATGGTCACATTCACCCCGAGCTTTGCCCCGGTGACTAACAAACTATTCGCCACATTATTACGGCCATCCCCGCAAAAGACCAAATTCAAGCCCTTTAAATAACCAAATTCTTCTTTTATCGTCATAAAATCGGCAATCATTTGGGTTGGATGCCACTCATTGGATAAACCATTCCAAACGGGTACACCGGCAAATTTACCAAGTTCTTCAACCACCGCTTGGCTAAAGCCACGATACTCAATTCCATCAAACATGGAACCCAAAACAATTGCTGTATCCTTCATTGATTCTTTTTTCCCCAACTGGATATCATTGGAACCTAAATATTCTGGTGAAGCCCCCAAATCATTAGCTGCAACTGTAAAAGCTGCACGCGTCCTTGTTGATGTCTTTTCAAACAACAAGCAAATATTTTGCCCCTTAAGATACTCGTGCGGAATGCCACGCCGTTTCAAATCCTTTAAATGCATCGAAAAATCAATTAAATACGCCAATTCTTTTCCAGTAAAATCAATCTCTTTCAAAAAATTTCTACCTTGAAACATTCTTTTAACCCCTTTCTTCATACCTATATAACTTGGACTATTTTTTATTAGTATAACATTCTCGTCCAGTCATGCACTAATATTTTATCGCTTAACCCTTTGTTCCTGAAGAAATATTCATCCCTTCAATAAAATAACGTTGGAAGGTAAAGAATAGTACCACCACAGGAATCAAAACAATAATGGAACCCGCCATTAAATAATTCCATTGCGTTGCCACTTGTCCTTTAAACACCTGTAATCCAATTTGCAGGGTATAGAGATTAGGATCATTAATGTATAACAAGGGTCCCAAAAAATCATTCCATGCCCCATTAAAACTAAATACCGCAATTGTTGCCAAAGCTGGTTTTGCCAATGGAATCATAATCCGATGCCAAATATAGAAATGCGAGGCACCATCTATTTTAGCCGCTTGGGATAACTCATCAGGTATAGACATATAAAATTGTCGCAACAAGAATATATTAAATGCTCCCCCGAAAAACGATGGTACTAATAAAGGTAAATAAGTATTTAACCAACCCAACTTAGCAAACATCACATATGTCGGAATTAAAGTCACAAATCCTGGTAACATCATGGTTGCCAATAACAATGAAAATAAGACATTCTTTCCCTTAAAATCAATTTTCGCAAAACCATAAGCAATAAATGAATTGGATAAGACATTAGCAAAAACCGTCACTGCCGCTATAAATAAGGTATTTAGTGTATAACGGGTAAAATTAGCGGTCTCCCATGTATGAATATAATTCTCAAAATGCCACTCATTGGGAATGAAGGTCGGTGGAAATTGCATTATTTCACCCATTGATTTAAATGATGTGCTTATCATCCATACAATCGGTGACAATAAGATTATAGCTCCTAAGCCTAAAATGACAAAAATAATCGTTTGTTGTATCCTTCGACTGCGTTGCATCCACTAATTACCTCCTTCATAATGCACCCAACGAGGTGCTGTTCTCAAATTAATCAAAGTTAAAACAAACACAATCAGAAACAAAATCCACGATAAAGCCATTGCATACCCCATTTCAAATGTCACAAAGGCTTTATTCCACATATGTAAATTGAAAAACAGTAGCGAATTAGCTGGGCCACCTTCACCATTGCTACTCATGACATAAGCTTCTTGGAAAATCTGAAAAGCCCCAATTGTACTCGTAATTAAATCAAAGAAAATAATCGGCGTAATCATCGGCAAGGTGACATGAAATAACTTCCTAACAGAACCTGCTCCATCCATTTCGGCTGCTTCATATAAAGCCGGTGAGATATTTTGTAAGGCTGCCAAATACAGTAACATCGAGCCACCTGCTTTCCACAAATTCATGAGAATCAGAGCCGGTTTTGTCCAATTGGGATCAAACAACCAAGCAGGTCCTTGAATGCCAAACCAAGACAAAACGGTATTTATTAGACCGGATTGCGGACTTAAAAGCTGCATCCATAAAAAATACACGCCAACCCCAGACAATACGGCTGGCAAATAATAGATGGTTCTAAAAACCCGAATCCCTTTCACCTTTTGATTCATTAATAATGAAATAAATATCGCTGCTGCAATCGATAAGGGAACGGAAATAACGACATAATAGATTGTATTGCCTAGTGAAATCCAAAATAAAGGATCACGTTGAAACATGCGTTGATAATTATCTAAACCAATAAAATCCATTTGCGAGGTCACATCGTAATTTGTGAAACTAGCAATTAATGAAAACAACAAAGGGCCTAGTGTAAAAGCTAATAAACCAATCATCCAAGGCAAAATAAACAAATACCCTTGCACCGTTTCACGTCGTTTTAATGTTTTTTTCATTCTTCTTTCACTCCTTATAGATAAAAGTCAGGCATGCCAAAGCATCCTGACTTCTATTAATTTCTTAATGCAGTGGCATCATTTGTTGTTCAGCCATTTGTTGTGCATTTTCTAAAGCTTCTTGTGGTGTTTTTTGTCCTAAGTAAATTAAATCGAACTCTGGATTGACAATACTTAATATATCAGGCAATTCCAAAGGTACGGGTGTTAAAATGGTTTGGGCTAAATTATCCACGGCTACTTGATAAACTTCAAGTCCCTTTTCGGTCATTCCCTCATTCTCAAAGGCGTTTTGTGAGGCTTGGATATGAGCGACATTATCAAAATTATTCACCGCCCAATATTCTTGTGCTTCCACTCCGGTGAGGTATTTGATAAATTCCCACGAGGCTTCTGGGTGTTCAGCACCATAAGGTATCTCAGCAACAAAGCCACCACCCCATGAAGTATGGCCATAACCATCTTGAAATTCTGGTAACTCAGCAACACCGAAATTCAAATCAGGTGCAAATGCAGCTATTTGCGAATAATGGGTCGCTTCTTTGACCATCATAGCAATTTTTCCACTCATAAACGGATCCGCTTGTTGATTTCCAAACTCAGCCGTAAAGGCGGTAAGATTATCAGAACCATAATCTTGCTCAAAATCCATCACCCAATCGAGTATCTCTACCCCTTTAGGGTCATTAATAATGGGTTGATTATTTTCAAAATCCCAAAAGCCATGCCCTGTGGCATTCATGTAATAGACATCCCCTTGGATGCCGTAACGTGGAATGTAACCCAGACGTTCATAGCGATTGCCATCAATGACATCTAATTGTTGTGCCATTTCTTTTAATTCTTCCCAGGTCGTAGGGGGTTGTTCAGGATCTAAACCGACTTCTTCAAACATATCCTTATTATAGAAGAGAATACGAGTATCGGTATTGAAAGGAATGGCGTAATTATTCCCCTCATAAACCGTCGCTTCCCATAAATGAGGGTAATATTGTTCAGCAAAATCAGCCTCTTCTTGTGCAATAAATTCTGCTAAATTAGTATTCTGATTTTTTTGTGCCCGCTGACGTGTTGAGTTAATATCATTAATGATGACATCGGCTGGATCACCGGCAGCAATAGACGCTAAATTTTTGGTCCAAATATCTCCCCAAGGCAAAAAGGTATGTGTTACATGAATTTCAGCCTGTGAACGATTGAAATCTTCTACAATCTGCTCAATAAAATTCCTACGTGGTTCTGAACCCCAAAATGACCAAAAATCTAGTTCGATAACATCTTCTTGTGCAATTACTAGCTTTGTATGTGGAGCAAATAGATAGGCAGAAGCCACTGTCATTACCGCTGCGGACAATATAATAAATTTTTTCATGATAAAGTCTCCTTTAATAATTCAATCTCTTCGATTGAGAATAGACATAATTTACATAAAATAAAAACAGCTAAACTCGCCATATAACAAATTGCCAAACCTGTTTGAAACAACCAAAGCAAAGCCAATAGCCCGTAACCTAAAATAAAGCCCAGGAAAACAAACGGTCTCTTTCCCACCATGATTATGGCTAGTATCCAACTCTGTCTTATATTTACAGAGATATTTACTTTAATAAATATCGCAAAATGTGCGACAAAACTGAATATTACCGCTATCAGGAGTATGCAATAAAACCATAAATTGTTTTGGGCATAAGCCATGATGTGAACATCCAACCACACGATGAAAAGGACAAAAACGATGGGTATAAAAAATAAATAACTGTCTTTAAAACACAGTCGAAGCTGTTTCGCATAATAAGAAACGGTTGGAGTAGACCCATCACATATCCATATTGTCGTAAAGCGGATTAAAGCGAAAGTGCTTGGAATGATAGTAATTAGAGGTAAACTAAATAATACCCAGACACAGTTTAAGTATAAAAGTTTCCCCATCCCATCCATCAGTTGCACTAATTTGTGTTGAATGATACGATCCCCCCTTAATCCTCCTGTATTCATAACATAATATTGCGGTTAACTTAATGTTATGTAAATAAATTAAACCATATTTTTAATTTATTGGCAAATATAATTATACTAATATGTCTTTAAACAACAAAAAAGCCTACGAAGTATTGATACGTCAATACTTCGTAGGCTTTCTTATGTGTAATACCGGTGGTCGGGGTCGAACCGACACGCCCGCGAGGGCACAGGATTTTGAGTCCAGCGCGTCTGCCAATTCCGCCACACCGGCATAATAATGATATTTATTCAAAGGGTTTTAAAGGAAAGGCGGTGATCGGATTTGAACCGACGAATGAGGGTTTTGCAGACCCGTGCCTTACCACTTGGCTACACCGCCATCAAAAATGGCTATAAATAGCAAAAAAACTGGGGTAGCTGGATTCGAACCAACGAGTGACGGAGTCAAAGTCCGTTGCCTTACCGCTTGGCTATACCCCAATGTTAAAATATAACAAAGGCGACTGATGGGAATCGAACCCACGAGTGTCGGATCCACAAACCGATGCGTTAACCACTTCGCCACAATCGCCATCATATCTTCGAAAAACAGGGGCAGTAGGAATCGAACCCACATCGAAGGTTTTGGAGACCTTTGTTCTACCGTTGAACTATGCCCCTAAGAAGGAGAACAATGTAAATTCCCTACTAAGAAAAAATATGGAGGGGGGCAGATTCGAACTGCCGAACCCGAAGGAGCGGATTTACAGTCCGCCGCGTTTAGCCACTTCGCTACCCCTCCAACATGGCTTGGGACGGAATCGAACCGCCGACACCTTGAGCTTCAATCAAGTGCTCTACCAACTGAGCTACCAAGCCATAATATAAATTAACGGTCCCGACGGGATTTGAACCCGCGATCTCCTGCGTGACAGGCAGGCATGTTAACCCCTACACCACGGAACCATAATTTAATGGAGGTTGACGGGATCGAACCGCCGACATCCTGCTTGTAAGGCAGACGCTCTCCCAGCTGAGCTAAACCTCCAGGGTTGTTAAATTTTCAAATGATCCGTACGGGATTCGAACCCGTGTTACCGCCGTGAAAGGGCGGTGTCTTAACCACTTGACCAACGGACCAAAATAATGATACGACAAACATATAATACGGAGAGTAAGGGATTCGAACCCTTGAGACGGGTTACCGCCTACACGATTTCCAATCGTGCTCCTTCGGCCAGCTCGGACAACTCTCCATGCTAACCTATTAATCACTCCGCAAGTAGGGCTCGAACCTACGACATCATGATTAACAGTCATGCGCTCTGCCAGCTGAGCTATTGCGGAATAACATATGAAAACACACGGCATGGCAATGACCTACTCTCACAGGACCAAAGGTCCAACTACCATCGGCGCTAAGAAGCTTAACGGCTGTGTTCGGAATGGGAACAGGTGTGTCCTTCTTGCTACTATCACCACACCTTGTGTGTGTTCTATGTCAATTGAGTCCTTATCAAACTCAAAACTGAATAACACTCACAAATAAACCTTGAATCTCGTGGTTAAGTCCTCGACCGATTAGTACTAGTCCGCTCCATATATCGCTATACTTCCACTTCTAGCCTATCTACCTGATCGTCTCTCAGGGGTCTTACTTCTTTCGAATGGGAAATCTCATCTTGAAGCTGGCTTCGCGCTTAGATGCTTTCAGCGCTTATCCATCCCACACATAGCTACCCAGCGATGCTCCTGGCGGAACAACTGGTACACCAGCGGTGTGTCCATCCCGGTCCTCTCGTACTAAGGATAGCTCTTCTCAAATTTCCTACGCCCGCGACGGATAGGGACCGAACTGTCTCACGACGTTCTGAACCCAGCTCGCGTACCGCTTTAATGGGCGAACAGCCCAACCCTTGGGACCGACTTCAGCCCCAGGATGCGATGAGCCGACATCGAGGTGCCAAACCTCCCCGTCGCTGTGAACGCTTGGGGGAGATAAGCCTGTTATCCCCAGGGTAGCTTTTATCCGTTGAGCGATGGCCCTTCCATGCGGTACCACCGGATCACTAAGCCCGACTTTCGTCCCTGCTCGACTTGTAGGTCTCGCAGTCAAGCTCCCTTCTGCCTTTGCACTCTGCGAATGATTTCCAACCATTCTGAGGGAACCTTTGGGCGCCTCCGTTACTCTTTAGGAGGCGACCGCCCCAGTCAAACTGCCCACCTGACACTGTCTCCCGTAGGTTATACGCGGGTTAGAGGGTTCATATCACAAGGGTAGTATCCCACCAGCGCCTCCATCTAGACTGGCGTCCAAACTTCTTAGGCTCCTACCTATCCTGTACATGTCACACAAACACTCAATATCAAGTTGCAGTAAAGCTCCATGGGGTCTTTCCGTCCTGTCGCGGGTAACCTGCATCTTCACAGGTACTATAATTTCACCGAGTCTCTCGTTGAGACAGTGCCCAAATCGTTACGCCTTTCGTGCGGGTCGGAACTTACCCGACAAGGAATTTCGCTACCTTAGGACCGTTATAGTTACGGCCGCCGTTTACTGGGGCTTCAATTCGTACCTTCGCTTGCGCTAAGCACTCCTCTTAACCTTCCAGCACCGGGCAGGCGTCAGCCCCTATACGTCACCTTTCGGTTTGGCAGAGACCTGTGTTTTTGATAAACAGTCGCTTGGGCCTATTCACTGCGGCTGACTTGCGTCAGCACCCCTTCTCCCGAAGTTACGGGGTCATTTTGCCGAGTTCCTTAACGAGAGTTCTCTCGATCACCTTAGTGTTCTCCACTCGACGACCTGTGTCGGTTTGCGGTACGGGTTGGTTGTTCCTCACTAGGAGCTTTTCTCGACAGTTTGATTTGCCACCTTCGCTACTTAATTTCGCTCCAGGTCACGACTCACCCTTATAACAAGAAGCCTTTTTCTCCTCGTCAGACTTGTCGCTTCTACATCCTCTTCCATCCGGATGCGTGGCACTACCTCCTGTGTCCCTCCATTGCTCAAACAGTTCAACCAAGTACAGGAATCTCTACCTGTTGTCCATCGCCTTCACCTATCGGCTACAGCTTAGGTCCCGACTAACCCTGGGCGGACGAGCCTTCCCCAGGAAACCTTCGTCATTCGGTGGACGGGATTCTCACCCGTCTTGCGCTACTCATACCGGCATTCTCACTTCTATACGCTCCAACGCTTCTTACGATACGCCTTCACCGCCTATAGAACGCTCTCCTACCATTCATTGCTGAATCCACAGCTTCGGTGTACTGTTTAGCCCCGGTACATTTTCGGCGCAGGGTCACTCGACTAGTGAGCTATTACGCACTCTTTCAAGGATGGCTGCTTCTAAGCCAACCTCCTAGTTGTCTGGGCAACCCCACATCCTTTTCCACTTAACAGTAACTTGGGGACCTTAGCTGGTGGTCTGGGCTGTTTCCCTTTCGACTACGGATCTTATCACTCGCAGTCTGACTCCCAAAGTTGAGTTTATGGCATTCGGAGTTTATCTGGATTCAGTAAAGCTTATGCCCCCCTCGTCCAAACAGTGCTCTACCTCCATCACTCTTGCTCTGAGGCTATACCTAAATATATTTCGGAGAGAACCAGCTATCTCCAAGTTCGATTGGAATTTCTCCGCTACCCACATGTCATCCAAACACTTTTCAACGTGTCCTGGTTCGGTCCTCCAGTGTGTTTTACCACACCTTCAACCTGCACATGGGTAGGTCACTTGGTTTCGGGTCGACGACACCTGACTTTCGCCCTCTTCAGACTCGCTTTCGCTACGGCTCCGTTTCTTCAACTTAACCTTGCCAACTATCGTCACTCGCCGGTCCATTCTACAAAAGGTACGCCATCACCCCTTAACGGGCTCTGACTACTTGTAAGCACACGGTTTCAGGTACTCTTTCACTCCCCTTCCGGGGTGCTTTTCACCTTTCCCTCACGGTACTGGTTCACTATCGGTCACTAGGGAGTATTTAGCCTTACCAGATGGTCCTGGCAGATTCCGACGGAATTTCGCGTGTTCCGCCGTACTCAGGATACTCACTTGTCCTTCATGTTTTCGTATACGGGGCTCTCACCCTGTCTCGCGCTGCTTCCCATCAGCTTCTACTAACATTCCAAATCATTGATGTGAGTCCTACAACCCCATTGTGCATGCACAATGGTTTGGGCTCTTCCCGTTTCGCTCGCCGCTACTCAGGGAATCGAATTTTCTTTCTCTTCCTGCAGGTACTGAGATGTTTCAGTTCTCCGCGTCTACCTCACTTGCGTGTGACATCCCATAACGGATGCCGGGTTCCCCCATTCGGAAATCTCTGGATCTTAGCTTACTTACAGCTCCCCAAAGCATATCGGTGTTCGTCCCGTCCTTCATCGGCTCCTAGTGCCAAGGCATTCACCGTGCGCCCTTTGTTTCTTAACCACATATTTCTCGCGCTTTTTTTACTTCTTTTTACTCTGTAATTTCTTACAGACTCGGTCAATTCTCGGTTTCATTATTTCTTTTATTCAAAAAAATGATGTGTCATTAATGACTCGCATTGAATCATTAATCACTATTTGTTGTGTTATTCAGTTTTCAATGAGCTAAGATGTCGTAAACTTGCAATAGTAAGTCTAACGACAATGGAGAATAGCGGGATCGAACCGCTGACCTCCTGCGTGCAAAGCAGGCGCTCTCCCAGCTGAGCTAATCCCCCGTCGCTAAGATAAAATTATATATTAATTTAAATGGTAAAGCAAGCGCATCGTTTAAAAATCTGATGGGCCTAAGTGGACTCGAACCACCGACCTCACCCTTATCAGGGGTGCGCTCTAACCAGCTGAGCTATAGGCCCGGATTTATACCCTGATGCTTTTCGTACTATATAATTGAGTAAGTTAAAGCTCACTCAAAACTAAACAAAGACAATATTCACTTGTAAGGTTCCTGTACTCCTTAGAAAGGAGGTGATCCAGCCGCACCTTCCGATACGGCTACCTTGTTACGACTTCACCCCAATCATCTATCCCACCTTCGACGGCTCCCTCCAAAAGGTTAGGCCACCGGCTTCGGGTGTTACAAACTCTCGTGGTGTGACGGGCGGTGTGTACAAGACCCGGGAACGGATTCACCGCGGCGTGCTGATCCGCGATTACTAGCGATTCCGGCTTCATGTAGGCGAGTTGCAGCCTACAATCCGAACTGAGAATGGCTTTTAGAGATTCGCTGACTCTCGCGAGTTCGCTGCTCGTTGTACCATCCATTGTAGCACGTGTGTAGCCCAGGTCATAAGGGGCATGATGATTTGACGTCATCCCCACCTTCCTCCGGTTTGTCACCGGCAGTCTAACTAGAGTCCCCATCTGAATGCTGGCAACTAGTTATAGGGGTTGCGCTCGTTGCGGGACTTAACCCAACATCTCACGACACGAGCTGACGACAACCATGCACCACCTGTCTCCCTGTCCCGAAGGACTTCCTCTATCTCTAGAGTATGCAGGGGATGTCAAGACCTGGTAAGGTTCTTCGCGTTGCTTCGAATTAAACCACATGCTCCACCGCTTGTGCGGGTCCCCGTCAATTCCTTTGAGTTTCAACCTTGCGGTCGTACTCCCCAGGCGGAGTGCTTATTGCGTTAACTCCAGCACTGAAGGGTGGAAACCCTCCAACACTTAGCACTCATCGTTTACGGCGTGGACTACCAGGGTATCTAATCCTGTTCGCTCCCCACGCTTTCGAGCCTCAGCGTCAGTTACAGACCAGAAAGTCGCCTTCGCCACTGGTGTTCCTCCATATATCTACGCATTTCACCGCTACACATGGAATTCCACTTTCCTCTTCTGCACTCAAGTGACTCAGTTTCCAATGACCCTCCACGGTTGAGCCGTGGGCTTTCACATCAGACTTAAGTCACCGCCTGCGCTCCCTTTACGCCCAATAAATCCGGACAACGCTTGCCACCTACGTATTACCGCGGCTGCTGGCACGTAGTTAGCCGTGGCTTTCTGGTTAGATACCGTCAATCCACTAACAGTTACTCTAGTGGGTGTTCTTCTCTAATAACAGTGCTTTACGATCCGAAAACCTTCTTCACACACGCGGCGTTGCTCCGTCAGACTTGCGTCCATTGCGGAAGATTCCCTACTGCTGCCTCCCGTAGGAGTTTGGGCCGTGTCTCAGTCCCAATGTGGCCGATTACCCTCTCAGGTCGGCTATGCATCGTTGCCTTGGTAAGCCGTTACCTTACCAACTAGCTAATGCACCGCGGGACCATCCTTTAGTAGTAGCATGAAAGCCACTTTTCCGCTTTCCTTCAGGCGAAGAAAAGATCTATGCGGTATTAGCAATCGTTTCCGACTGTTATCCCCCGCTAAAGGGTAGGTTTCCCACGTGTTACTCACCCGTTCGCCACTCACATCAAAGAAACAAGTTTCCTCTCCGTGCGTACGACTTGCATGTATTAGGCACGCCGCCAGCGTTCGTCCTGAGCCAGGATCAAACTCTCATGAAAGTTACTTCATAAGTCATTTGCGACTCATTTAAAATTCTAGCTTTGTTTATTTTTTAGACAGGTTGGGTTCCTGTATCATCGAAATTTATTCGGTTGTGTTCGTTATTCCTAACGAACCCTCACAATTTTGGTGTTTGTCTTTGTTCAGTTTTCAATGAGCTTTTGTTGTCTGAGTGACAACTTCTATATATTACTACGATTGGTTTTCAATGTCAACTGTTTTTTTGATTTGTTTTAAATCTTTTTCAGTGACCGTTGCGCTTGACCACTTAGGTCTCTTGCAGCAACGAAAACTATAATATCATCTTGCCAGATTGAAGTCAACTGATTTTTAAAACTTTTTTCAAAAAAAGTTAAACTCTATTAAATCAGGGGTTTCACTGGGTAGAATAATGCTAACAAGTAAAATCGCAGATATTTATTAGGGGTGTTGAACTCTTATTATAACACTTCTTGGGCTTTTTGGGTATAATAAAGTGAAGTAATTATGAAATTTAATGAGGGATCCTATGGCAAAGCAAACTTTTTCTTTTAATCAAGCAGATATCGTTACATTATGGGCGAGCACAATCGGCATTGAGCGCGAAACGTTGCGTATTAACCACGATGGTTCATCCGCGCAGACTCCCCATTCGCCTGAATGGGGCGATCGCAATCATCAGCCATATATCCAAACGGATTTTGGTGAGAATCAATTAGAATTTATCACCCCACCTTCATCGTCGACCGATGAGATACTTCAGTGGTTGGCGGCGCTGCATCAAATCGTGGCGCAAACCAATGAAAAACAGGGCGAATTACTGTGGCCGTTTAGTATGCCGGGTAAAATCCCGACTAATCGTGATGACATTAAAGTGGCACAGCTAACCAATCAAACGGAATTACATTACCGTGAACATTTAGCTGACTATTATGGTAAAGATGTGCAGCTCTTATCCGGTATTCATTATAATTTAAAAATTAATCCTGCTACCATTGAAAAACATTGCCCTGCTGGGGCAGATTATATTGAATTTTCTAATCAAGTTTATAGCAAGTTAGCCCGTAATTTTATGCGCTATCGTTGGATTTTAACCTACCTTTTAGGGGCAGCCCCTTTTGTGGATGAAAGTTATGCCACCAATTTATACGGCAAACCACACACGCCAATCATGCGGTCGATTCGCCAGAGTCGTTATGGTTATCAAAATCACCCTTCAATTCAGATAAGTTATGAATCCTTAGAAGCATTCGTGAATGATTTAGAGGCAGCCGTGGAGTCGAAAGCTTTGTCGGTTGAAAAAGAATTGTACCGTGATGTGCGTTTCCGTCGCGCGCAACCTGTCCGCCAATTAATTGAGCAAGGGATTAACTATTTAGAGTTCCGTAACTTTGATATTAACCCTTTTGCCCCTTATGGCATTTGGCAAGAGGACATGGAATTTATCCGCCTATTCATTTTATCGCTTCTATATATAGAAGATGCCGCCACCGACGAAGCTATCGATTTGGGTCAAGACTACCAATTCAAAACCGCTGAAGACCACCCTTTAAACCCACCAATAAATATCTCTGAAGCCGAGATGGTTTTTGCTGTCATGCGTGAGTTAGCGGTAATACTGGATGAGCATCAGCTTTATAAAGGTTCGATGGTTGCTTTAGTTGATAAGAAAGGCCGTCTGCTGAATCAGCCTGAACTGACCTTGAGCGGTCAATTATTTGAAATTGTTCAAACACCGGATAATTTCCTTTCACTTGGCATGGAATTAGCCGAGGAACATCAACGTACTTATATTGCCCATCCCTACTCTTTGCATGGATTTGAATCTTTCGAGTTATCAACTCAAGATGTCATTAAGGAAGCTATTCGTCATGGCATTGAAGTGACAGTCATTGATGCTAAGGAAAACTTGATTAAGTTAGACTACGATGGTCATGTGGAGTTTGTTAAAAACGGCAACATGACCCGCCACGATAGTTTAATTTCTTATTTCTTAATGGAAAACAAAATTGCCACGAAAGTTATTTTAGATGAAGCGGCTGTCCGTGTACCAGCAGGCTTAAGTTTTAATACCTTCGAAGAAGGTCGGACTTATTATAGTCAGTTAACCCTCGATGCGTTTGTCATTAAACCTAAAAATACTAATTATGGGTTAGGGATTACCATTTTTGAAGAAAAACCTACCTTAGACCGCTATGTCAAAGCCTTAGAATTTGCTTTTGCTGAAGATGACACCGTCTTATTAGAAGCTTTTGCTAAAGGAACCGAATTACGTTTTTATGTTCAAGAAGGCGAAGTGAAAGCCATCGTTGAACGTCAACCCGCTCAGGTGATTGGTGATGGTCAATCAACAGTCAGCCAACTGATCGATCAAACCAACGCCGACCCTTTGCGCGGCAAAAAACACTTAGCCCCGTTGACATTTATTGAAAAAGGCGAAGCCGAAATGGCTTTGTTGGACGCTGCCGGTTTATCGCTAGAGAGTATTCCTGATTCTGGTCAATTGGTCTATTTGCGTCGCAACAGCAATATTTCAACCGGTGGTTTATCCATCGACCGCACCGATGAGGTCAACGCGTCTTATAAATTCATCGCCGTCACAGCCGCCAACGCTTTAGGCGCTAATTTCTGTGGCGTCGACATCATCATGGAAGATTATTCGGTGGCTGCTAGCAACACCAACTATCATGTGATTGAAGCCAACTTCAACCCCATGATTACGTTGCACCGCTACCCCGGTGTCGGCAAGCAACGCCCCGTTGGCCGTTGGGTCTTGGAACAACTGTATCCAGAAATCGAATTCAACACCACCTTTTAACCCAATAAATACCCCTCAAACAGACGTTGGCTTAGCGTAAGCTAACGCAGCTTGAGGGGTTTTTGTGTTGCTCTTGCTTTTTGGACGTGGCAAGTTTAAGTAAGGACTGTAAAGGGGAAGTGAAGATTCGTCATTTCTCGCTTACATGGGCGCACACATATTGGAGTAGTTGTTGTGAGCGTGATGGGGAGCGCACACATATTGGAGTAGTTGTTGTGAGCGCGAACCTAGGCGCACACAGGAAATATCGCTTCTTGTGAGCGCGAGCCTAAGCAGGAAATGTGAGACCATTAAATAAACTATAAATCAGGCTATTCGGTCATGAATTTAGGTATTAGTGACCGATTAGCATTATTTAACGTTCGCTCACTTACCTTCACAGCTAGTCCACAGTCGGATGGGACTTGTCATCCTTAGTAAAAAGTGAGGAAATGTTGAATTTCTGAAAGCAACAAACAGGACTCGCTGAGCGCGCGACAAGATTGTCTGGAATTGTCTCGCGCTATTGATTTTTACATGCACAAATATTTATTCATTTACGAAAGGCTTGAAAAGTGGAACTAACCATGCGAGTATATTCCACTTAACAGAGTATGTGGAACAAAACAAGCGAGTATATTCCACTTTCTGTCTGCGCGAAAGTTACGACCGCAAAATAGACGACCAAAAAGGCTAATCGGACATAAAAAATAGATTTTTTATGACCGATTAGCCTTTTTCAACATCCTTCCACTTACTCTTTCTAGCTGAGAGATTAGAAGTTAAACGCAATTGGACGGCTTTTTAACTCACCGGCACAGCCATCGCTTCGTTCAACACCTTATCGAACTTATCAGGTTCGACCCAGACTGAATGCGTGTCAGTCAACTGGTGCTCTTCGCCTAAAGAATAGGTAAAACCGCTGCCCTCATAGCTATAATGCAACGACTTGCGATGCTTCTCGGTAATTGGGTTGGGATGCGGAATGGCAGATAATAAGGACCGCGTATACGGATGAATGGGATTATTGAAAATCTCTTCTTTAGTGCCTGTTTCAAGTAAATATCCCTGATGCAAGACACCGATACGATCAGAAATATATTTAACCATGGATAAGTCATGGGCAATAAACAAATACGATAAGCCACGGTCTTCTTGAATGTCCTTCAACAAGTTAACAATCTGTGCTTGAATTGAAACGTCCAAGGCACTAATGGCTTCATCAGCGATGACCAGTTGAGGATTCATAATTAAAGCACGGGCAATCCCTACCCGTTGCCGCTGACCACCTGAAAACTGGTGGGGATAGCGATTAGCAAATTCACGCGACAAGCCAACTTGTTCCAGTGTGTCTAACCCTTTGGCTACACGCTCTTCGGTACTATCGTATAAACCTTGAATTTCAAGCCCTTGTGTAATAATTTCGATGACTTTTTTACGTGGATTTAAACTCGCCATCGGATCTTGGAAAATCATTTGCATATTGGTGCGTAGGAAATCCTCACGTTCTTTATCTAATTTTCCAGCCATTTCTTTGCCATCAAAGACAATGGAACCCGAAGTTGGGTTATATAACCGAATAATCGAGCGGCCAATCGTTGATTTACCTGACCCAGATTCACCCACTAAGCCATACGTTTCGCCATGTTTAATTTGGAAACTGACTCCATCGACGGCTTTGACGGTAAATTTTTTATTGACTTTAAAGTGTTGTTTAAGATTTTTGACATCTAACAGGGGTCGTTTAAACTCGCTCATATTGACTCGCCTCCAACTTCATTTGGTCAATGCGCTCCCGCAGGGCAGTTGGCATTTCGACTTTTGGTGCCTTCTCATGCATTAACCAGCTAGCCACATAATGCGTTTTTGAAATTTGATACATAGGAGGTTCAACCCGTTTGTCAATGTTCAACGCATAATCATTCCGAATATAGAACGGGTCACCTTGTTTATGGTGGGCTAAATTCGGTGGGTTACCAGGTATAGCATACAACTTATCCGAAGAGGTATTTATATCAGGCATGGCTGATAACAGTCCCCAAGTATAGGGATGTTTTGGATCATAAAAAATATCATTGACTGAACCTTTTTCAACAATACGACCGGCATACATGACATTAACATAATCTGCTACTTTAGATACCACCCCTAAATCATGGGTGATATAAATTACGGCAATGTTATTCTTTTTCTGAATCATATTTATTAGATCGAGGATTTTGCTTTGGATGGTAACATCCAAAGCGGTGGTTGGTTCATCACAAATAAGAATTTCCGGATCGCAAGCTAAAGCAATCGCAATGACCACTCTTTGGCGCATCCCGCCAGAGAGTTGATGCGGATATTGACCGAAGCGTTCTTCACCGTTCGGAATACCAACCAACTCCAATAAACGTAAGGCTTTTTCACGGGCTTCTTTTTTAGGGGTATGATAATGAATGAACATTCCTTCCATGATTTGCTCCCCAATTGGCATGGTTGGATTTAAAGACGTCATTGGATCTTGGAAAACCATCGCAATTCTTTTACCATTAAAGCGGCGGCGCATTTCTTTTTTGCTGATTTTTAATAAATCAACTGAATTAACTTTTCCATCTGCTTCATAGGAGTAATCAATCACACCGGTATTGATACGTTGGTTATTCGCTAAAATTCCCATAATGGTTTTAACGGTAACGGACTTACCTGAACCGGATTCACCAACGATGGCTAAGGTTTCCCCCCGATATAAATCTAAATCAACGCCACGAATGGCTTCAACAGAACCTTGATTGGTTTTAAAAGAGATACTCAAATCGCGCATTTCTAATATTTTTTGTCTGGTCATGTTTAAACCTCCTTCATGGTTGGATCTAGGGCATCGCGTAAACCGTCTGCTAGCAAGTTGAAACTCAGCATGGTGAGCGACAACACTAAGACTGGCGGAATAATCATATAAGGGGCATTTAAAAAGGATTTAAAGGAATCACTAATTAATGAACCCAAGGAAGCATTAGGCATAGGTACCCCTAAACCGATAAAGGCTAAGAACGATTCGGTAAAAATCGCATTAGGGACAGAGAACATCGACATAATAATCAGTTGCGCAAAGATATTGGGTAAGATTTCTTTGAAAATAATCGTCAGAGGTTTTGCTCCCAGCGTGCGCGAAGCTAAAACAAATTCACGTTCTTTTAATTTCAACATTTGCGCCCTAGCGACCCTTGACATCCCTATCCAACCGGTTAAAGCAATCGCAATCGTAATACTCAAAATCCCCGGTTCTAAAACCACAATCAAGAGGGTCACAATAACCAAACTCGGAATCCCGTTTAAAATCTCGATAAAACGTTGCATAATCATATCGACTTTACCGCCAAAGTAACCCGAGATTAAACCATAAATCATCCCAATAAATACATCCACAATCACCGCGACTAAAGCAATGTATAGGGAAATACGGGTACCTTCCCAAACCCGTGTGAAAATATCACGGCCTAACACATCCGAACCAAACCAATAGTATGTATCGGCGGCATTAGGGTTGGTTTCATAGCGGTTTATCGTCATCGTTCCTGTTGACGTGTTAAAGGTTTGACTCCCATCAAAAATCCCTAACTGTTCAAGCCCTTGAACCCTCGGAGCCATATTTTCATTTCCCGTAATTTGTTGATTCATGCCATATTCGTTCATATGAGGACCAAAAATCGCAAAGAAAATAATCAGAATAATCGTAATAAGACCAAACACTGAACCTTTGTTCCGTGAAAAATTGGTTACAAATTGCTTCCAAGAAGATTCTTTTACATAAATCTCTTGATAATCTTCATCTTGCTTTTTATCGGCTAAATTAAAATCATCCGCTAAAAATTCAATGTTGGCTATTTCTTTCACTTCTGCCATCTTACTCGCCTCCTGACAAACGAATGCGTGGGTCTAAAACACCATACAACACATCCACAACAAACATCACAAAAATAAATAACGCTGAATAAATAAATGAAATCCCCATAACAATATTAAAATCATTGGATTGGATGGCTTGCACTAATAATTGACCTAGCCCTGGAATGGAGAATATTTGCTCCACTACCATGGACCCCGTCATCAAGCCAACGACCAATGGCGCTAATACAGTCAATATCGGAATACTGGCATTTCTTAGAACATGCTTGTAAAACAAGCGCCAGCCGGTAACACCTTTACTTTCAGCCAGCTGAATATAATCCGACTGCAAAACCTCAATCATTTCAGTCCGCGTAAACCGAGCAATCGAAGCCATGGTAAACAAACTGAGGGCAATGACCGGTAAGACCATACTCATGGCTTTATTATTCAAGTTAAATAAAATAGGGAAAATTTGCCATTTATAACCAAAATAATAAGACAAACCTAAAGCAAATACGTACGATGGGACACTAACACCTAAAACAGAAAGTATGGTTGCTAACGTATCCCAGATGGTGTTTTGATTAAAGGCGGCCACTGAACCAAAAATTAAGCCCATGATGGTCCCTACTAAAACAGCCCAAAAACCTAATTCAAACGAAATAGGTAACCGCGATTGTAACAAAGTGGTGACAGGTACATCTCTCGAAATGGAATAGGAAACACCTAAGTCCCCTGTCAACATATTTTTGACATAATTAAAAAACTGAACTAAAACAGGTTTATCCAAACCGTAGCGGATATCCATCAGTTCTCTTTGTGCTGGAGAAATTCGCTCATCATTAAAAGGTGATCCTGGCATTAGTTGTAAGAGTAAAAACAAGATAAAAATAATCAACAACAACGTTGCCAGAGAAATAAAAAAGCGGCGAATGAGATATTTATTCATGAAGAAAATCCTTTCTAAATGATTATCGCAAAAAAATGCGATAAATAGAATGAAGTCAGAACATACATTCTGACTTCACTGTTTAAATTAATAAATAAAGCAAGCTATGTAAATTATTGTTTACTTGCGTATTTGAAGAGACGTGGTGTTCCAACGGCATAGAATAAAATGTCAGATACATTGCCTTTCATTAATACGGCCGAACCCGCTTGATAAACCGGTAAAACAGCCCCTTCAGATAAGGCTAAAGCTTCCATTTCGGCCATTTTAGCAAAACGCGCTTCAGGATCCGTCGTTAATTCCCCTGTTTGAATTTCAACATAGTCTGCATCAAAGGTTTCATTAGAGTAACGTGAATCATTGTAGTTACTGTCGGTTGTTAATAATTGTAAATACGTTGAAGGATCCGCGTAGTCAGGTCCCCAACGGGTTAAAGCGACATCAAACTCGCCAGCACGCATACGGTCAAGACGGTTTTTCTTCGGTGTTTGTTCAATTTGGATATCAACCCCTTCAAGCACTGATTCAATTTGTGCTTCTAATGATTGAGCCACATTAATAGATGCTTCTGTATCTTCAACTAACAATTGGACAACAAAGGTATCTTTACCTAAGGCTTCTTTAGCCGCTTCTAAATGCGCCTTAGCTTCTTCTTCATTACTTACCATTAAATCACGTCCTGCAAAATCACGGTAATCACTACCATCAGGCGCATTAGCTAAGCCTTGTGGAACGAAGAAGGTGGCTGGCATTGAACCATCTTTTAAGACATTTTCAGTAATAACTTCACGACTGAATGCTTTACCAAATGCTAAACGGAAATCTTGATTGGCAAAATCTTCTTGTTCACCATTCGGTGATAAGAACCACATATAACCTTGTTGAACACTTTGGAACTCAGGATCTTGTGCAAATAACATGACTTGTTCACCGGAGATATTAGTAATATCTAATTGATCGGTTTGGTAAGCCAAAACAGCTTGTTGCGAATCCTTGATAACTTGGAATCGAATGCCGTCTAGCGAAATCGCTTCAGGATCATAGTAGGTATCGTTTTTAACAACTTCAGTCGTAGCTCCAGCTGGTGTGTAGCTAGATAAAGTAAACGCCCCATTTGAAATCGTTGTTTCAGGCGATGTCGCAAACTGCCCATCAGTTGACTCAAAGAATTCTTGGTTGATTGGGAAGAACGGTGTAAAGGCCATTAAACTTAAGAAGTAAGGTGTAGCACGATCTAAAGTTACTTCTAACGTATAATCATCTACAGCGACAACCCCTAATTCACTAGGATCTACTTCGCCAGCTGCTACCGCAGCCGCATTCACAATCCCAGCAGTATCTAAAATAAAGGAATATTCAGCCGCTGTTTCAGGATTACCTAATCTTTGCCAGCTAAATACAAAATCGTGTGCCGTAACCGGTGATCCATTAGACCAAACAGCATCGGGACGTAAGTGGAAGGTATAAACAGTTTCCTCATCGTTCACATCATAACTTTCAGCAGCAGCGCCAACATAATCCCCATTTATATCACGCGACACTAAACCTTCTTGAATAGAAGCAATCACTTCCATCGAGGTTCCATCTGTGGCAATATTTGGATCCAATGATGCAATTTCTACATCAAATTGTACACGTAAGACATTCTCATCTTGTGCACTCACACTAGCCAGTGGTAAGGTTGCAGATACTAACATGGTTGCCGCTAGTACGCCCTGCACTAACTTTTTAAAATTAAACTTCATTAAGTCTCCTCCTAATCTTCTTACCTACCTAATGCTAAAGCACAAGCAAGTTGTCTCAATTATAGAGAGCGAAACCAAACAAGTCAATACTTTTATTAAAATTTGATAAGTTTCATTAAATGAATATTGGTTTATGCTATCTGAAATAGCGCTGCAACTTAATATTTCGCCTTTATTGTTAAAAATATCTATTTTATTTTCATTCTAAATAAATACCTCTGCTGCTAAGTCGGCTTTATTACAATATCCTAATAAATAAACTTATAAAGAGATGTTTTTGATTTACTATGAGTATTTTCTAATATTATTAGATTTTGGGAGAGTTGAAGGGAGGATGACGGACGACGTTGGGAAATGAAGTCCGGAAAGTTCGGGTAGATGGCGGGGAAACGGTGAAATGCCGGTCGTCGTTGCAAAATGTCAGCCGGCAAGTTAAGGAAATGCAAGGGTAATGCTGAAATGCCGGTCGTCATTTTCGCGGGAAAGCCGCCAAGTGCGTTTGCCGGTCGTCGTTGCAAAATGTCGGCCGGCAAATTGAGGAGAGGCAGAAAAATGGGAAGTGGGAAGTATAGGAACAGGTTGATTTCGGGTACAATGTCATGCTAGACAACGTATTCTCAACTTGATGGCGAAGCCCTTATATCTCCTCGCCACCAATCAAATTAGGTGGCGAAGCTTACATAGCTGGCTAGCCAGCAATTAAAATTATCCTTAGTGGAGGAACTCTTCTTGCTCCATTTGACGTGCTATCTTTAGTTAATGCGTTTTATTGTCATGAGGGAAAATCTGAGTGACAATGGGGAGGTTTATTGTCATGGGGAAAAATCTGAGTGACAATGGGGGTGTTTATTGTCATGGGGAAGTAAGCGCGAAACCCACTCCCACTTACGTAGGCGCACACATATTGGGGCAGTTGTTGTGAGCGTGATGGGGAGCGCACACATATTAGGGCAGTTGTTGTGAGCGTGAACCTAAGTGGGAAATGTGCGACCGTTTAATACACTATAAATCAGGCTATTCGGTCATGAAATTAGGTATTTGATGACCGATTAACTTTATTTAACGTTTGCTCACTTCCCGCTTACGAAAAATGCTGAAATGCCGGTCGTCGTTGCAAAAGGTAGTCCGGCAAGTTGAAGAAATGCAAGGATAATGTTGAAATGCCGGTCGTCGTTTTGATGGGAAAGCCAGCAAGCGCGTTTGCCGGACGTCGTTAGAAAATGTAGTCCGCCAAGTTGAGGAAATGCAAGGAAAATGCTGAAATGCCGGTCGTCGTTTTTACGGGAAAGCCGCCAAGCGCGTTTGCCGGTCGTCGTTTTAACGGGAAGACCGCCAAGTGCGTTTGCCGGTCGTCGTTAGAAAATGTAGTCCGCCAAGTTGAGGAAATGCAAGGAAATGTGTAAATGCCGGTCGTCGTTTTCGCGGGAAAGCCGGCAAGCGCGTTTGCCGGACGTCGCTAGAAAATGTAGTCCGGCAAGTTGAGGAAATGCAAGGAAATGCAAGGATAATGCAGAAATGCCGGTCGTCGTTTTCGCGGGAAGTCCGCCAAACGCGATTGCCGGACGTCGACGACAAATGTCGGCCGGCAAGTTGCGGGTGATGGCACAAAAGTCTGCAATTGCCGGTCGTCGTTTTAACAGGAAAGCCGTCAAATGCAACATGCCGGCTTTCAACGGAAATCGAAAGCCGGCAAATGGAAAAATGTGCTATAAATCTGTTAAATTTCGGTCACTTGAATACCCGTCACTCTCCCCCCACCCAAATCCAACAACCTCAGCAACGATATTTATTTGAAAAGGGCTTTGATTTCGAGGTAGTCTTCGACGCCGTAAAGGCCGTTCTCGCGGCCGATGCCGGATTCTTTGTAGCCGCCAAAAGGGGCTTTAGAATTGCGGGGGCCATTATTCACATAGATATTGCCGGTGCGTAGCTGGCGCGCAACTTTTTCGGCTTCGGCTGGTGGTCCAACGACGGCGCCGCTCAGGCCGTAGGTAGAATCGTTCGCGATGGCAATGGCTTCTTCAACGGTGTCGTAGGTGAGCACCGTTAGAACGGGCCCGAAAATTTCTTCGCGGGCGATGGTCATATCATTGGTGACGTTGGTAAAGACGGTTGGTTCAATGAAATAACCAGTCCCTTCAATGGCATTGCCACCGATAAGGACTTCAGCGCCTTCTGCTTTGCCTTTGGCGATATATTCCATCACGGTATCAAATTGTTTTTTGGATGAAATCGGACCGACCGTCGTTGTTTCTAGAGTGGGATCGCCAACAATCGCTTGTTTGCTGAAATAATTGCGCAGCGCGTCCTTCACTTCATCCAACAGGTGACTAGGCACCAGTAAGCGGGTTAAGGCTGAACATGATTGACCGGTATTATTGATGATGGTGTCGGCGGTTTGTTTAATCGCACCCTCTAAATTGCCACCTTCCAAATAAATCATAGCTGATTTACCACCGAGTTCTAAAACAAGCCGTTTAATGTGGGGCGCCGCTTGCGCATACAAACCGCGTCCGACGTCAGTTGAGCCGGTAAAGGAAATTAAAGCAACATCTTCGTGCCCTGCTAAATAATTTCCAATCTCACTTCCTTTTCCAGTCACGAGATTGAACACCCCTGCTGGTAAACCAGCGGCATCGATGATTTCGGCTAAAATAATAGCCGCTAAAGGTGTCTCATTGGCTGGTTTGACCACAACGGTATTTCCCGCTAACAAAGCCGGCGTAATCTTGCGCTGGATTTGGTTGAGCGGATAATTCCAAGGCGTAATCGCTGCAACCACACCCGTTCCTTCTTTGATGATTAGAGTTGAATCAAGCGTCTCTTCAAAGGCAAAGTGTTCAAATTCTTCAAGTGTGGCATCCATTTCGGTTAAGGACAATCCCACTTGGGTGGCTCTAGCAAACGAAATGCTACAGCCTAACTCGGCTACCATCGCTTGCGCCAGTTCTTCTTGCCGGTCTTCAATCCCTTGGCGAACTTTCTTTATATATCCTGCTCTTTCTGCAGGCGCCAGCAGATTCCAAGCCGTAAAAGCATTTTTAGCGGCCGCTACCGCTTCATCAATATCAGCTACGCTCCCCGTTGTCACTTGGGCCACCACCGCTTCCGTCGCGGGATTCATCACATCGGTGTACTGACCGGAAGTCCCCGCCTGCCACTGACCATTAATATAAATTTTATGTTTCTCCATGCTATCCCTCCTAGTCATATTATCTAACAACTCACTTTTCAGCTCAAGGATTTAGACCTTCCCCCTAATAAATACCCCTGCTAATAGCCTTGTGACTGCTATTTTACCATGCCAAAAAAGACCCGAGCGAATGAACACTCAGGTCTAGGGAAGGGGCTAAATTTCGTATACTTCGGTTGGTCGGCAAGCGTAAAATTCGATAGAATCATTCAAGGCTTCAGTAACCTGACCTAAAATAAGACCTGTTTCTGCTTGCGGAGGAATATGACTCGCGACGAGTTTTTTGGCATTGGCTTTATTGGCCAAGGTTGCCACTTCTTCGGCTGTCATATGAATCGCATTGCGACCCAACTCATTAGAAAAGTTGGTGTCAGCAATTAATAAGTCGGCATCGTGAGCAAATTCAACCATGGAATCTTGCCAACCACTGTCGGCCGTAAACACAAAAGCTTTCCCCGTTTCGCGCTCGGTCAAACGAATCGCATAACACTCGACCGGATGCGTCGTGCGTATAAAGCGAGCACGAAAAGGGCCTAAGTCCAAATGGGTATCCGGTTGATAGACAACTGGCTTACTTTCCTTATCTTCCACTAACCAATCAGCGTAAACTGAATTAGGATGAACATAAATAGGCACAGGGATTTTCTTAGGTGCAGGTTTTTTTAGTTTTAACAAATGCTGATAAATACCAATATCAGCAGCATGATCAGGGTGATCATGGCTGAGCCAAATGGCATCCAGTTCACTCACATCGATATATTTTTCAATATTTAAGGCAGAGCCGCTCCCAGCATCCATTAATAAATGATACTCACCAGCCGTGTCAGTCACTACAAAAGACGTTGTGCCATGACCATCCATCGGATAACCGCCAGCACATCCAATACAATAAATTTTCATCGTGCTTATTCCGTTCCTTTCTAACCATTCGCTAAAATCGTGTGTAAGCTTTCAGGATTCAAGTGTTTTAAAATCGCAACGACCAATTTAACGGTATTTTTATAATCTTCTTCATGAATAATCGATGTGTGTGTATGTAAATATCGAACAGGAATTGTGATAGCTAATGAAGGAATTCCATCTAATGATTGGTGGAAAGATCCCGCATCTGTGCCACCGCCAGGTGTAAACGCAAATTGGTAAGGAATGTTTTCCGTCTCAGCGACTTGAACGACAAACTCACGTAACCCTTTATGGCTAATCATCGAATGGTCGAAAACCATAATTTGCGGACCTTTACCTAATTCATTATCCGATTCCTTAGCAGTCATTCCGGGCGTATCTCCTGGAATCCCCGTATCTAAGGCAATAGCCAAATCGGGCTTAATCAAATGCGCCGATGTCTTAGCACCACGCAAGCCAACTTCTTCTTGAACCGTGGCACCGGCATATAAGACCGTTTCATGTCCCGTTTCAGCCGCTGCTTTCAGTAACTCAATCGCCACGGCAACGCCGATACGGTTATCCCATGCTTTGCCTAATAAGAAAGGTGAATCATTTAAGCGTCGTGTTTCGATATAAGGTGTAATCATATCGCCGGGTTTAATTCCCCAAGCTGCCACTTCATCGTTTGAAGTTGCACCAATATCAATAAAAATATCGTCCATTTCAACGGGTTTCTTACGCGCTTCGGCACTTAACACATGCGGAGGCTTAGAGCCGGTTACTCCGTGAAAAGTTTTACCTGCGCTGTTTGTGATTGTTACTTGTTGAGCCAGAATAACTTGGGTCCACCAACCACCAATAGGAACAAATTTGATAAAACCTTTATCGGTCACTTGAGAGACCATAAAGTCGACCTCGTCCATATGCCCTGCCATCAACACCCGCGGTCCATCAGGATTTCCGGTATGTTTCGCATAAATGCTGCCTAACCCATCTTGTACAAAAGATTCGGCCACTTCTTTTGTTTCGTCTTTAAATACTTCACGCACGGCCTTTTCATTACCGGATATCCCGTTAGCTTGCGTCAAACGCGTCAATAATGCTTCATTCATTTCCATTGTGTCACTCCTACGATTGTTAAAGTTATATCTCTATCTTAACATAGCCTAAAGTTGGACGCAGAGATATTTACTCGCTTTCAGTTGTTTCTGTTTCTTCCTCAGGAGTGGGCTCTTCAGATTCTTCCTCTGATTCTTCAGGCGTTTCAGTTTCTTCAACGCTTTCTTCACTTGGCACTTCTTCTTCTTCTACGACCGCTTCTTCTTCTGCTGCTGGTTCTACCACTTCTTCGCTAGTAACCGGCACACCAAAGGCCAAACCTAGAGAATTGAAATGTTGAATAAATACCTGCAACATACTTTGGTTTAAGTACTCAATCGCGCGAACATAAGGTAGATAGTAACTCATTTCAAACACATCATCCCTAAAAATAAACATCTCTGCTTGAATTTCATCCATAAATTCACCGGAGGCTGTATTAATTAGATACATTGGTTGACCTTCATAGTATGATTGTGCAAAAGAACTTACTATAGGATTTAAAGCAATAAAGTCATCTAGGGTGGTTGTTTGATTGTACATTGCTTCAATATCCGCTTCCGGCAACAATTGTTCGGGTTCTACCACATGTGAAATAGGGATAACACCCACATAAATTAAATTACCTTCAACAAAATAGAACATCAATTCGGCGGTTAAGCCTTCAACTTGATCTTCCATCCCTTCTTTATAATAACGGTAACTAATATATTCTTCGTCTTCACCTAAAGCTTCGCGAAACACTGATTGGTCGATTTCAAGCAGACCTTCTAATTCTTCAATGGTTGTCCCTTCACCGGTCCATAGAGCCACATCATGGATTTGGACACGGTCAATCGCATATTTAAAATCATCGTAGACTTCAATTAAAATATCGTCCATTAGATTGCCGTTGGCTATGAGTTCATCAAACGGATGTGTCAATTCGGCTTCGTCAGTGACTTCTTCTGTTGTTTCACTCGTGGCTTCACTTTCGGACTCTGTCTGCGCCAAAATGGCTACCGGCGTTTGCGTTATAATTAAAGAGACACTCAGCATACTCACAATCAGTTGCTTCAACGTTTTCTTCATTTTCTCACACCTTTTCTTTTTTTTGTTAGGAAGCAATAAACTCCATTCTGCTATCACTTTAACTTTATTGTCAAAAAAATTCAAATAAATCGGCTTATTTTCGGAAGATATTTACCTGTCTAAAAAAGTCGGTCTGCCTACTTGATAAAGTAGCCAGACCGACTTTTGAACGGAGATATTTAGTTTAAAAGGTTTGTCCATGTTTACGATACCAGAAAGGAACGTAAAGGCTTACGAGGAGTAGAATGGCGGCCAGCCAAGCGACAATAATCAACAACAGATTGAGATTCCAAGGCAAGGCGATAAGAGCCGCGAGCGCAAACACCAGCAGTTGAATGAACAAAATAACCGCAATGACCGTTTGGAATGGCTTTAAGGGTTGCGTTTGGCGGTTGGGGTACAGCTGTTGGTAGGGATTGCCCCGGTAATAATTCATCAGCGGAACCAACTGAACGATTGTCAGAATAAATCCAATCACGCCCAGGATGCCAGCGAACCATGCGTTGGGCACAAAGAGTAAAAGCGCCGCAATAAATAGCATCACGCGAAACCAGATGCCACTATAGGCGTTATTGCGAAACAGTGAACGGATATAGAGAAAGCTATAGCGGTCACCGAGTTTTCGACTAAGGGTTTCAATGAGGCCGTCTAAATAAGCACGGCGCTTAAAGGATGGCTTGAGTTTTGGCACATCCGCAAAAATCGAAATCCATTTGTAAAAGCGGCTTTCACGCAGGGCTTCAGCCTCAAGTACTTCATTAAATTGAATCGCTTGTTGTTGACTCTTTTTATATTCCATATAGAGGTAACCGGCTAATATTATTAGGACTGCTATCGGCACCCATAGATGCCAAGGTTGCGGTAATAAATACGAAACGGCCATTGTTAAAATGAATACACCCAGATGCATCCAAATGTTATGGAGCTGATTGGATTGACGAAAGGCATTTAAGTACAAATCGAATTGGCTGCATATTTTGAGCGTGATGACGATGAGGATGAAAGGAATTAGTTGGTCAATTTGCCATGCCGTAGCTAGAGTTAATAGGGGTGTAACGATAACGGCCACGACCCCATTCAAGATGACAGGTAGAACAAGGCTCAAGCCGGTTCCTTTTAGCCAATAGCTGCGCCATTCTTTGCCGCGAGCAAATAAATAACTTTTGTCGGGATCTTGGGTAAACCAAATCGGTCTACCTATATAAAAGGTGGCTGCTTGAATGCCTAAAATGATTAAAATAAGTGGCAGCCTGATGGATGACGGGTCCATGGCTTCAAGTCGTAAGAGTTGTTCGCGATAATAAAAAGCCCCAAACCCCAAAATAAATAACAGGATAATCGAGAAATGATCATTAAATATTAAGCGACTGTACTTGCCAACTTCCTTCATCAATTGATTGAAACGTTTTTTCCAAAGTTGATTGAGGTTATTCACTTGCCACCCCTCCAGTTTGGGTCATAGCAAAATAAATAGTTTCTAAATCGGCTTGGGGTAAATTAAATTGCGTTTGTAAGCTTTCAAGGTCGCCGGTCGCAACAAGTTCCCCCGCTTGCAACATCAAATAATAATCACACAAGGATTCTGCAATGGTTAGAACGTGGGTCGTAAATAAAATGGCGCTCCCTGCCGCTGCGCGTTCACGAATTAAATCGGTAAAGTGGCGCATCGCCAATGGGTCGAGCCCCAAAAAAGGTTCATCGATAATAAGCACATCAGCATCCGTGACAAAGGCACAGATAATCATGACTTTTTGCTTCATCCCTTTAGAAAAATAAGCGGGGAACCAATTTAAGTGTTTGTCTAAACGGAACTGTTTTAAAAGCGGTTCAGCTCGGCGCATGACTTCATCCATTGGAATGTCATAACCCAGCGCGGTCATTTCTAAGTGATCTTTTAGTGTCAACTCATCATATAATACCGGTGTTTCGGGAATATAGGCTAAGTGTTTAGCATATTGGCTATGGTCATCAAGGATGGATTTCCCATCAATCGTAATTTGACCTTTTTGAGGAGTAATTAGTCCTAAAATTGTTTTCAATAAAGTGGATTTCCCCGCTCCATTCAGACCGATTAAACCAACTATTTCGCCAGCTTTCATTTCAAAGTTAATATCTTTAAGGACAGTTGTTTGGCGATAACCACTGTCTAATGCTTGGACTGATAAAACCATCGTTTCCTCCTAAAAAAATTGATAATTTAACTGATGTGTCTAATTATAGCATGATTAAGGCGTGAAGACGTATAAAAATTGTTAAAGGTGGGGTTGAAGGGGTGGGGGTTGAGGGGGTTGGGTTGGAGGAGGTTGGGATATTAAGTGGGAAGTATAAGAACAAGATGATTCTTAATTAGGTGGCGAAACCCCCATCCCTCTCTATAAACCCGCCCATTGTCACTCAAATTTCCCCAATGACATTAAACACAAATGAGTTAAAATAGATAGGTTAGATTATTCTGTCCAAAAATAAGCAAAAAAAGGACAGAATAGCGTTATTCTGTCCAAAAATGGTACGCGCCTAATAGTGAGGTATCTATGAATAAAAAAGTGGACATGCTAAACTAACCCAGACAGATAAACAATCTGGGTTAGGTGGTTTGATATCAGGCTGCTTTGTTATAACCAGCATCACCAATTACCTTTTTAAGCCCACACGCTTCTTGGATCTCATCGGTCCAAGGCAGATAGCGGCTTAAATCTGCGTTTGTTATATCGATGATGTTCGGTAGATGGGTAAGTAAGTATTCAATATATTGCTTCCCATCCACGCGATGCAGCTTAGCCGTTTCAATCAGTGAGAGAAGAACAGCCCCCGCTTGGGCACCATCAAAAGTCGCCGCAAATGGATAGTTCTTTCTCCCCATGACCACAGTTCGTATGGCGCGTTCAGCAGCGTTATTACTTAACTCTAGACGTCCATCGTTTAGAACCGTATAGAATCGTGTCCGATGATTTTGGGCATAGACAAGCGCTTCACTAAATTTACCAATGGGATTACCATTAGCGGCACATTGGTCGATAAAAGTGAATAGCTCATTAAATAATTTTTTGAGAATCCTCTGTCTCTTTTTAAGTCGATCCACAATCGATAATGACGCCCATTCACGCTCTTTTTCAAAGATTTTATTAATCATTTCCATGATTTCGCTAACCGGCGTCTCCCCTTGTCCCTTGATAACCACATTGGCTTCGTGAAATTTTCGCCGTAAATGTGCCCAACAAGCAGCGAGTTCGAGGTCGTCAGAGGAGTCACTCGCATTTCGATAGACCACATACATATCACAGTGGATGGTCCCGTGGAAATTGCCAATGACATCTTTAAACAAGTTGCCACTACGCCCATCGTGATGTGAAAAACAAATGACTTTATTTTCCACGTGTTTTGAACTGTGAAGCACCCAGTAATACGTTCGGCTCTTCTTGCTTTCAAGGACACGATAAGTAGTTTCATCCGCATGAACAATATCTTGTTTTTGAAGTTCCGCATGAAAGGCTTGGAAAATAAACCCTAAATAATATTTGCTGGCATCAATATGCCACCGACAAATAGATGTGCGGGATAAAGGGAACCCTAATTTACGCCAGTGTTGTTCTTGGCGGTGAGCGGGTACCTTAAGTTCATATTTTTGATAAACAGTTTCGGCAATCATCGAAGCAGAACCAAAACTATTCTTAAAGGGTTGCGCGGGTAATTTCGATTTAACAAATTGATCGGTATCTTTTTGAGACGAGCAGTGGTCGCATTTATAGCTGTGTTGACGATGATTAATACATTCTAAAGTAGCTGGGATAAATTTGAGTTCACGCGTGATACTCGCTAACCCGACGTACGATAGAGAATGATGACAATCACGACACACCTGTTCCTCTTCAGATAAATAATAATTGATATCCTTTTGAGGATATTGATCTAGAATCTCAGTTTTTCTTCCGACGGATTTTTTTCGGCGGGTGTAGCCTTTTACTTTTGTTTTTTTTTCATCATCTGACTCGTTAGAACTCGTGTCACCTGATGATCCGTTCGTTGCCTCACCCGTGTCAGCAGCGGCCTGTCCATTAGGAACATGTGTTTCTTTCTTACGGCCAAACAATAATTTTTGGAAGTGTAACATTTTTTGTGTCATTTCTTCTAATTGAAGGGCTAACGCATCGGTCTTATCATTGGCTACTTTTAAGTCTTGTTGGAGATGTTTAATTTCCAAGGCTTGTTCTTCAATAATTTTATTTTTTTCTAAGATTTCTAATTCTTCTTTTGTCATGAATATCACCTCTTTTCACTAAGTTTATTGTACCATATTCATGGTATATTTACTAGTAAATATAGCGATTAATCGTTGAAAATAAAAGAAGATTTTAGCGGTGGATTCAAGCTATCTCCACGTAATAATCGTTCGATTTGAAAGAGAGAAATTTCCATAAATTTTGGTTCTGTCGTTGGCCATTGGAAGACGCCGCCATCTATACGATAAATCAGCTCAATAAAACGCTGACCATCCCAATAGATAATTCGTAAGACCTTTTTCTTACTATTACAAAATAGATAAGCAGCTGACTTATCGCGTACAAAAACGGCACTCGATTGAATCAAGGCTAAGAGTCGTTGAAGTGCTTGGTTTCCTGGAGAGAATTGAGGCATCAAGTAAAGTGTTTCTGGTACAGTAAAATCGATCATTATCATCGCTCCTTATTGTTGATGATTTCATCATACTAAACTAGGATAATTTTAAGAAGATACCTCATTATTAGGCGCGTACCAAAAATGAACACAAAAAGGACAGAATGGCTTTATTCTGTCCAAAAATGAACACAAAAAGGACAGAATGGCTTTATTCTGTCCAAAAATGAACACAAAAAGGACAGAATGGCTTTAATCCTCATTTAGCAAGCAATCTTAAGCTGATGGTCCGTCACTTCCCACTTACCTTGAGTGGCGGATGGCAAGTCCAAACCGCCAGAGAGCGGCTTGAGTGGCGGATGGCAGCCCCAAACCGCCAGAGAGAGACTTGTGAGGCGGATGGCAGCCCCAAACCGCTCAGTAATAGCGCCACAAGTACATTTCCCCCAAGCAAACTCTCCCATCCGAACTACCCCACCGGTTGAATCCGGTAATCTTCATCCGTCACCAAATGCCAGACATCTCTGCACAAATAGAGGAAGACCCAATTACTCACAGAAGGCACAACAAAAAACGCGATGAATGTCACTAACAACTGATCCAACGACCAACCGGTGGGCGAAAGATTCAAATGCGTGATGGGGCCTAACAAACCACTCAAGCCAAAACCAGCACTCATCGAATTGCCTTGAACATTTAAATAAAGTCCCACCAAGCCACTGACAGCCGCACTGAGTAGCATCGGCAAAAACATCAAGGGCTTTCTAAGAAAATTTGCCAACGCCAATTTAGGCGAGCCGATAATGAGCGCAATCGACGTCCCGATTGGATTCACACGCCGACCCGCCAAAGCCAAGCCGATGCCGGCGGCGCTAATCCCAACGGCCGCAATACCTGCGCCTAGACCCGTAATCCCAATCGTAAGTGCCACGCCCGCAGAAGTAATCGGTGAAATAATCAACAGAGCAAAAGCCGCCGCAATCAACATCGCCATCACAAACGGCTGTAAATTTAACATGTATTGAATGGCCGACCCAATCGCGGTCGTCAGTTGACTCACAGTGGGGTACATCAGCGCTCCAATCCCTCCAGCCACAAACAAAATAATAGATGGTAATAGCAATAGCTGATACGCCTTAAGGCGATGACTAACTAACTTCACCAACACAACGGCAATACTTGCGGTAATCGCCATGACAATAATATCGCCCATACCTTGCATAGCAATCACACCGTCACGCAGTTGAACCGCCCCACCCGCAAAAATCACCGCCAAGCCAACCGAAACAGCCTCAAGCGACGAGAAGCCAAATAACAAACCAATGATGACGCCACTAACCATCCCCATCAACGAACTGACCATTTGCGTTGCGGTATAAAACTGTTGCATTATTGGGTATTGCTGTTGCAGTGCCTGAAACAGTTGACCAAACAGCCCCGTCGGCAACACGACAATCACCGTCCCCGTCCCGAGGCCATTCATCACCTTCATCAAAAACGACTGCACAGTTTCCGTTTGCTTTTGACCCATTTTCACTCCTGCTTTCTTTTTCTTTTTAATAAATACCTCTGCCGAGCAGCAGGGTTATTTATTTAAAGGGGTTTGTGCAATAATTTGCCACGCTGCAAGCGCGGTTTCTAACTTCGACATGAGGGGTAGAGGAAAACGCTCGCCGTTGGCAGACAGCAGTGTAACTTGGTTATCGTCAGTATTAAAGCCGGTTTGGTGGTTTTTGCCCACTTGGTTAGCGATAATCCAATCAACTTTTTTGCGCTGGAGTTTGGCTTGGGCGTGCTCAATGAGATTTTCCGTTTCTGCAGCAAAGCCAATCATAATCTGCTGGTTTTTCTGGGCAGCTAAGCCTTTCAAAATATCTGGATTTTCGATAAGCTCAAGCGTTAATTGATTGCTTTGATGATGTTGTTTCTTAATTTTTTGCTCCTGAGGATGCGCCACTCGATAATCGCTCACGGCAGCTACCATCATCACATAATCGGCTTGCTTAGCCTCTGTTTCCATCGCCGTTTGCAATTCAAGGGCATTTTCAAACGGGATGACGTGTGTGTTAATCGGTGCGGTTAAGCGCTGGGTACTGGAAACGAGTGTGACGTCAGCGCCCAGCCAGGTAGCCGCCGTTGCCATCGCATAACCCATTTTACCAGAAGAGTCGTTAGTGATATAACGCACCGGATCAATCCGTTCCTTAGTTGCCCCCGCACTAATCACCACTTTTTTGTTCGCTAGAAGTTGTGGGTAGCTATGCTTAGCCATCAGAAACTCAATCATTTGAACAATCGAGCCTAATTCAGGCAAACGCCCTTTTCCTTCATATCCTTCAGCCAAAAACCCCGTCTCGGGTTCCATAATATAATCCCCGTATCCTGCCAGCGTTTCTAAATTATTTTGCGTCGCGGGATTATCATACATTTTGGTATTCATCGCCGGCACAATAAGGCGCGGTTTGTTTACGGCAAGTAAAGTCGTCGAAACAATTTCGTCAGCAATCCCATTGGCCATCTTGGCGATAATATTAGCAGTAGCCGGCACCACCACCGCCATATCCACCCAATCCGCCATTTCAACGTGTTGCACTGACGCAGGATTTTTTTCATCAAACACATCAACTAAGACCGCCTGTTTCGTTAAAATCTGCATCGTCAACGGCGTGATGAATTCAGTTGCCGCCTTCGACATCACAACTCTAACCATCGCACCTTTTTTAATCAGTTGCCGAGCCAGTTCAGGAATTTTATAACTAGCAATCCCCCCTGTAATAAATATCCCTATATGTTTATCGCGTAACATGGTATACCTCCTTATGGTGTTCCACTATAGTTCTATTCTAACCGTTTTCACCCTGTTTCTGCAATGTTTTGCTTGAAGAGGAATTGTAGAGGTTGGTGGGTGCGAGATAGCTTTTTATACATGACCTTATGACCCGCACCATTGTCACTCAGATTTTTCTGTATGACAATAACGTTTTCTCATTTGTCACTTACTTTTTTACAAGGATTTTGGGCATAATCAGGTTATTCTGTCTTCTGCTACTCGCGCAAATGACAGATTAGCTTTATTTAACGTTCGTTCACTTCCAGCTTACCTCCCAACCGCCAGAGGGAAGCCTGAGAGGCGGATGGCTCTTCCAAACCGCCAGAGGGAAGCCCGAGAGGCGGATGGGAGAAAAAGTCGACTTGTTAAATTGACGATCTTTCACTTCCCGCTTACCCCATGACAATAGGTACCCCATTGTCACTCAGTTATTTCCCCATGACAATAAGCCGCCCCATTGTCACTCAGTTATTTCCCCATGACAATAAGCCGTCACATTGTCACTCAGATTTTCTCTCATGACAATAAACCGTCCCATTGTCACTCAGTTATAAGTGGGAAGTAAGTGACCGCCAATCTATGATAGTCCACCTATCGAAGAAATTCACAATAATTATTAGGCAAATGCTTATTCTGGCTATTGCTCTCTTAACAGTGTCCAGATAAATTATTTTAACCTAGAAATTCCTACAAATATTTCAAACTGAGATGATTCATCGAAGAGAATCCGCGTTTTATCAAGTTGATGCATGACAAACAACCGCTCGTTCATTTTCAATTACACGGATGGGTCGGCCAATCCGCCTTTAAATAACTTGAGTGGCGGATGGGGCGCAGGAAGTGGAGGCGCGTTATAAAAAAGTTTCGCTTCAGCCTTCGTGGACTATGATGTGAATCGGTGAATTGAAATGTCGGTCTTCGCCTTCGGGCACGAAGCGAGGGTAAGCGGGAAAGTGAGCGGACGTTAAGTAAAGCTAATCGTAGCCTATTTTACGGTAATACATTTCCTGCTTACCCCGAATATGTGTGCGCTCCCCATCACGCTCACAACAACTGCTCCAATATGTGTGCGTCCACGTAAGTGAGAATGACGGTTCTTCACTTCCCACTTACAAGCAAGGAAAAGCACAAGCTTCGCCCACAAAAAAAACCAACTAAGCAGCAAGACTTAGTTGGTTGCAGTGATATTTATTCGTAGAAGTTGATTCGTTTGGAAATGGGGTACATGATAAAGGCGCCGACCGCCATAATAATGGCTTCGCTAAGGGCCAGGTAGAGGTAGGTCACCCAGAAGGCTTCTTCAAATTGCAGGATGTAAACCAGCATGTAGGCGATGGGTAGCATTTGAAGGACGAAACTAATCAACATAATCACATATTTGTAAATCATAGGATCGCGTTTTAGGCGGCCTTTGTTCAGCGCGACAAATTTATCGCCAGCCCAGCGGCCAAGCCATAAAAAGACAAAGGTGGAGGCCGTTCCAATGACCATATCAACGGCACCAGCACTTGAAAAGATGTTGGCGATAAAAACGCCTAATGTGACTGCGTAAATATAGCGGCGGTTGTATAAACCCAAGTAATTCAGTATTTCTGACACCCGCATTTGTAATGCGCCATAGGCGATTGGTGCAACCATAACGGTTAAGACCACGTACAAGGCGGCCACTAAGGCAGCTTTAACCAATCCAGTTGTACGGCTGGACGAAGTTGTTTGATGATTCATATTCATTCTCCTTTGTAGGTTCCCCTAGTAATAACTACGACCAAAGGACAGAAGTGCCGTAGTGCCATTCACTCATCACATGAATAACATTGCTATTCTAACATAGTGAAAACCAAATGCAAGTAAAAAAGCGTGATAAATAAATATCACACTCCCGCAAAAATAAATAATAATTTCAGTCTTCTCAAGTTACTTCTTTTCAATAATATCAAAAATCGAGTGGGTCATCAGGTATTTATAACTGGTGACCACTTCATTCACATCTTTCCCCTTCGTATCAGGGTTGGTAATCCAAAGTTCAATAATCAAAGCTGTACTGTATGCATAATACCGAGCAATATTCTCCATGGTTAAAATCGAAACATCTTCAATCTCACGCAGAGAGTAGTCTTTCATATTGGCCATAAAAAATGTTTGTAATTTTTCAGATAAGACGTCTGAAAAAGAATTTTGACCGGTCGTCTCAAATGCCTTGGCATAAAACGCCCGATTTTTTTCAAAATAAATAAATAACATTGATAATCCCGCATCAACCATCCCGATTTCTAATAATTGTTGCAATGGATCAAATAATTCTTCGTCCAATATATATTCAAAAACTTCATTTTTATCTCGAAAGTGGTTATAGAAAGTTGGTCGAATAACCCCAGCTTTATCGGTTATCTGTTTGATATTTATTTTTTCAAATGGTTTTTCTAATAGTAAGGATTTAAAGCTATCAACTAACAAGTCTTGTGTACTTTTATGCTCTTCACTCAATGGACCCCCTCCTATCTATTCCTCTATCACTATTTTAACGATTTAATAGACAGGTTGCCACTCTTTTTATACAAAAAAACGGCTATTTACGCTAATAGCACACGTAAATAGCCGCGAATTTTTTGATTGATTAAAATAGGAAGGCGTAAAGTAGAACAGCTGCCCCGACGATAATAGCTATCCAATTCAAGGTTTTTTGATCGGAGAAAAGTCCGATAATACCTAAAACGATGGCGATAATACCCATCCATACAGGTTGCCAGAAGAAGCCGATAATACCTACAATAATACCAATCCAACCTAACCATTGTCCTGTTGTTTCTGAAATTTCCATGATTTAATCTCCTTTCAAAAGATTATGACGTTATTTGATAAAGAAGTGATAAATTAAAACGACAGCTCCGACAATAATAGCGGCCCAGTTTAATGTTTTTTGTTCAGAAAATAAACCAATCACTCCTAAAACGATGGCGATAATACCCATCCATACAGGTTGCCAGAAGAAGCCGATAACCCCAACAATAATACCAATCCAACCTAACCATTTACCTGCTTGTTCTGAAATTTCCATTTTTATCATCCTTTCTAAATTCGTGAGTTGTCATTTTTTCTAAAAAATATGGCAAAGATCAAGGTGAAAATTGCAAAAAAGACTCCAATCAAACCTATCCATTGTCCAGGTGTTTTAGATTTTCGCATCGAACGGTTCCCCCTTTACTGATCTGCATTCAGTTGATGATGCCTTAAGCTACTTTATAAAAAGAGCGTAGATTAAAACAACGGCACCGATGGCAATAGCTACCCAGTTTAATGTTTTTTGTTCAGAAAATAAGCCAATCACTCCTAAAACGATGGCGATAATACCCATCCATACAGGTTGCCAGAAAAATCCGATAACCCCAACAATAATACCAATCCAACCTAACCATTTACCTGCTTGTTCTGAAATTTCCATCATAAATTTTCCTTTCTTTTAAGTAAGTTTTTAAGTTTAAAAAATAGCAATTAAAATAAACGAAACACCTGCAACGGTATAAAACTTGTCTGCGTGTTCATAACCAAAATGACGACCAACATAAACGCCTATTGCGACAGCTATCACATTAATGATGATTATAAGTAACACAAATGGCCTAACGCTGAGATTTAAGATTGCCAGACAAACACCAACGACAATGGAATCAATATTTGTTTCCATCCCATACTTAATAATTTGTGAACCGGTTATGGGACGACTGCGTTCAATTTGAACGCCTTTTTCTTTTTGACCCTTATAAATAAGATAAAGAGCGAGACCAAATAATAAGAGCATAACAATCAAATAAGGTTCATTGGTTAATCGATAAATAATCGGGGCATGATGATCAATAAAAAATGATGTTAAATAATAGCTAATCATTAATACTAACCCCTGCCAGGCACCTAATCCAATACCAATTGCTAGAATTTGTCGCCGGCTAACCTGCGCGAGCAAGGATCCCTCTTTTGTCATTAAAATAAAGGTATCCATACACATCGCAACGGTTAAAATGATTCCTCTAATTAAATTTACTCCATTGATTTGTTCCCCCCTTTCTTATTTTGACTATTGCCAACAGTTTTTTGTTTATTACTTAACTGTTACCCTTATTTTACAAATAAATATCTCCTGTGTTAAGATACAAAAAGCCTTGTTTGAATGATGTCGACGACACTTTGGGCAATGTGTCTGCCAATTTAAACACAGGTTTGAAATTGTAGACAATTTGAATACATTTTTAAAATTATGTAAGCGTTATCATTACTATTAATCACGCTCCAACGCACAAAAAAACCACCCGTATCGAGATGGTTAATTCTCACTTACGGGTGGTTTAGCTTGTTTGATTAATTAATCATCATCGTCAAGCTCAAGGACTTCACCAGTTTCAGCATGGAGGGTGATTTCGACATCGTCATCGTCGCCGTTGACCTCATCCAGTTCTAAATGCCACTCTGGTCTGTCATCGTCATATTCGAGCGTCCAGTCGGTCACCTTACCTGAGCCTATTGTATCTAAAGCTATCTGAGTAATTTCATCGATACTCAAATAATTGTCTAAATCCAAAATCTCATCATCATCGTCATCGTCATCATCAAAGTCAAATTCTTCATCTGAAATCTCTTCGCCTGCAACACGTAATTCATAGTCATATTCACCTTCAGCATTATAGCCCTGCAAATCAATTTTATACGAGCCATCCTCCTTCAAATCAATATCAATATACGTCACGCCGATATCAGGCACTTGTTCAAAGAATAACTCTAAGGCTAAGTCAAGGGCACTTTGTAAATCACTCACAGCCATTTCATGCTCAGAAACAACCTCCGATGACTCCGTTTGGGCAAGCACACTTGTTGGAAAAACGGCACCTAACGTTAACACACTCATGCTTAACAAAAGGCTTTGTTTCATTGTTTTCTTCAAAAGAATTCACTCCTATAAAATTTAAATCAGCGATATTTAGTTAAAAATTATTCTGGGTCGGGTTTATCGTAACGAACTTCCTTGGTTTCTTTCACAAAATTGGCTCCGCGGGTAGACACTGTATGGGCGGTGGAATTTTTACGTTTGTCGTATTTTTTCCCTGCATGACCATAAGCTTCGCCTTTAGAAATCGTATCAATCGTATCATCCGAGACTTTAGACCGCGATAAATCAACAAAAGGACGCTTTTGATTATTCGGATCATCTGATGTCTCCCGTTTTTCCAACGCTTCTGCCTGTAAATCATCGACTAGGGGGCTATCTGACGCAAACAACTCCGTCGTATCGAGGGCGATCGTTTCGGCCTCAAAGGCTTGGTCAACAACGACTAACACTTTTCCAGCCTTAATATCATCTTTGTACGAATTTAAATAGACTTCTTTAGCAAACTGACTATCCGCTGGATCCTCTGGATGGAATTTGCGGAAAGGTGTAGCCAAATGACTAGCGACAGTGATGGGATCTGGCGTGTCTACGGTTGGCGCTACATTAACCGTTACATCCGTAGGCTCGTTATCTGTGTTTTGGGCTTGTTCATTAAAGGCATCAATGACTGCTTCATCCGCAACTATATTAACCGCTGAGGTTGGAATTCCCTTTTGGATTAACGCATCATATACCTTCTTAGCTTCATCCGTTGAGTCATAAACACCATATACAAATCGTTTAACCATGTTATATGTGCTCCTTTGTAATAAATTTACTTCTGTTTTTATTATAAAATAAGGCGTTTTCAAACTCAAAAGATATGCAACTTCTACTTCAAAAAGACCCCTTTTACAATAAATATCTTTGCCAAAAAGATTAAGATTTAATTTTACATTCAAACTGAGTTTAGATATAATGATAGTGAAGATGGTAAAAGGGGGAATTGTTCATGCTGATTTTGTCTAACAACACAGTCAAACAACCTTATTTTATGCGCTCATTAGCATCCATCTTTATCCCTGCTTGGTTAAAGCAGGTTAATATTAAACATATGTGGGCAGTCTTGGATAAGGTTTCTATCTAAGACTGTCTTTATTTATGTTTAAGCGAGAACTAATTTTAGGAGGCGATGACTTTTTGATTTTTACAGTTAGCCGCAAACGCCTATTACTTGTGAGTTTTAAATAGGCCGACCCCGTCATGTAATCATGGCGATCTATATCTTTCGAAAAGGAGTGAAGTGGATTGTATTTAACCCCATCAAATCAAACGAAAGGTTAAGGTGATCCATATGCTGAAATATGCTGTATCTCGCTATTAAGCGTTAAAAAATGATAATTAACTATATATTTAATCAAAAATCCGAGCGTTTGGCGCTCGGATTTTTTAGTGCAGATAGTTATTTGACTATAACTCAATATCCAATTCAGCAAATAAGTTTTCAAAATATTCAAAGGTCATTGGCCGGTCAGCAATATCCGTGTCAACATAACCTAAGTCACTTAATTGGGTTCCTTCAATTTCTTGTAACACATAACCAGCAAAACCTTGGGCAAAGGATTCAATGGCGGTTTTGTAATAGTAATCGTCATCCCCTTGCCATTCGGCATCTAAAATCGCTAACCATTCAGGTGAATTTGAAAAACTCATATATTCTTCTAAAGATAAATCTAAATAAGCATAGGATTGGAAATCGAAGATATGACCAATTTCATGATAAACCAACCCATTATCAACTGGGTCAGAATCAATTAAAAAGATTTCATTGTTATGCGTCGCATAACCATGGATATCAAAACCAGGGGCGATGCCTGAGAAATAACTAGCAGGTGCTCCGTAAAAATTGGATATTCGGGATGTAATGGCTTCAGGCAAAGTGGCAACGACTTCTTGGGCCAGATCCATATTAGCTTGAGCTTGGTCGGCGTATTCAACATCATCCGTTAATGAATAACTAATACTAGCATATTCTGGAAAGCCATTGTTGTAACGATTTTCTAGCACTTGGTAGTTGGCATAAATTTGATCCATTAACTCAGAAGCCGCGGCATAATCCGTATCCGCTTCACTGGTATAGGAAAAAATATCTTCCGCACGAATCACATCCGCTTTAGCATCGGCTAATACTTCGTTAGGTAGGCCTTCATTCAAATAATATAATTCGGTCAAATCATCAGTAAAATCATACACAAAATCATAATTGACTTTATGCTGTAAATCAGAGGCTTGTGATTGGAGTAAATCAACAATCGTAAAATCACCAATGAGATCGGCAGTGACATTTATTGGTGCGATTATTTCTTGACTGCCATCCCCATACGACCAGTAGTATTGCAAGAAAGTCGATTTATCTCTAAAGGTTTGTAAATCAACTTTGTCATTGGTAAAATAAGCATCGAAATTTTGTGTCGCAGGTGTCAACTGGTCACTGTAAATCGTGGCTTCATCCAGTTGAATTCGATCAGAGGGTTTTTCACCTTCTACGATAGTATAGGAAACCGTCGGGATTTGACTTGAACTCGTATCAAGCGGTTCTCCATTTAAGACGAGGGTTGTGCCTTCTTCTGTGAACGTATTTTGCGCTTGTACGACCGGACTAAAAACATAAGTTAAACTGAGCATGGCCGCGGCTGCAATTAAGGATTTTTTATAGTTTGAATTCATCGTCAATTCCCTCTTTTCAATTTTTTGATTAAATATCTGCGTTTTCGTCTGCTTGTTTTTCGGCTGTTACATTTCCAACCGTAGTATCTTCATCCCCTAAAGTTGATACCACTTCTTCATGGCTGGGTGGCGTCTCTATGTCTGTATTTGGTTCTTCTGTATCGACGTTGGTTGTGGGAATATGATGTGGCTCAACATCGGAGGTTTGTTCGTCCATTTGTTGACCGTAGGCAATATCTTCAACGTCCGCATCGATATGAACTTCCGTTTCTTCCGCTGTGGGTAAAAGATGTGTTTCAACATCCGAAGTACTTGTGTCTTCTTCTACCGTTGCTGTTGTTTCTGCTGCTTCATTGTTAAGTGCTTCAGGCTCTGGTTCTTCTATAATCTCAACCGCTTGTGCATCTTGACCTAAGCGATTATCAACCATTTCATCTTGAACCGCATCATAATAGACAGGACTTTCTTTATCCAATGTGGCGGGGTCTAACGTACTACCTTCTTTTGAATTGGCTTCGACTGTGTTATCCACCGCAGTTCCATCATCTTCAGACATACCACTTAAACGTATACGTGACTCGACCTCTTCATCCAACAATAATAAATAGTTGCCTGCTTCTAAATCTTTTTTGTACTCGCTTAAATCCACACCTTGCTCCGTTAACTCACGTGTCGGAATAAAAACCGGCATCGCATAAAGTGTTCCTTGATTATAACCCGTTTCACCGGTAATTGAAGTGTTCGCTACCCCACTGGTCGGTGATGGCATCACAAAACGTGTCTCATCATCCACCGCTGTATTGCGATTTTCTTCTTCTACTTTTTCAAGTTCTTGTTCACCAACAATTTTAATATTCGCGCGTGTTACACCTTTTTCAAAAAGTCTATCAAGCGCCTGGTGCAATTCCTCTAGTGAATCATAAACACCAAAGACAACTTCATTTGACATTGTTATAATTCCTCCTTTAATTGTTAGCAATCACTTTATTGCTAATAATCTTAAGAAAAGTATATCGCATCCCCGTCAAATTTCCAAAAATAAACACTTGTAGAAAGGGAAAAAGCGATATTTATTCGAAAGGAACCGCTATGTATCAAGAATTTTGACTTTTCGTTCGTTTGGCCTCTGTAGCGGCACCAACCGCAACATACTTATAAATTCTAATTATAACTAAATATCAATTTTTTCGCGATCCTGCGCTTTTTGTAGAGTGCGCCATTCATAAAAACCAGCATCCAAACCGCGCAACAATATTTCCGCCGTTCCAACATTGGTCGCCAACGGTATATCATACACATCACTCAACCGCAACAACGCCGAAATATCCGGTTCATGCGCTTGCGCCGTCAAAGGGTCACGCAAGAAAATAATCAAATCAATCTTATTATCCGAAACATAAGCCCCAATCTGTTGGTCGCCCCCAAGCGGACCCGATTTAAAACGATGGACCGGCAAGCCCGTCGCATCAATAATCCGTTGCCCCGTCGTCCCCGTCGCATACAGTTCATGCTTGGCCAAAATATCACGATAAGCCGTCGTCAAATTTACCATTTCAACCTTCTTTTTATCATGCGCAATTAAAGCAATATTCACAACAAACACCTTCTCCTTCTGAATATTTTCACCCTAAGCATATCACAATTTCCTCCAAAACCTCTAAATAAATACCTCTGCTTGTAGCGAAGGGATTGAAGGTTCAGTTGGTGGGGCTGGAGGTGGGATTGGGGGTGGGATTGGATTGGGCTTAAACGAGCACTAACCGCCCTAAAGCCCGCCAAATGAAGGATGGTTTGGCGGACAACAGGTCTTTCACTTCTCGCTTAAGTGGGCGCACACATATTCGAGCCGTTGTTGTGTGCGTGAACCAGAGCGCTCACATATTCGAGCCATTGTTGTGTGCGTGATGAGGAGCGCTCACATATTCGGCCAGTTGTTGTGTGCGTGATGAGGAGCGCTCACATATTCGAGCCGTTGTTGTGTGCGTGAACCTAAGCGGAAAATGTGTGACCATTAAATAACTACAAATTAGGCTATTCGGTCATGAAATTAGGTATTTAGTGACCGAATAAAGCTAATCGGTCATCTGCTCAGGTAACAGAAGACAGAATAGCCTTAATCTGTCATCTGCTCGAGTAGCAAAGGACAGATTAATTTGATTCTGTCCAAAATCCAAGTGAAAAAGGACAGAATAACCTTATTCTGTCCAAAATCCAAGTAAAAAGTAAGTGGTAAATGAGAAAACGTTAATTATCACTCAGCTTGTTCCAATTCTTTGCTGGCATGGTATTCGGCTTGCAACGCCTCCCAATAAGCTTTATCGTCCGCATTAATTTCTCTTAACACACGGGCAGGATTTCCCGCCACAATCACGTTCTCAGGCACATCTTTCGTAACCACTGCCCCACTAGCAACAATGGCATTATCACCCACCGTGATGCCGGGATTAATAATAGCACCACCGCCAATCCAACACCCATTCCCGATAGTAATAGCCTTACCAAATTCCAACCCACTTTGTCGCACCGCACTATCAATCGGATGCCCCGCCGTATACAGCGAAACATTCGGTGCAAACATCACATTATCGCCAATGGTAATCGGCGCGACATCCAACAATGTACACCCATGATTAGCATAAAAATTTTTCCCAATTTTAGTATTAGACCCATAATCAAAATAGATCGGCGTTTCAATCCAGCAGCCTTCCCCGACCGAACCTAACATTTCCTCTAAAATCTCAGCCCGTTCCTCGCGGTCAACCATCGACGTTTGGTTATATTTTTCCATCAATAACCGCCCCTTTAACGCCCGCGCCGTCAACTCCTTATCCGACGCATGGTACAAATCCCCACTCAGCATGCGGTCCAACTCACTACGGATTTCTTTATTCGAATGATTTGTCATATGAAACTCCTTTTTAAAAATAATAAATATCACTGCAACACAAAAAGTCACAAGCTATACCCTTGTTAACCTAAAGGTTGTCTATTCAAACAACTCCCTTAAGTTTAACAAATCAAGTATAACTTGCAACACAAAACGCTTAAGCACAGATATTTATTTTAGCCGTGAAGTTTGCCTTGGGCATTTAATTGTTCAAGGAAATACGGCATTTGCTGACGCCAAGCTTCCCAATCGTGCGGAACATCAAAGCCCCAATAATCAAACCAGCCCGGTATCGACTTGGCAGCGAAGGCATCTTGCAGGCGACGCGTATCCGCAATGTGCGGTTCCTCCCAATTTCCCTGGCCGACGCTAATCACATAAGTATTTTGGCGGTATTGATCCAAAAACCACGGATCATGCATTTGCCACAAATAATCAATCGGAGAATTTTCATACACATTCATCGCATCACCGTATTCCCCGGTGAAAAAGCGGGCATCATAAACACCACTCATAGCTATCACAATGCCAAACACATCCGGATGACGCAAACCAAAGTTTACCGAATGAAAAGCGCCTAAACTACAACCAGCTGCGCTAACTTTCCCACCCCACTGTGATTCGTGGCGAATAAGGGGCAAAAACTCGTGAATAATGTAACTGTCATAACGATTATGCCAATCCGCTTGCTCCCAAGGCGAACGATAATCGGCTAACCAACTATCAGAGTCAATACTTTCAGGGGTGTAAAACTGCACCAAGCCCGCATCAATAAAACGCCGACACGCATCAATCATGCCAAAATCCGCAAACTCATTATGACTGCCACCGGCAGAAGGAAAAATAATAAAGGGAACACCGGCATGACCATATTTATTAAAATACATCTCCCGCCCTAATGATCCGCTGTAATGATGTCTTGATTCAAAATGCATTTATTCATCCTCCTCTTTAGCAATAACAAATTCAATCGCTTCAAACAGCCCCGCCTCGTCCGTTGCCCGCACAATATATCCCAAACTACCCATCAATTCAGAAAATATCCCTGGAACACTATTACTCCAAACCACTTTATCGCCTAAGTATTCTTTGATTTCATTGTCATCATGTAAATACCTCAGATGATCCTGTCGGGCGATATAAGCTACCGTATACGGCCGCGTGATTTCTGCCTTAAATTTATTAGTCTTAACAACAGAAGCATACTCTTTGAAAATATCGATATCATTCGCATAATTGAACATATCAATCGTTACTCCACCTGGCGGCCGACAATTAATTTCCAAAGCCATAATACTCTGGTCTTCCTTAGAACGGAAAAATTCAAAATGGAAAAAGCGTTCTTTAATATTAAAAGCTTTGACACATTTTCTTCCAACGGCTTCCAACTCTTCCCCAATTTCTTGCGGAATCCAATAAAACATATCACTGTGATCAATCAAAATATCTAAAATCGCCTTATTGTGTTCTAAGGTTGAACTAAAGACAATATTGCCATCCTGATCCGTCAAACCATCATAAGTCACAATGTCCGCATCAATAAATTCTTCCATGATGTAAACTAAATTTTTCGGTGACTCATCAAATATTTCCTTTAAGCGTGTCTCACCATAAATTTTATAGGTATCCCCCGCGCCAACTCCCGAATCCGGTTTTAAGATAATTGGATATCCAAGCTCATCAGCTAGACTTTTAGCATCATCAAAGTCTTTAACGACACGGCCTCTAGCGGTCGCCACCCCAACTTCATTGAGAACTTCCTTCATCACACTCTTATATTTAATCTTATTAATATCCTTGTTCTTAAACCCAAAGACATTAAAATCCGTTCGCAAACGCGCATCATTAACTAACCAATGTTCATTGTGTGATTCAATCCGGTCAATCTTCCCATATTTATGCGCAAAAAATGCAACCGCCCGATACATCTGATCATAATCATTCATATCATCCACACGATAATATTCCGTTAAAGCACTTTTTAACCCCGGACTTAATTGATCATAAGGCTCATCTGCAATCCCTAAGACCCGAATCCCCGCTTCATCTAAGCGCACCGAAAACATCTCAAAGTTTGCCGGAAAATGCGGCGAAATCATAATATAATTCATCTTCTTTTCCATCGTCTTACCTCCAATTCTTTATGAAAAATTATTTTTTTGTTATCTCAGTATATCATGTTTCCAAATGGTATTCTAATCTTTTTCTCTCCAAATTCTAATAATGCACCCCTTTATAATAAATACCCCTGCCCTCAACGGTTGGCATAGCCAGTCAAACGAGGAAGATAAGTCCACCAAAATTAACGGGTGGCGAGGAGGCGGTTAGGCTTCGCCACCTAATTTGATTGATGGCGAAGAGCGGGTTAAGCTTCGCCACCAAACTTGATTGATGGCGAGGAGCGAGCTGGGCTTCGCCACCAAACTTAATTGATGGCGGAGAGCGAGTTGGGCTTCGCCACCAAACTATATGGATGTTAGTAAGCGGGAAGTGAGCAAACATGAAATAAAGCTAATCGGTCACCAAATACCTAATTTCATGACCGAATAGCCTAATTTGTAGTTTATTTAAGGGTCACACATTTCCCATTTAGGGTCACGCTCACAACAAATGCCCGAATATGTGTGCGCCCACATAAGTTCGAAATGACGGTTCTTCACTTCCCACTTACGATGTTATCTCTCTCACGCTGCTGTATTTGAAATGAACTCACACCTTCCTTTCCTAGCTTAAAACTTTTCCTCGCTACAAAAAAGTTAGCTTCGAATCTCAATCGAAGTAAGAAAGTTTGCTTCGAGTAGCCAACGAACTACATAAATACAGTTCGTCAAACTATCGAACAAGCAAACAAGATAAATAGTTTATCGCAGTGATATTTAGTTAAAGGATGAATAGGTGAAACCGATGATATTTAATGGGCAAAATTGTAATAAATGCATCAAATGACTTATCAATAGTAGGTTAAAACGCTATAATAAGAATATAAAAATTCACAAAGGAGTCGAGTATGAAAGTAGCTTATGTAATTGATAGTTCCGCCGGTTTAAGTCATGAACTTGCTAATCATCCTGATGTCTATACTGTTACGCTCAAAATAAATCTTCCGGATGGTCAAACATTTGATGACACAACGGATAATGATACGATGAAGTTATTTTATAATAGTTTGGCTGATAGAAAAATTTTGCCTAGCACGTCGCAACCAGAACCGTCTGACTATGTGGAGATTGTGGAAGACATTAAGAAGAAAGATTACGACACCATCATCGGGATATTTATTTCATCAGGGATTAGTGGAACCATGCAAACGGCTCACCAAGCCCTGACGAATTTAGCGAGTGATTTGGATGTTCGTATCATTGATTCGAAAGGCACGTCCTATTTGATGGAAGATATGTTAATTCAGGCCATGAAGATGGTGGAAGCTGGTTTAGATATTGACACAATTGGGGAAAAACTAAAATGGGTTGTGGATAAGTCGGTGATTTATGTAGCGATTGAAGACTATGAAACGCTCAAAAAAGGGGGCCGTGTCAACTCCTTCGAGTCCTTTTTCGGTAGTAATTTAAATATTTACCCTATTTTATATTTTAATGATGAAGGCAAAATTACGACGTTTGAAAAAATTCGTGGTCAAAAACGTTTGTTACGCCGCTTTAAACAAATCGTGGAAGAAGCCTTAGCGGAATACCCTGGCAAAATTAAGATTGCCTTTGCGCATGGGGATGCTTGGGATGAGTTGAAGCCTTTTAGTGATGAGCTTCAGGCGGAGCATCCTGAAATCACGATTCGCCATGGCTACCTTACACCTGTGCTTGGTTCACACGGCGGTAAAGGTGCTAAAGGCATGGGTATTTTAGTGCAAGCCACCTTCTAATTAAATAAATATCACCCTAACCCGCATTAAGAACTGAGTTGGGGTGATATTTTTTCTTAGAGGACTTTAGATAAAAAGTCTTGTGTTCTTGCTTCTTGCGGGTGGTTGAACATAGCATCTGGCTGGCCTTCTTCAACTACATAACCGCCATCCATGAAAACTACGCGGTCGCCGACTTCACGGGCAAAGCCCATTTCATGCGTAACGACCACCATAGTCATACCGTTTTTGGCTAGATCTTGCATAACACTTAAGACATCACCGACCATTTCAGGGTCGAGTGCGGACGTTGGTTCGTCGAACAGCATGACATCGGGATTCATGGCTAAAGCCCGTGCGATGGCGACCCGTTGTTTTTGCCCCCCAGATAGTGAGTTTGGATAGGCTTGGCTTTTATCCTCCAGACCAACGTCAGCTAATAAACGCATGGCCGTTTCATCCGCTTCTGTTTGGGACAATTTGCCTAGTTCAACAGGGGCTAAGGTGATATTTTCTTTAACGGTCAGATGGGGAAAGAGGTTGAAATGTTGAAAAACCATCCCAATGTTTTCTCGCATTTTGTTGATATTTATTTTATCGCCGGAAATATTACGGTCTTTGATGGTGATGGTTCCGGCTTGAATTTCTTCTAAACGGTTTAAACAGCGGAGTAAGGTCGATTTGCCTGACCCAGAGGGACCAATAATGCAAACGACTTCGCCTTCTTCGACGGTTAAATCAATCCCCTTCAATACTTCATTAGAACCAAAGCGTTTCTTTAATCCTTTCACTTCAATAATACTCATGATTTAATTTAGCCCCTTTTCTAGACGGTTAGAGATTTTAGTTAAGATCGTAATCAAGATAATATAGATTAAACCAATGATTAACCACATACTACCGGACTGATAGGTACGGGCAATAATGATACGACCCGTTTGGGTTAATTCGACCAGACCGATGACGGATAAGATTGAGGTATCTTTTAAGGTAATCACAAATTGATTGATAAATGATGGAATCATTATTTTAAATGCTTGTGGCAAAATAATTTTCCGCATCGTTGTGCTATAACTCAAGCCTAAGCTACGGCTGGCTTCGGCTTGGCCTTTATTAACGGCTGCAATACCCCCACGCACGTTTTCAGCGACATAGGCGGCCGCATTTAAACTTAAGGTTAAAATACCGGCCACGGGGGCAGTAAAGTTAATCCCTAAAGCTGAAGGAACGCCAAAATAAATAAAGAAAGCCAAAACAAGTAAAGGAACGCCTCGCATAATATCAATATAGACTAAGGCAATGCCTGCTAATAGTTTAGATGTCCCACTACGCATTAAACCTAGAATAATACCGAGAATAAGCGCAATCGAAAATGAAACTAAGGTAATCCAAATGGTTGTCCATAATCCACTGGCTAAAGCCCGCCAATTTTGCCGAATTTGACCGAAGAAGGAATTATCCACTTCTTCTATGGCAGCATTCTCACCTAAATAACGTTCTAAAATGGCATCGTACTCACCTGACGCTTGAATGTTGGCTAAACCTTGGTTAAACATGGCAAGTAAGTCCGCATTTTGGCCTTTATTTACCGCAAAACCAAAAGGGATAGCTTCCATTTCTTCGCCAATCAAACGGAAATCAACTGTACCCGTGTTGACGGCATATTGCATCACAGGAAAATCTTCGATAACAGCCGTACTATTGCCTGACTGAACTTCTTGATACATATTAACGGAATCTTCAAAACCCGTTACTGTAAAATCATATTCTTCGGCTAACTCATTGGCAATAATCTCGCCTGTTGTTCCAATTTTTACAGCAATCCGTTCACCACGTAACTCTTCTAGGGATTCAATATCTGTTCGTGCATCCACCGCAAACATTGATCCACCGGTAAAGTAAGGGTCTGAGAAATCAAAGGAGGCTTCTCTTTCTTCCGTTATCCCCATCCCTGCGATCATGCCATCGGCTTGATTAGATTCGAGAGCTTGTAAAGCCGAACTAAAGGGTAACATTTCAAATTCATATTCAAACCCTTGATCGGCAGCAATTGCAGCTAACAATTCAATATCAATCCCGACCAACTCACCATCCCCATCAATAAATTCAAAGGGTGCATAGGATGTATCGGTGACAATCGTATAAGTAGGCGTGTCTTCCGCTTGTGCTTCAACCGATTGATATGTCTTCATACTTAATCCAAATAGTAAGCCGATAAAAAATAAAATCCTAAGAAAAGCCATGGGCTTTCTTTTTTTAAAATACACTTTTATTCCACCTCAATTTTAAGATATATATAGTATAAAAGTAATTTTATTTCATTTCAAATAAGTACTAAAATAAACGGTTATATATTGATAAATCAATGTATTTTATCCCTACATTTTTTATTTTTTAAGAAAATATATACTTTAAATATTCGATTCTTTTTAAAGCGGTTCAATCCCCAAGTTAATCAGCATTGAGCTTTTCACACCTTTTTTACCCAACTTTGATTTATACAATATATTGATAACATCATCCACCGGAATTTAAACGAATGTTAATTTTTTCTTAAGCCCGTTAATTTAAATAGCTATCATTTGCTTTTTCTTAAATTCATATCATTTTGTTTTGTTACACGAAAACGCTATACTAAAATAGAAAAGAAAGTCATTTAGGAGGTCGTTTAATGAAGTCGTTGGTAAAAAGTATCTGTTTGCTTATGGTATTAGGGGGAGCCTTTGTAGGTCATCGTCAGTCTATTTACGCTCAAACAGCCGATGAGTCTGAAAGTTCAGATACCGTTGAAACACTGGATGAACAAACGCTGCTTGAAAATCCTGCTTACGTTTTTTCAAATATGGTTCTAAATAGTTCAATATCAGAAGCAACTACTCAAGCGGTTCAGGAATATATAGCTATTCTCGATCAAATCACCTATCGGGATTTAGCGTCCAAAGATTTAGAAGGCACAACGATGGAAGAAGCAAGCGAACTTGAATTGACTGGAGACTATGAAGAATTTGTCAATGATAGCGGACTTACTACTTCGATTTATTCGTATGGCGAAGCCCCTTCTGCAGAAGTCGTCCTAATTTTCGCTGACAACCATCTCGCATATTCGGGCTTTATGAATCTAGAATTACTCTTTGGCAGTACACCCCCTTCAGATGAATCCATCGACCACGCCGTTATTGTTGGAACTTCCATTGCTAAATACGAAAGTCTTGCACCCTATATTTCAGGGGTGGGGCAAATGTTCAACAATGGCGAATTTATTACCTCAAACTTTCTTCACACGGGGTCAAGTTTTACAAACCTAACGGGAAATATCGTCCTTTTTGATGAAGAAGCCATCATCTATTTCGTTCGCGCCCCTTTTCAAAATATCTTAGGCAACGCGCAATACCGCATGTTTGAAGCGACCCATCGCTTCGTTCAAACAGGTGAAATGACTGACTTTGAAGAAAGTCTCGAAGCCTATTAAACTAAATATCACTAATTCTCGATCGCCCAAACGCACGAAAGCACTGCTGTCTGACATGAAACAGCAGTGCTTTTTTAATGTTTAGTGTAACTCCCAACCATAAATAATTTCCTCAAAATCATCCCCACCAATATTAATTGTATCCTTCCCAACAGGTTTTCCGCCCATTTGCTCATAAAAAGCAATAGCAGACACGTTTTTACTTAAAACGACCACCGTCATTGGGTTGAGTTGTGCTTCTAATAAGCTTTGTTGCATGGCTTCAAACAATAGTCGCCCGCCACCATGACCTTGGCTTTCTTGGTATAAGTAGATGGAGTAGATTTCACCTGGGTAGTTGGCGTATGCAGGATGACGTTGTTCGCCACCTCCAACAAAACCAACAATTTGATTGTTGTCAGTTAAAACGAAAAAATGGTTAGCGTTTGCGATAATTTCGGTAAATCTTTTTTGTCTATCTTCAACCGACAGTGATTGTAAAAAATGGTTTGGTACGATTCCCTGATAGCTCGTCTGCCAACTACTCACATGCACCTTGGCTAAAGCTTCAGCATCTGCGGGCAAGGGTTTTCGAATGATAAATGCCATAATTTACTCCTTTGCAGAGGTATTTATTGGGGGGGTGAAAAAACAACTCGGCCGTTTTCAAAGCGTTCAATCATAGCTTGACTATAGACGTCGTAGCCTTGTTGGCGATGGCGGTCGCCGCCGCCTTGAAAAACTTTTTCAATGGCGATGCCAATGCCTTCAACGCTTGCACCAGCTTGTCGACAGAGTTCCAACAAGCCTTTTAGCGCTTCGCCTTTAGCTAAGAAATCGTCAATAATCAAGACATGGTCATCGGCTGTTAAAAATGAACGGTTAATTTTAACGGTATACTCCTTCTGTTTTGTATAGGAAATAACTTGTGTGCTGTAGACATCATCGCCTAGGGTTAATGATTCAATCTTCTTAGCAAACAAAACGGGAACCTTGAAATAATGCCCCGCCGCAAAAGCGATCGCAATCCCTGAAACTTCTAAAGTCAAAATTTTGGTTATGGGCTTGTCTTTGAAATGCTGATAGAAATCTTCCCCCATCGCCATGATCAATTCGGGGTCTAGCATATGATTGATAAAAGAATCCACTTTTAGAATATCGGGCTCGATGACTTTCCCACTCGTTTGAATTTTTTCTTCTAGTAACTTCATACTCCGCTCCTTTGGTGCCTTTAATTTCATTGCTATAAATGTACCACACTTGTTTCGAAAAATTAACTGTTTAGCGAAGTGAAGGGCGTTTTTTTAAACCCAAATAAATATTTTTGCTGATTAGACGATTTTTAGTTAATATTCATAGTTTAATATGTTACTCTATTCTTATATTAATTTACTGAAGAGAGTTGGAATGCTATGAAGAAATCCGACTGGTTGGCTATCCCTAACCTGTTATCCTTACTACGGATTATTTTAATCCCTGTATTTATTTACCAATACATTAATGCCGAAACGGATGCAGACTACTTGTGGGCTGCTTTCACGATTATTTTATCGGGGATTACGGATTGGTTAGATGGGGTTATTGCACGTCGCTACAATATGATTACTGATTTAGGCAAATTATTAGATCCGGCTGCAGATAAATTGACGCAATTAGCCATTATCATTTGTTTAGTTTTTACTTGGGATTATATTTGGATTGTCGTAGTAATATTTATTATCAAAGAAGTTAGTTTGATTATTTGCGATATCTTATTGTTGCGTCAAGGTCGGGTGATGGACGGAGCGCTTTGGTACGGAAAAGTGTCGACCGCAACTTTTTATACGTGTTCGATTCTATTAGTCGCTTTTCCAAATATGGATCATCGCATCGCTTATACGTTGATGTTCTTAACGGCTGTCGGTTTATTGTTTGCCTTTATTTCATATACGCGGTGGTTTATCATTGAATTACGCAAAAAACCTGCCGATAAATAAATTGATATTATTAGTCAATAAAAGCGTATTCTGCTATAATATAGTTATACTTTTATACTATTGGAGGAAACACACTATGACTGATACTTGGAAAAACTTAGAAGGCCAAAAAGACGAAATCGTTGGTAAGGTTAAAGAAGTTTGGGGTAAAGCGGTGGATGATGCGGAAACGCAAGCCAAAGGCATCGCTCAACAAGTTGAAGGTGAAGTAAAGCAAGCTGCTGCAAAGGGTCGTGGTCATGCCGATGAATTGTATGAATCTGCTAAAGAACGTGCTGATGAGGCTGGCGACGCGGTCAAACGTCAAATTCAAGAAACCCGTGAAAGTATCAACCAGTCTGCTGATGAGAACTTAAAAAATGCGATTCAACAAGGTAAAGAATTGAAAGAAGAAGCCGCCCGCCAAGCTGAACAACTGCGTCGCAATGCGGTCGAGGAAAACGAACGTGCCCGTGAAACAGAACGTGAAAAAGCGGTCAAAGCGACGGAGGAAGCCCGTGAAATTGAGGATCGTGCCAAACATGCGATTGATGATGCGTTAGAAAGCAGTGCCAAAAAAGAGACGACTGATGTCGTTGTGGAAGAGGATGTTCTGACTGATTCACATGCAGCGGATGCACGCCGAGTTAATTTAGATGTTGAAGCGGATTTAAGCCAATCACAGGTTGACGATGTCGATCGCCACCACAATCGTTTTTAAAATAAATAAATAAATTATTTAAAATGCCTGCTGGGAAGGGAATGCTTCCTCGCAGGCATTTTTAGTTTAGGTATTTTGAAGGGGGTGTTTTTAGAAAAAAGCGGCATGTCTCGATAAAATAGGCGCAGAAAAGCTCTTACTCCACCGTGGGAGTAAGAGCCTGTGTCAACTTTTAGTAGATGGCAATTTTAAGTTCTTGACCAACTTGGATTAAATCAGTGGTCAAGTGGTTCCATAGACGGAGTTCGTTCACAGATACACCTTGTTCTTTAGCAATTTTATATAAAGTATCGCCTGCTTTAACCACATAGGTTTTCACTGGATTTTGTGAATAATCCGGTTCTACCACATGGAGTCGTTTGCCAATTTGTAAGAGGTCGCTCACTAAGCTGTTCCATTCTTTCAATTGCGCTACGGTCACGCCATAACGTTGAGCGATTGTATAAAGCGTATCACCGGCTACGACTTGATGAACGGTGGTACTACCTGGGTCTGGCGTGGTCGTTGGTGCCGTCAAGCGTAATACTTGGCCGACGCGAATGAGGTCGCCACTGATACCGTTCCAGCTTCTTAATTGGGCTACAGTCACGCCATAGCGTTCCGCAATTTTATAAAGTGTGTCACCTGAAACGACCGTATGACTGGTTGCGCTACCTGGGTCTGGCGTGGTCGTTGGTGCCGTCAAGCGCAATACTTGGCCAACACGAATCAGGTCGCCACTGATGCCGTTCCAGCTTCTCAATTGGGCTACGGTCACGCCATAGCGTTCCGCAATTTTATAAAGTGTGTCACCTGAAACGACCGTATGACTGGTTGCGCTACCTGGGTCTGGCGTGGTCGTTGGTGCCGTTAAGCGCAATACTTGGCCGACACGAATGAGGTCGCCACTGATGCCATTCCAGCTTCTTAATTGACTGATGGTTAACCCGTATTGATTAGCAATTTTCCATAATGTATCGCCTGATTTTACTGTATAGGTTCCAGAAGGAGTCGGTGTTGGCGTTGGTGCTGTTAATTTCAATTGCATTCCCGTGCGAATAAAATCACTGCTCAAGCCATTCCACGTTTTCAATTGCGCTACGGTTACACCAAAGCGATTTGCAATCCCCCAAAGAGTATCACCATATTTTACGGTATAGCTGGTAGATTGCGTTGGACCGGAAACATTGAGGACTGCACCGACAAGAATTAAATCACTGGTTAAATTATTCCAGCTTTTTAATTGACTAACGGATACATCATACATATTAGCAATTAAGTACAAATACTCGCCTGCTTTTACAGTATGTGTTTGCGATTGAGCACCAACTGAAATGGCGCCGGGGCTTAATAATAGGACGGTCGAAGCGGTTATTGCAAATTTTGTTAAACGCTTCATGATCCCTTGTTTACGAATGCTACTCATCACAATCAACTCCTATCGTTTCAAATTTATTTCCTTTGTTACCTTTATATTACACCCACATTGAAAGCGTTTCAATGGCTGCGCTGTATTTACATTAAATTTACTAATTTTCTTCAAAAATTAACAATATTTATGAAGAATTAACGATTTTATTTCGCTTTTTAACAGCGATTTTTTTGTAAAAATAGGAATAATTTGACGTTAAAAAAATCTGGTTGTTTAGTGGCCGTTGAATGTATATTTAGGAGCTTTGTCGCTTCTTACTATTGTAAGTAAATTAGGGACTTTTTGGTTGGCGTTGGGCTTTTTGTAGGTGGAAAGTGAAAAACTCAATTCTCAATTACGTGGGCGCACACATATTGGAGCAGTTATTAAACGGGAAGTGAGCGATCGTTAATTAAAGCTAATCGGTCATCAAGCACCTGATTTCGTGACCGAATAAAGCTAATCGGTCATCAAATATCTGATTTCGTGACCGAATAAAGCTAATCGGTCATCAAGCACCTGATTTCGTGACCGAATAAAGCTAATCAGTCATCAAATATCTGATTTCATGACCGATTAGCCTTATCGTAGCCTATTTTATCGTAAATACATTTCCTGCTTACGCTCGTTCACTTCCCGCTTACGCTTATTGAGTTGTCGAAGGCACGCGGGGTGGGAGCGCGGGTCTTCATTTGTTTGCGAAGGCACGCGGGGTGTGAGCGATAAGTGGGAGGGCCAATCCGCCTCTCAGGATTACCTCTGGCGGTTGGGAGTAAGTGAGAAACGAACGAGTGGTTGTTTACGATACATCAACGTGATAAAAGGCTGATTCTCTTCGCTGAATCATATCAATTTGATATTTTTTCAAGAATCATCAGTTTAAAATGATTAATCTAGTCACTGCTAACAGAGTAATGGCCAGATTAATCATTTGCCTAATAATTATAGTTAATTCATACATAGGTGGGCTATTATAGACTGACAATCACTTACTTCCCACTTACTTTTTTACTTTGATTTTGCGTAGAATAGGCTATTCTGTCTTTTGCTACCTGAGCAGATGACAAATTAGCTATATTCGGTCACAAAAATGAGTCATTTGATGACTGCTTAGCTTTACTTAACGTCCGCTCACTTCCCGTTTACATTCAACCGCCAAATGATTGCGTGCAAATGGGAGATGAAGTCCTGTCATTTCATCAAATTCAAGTGACATCTTATTTTCTGTTCGAATGTTGAAGCACCCTGGTTATCCCGATTAATCGCTTATCACCCCACCCCGAAAACGCTACCCCTCCTCCGCGCTACTCCCTCACCGTCCGAATAACTAGTACCTCCAACTTCACTTGCACCCCAACAGCAAGCGCGGGCTTTCTATGATTCCCGAAAGCCCGCGCACCATTTAATTTTACAATAAGCGTTCACGCAATTCGTCGGCATCATAAGGTGACAAATAAGCCGGCGCAATATCAAAAACCGTCTTAGCCCCTCTAACCCCTTCTTTAGCCAGTCTGGCAGCCGCCCGAGCATAAGCTACATTCACCGCAGCGGTAAATTCTGGGTTGCTTCCCAATTGCAATTTAAAATCATACAGTTGATGATTGTTTTCACTCGTATACCCCGAACGAATCACATGCCCCCCATGAGGTAACCCCTGATGATTAGCAGCCAACTCTTCCTCAGAAATGAAATGCACCCTTGTTTGATAGCCCTCAAAATAGTCAGGCATCGTCACAATCTCATTTTCGATGGTAGCAGCATCAGCTCCTTCTTCTAAAACAGCATAAACTTCTCTAGTATGTGCTGTATGTGAATCGTAAACAACTTCTTCACCGATATTTATTTTATTAATCAGTTCTTCATTCGGAATGGTATATTGAACGGCATCTTTCACACCCTCAATGCGACGCACCGCATCCCCGTGCCCTTGACTCAGCCCTTTACCCCAAAAAGTATAAGTGTTCCCCTTAGGCAAAATCGCTTCACCGAGAAGCCGATTCAAGGAAAATAAACCCGGATCCCAACCTGTCGCAATCACACTCACTGTACGATTCGTCTGCGCAACATGATCCATCGAGGCAAAATACAAAGGAATTTGTGCATGATTATCGTAACTATCCACCGTGTTGAAATACTCCGCTAACATCGGCCCTTGCTCAGGAATATCCGTTCGCGAACCGCCACACAAAATCAACACATCAATCATCCCTTTAAAATCATAAATTAAATCCAGGCCAAATACCGGACTTTCCGTTTTAATCGATTCAGGTTCTCGTCGAGTAAATATCCCCACTAATTCCATATCTGGCGCATTTTTAATATTCGCTTCCACACCACGCCCCAAATTCCCATAACCAACTATTCCTACTTTTATCATATGAAAGCCTCCTTTAAATTAATTCTATTTTGAACCAACCCCCTCCCCCTGTCAATCTTTACCCCCAATAAATATCTGCTCGGAAAAGTAAGCTAACTTTCTTGCCCTGGGAAGTCCTCACTGCTAACGTCATCTTAAGTTGGTCTTTTCGAACGCAATTATGTAGTTCGTCGAGTTAACGAACTATATTTTTATAGTTCGTCGAGTTAACGAACTACATTTTTATAGGTCGTCGGTAAAACGAACTACATTTTTATAGTTCGTTGAGTTAACGAACTACATTTTTATAGTTCGTTGAGGAAACGAACTACATTTTTATAGGTCGTTGAGGAAACGAACTACATTTTTATAGGTCGTTGAGGAAACGAACTACATTTTTATAGGTCGTCGAGTTAACGAACTATATTTTTATAGGTCGTTGAGGAAACGAACTACATTTTTATAGGTCGTCGGTAAAACGAACTACATTTTTATAGTTCGCCGGGTGAACGAACTACATTTATTTAGTTCGTTGAGGAAACGAACTACATTTTTATAGGTCGTCGAGGCAACGAACTACATTTTTACAGTTCGTTTACCATTCGAAGCTAACTTTCTTAGTTCGTTTACCATTCGAATCTAACTTTCCTAATAAATAGGTCACTAACGAATAAATTGTAAGGTAAAAACGGGGTTCAAGCAAGAAATGTTGATAGTCTAGCAAATCACCCACCGCATCGCCTCCAACTCACAACGAACGATTAACATCACAAACAGGTTTGTGATGTTAATCGTTCGTTGCTGTGCTACAATCAACTTAAATATGACAAAGAAGGTGTGGTTAATGATGAATGGTGCTGTTGTTTTGATTCCGCTGGCTATTATTCGAATCCTTATTCCCCAGTTTTTGGGGCTAAATTATAATCAACGGATTACGGCTTTTGCGCCGATGACGGACAAGCAGAAGCAAATATATTATGTCTATCAAATTGTTCAAGTTTTCCTGATTGCGGTTCCCTTTTATTACAATATTCAGTGGGCTTCTATTTGGAATTACTTGGGAGCCATCTTACTCGTCGCTGGTAGCATTTTGCTACTTATAGCGATTTTAGATTTCAGGCAAGAGGGTTTGGTTACAAGCGGGGTCTACCGTTGGAGTCGTCATCCGATGTATGTGGCTTACTATATCTATTACTTGGGGGCGGCTCTTCTGATGAATGCTTGGATTTATGCGATTCTTCTTGTAATTTTTATCATTTCGGGGCATACCATTGTTTTAGCAGAAGAAGCTTGGTGCCATGAAACCTACCCAGAGGCTTATAAAGACTATTGTCAAACAACGAGACGCTACATCTAAGCAGGGATATTTAGTTAAAAAAGACGAATGTTTGATGATTTTCGCAAGAAAAGAATAGGATTTAATTGTTTAAACGAACATTTTATTGTATGCTTGACTTTGTTAAAAAAGTATTAAGGAGTGGTGACACTGGATAAAAAATTATTAGTTTTACAGACTGATTTTGGTTTAGTTGATGGGGCTGTTGCTGCCATGCATGGTGTGGCTTATATGGTTGCGCCGGATTTAACAATTAATAATTTGACGCACGATATTCCACCTTATGATATCAGTGCAGCTTCTTACCGCTTGTGGCAAACCATTAATTATTGGCCGGCTGGAACGGTTTTTGTGTCGGTGGTTGACCCGGGTGTGGGGAGTAATCGGCAAAGTATTGCCGTTAAAACTCAATCGGGTCATTATGTCGTAACCCCTGACAATGGATCGTTGACGCATATTGAGAAATTTATTGGGATTGAAAGTGTTCGTGTTATTAATGAACAAACAGACCGTCTGCCTCATTCTGAGGAGAGCCATACCTTCCATGGACGCGATGTGTATGTCTATAATGGGGCGATGATTGCTAATGATCCTAGCTATTATGACAGTTTAGGGGACGCAACCGCTAATCAAGAAGTGGTGAAACTGGAAGTGCTGGACCCTGTCTTTGATGGGGAAATCATTCATGGAGTGATTGACATTTTGGATATCCGTTTCGGATCGCTTTGGACGAATATTCCGTCGCAAATGCTTAAAGAGGCTGGGATCAATACGGGTGACACTATTTTGGTCACGATTCATCACCACGACATGAAGCAATATCAAAATCAGATGTTGTTTGGACACAGTTTTGCGGATGTTAAGGTGGGTGAAACCGTTGGGTATATTAATTCATTAATTCGCTTAGGTATCGCTATTAATCAACAATCTTTTTCAGACACCTATAAAATCGGGACAGGTAATGAATGGAAAATTACCATTAAAAAAGTATAATTTCGGAGGACATTTATTATGAACAACAAACAAAATTCTTCTTTAACACAATTAGTCGCTATCGGTATCGGAAGTGCCGTCTTCTTTATCTTAGGTCGTTTCTTAAGTATTCCAACCCCGGTGCCTAACACGAGTGTTGAAACAACCTATCCTTTCTTAGCTTTGATGGGGGCGATTTACGGTCCAATCCCAGCAGCCCTTATTGGTCTCATTGGCCATGCGGTGAAAGACTTATTAACTTACGGTTTATGGTGGTCCTGGGTCTTGACCTCAGGTGTGGTTGGTTTTGGTTACGGTCTGATTGGTCGTCAATTAAAAGTTAACGAAGGCGAATTTGATAAAAATGATATGATTCGCTTTAATGTGGGTCAAGTTATTGTTAATGCGGTTTGCTGGATTATCGTCGCGCCTGTTTTGGACATCTTAATTTATGCTGAACCTGCTTCAAAAGTATTTACACAAGGGGTAGTTTCTGCCGGCTTGAATTCATTAGCCGTTGGGATTCTTGGAACGATTTTACTTAAAGCGTATGCTAGCACACGTACTAAAGCCGGTTCACTGAAAAAAGATTAAGCTATGAATGACAGACAACCAATCATTGAATTTAAACAGGTAAATTTTAAGTATCAAAGCCAAGCCGAACCCAATTTAATCGATATCTCTTTCGCCATTTATCCTGGTGAAACGGTCCTGATTATCGGACCATCCGGCTCCGGAAAATCAACCTTGGCCAAGTGCATCAATGGACAAGTTCCCTACTCCTATGATGGGGACTTGACCGGTGAAATCTTAATTCAAGGTAAATCGACGAAAGATGTGTCACTCTTTGATTTATCGCTTTCCATCGGGACGGTCTTGCAAGATACCGATGGGCAATTCGTTGGCTTGACCGTTGCTGAAGATATTGCTTTTTCTTTGGAAAATGACGTCGTCGACCAGCACGTGATGAAAAAACAAGTGTCCCAGTGGATGAATGAATTGGACATTGAAGAACTGCATGACCATACCCCGCATCAACTATCGGGTGGTCAAAAGCAGCGGGTGTCCATCGCTGGCGTGTTAATTGATCAAGTGCCCATTTTGTTATTCGACGAACCCTTGGCCAACCTCGATCCTGCGTCCGGCTATGAAACCATGCGCCTCATCGACCGTCTGAGCCAACGCCAAAACTTGACCACCGTAATTATTGAACACCGGTTAGAAGAGGCTTTATCCACAAATGTCGACCGCATCCTTGTGATGCACGACGGCCACTTAATTGCTAATATGACGCCCGACGCCCTGCTGCGGTCCGATATTTTAGAATCGATAGGCGTCCGTCAACCCTTATATTTGGATTTGTTGGACTATGCCGGCATCGATTTAGCGTCCATAAAGCAACTCGGCGCCTTCCGCCCCGATATGCTGAACGCTGAACAACGACAAACCATCGCCTCTTGGACAAAAACCATCCACCCCCCAATAAATACCCCTGCTTCTCAGTCGTTGATCGAGGTCAAGCAGCTTAGCTTTGCTTACGATGAAGATGCGCGCTCACAAACCTTAGCTAATGTGAATTTCTCAATTGCTGCTGGTGAAATGGTGAGTATTGTCGGCTCAAACGGAGCCGGTAAATCGACTTTGGCTAAATTACTCGGTGGTTTCTTGCGACCGACGCATGGGGATATTTATTTAAAAGGTCAAAATATTCGTGACTTGTCGATAAAGGAAATTGCGGATTCGATTGGATATGTGATGCAGAACCCTAATCATATGATTTCAAAGAACTTGATTTTTGACGAGGTGGCTTTAGGGTTGGTGAATCGCGGTGTGGATGCGGAAGAGATTGAAACGCGCGTCTACAACACGCTCAAGATTTGTGGTTTGTACCCGTTTCGTCAATGGCCAATTAGTGCGTTGTCCTATGGACAAAAGCGGCGGGTGACCATTGCCAGTATTTTAGTCTTGCAACCGTCGGTGATGATTTTAGATGAACCAACGGCTGGGCAAGATTATGCTCATTATTCGGATATGATGCGGTTTTTAGAAACGATTAATCAGGAATACCAAATGACGATTTTGATGATTTCGCATGACATGCATCTCATTCAAGAGTACACGACGCGTTCGTTAGTTTTTAGTGGCGGTCAATTGTTAGCGGACTTAGCTCCCAGTGAATTGTTCGCGCGAAAAGAGTTGATTGAAGAGGCTGACTTACACCCAACGTCATTGTATCAAGTTGGGGCTTTATTGCCAGATGTCTCTATTAACGATTTATTGAAAGCTTTTATTGCATATGAACGGCAACAAAGAGGAAGGGAGGTTGACCCAACATGAGCCAACAGCAACAGGCTGTTTTAGGTTACCTTCCGCGCAATACATTTGTGCACCGATTGAGCGGGGCTTCAAAATTAATTTGTTTTTTAATTTTGTCCGTCATTACCATGACTTCTTACGACACTCGCTTTTTATTAGGTGTGAGCGTGTTTGCGGTGGTGCTGATGTATTTTGCCAAGATTCGTTGGCGAGATATCCGTATGGTGGTGTATATTGTAACGGCGATTTCACTCATCAATTTGGTGATGATTTATATTTTCGAACCGGAATACGGCGTTGACATTTACCAGTCACGGACGGTGTTATGGGAAGGCATCGGCCGTTATAGCTTAACGTGGGAGCAACTCTTTTATGAATTAAATATCGCCATTAAATATTTTGCGACCATCCCTTTTGCGCTGATTTTTATGTTAACGACCAATCCTAGCGAGTTTGCCTCCAGTTTGAATCGTGTCGGCGTTTCGTATCGGATTGCCTATGCCGTGAGTTTGACCTTACGCTACATTCCTGATATTCAACAATCCTATTTAAATATCCGCCAAGCCCAGCAAGCCCGTGGTATTGAAATGAGTGAAAAAGCGTCGCTGGTTTCACGGATTAAGCATTCTGCCCAAATTATTATGCCCTTAATTTTCTCAAGCTTAGAACGCATTGAAGTGATAAGCCAAGCCATGACCTTACGCCGTTTCGGTAAGGAGAAAAAACGCAGCTGGTATTCAGCTAAGCCCTTTGATCGCAACGATGTATTAGCAATTATGGTTACTTTAGCTATTACAGCGGTGGGTGTGTATTGCTTTGTGATCAATCAAGGCCGATTTTATAATCCGTTTGGGTAGTATAGTGTAAGATGGGGGATGGAGATGGGTGGCGGTTTAATTGAGGGAAGTAGGTGGTTTGGGTGGCGGTTTGATGGCGGCTGATGGCGGTCAGGGTTCTTTTGAATCTTGGCTGCTTTTTTTGTTTTCGTGGGGCGAATTGGAGAGGGTAAAAAGCACTCATAGAGATTTTCAAATGACGGGGTTTTTTAAATTACTCACAATTCTCAGATATTCAACGCTTTTTAATTTCTTGCCTTGTAACTCATCGTCAATGTGGTAAGCAAGTTAGCTTCGAATGGCAAACGGAGTTAGAAAGTTAGCTTCGAATGGTGAATGGAGTAAGAAAGTTAGCTCCGAATTGGGAACGGAGTTAGAAAGATAGCTTCGAATGGCAAACGAACTATAAAAATGTAGTTCGTTTTACTAACGAACTATAAAAATGTAGTTCGTTCTCTCGACGAACTATAAAAATGTAGTTCGTTTTAACAACGAACTATATAAATGTAGTTCGTTTTAACAACGAACTATATAAATGTAGTTCGTTCACTCGACGAACTATAAAAATGTAGTTCGTTTTAACAACGAACTATATAAATGTAGTTCGTTCTCTCGACGAACTATAAAAATGTAGTTCGTTTTACCAACGAACTATAAAAATGTAGTTCGTTTTACCGACGAACTACAATATAGCGTTTAAAAAGACAGTAAACTAAAGATTAGCTTAACAGATAGAATTTATCAGAGTAAGAAAGTTACTAATCGGTAGTCATCTTCATAGCCCACTGTTTCCTCCGCCAAATCACTCAACGCACACGGCTTTTACTCCTCATTTACCAACTAAGTGGAACTAACTCGACTAGCATATTCCACTTGCGGGATTATGTGGAATTAGCCGGCGATGTCAACCCGCCTCCTCGCCACCTATCTATTTAGCCGGCGATGCCAACTCACCTCCTCGCCACCTATCTATTTTAACCTTAGTAGCAGAAACTATCTTCCTCCATTTATATACCTAACTGAGGTTGATGGGTTCGCATACTTCTCCAGAACAAAAAAAGCAGCTCGGCAAGACTCAAAAATGAGACTCAACCAAGCCACTCGCCACTACTTCCACCAGCACCTCAACCAAACCAACAAACCCACTCCAACAATCCTTCTCCAACAAACCTACTCCAACTACCCCACTCCAACTACCCCACTCCAACTACCCTACTCCAACTAACCCACTCCAACAAACCTACTCCAACAATCCTTCTCCAACAATCCTACTCCAACAAACCCACTCCAACAATCCTTCTCCAACTACCCTACTCCAACTATCCCACTCCAACAATCCCTCTCCAACTACCCCACCCCAACTAACCTACTCCTCCACCCAATAAAATCCAACCACGGCTGCATACAAATAATCCGTCGCGCCTTCTGCGAAGGCGTCGTAATATGCTTTAAAGCGGTCATCTAGGGTATACATCTCAACCAAGCCCAAGTGCGCTTCTTGACTGAATAAGCCATCTGGCCAAGCTGCTTTAAGAAACTCGGCATGTTTCTTGGCAATCAGTTGCCCTGCATCACCTAATGGATGATTATCGGCGACATGTTTCGCCAACAATTCCCCCAGCTCAACAGTTAACGCTTCAATCTTCGCATAACTGTCTTTATCCATCTTAGAAAAATGTTGATTGGACTTTTCAACTACCTCGGCACCATACTTTTCACGAATCTCTTCGCCGTATTGCGCTTCGTTAGCCGCTATCTTTTCGCGTTTAAATACGTCAAAATCCTGTTCACTCATCGGTAAACCCTCCTTACTTTTTTGCATCGCCAACTCGACGGATTGAATTAAAGCTTCGATGCGTTGCTTTTCTTGCGCAAGCAAGTCAAGGTGATTTTCCATCACAACCATGCGATTATATTGATCCGTGGTCAAAATATCTTTAATGGCATTTAGTTCAAAGCCCAATTCCCGGTAAACCAAAATTTGATGCAAGCGTGCTACATCATCCTCATGATAGATCCGATAGCCATTTTCCAAAACTTCTGATGGCTTCAGTAAGCCAATCGCATCATAATGTCTTAAGGTCCGTGTTGTCACACCCGTTAACCGAGCTAATTGTCCAATTGTGTATGGCATTTCCTCACCTCAACCATTAGTATAAAGCTTGACGTAAGGGAAAGGTCAAGCGAAAAACAGCGATATTTATTAAAAAAAGCCGAACTTCTAATGATCAACCATCATTAAAAGTCCGGACACGTTCGAAGCAGTGATATTTACTTGAAGAACTTAAACAAATTAAATTTCTTCTTGCCTTTGCCGCCGGGTTCGACGGGCTTACGGCGGGGAACATCATCCCCATTAAAAATATGGCGGGCATTTTCTTTAAAATACGTCGTGGTTTCCTCACCGAAATCCGCTGTCAGCTGCTCAAAGGCGGCTTCCATATTAAACGGTCTAAAATCCAAGTGATGGACATCTGAAGCAATAATATGTGCCAGATTAGCTTTAATCATCTCGCGACTAATATTTTGCAGCTCTTCCCCATAATAACCACTGTAACTCGAACTGGTAATCTGAGCCAAAGCCCCCATCTCAATCAACTCATACATTAAACGAAAATCTTTTTGCAAAACCTGGTTCCGCTCTGGATGGGCAATGACCGGAATGCGATCCATTTGAAGCAACTCTTCAAAAATCCCCTTGGTGAACGATGGCACAGACGCCGTTGGAAACTCAATCAAATAATACCGTCCTTCAGCATCTAAAGATAACAAATTATTGGCATAAAAATCTTCAAAAAATTGCTCGGTCAAACGAATTTCTTGCGAGGGATAGACTTTCATCGCTAGGTTATGGCGTTCATACTCCGCCTGTAATTTATCAGCCGCTGCAATAACATCTTTCTTATGATTAACATACACACCGTTGCGGTGGTGAGGGGTTAAGACAAGATGTTCGACACCTTCTTTTTCACCAATCCGTGCTAGTTCCAATGACTTTTCGAGTGTTTTGGCGCCATCATCAACGCCCGGCAATAAATGCGAATGTAAATCAATTATCAATGGTTCGCCCTCCCTTTTAATAAATACCGCTGCTACTCGACCTGTAAATCGGCTTTGATGTAGCCAAGTATCTCCGTATAAGAACTATCATAAATCATTTCATAATAAATACCATCAATCATGGCACCTTCGCCCGTAAATTGGTAATTGTCCACCGTATAATCGCTATTGGCATATTTAGTGAACAAACTAAGCATGTCCATTAAATCTAAATCCGTATCAATATTATCGGAAAAAGCATTTAATAATTGTGGTAAGTTAGCCAACACCGCTGGATTAACGGCTTCTTTCATGACGGCTTCAATGACTTCACGTTGACGCCCTTGACGGGCATAATCGCCACCCGATGTATAACGTTCCCGTGAATAAGCCAAAGCAGCTTCACCATCTAAACGGGTTTCAACCCCTTCGACAAAATCATAACCACCAATGGAAAAACTGGTTGGTGGAACGACGGTAATCCCATTAACGGCATCAACAATTTCTTTTAAACCGCTCATGTTAACCACCACATAATTATCAATCGTAATACCTAACCATTCTTCAACCGTGGCTTTCGATAACTCAACTCCACCAAAAGCGTAGGCATGGTTAATTTTATCCATGTAATAACCTGGGATATTAACATAGGTGTCTCTTGGAATACTAGATAACGTTATGTGCTGCTCAGACGGGTTCACGGTCATAATTTGCATGACATCGGACCGTCCTTGTTCAATCCGGCCTAAATCACCGGTGTCGACACCTAACAGCAAAACTGAAAAGCTTTTTTCACTAGCTGTATCTGAGCTTGTTCCTTCTTCTGCTTGAGCCATTCCAACGGGTAACATTGACATAAATAACATCACGACAAGCCATATTAATCCCTTTTTCATCCATTTGTCTCCATTCAAAATAATTATTATGTAGTTGAATTCGCAAAAGCAATGATTTTTTCTTTAAGTTCCTTTTGCGGTGTCGTGTCAAGTTCCGTGATAAAGGCATTAATATCCTCAAGTGGCATCTTCATAACTTTTCCGACAATAATTTTTTCATTCACGCGACGTTTGGTCATTTCATCAGAGGCAATTAATTCTTCATACAACTTCTCACCAGGTCGTTTACCCACTTCAACAATACCAATTTCATCCAAGGTATAGCCTGACAGTAAAATCATCTTCTTGGCTAAATCAATAATTTTAACCGGTTCACCCATATCCAAAACGAAAACTTCCCCATCAGCTGCAAAGGTTCCAGCATAAATAACTAAACGACTGGCTTCTGGAATGGTCATAAAATAACGCGTCATACGAAAATCAGTGACTGTCACTGGACCACCTTCAGCAATTTGCTTTTTAAAGAGTGGAATAACACTCCCACGACTACCTAAGACATTCCCAAAACGCACCGCACAATAAGTCGATTGACTGACTTCGTTAAAGCCGGTCACAATCAGTTCGGCAATTCGCTTCGAAGCCCCCATCACATTGGGAGGGTTCACGGCTTTATCGGTCGAAATCATCACCATTTTACCAACATTGGCCATATCAACGGCCCGAGCGACATTATAGGTTCCCATAATATTGTTTTTCAAAGCTTCTGAAGGGTTGGCTTCCATCAAGGGAACATGTTTATGGGCCGCTGCATGATAAACAATATCCGGTTTTTCTGTTTCAAAAATTTGTAAGATACGATCATAATCTTGAATATCAGCAATGATTGGCACATATTGAATCATATGACTGCGATTGGCTGTTAATTCCCCGTTAATTAAATAAATCGAATTCTCACCATGACCAATTAATAAAAGCTTTTGCGGATTATACTTGCTCACTTGGCGTGCGATTTCAGACCCGATGGAACCACCCGCTCCTGTAATAGCAATCACTTTGCCTTCCAACTCTTTACTTAAGGGCTCTTCATCTAAAGCAATTTCATCTCTACCTAATAAATCCGCTATATCAATTTCTTTTAATTGCGTATCTTGTTGGTGAATACCGAGTAAGACATCCTCGACTTCTGGCATTTTGTAAACTTTAATTTTTTCTTCGTTACAAATTTTAATAATCCGTTCATATTCTTCTGGTTTTAATGACGGGATGGCAATAACCGCCTCATTGGCTTGCAAGTCAACGATAACTTGATGAAGCTTGCTTAAATCACCTACCACCGACACACCACCGATTTTTTGATTATGTTTGGCAGGATCATCATCTAGAATTGCCACCACTTGTAAATCCGTTGGCCGCCGACGGTAATTTTGCATAAAGACCGAACCACCATCACCGGCACCAATCAAAACGACTTTACGTTGCGGTTCTTCGCGTCCACTTCGAACATTTCGTTTTAAATAAATAATGTACCATAACGCCCGCGTGCCAACCACTAACAAAGCACTAATAGTGCCTGATAAAAAGATAAATCTTAACGATAGTTCGTTAAAAATAAAATACGTGATAAGACCTGAAGCTGCTGCTGAAAAAATGGTCATGGCAAATATAAAGACATAATCGATAATACCCGTGTAACGATGAATACTAGAACTCAAAGGAATGAAACGTCTCACCACTAAGAAAATAGCGTATGAAAGTAACGTATAGCTCACTAAATAGCCAAATGATAAATCAATGATCGTTAAGTAGAGCAGGTTAGCCGCAAATGTTCCCAAGGAAAACATCAATAAATCAATAAAAAACCAAATAACTTTTTTCTGTATAGGAGTCAATTTTTCTACATAATTAACAATTACCTTGGATAAGTTTTGGTTCTCACTCATTGTATAATACCTCGCCGTTTCGTATAGGATGGAATTTTGTCAGTTTGTTTTGAATGGATGCAGTAGGAAAAGCGGTGTCGCAGAGATATTTAGTTAAAATTTTTCAAAAAGCGAGTTCGTTTCAAACGTTAAGCTAGCAAGCTTTTTCATTAACTTCCTACATTATACATGATTTTGAAAAAACAAACTGTAAATTCTTTTAATTTCTTCAAAAAATATAAAGATTGTGTATAGCTAAACTTATTATACTCTTATGTACTAAAAATTTGTAGTGTAAAAAGCAAAAAAGCCGTTGCATTAGAACAATCTAATACAACGACTTTCGAAATTAAGCGCGATATTTGAACGGTGATTACATCATACCGCCCATGCCGCCGCCACCCATGCCACCACCGGCATTTGCTGAGGCATCGTTATCAGAAGGAATTTCTGCAACAACGGCTTCAGTTGTTAACAATAAGGCAGCAACAGATGCAGCATTTTGTAAAGCCGAACGTGTCACTTTAGTTGGATCCACAATACCTGCTTGAATTAAATCTTCAAAGGTATCTGTAGCAGCGTTATAACCAATACCTGGTTCAGAACGACGTAAAGTGTCAACGATAACAGAGCCTTCTTTACCTGCATTATGAGCAATTTGACGAATAGGTTCTTCTAACGCACGGACAACGATTTTAACCCCTGTCGCTTCATCGCCTTCAGCTTCAATAGCGGCAACTTTATCTTGAACACTGATAAAGGCCACACCACCACCAGCAACAATACCTTCTTCAACTGCTGCACGTGTCGCATTCAAAGCATCTTCAATACGTAATTTGCGTTCTTTTTGTTCTGTTTCAGTAGCTGCACCTACGTTAATGACTGCAACCCCACCAGACAATTTAGCTAAACGTTCTTGTAATTTTTCACGGTCATAGCTAGATGTTGTATCTTCAGCTTGAGCACGGATTAAGTTAATACGATCAGCAATCGCAGCACTAGAACCGCCACCTTCGATGATGGTTGTAGAATCTTTCGTTACATTAACTTTACCTGCTTGACCTAAATGTTCAGGACGCGCATCTTTCAATTCATAACCTAATTCTTCAGAAATAACGGTAGCACCTGTTAAAACAGCAATATCTTCTAACATTTCTTTACGACGGTCACCAAAGCCAGGTGCTTTAACAGCCACGACATTTAATGTTCCACGTAATTTGTTCAAGACTAACGTAGGTAATGCTTCACCTTCAATGTCTTCCGCAATAATTAACAACGGACGTCCGGATTGCATCACTTCTTCTAATAATGGCAAGATATCTTGGATATTATTGATTTTACGATCCGTAATAAATATCACTGGATTATCCAAATCAGCAATCATTTTTTCGTTATCTGTTACCATGTATTGTGACAAGTAACCACGATCAAATTGCATACCTTCCACGACAGATAAATCAGTTTCGATTGATTTAGATTCTTCAATCGTAATAACACCGTCTTTACCAACTTTTTCCATTGCATCTGCGATTAAGCGACCAATTTCTTCGTCACCAGATGAAACAGAAGCTACTTGTGCAATCGCTTCTTTAGAATCGACGGTTTGAGACAAGTCTTTCAAAGCATCAACTGCTACTTTTGTTGCTTTTTCAATCCCACGACGCACGCCTACTGGATTAGCACCCGCTGTAACGTTTTTCATCCCTTCGCGCACAATGGCTTGGGTTAAAACGGTTGCGGTTGTTGTTCCGTCACCCGCCACATCATTAGTTTTTGAAGCCACTTCTAAAACTAATTGAGCACCCATATTTTCAAAACGGTCTTCTAATTCAATTTCACGTGCAATCGTTACCCCGTCATTAGTGATTAATGGTGAACCATATGTTTTATCTAAAACGACGTTACGTCCCTTTGGTCCTAAAGTTGTTTTAACTGTGTTTGCTAAAATATCAACCCCGCGTAATAAGGAAGCACGTGCATCTTCTGAAAATTTTAATTCTTTAGCCATAAAATTATTTTCCCCTTTTCTTTTGGTTTAGATGAACTGCGTCATCTTTTCTAATAAATATCTTCTATTTAAAACGTGAACTTAAGCTAATACCGCTAGGATATGCTTAATATCAATTACTAAATAATCTTTGCCTTCGTAGGTAACTTCAGTACCGGCGTGTTGCTCAAAGATAACTTGATCGCCAACTTTGATGCCATCTTCATCGTCAATATCATTACCGATTGATACAACGAAACCTGTTTGTTTCTTTTCTTTAGCAGAGCTTGGTAATACCAATCCACTAGCGGTCGTTTCTTCAACTTCTGGATATTCAATAACGATTCTCTTTTGTAATGGTTTTAGCATTTTTAAATCCCTCCGATTATTTTAGAAATTAGCACTTAAACTATTAGAGTGCTAACACATTTATAATCATAAGCCATTTAGCCATAAAAAGCAAGTCTTTCTGCAAAAAAAATGTTTTATTTTTTATAAAGATTTATGAAAGTCCTTTTATAAATATAGGTGGTTGGATGATGCTTTAACTTCTAAGGGGGTAGAAGTTAAAGTGTTCATCATAAAACTAACTAGATTTAAAGTGGTGCAAGTTTTTACAAGTGTCTGCCACTTCACACTATACTAATATCACCCATTGGTCTTACTCGTTACTGATCGTATATAACGTTTTATGATTTCTATATATACGTTTCCCAACGGTTGAGACTTACCATCCGCCTCTCGTGTCGTTCTCTGGCGGTTGGGACTCGCCATCCGCCTCTCATATCGCTCTCTGGCGGTTGGGACTCGCCATCCGATAAGCAGGAAGTGATCGGACGTCAAGTAAAGCTAATCGGTCATCAAATGAGTCGCCGTTTGGCAGGAGCTTCGCCACCTATTTTAATTGCCGGCGAGGAAACGCTTAGGCTTCACCACCAAATTAAGAATATTTTGTCTGTAAGTGGGAAGTGACGGACCGTCCCATTGTCACTCAGATTTTTCCTCATGACAATAAACGTAAGTGGGAAGTGAAAGACCGTCAAATTAACAAGTCGCCTTTTTTTCTCCCATCCGCCTCTCAGACTTCTCTCTGGCGGTTGGGAGAGCCAATCCGCCTCTCAGACTTCTCTCTGGCGGTTGGGAGGTAAGCTGGAAGTGAGCGAACTTTAAATAAAGCTAATCGGTCACCAAATACCTAATTTCATGACCGAATAGCCTAATTTGTCGTTTATTTAATGATCACACATTTCCCGCTTAGGTTCACGCACACAACAAGCGACATTTCTTGCGTGCGCCTGAGCTCGCGCACACAACAACTGCCCGAATATGTGTGCGCTCCACATCACGCTCACAACAAATGCTCCAATATGTGTGCGCTCCACATCACGCTCACAACAAATGCTCCAATATGTGTGCGCCCACGTAAGTGAGAAATGACGGTTATTCACTTCCCACTTACTTTGTCTAACGGGATACTGTATCCGCAATCAACCCGTTTCTACACTTCCCATTTACTTTGCGCAAACTCATTGTTTGATTTAATGGCAAAAAGCAGTTATCTTCTTGCGAAAAGCCTCATTTTGTAAAAGCATGACATAAAAACGCAACCTCGCTCAATAAATCTTGAGAGAGGTTGCGTGAAGCAGCTTTTTTGATATGTTATATTTAATTGTAGGTAGGGCTTCACAAACTTAATTTACCCTTTTACTTGCGCTGCGAAGCTGGCTTTGATTTCGGCTAACAAATCGGGTTGGGTAATCACATCTAGAGAGGTCTTTACTAGGGCGTTGATGGTTTTGCGCATGCCGTCTACTCCTTCGGGGGTTAGCGTCCATTCGCGAAACTCGACCGTATGACCGCCGACGGCTTTACCGCCTGTGATACCGTAGTAAGGGTTGATGGCGGGAACGACTTGGCTGACATCCCCCATATCTAAAGAACCGAAATCCTCGTTGGCCGGTTGCATCTCAATGCCGAACGCAGCCATGTTTTGGTTATATTTATTTGAGAGGATGGGGTTGGTTTGTAAATTAAGATAGGTTTTTTCGTAATGGAACCACTCCATTTGGGTACCGCTGGCTTGGGCGGCTGCTTCGGCGATGACGATAATCCGATCGTGGAGGTAGGCTAAATAGGGTTTATCTTGGGCACGGATATAAAATTGGGCGGCAGCATAATCGGGAATGATGTTCGCAGCTTTGCCTCCGTCTGAAATGATGCCGTGGACACGGGCCGTTGGGTGCATTTGTTGGCGCATTAAACTAACCCCCGTAAATAACTGTAGGACCCCGTCTAAAGCATTTACCCCATCAAACGGATTGGACGCTGCATGCGCAGTTTTGCCGTGAAAACGAAATTCGATGGCTTCCATGGCCATGGAACGGCCGCTTTCGTAATAATTATCGGATGGGTGGGTGCATAGGGCAATATCAATATCATCAAAGGTGCCTGCGGCTGCCATATCTACTTTCACACCGTTGGTTTCTTCGGCTGGCGTTCCTAGGACAACAACCGTCCCACCATAGGTATCGACAAAATATCGCAGTACAATGCCTGCGCCTGTGTCGGTTGCTCCTAGTAAATTATGTCCGCAACCATGTCCAATACCTGGCAAAGCATCATATTCAGATAACAAAGCAATCGTTGGGCCGGGTTTTGAGCTAGCGTAGGTGGCACGAAAGGCTGTTTCAAAACCTAAGTAAGGTTTTTCAATGCTGAAGCCGTGTTTTTCTAGGAGATCAACATGGGCTTGGGATGATTTAAATTCGGCTAAGCCTAATTCTGGGTTAGCATATATGTACTGACTTAAAGCCTCAAACTCAGCTAGCAACGATTCAGTTTTAGCTTGAATGGCTTGGTTCAATTCGGTTTCGTTGATTGTTGTCATAAAGCAACTCCTTTGGGTTTATAGCAGCGATATTTATTCAAAAAAAGCACCACAGGGGGTGCTAAAGGTTAGTTTTGTTCGAAATATGCCGAATCATCATCGGCATCATCCATATTGCTGTCAATAAAGTAGATTAGTGTCAATAATTCATTGGTTAGGTCGACGTTTTGCACGCGAACCGATTTAGGGACATCAAAGCGTAGTGGCGTAAAGTTCAAGATGCCACGGATGCCTGATTTAACAAGGCGATCAACGACAGAGCTGGCGGCTTCTTGCGGAACTGATAAAATAACTACTTCAATTTGTTGTTGTTCAATCATTTCTTCAAGATCATCCATGGAGTAGATTGGCACGCCGGAACGAATGGTTCCGATGACTTCAGGATTGATATCGAAAGCAGCTCCGATACGGACATTGTGATTTTTTCTGAAATTATAGTTGATCAGTGCATTACCTAAACTCCCAACCCCAACGAGCGCAACGTTAGTCAAGCGATCTTGATTGAGTGTTTTCCCAAAAAATTCTAACAAATAATCGACATCATAGCCATATCCTCGTTTACCTAAAGCACCAAAGTATGAGAAATCACGTCTGATGGTCGCACTGTCTACTTTAACGGCATCAGCAAGTTCAGTAGAAGAGACACGTTTTTTTCCTGCATTTTGCAAGAAACGTAAATAACGATGGTAAATTGGTAACCTTCGGGCTGTTGCTTTTGGTATTTCTTTGTTCATTCTTCAACCCACTTTCACAATTCAGTTTTTGATTTAGTAAACTGAATCAAATCTATTTGTTAATAGTATAACATCGTATTTGATTTTATGGTACTAAAGTTAACTAATTATTTAACAATCTTTTTTAGTACAGTTTTGTGCTACTATTTATGTACTGTTTTGGTATAATCAATGTTAGCTAGATAACGAAGGAGAATTATAATGATTGTATTACAAGCCAATCAGGTTGCTAGACGATTTGCTGACACGGTTCTTTATGAAGATGTGTCTTTTAGTATCCAAACCAATGACCGCATTGCCCTAGTTGGGCGGAATGGTGCGGGTAAATCAACCTTAATTAAACAAATAATGGGAACTGAACCTTTATCCAGTGGGACGATTTCAAAAGCGCGCGATGTTAGGATTGGCTATTTGGAACAACATGTGGCGATTGATTCGACTCGGACGATTTGGGAAGAGATGCTTTATGTTTTCCGTGATACCCTCACCATGCGTGATCAAGCGGCGGTGGTGGCGGAAGAACTAGCTGCCTTATCCGATGACCCAAGCAGTGAGGCCTATCAAGATGCTTTGAACACTTATGATCGTCTATTGGTTCAATTGGAAGAAGAAAATGCTTATGCGATTGAATCAGAAATCCGGACGGTTTTGCATGGATTCCGCTTTTATGAAGAAGATTACGATACCCCGGTCCAATCCTTGTCAGGCGGGCAAAAAACACGTTTAGCTTTATCGCAGCTTCTCTTAATGAAGTACGATTTGCTCATTTTAGATGAGCCGACCAACCATTTGGATATGGATATGTTAGCTTGGTTAGAACAGTATTTACTGAGTTATCGCGGGGCTTTACTCATTGTCTCACATGATCGTTATTTTTTAGATAAAGTGGCCAATCAAGTCCTTGAACTCCGACTAAATACCTTGCATACCTATAAGGGGAATTATTCGTATTATATTGAAGAAAAAGCCAATCGCATGGAACAAGAAATGAAACAATATACCCAGCAACAAGCGCAAATTAGTAAATTAGAAGATTTCGTTGCCCGTAATCTCGTGCGTGCTTCGACCACCAAACGGGCTCAAAGCCGCCGCAAACAACTTGAAAAAATGGAACGCATTGAAAAACCGCAACAAGATGCACGCGCACCGCGTATCCAATTTATTGCTGAAAATAACAGCGGCGAGCGTGTCATCGAAGCCAACGATTTAGCGATTGGCTACGCGCCAGACAACTTGATTGCGTCCAACCTTAATATGGATTTACGTCGCCACGATGCGATTGCTATCGTTGGTCCTAATGGGGTTGGGAAAACAACCTTTTTGAAAACGCTCATTGGAGTGCTTGAACCTTTAGCGGGATCCTTTCAATTGGGAACTGGCGTTTCCATTGGTTATTATGAGCAAAATGTGAATACCTTGGATCCTGAGTTGACTGTGCTTGAAACCTTATGGCAAGCCCATGACAACACTGATGAATGGAAAATCCGTAGTATTTTAGGGAGTTTCTTATTCACGGGCGAGACCGTTGAAAAGAAAGTCTCGATGCTGAGTGGTGGAGAAAAAGCCCGTCTGTCTTTAGCCTTGTTGGCCACCGAACATGACAACACCTTGTTACTCGACGAGCCAACCAACCACTTAGACATCGACAGCAAGGAAATTCTTGAGGAAGCGATGATTGAATATAATGGCACCCTTTTGTTTGTTTCACACGACCGTTATTTCATCAACCGCATCGCAACCAAAATTTTGGAAATTTCCGCTGACGGCTCGACGTTGTATCTCGGGGATTACGATTATTACATCGCCAAAAAAGCGGAGCTCGCCGCCATTGAAGCCCTGAAAAACGCCGAAACGTCTCCCGTGAATGTTTCAAACACCAAGCCAACCACCGCTCAATCTTACGAACAAAGCAAGATCTTAAAACGCGAACTACGTAAACTAAATATCACTGTTGATCAGTCACTTCAATTAAACGACGCGCTTGAAGCAAAAATTGAATCGCTCCATGAGTCAATGGCCACTGCTTCTCAAGAAAACGATCAAGCTCGACTGCATGATTTAACCCTTGAATTAAACGAGCTAGTACGCCAGCAAGAAGAAACATTGGAACAATGGGAAACCGCTAGTTTAGAGTTAGAAGCTTTTTTAGAAGAACATCCTGAGTTGAAGGGATAAGAAAATAAGTGTGATAAAGAAGAGGCTGTAGCATTTTGAATGTGCTACAGCCTTTGTTGGGTTAGGTTGGATTGGATTGGATATGGATGGCATTGCTTTGTAGCAATGAGCTTAATAGGTGGTTACATGTCGTAAGTGGAATATATATGAGCATTTAAGAATCAATAGCGCGAGACATTTTCAGATAATCTTGTCGCGCGGTCTTATAGCGCGAGACAAATTCTGGCAATCTTGTCGCGCGGTCAGTCCACTTAACCAACTAAGTGGAACAAACTCATCTGGAATATTCCACTTTCACCATCAAAAAACATCAAAACACCAAAAAAGCCAGCCGAGCGACAAAACTCAGCTGACCTATAAGCAGTAAATCAGTATAATAACGCAAGACGGCAGCGATTTGGGTGTCACCGTGCCACCAAATTCAATTTCCCGGCACAGCTGCCCGACCTATACGCCAGTAAATGGTCCAATATAAGCCCTAATCCTTCGATACCTCAAATAAACCACACTTATTTCTCACTCAGATACACTACTTCGGTTATTTCTTCAAACCCACACTTTCCATAAACATGACGGGCTGCCCCGTTATCCTTATTAACGGCTAAGCGAAAGGGCAAAGGCTTTTCTTGCCAAAGTTCCTGCATTAGTAATGGAATACAAGCCGACGCTACCCCTTGATTCTGATAATCCAACCCGACAGCTAAACCGAAAAAGTAGTAATGGTCTGGTGTTAAATTGACCGAAGTCGACCCAACAACCTGACCTGCCTCATCGATAAAAACATACAAGCGGTGTGACTCATCTTCAAAAGCTGCCGCAAGGTCGCGCTTGGTTTCATCCTCACTAGCACCAAACGTCTCCCTTTGTATCCGAGCAATAGCAGGACCATCGGCTTGCGCCACTTGGCGCAGTTTATAAGCACTCACAGCGCGAGACGCAGGGATATTTAGTTGAGGAGTTTGCATGATTAGTTCTGTTTCACTGGGATTCCAACGGAATTTTTCTTGCCATGAGGGGGATTGTTGGATGAAGCTCAATTCGGCGACGTAAATGACTTGCTTGATTTGGTATTGCCGCACAATGTTTTTAGCGGCCGCCACCAACTGGCTAGCGATTTTTTGGCGCCGATACGCCGGATGGACGATGACCGAAAATTCGGCATCTTCCTGCGTGTCAGCGTATATCGCAAGAAAGCCAACCAGCTGTTGATTTTCAGTAGCTAGCCAAAATGCCGGCATAGCAGGGTCAAAATTAAACCGATTTTCTAAATAAATATTGCGATAACTCCCGTCATGTTGGTGAACCAGACGCTCTAACGCCGTAATTGCTTCCATTTGATTTGGGCTCAATGAAGCAAAACCTTCAATATTCATACTACACTTGCACTCCTAAACATGTCATTGATTATGCTAAATAAGTCACGAAAATATCTTGGAAAATGTCAATAAATGACAGGTACTCCTCTACTTTGACAAATTCATTTAATTGATGGGGCAGGCTAGGTTCGCCAGGACCAAAAATTAAGAAGTCAAAATGATTGTCCGCTTGCGTAAACTGGGCTCCATCCGTTGTTGGCGAAATTCCCACCACAGGCAAATCACCAACCACTTTTTGTGCAGCCAAAATTAAATCATTATCACTCGGTTTATCCACCGGAAAATTATTTTGTGTGAAAGTCAGCTCAAGACTGCCGTCGATTTCTTGATTAATTTCATCAATAATCGCTGTTAATCTCGCTTGAATTTTATCGTTATCATATTCCGCGATCGAACGAATATTGCCTTCAAGTTCTGCACGCTCAGGAATGCTATTAATCTGCGTTCCCCCACTAATCAACGTAATCGCTTGCGTCGTCCGACCTAATTTTTCACTTTCATATTCATCTGCCACTTCTTGCATGGACGCATTCGCGCGTGTAATAAATGCGTTCAGCTGGTTAATGGCATTAATCCCCTCACCAGGCATCGAACTATGCGAAGACTTACCTTTCGAAACCACTTTATAGCTGATGGAGCCTTTATGCGCCGAAACCAATTCATTGGGTCCACTCGGTTCAGCAATCAACAAACCATCTAAATCATCCGCATAACCCAAAGAAGTTAATTGCTTGCTTCCTAGCGTGCCGATTTCTTCACCAAAAGTCGCCAACAATTTGATTGTCCCTTTAAATGGACGACCAGATTCTTTCAACTCAATCATGGCGATGACCAAACCAACCGTCCCTGCTTTCATGTCCGTTGATCCACGACCATAAAGTTTGCCATCTTCAATCACCGCATCAAACGGCGGATGAATCCATTCCGATTCGTCCCCAGCAGCCACCACATCCAAATGCCCACTAATACCCAAGACTTTCCCCGCTTCAGCCCCATGCAACTCAGCCACCAAATTACTCCGGTCACCTTCATAATGCACCAGCTCCGAATCAATCCCATGTTCCGCTAGCAAATCCTTCAAGTAAGTCGCCACCTCAGTCTCGTGATCATTCACCGACTTCATCCGCATCACATCTTGCAAGACCGCAATCTTCTCTTCACGTTCCATCATTCCGCCTCCTATGTTTATTTTCTACCTCTAGTATACACGCACAATTCAAAATCCTAAAACAAAACCATCTAATAAATACCACTGCCTTATGCTATACTTATGGAAGTGGAAAGTAAATGACCGTCAGCCTACAAACCCACCTATGGAGGAAATTCACCCTATTTATTAGGCAAATGTTTCTTCGAGTCATTGCTCCGTTAGCAGTGGCCAGAATAATCTTTTTAACTAGAGTTTTCTGAAAAAATAGCAAACTAAGATGATGCATTATAGAGAATCAGTCTTTTATCGCGTCGATGCATCGCAAATAAAGGCTCATCCACTTCCCGCTTACATTAAGTGGAACTAACTCAACTAGAATATTCCACTTACGACATGTAAACTACCTTTCCTTCACTTTCCATCGAAATTAATTAAAATAAGAGGTGCAGCGATGATTCATCCGGACTTACAGAATTATTTTGAAAATGAAATTATTCCCCAATACAAAAACTTTGATGGGGCGCATCAACCAGACCATGTTTATCAAATTATTGAGAATAGCTTAGAAATAGCGGCAGATTATGAGGTTGACCTTGATATGGTATACACCATTGCGGTTTATCACGATATTGGATTGCAACAAGGGCGACAGGGGCATGAAGCCGCATCACGCCAGTTGATTGAAGGGGATATTTATTTAAAGGGGTTTTTTACAGAGGAGCAAATTCAAGTGATGGGTGAGGCGGCGGAGGATCATCGCGCTTCAAGGCAGGAGCCGCCGCGGTCGATTTATGGCAAAATTATCGCCGAAGCAGACCGCGACATCCAATTCGACCGCGTCTTGGAACGCTGCATTCAATTTCAATTGAGCTACGCACCCCATGCTACCATGGAAGAAAATTACAAGGCCGTATACAGCCACATGATTGAAAAATACGGCGCAAATTCTTACATGCACTTTTGGCTGAACACAGACAAAAACACTCAACAAATCAAAGAAATCCGTGACATTTTAGCCGACGAATCACAATTCAAACCCCTTTTTATCCAAAGCTACCAAAACATCGCAAAATCATAACAAATATCTCTGCCTCAAACACTAACCCCATAGCCATAAATTATAAATGGCTATGGGGTGTTTTTTTTCAAACGGATAATATTTTAAGATAAGCAGATTCATTAAAGCCTTTCACAATTAACCAAGCTGCCATAACCATTTCTTGCACACCTAGAACAGCCTGCAAAAACGTCAAATCATAACCTAACAGCAAAAATATTGGCGTCAGCAAATACAGCACAGCCCCAACCAAGTCCCAAATCGATAACCACTTTGGCAACAAGTTTGTCTTAAGCAATACATAGTTAATCATAATCGATCCTAAACTAAATACCAAATCTAACCCAACACTTCCACTCAAATTAGCCATGCTTTGTAAAGTCTCACCCATTAAATGAAATTCAGTCATAGCACGACTTTCACTAACAACATAACTTTGACTAACCGACAAAAGTAAAAGCCAAGAAATAGCAATCGCCAAGTAACAGACGAGTTCAAGAGCCCCTCTGAAAATAACCGATCCAAGAGCTAACGTTTCACTATACGCTTCAATAACCGGGTACAATACCACTGACATCATAGAAAGTGAAAACCCCATTATCAAAACAGAAAGCACCCCGAACTTAAGAGCGGTTTCATTTTCTGCAAGCAAAACAAGGTAATCCGGTGCATTCAAAAGTGAAGCTGTATTTAAACTAAAAATACCCGAAACTGTCCCGATGATAAACAGAACACCCACTAATTTAGCTGATTTTTGTAAAGTATTCATTTTCCTAATCTCCTTTTATTTCAAAAGACACCAACAAATACATTGACCTTTTCACCATGTAAGCTTTTATAAACATAATGTATATCATACTTTACATTTTGTCAAGTTTTATATGCCATCATACGGATTTAATGTCACTTCGATTATTCTGAGTGTCAATAGCAGCCCTTCATTTCCCACTTACTGCGACTCGTCTCTTTAAAATCAAGCGTGATTAGCAAACGCATATATGGAAATCGAAAAAGGGTATATACGTTTGGCAAACGCATATATGGAAATCGGTAATGGGTATATATGATTGCCAAACACATTTGAAATAACCAAAACTCACCAAAAACATGGTCATTAATACATAAAAACGCGGTTCGTTACTTCCCGCTTACTAACGCAATCTGGAAAACCCCACAAAACGTTCGCGCTCTCACCACATACCACCCCAAAACAAACAACCTTTCAAATCGCCAAATTTCCTCAGCAATTCAAAAGGTTGTTCACTACTCACTGCCGTTAAAAGCAGTGATATTTATTTAAATGGCATCATATTGGCCGTCCATCCACAAAACCAACTCGCCCGCCGCTCGACTAGCACGCACATCAACAATTCGTTGATTACTGCTGCCACGAAAGCGCAAAGTCAGATCGCGCAAAGCCAGCTCAAAGCGGCCATCGACCAAAATATCGACATAGGACAATAGCTCCAACTTGTCGTCGGTCTCCTCCAAAAGCTCCTCGTAGTAGTAACCACTCCAAGACCAAATGTCCTTGGTGTCCCCGAACTCCTGCTTGACGCGCTTTACCAACTGCAACAACACCGGCGTATTCAAAAAGGGCTCGCCACCCAACAAGGTCAGGCCCTGCACATAAGGCTGGCGCAAATCCTCTATAATTTGATTTTCAAGTTCAGCCGTATAGTCCACGCCATAATTAAAATCTTGCACAATTTTATTATAGCAACCAGCACAATTGAAGGGACAACCACTGACATAAATGCTGCAGCGCACGCCTTCCCCGTCCACAAAGTTAAAGGGCTTGTAATCCGCAATCTTGCGCTGGGTAAATCGCTCGGCCGTCCACTCCGCCGGTTTAGGATTATAAACCATCCTCAAACCCCATTCCTTTCAATAAATATCCCTAATACTTATCTAAATGGCTCAAAATACGCATCCGTGTTTCTTTATTCATGGCACGCGTGCCTTCACCATTAATTTGTTCATCTTTTACATGTTTCACTCGGGCACTAATTTCTTTGTGACGCCCTTTAACCATCGGTCTAATTTGTGGGTTCCCTAAGTAACCACACGTTCTTTTCACCACATCACACGTTTCAGGGTTGCTGTTACCACATTGTGGGCAACGGAATCCACGTGCGGTTGGATCGAAATCGCCCTTGAAACCACATTCGAAACATTGGTCAATCGGCGTATTGGTGCCTAAATAACCAATTTTGTCATAGGCAAAATCCCATACAGCTTCTAAGGCAGCAGGATTTTGACGTAAATTAGGATATTCACAATAATGAATAAAGCCACCCCCCGTATATTGCGGGTAATCTTTTTCGAAATTTATTTTTTCAAAAGGAGTTGGGTCTTTGCGGACATCATAATGGAAACTATTAGTGTAGTAATCTTTATCCGTAATATCGGCAACTTCCCCAAACTTTTCGCGGTCTAAACGACAGAAGCGGTCGGTTAAACTTTCCGATGGTGTGCTATAAACACTGAAATGATAGCCATATTCGTCACCCCAAGCGTTTGTATTTTCTTTCATTTTACGTAAAATATCCAAGGTAAATTCTTTGGCCTCAGGATTGGATTCCCAATCAGGACCATAAAAAGTAGTCGCAGCTTCGTATAAACCAATAAAGCCTAAAGAAATGGTTGCGCGTTTGTTTTTAAATAATTTATCCACCGGTTCATCGGTCGCTAAGCGTTCACCAAAAGCCCCATACTGATACATAATTGGTGCATTTTCTGGCAAGGCTTCACGGCAACGATCAATGCGGTACAACAAAGCGGACTTGGCAACGTCCATGCGTTCATCCAAGATGGTCCAAAACTCTTCCATATCGCCCTGCGCTTCCATGGCTATCCGGGGGATATTGAGTGTGACAACGCCTAGATTCATCCGCCCACTGTTGACTTCAACGCCATTTTCATCGGTCCAACCTTGTAAGAAGGAACGACAACCCATCGGTGCTTTAAAACTTCCCGTTAATTCAACAATCTTGTCGTACATTAAAACATCGGGGTACATTCTCTTAGTGGCGCAATCCACCGCTTTTTGTTTAATATCATAATTAGGGTCGGTTGGTTTTAAATTAACCCCATCTTTTAAAGTAAAGACCAATTTAGGGAAGATGGCGGTTCTCTTTTCACGACCTAATCCTTGGATGCGTACCTCTAAAATGGCTTCTTGAATTTTACGGCTAAACCAGTCTGTCCCCAAACCAAAACCTAAAGTGGTAAAAGGCGTTTGTCCATTGGATGAATACAAGGTATTTATTTCATATTCTAAACTTTGCATCGCGTCATAAATATCTTTTTCTGTTTTGTTGTAGGCAAACTTTTCATGCTGTGCGGGATCTTCAATCCACTCTTGGGCGGTTTGCAGATGTTTCTCAAAGTTCAAGCGTGCATAAGGTGCTAAAACTTCATCGATTCGATCCGCACTACACCCCCCATATTGAGAGGAGGCTACATTCGCCACGATTTGCGCAATTTGAGCCGTAGCCGTATTAATTGAACGAGGTGACTCCACTTCAGCATTACCAATGTGGAAGCCTTCACTTAACATCCCTTTAAAATCAATCAAGCAACAGTTCGTCATCGGTGAATAAGGATGATAATCAAGATCGTGATAATGAATATCCCCTTTTAAATGGGCATTAGCCACTGCTTGCGGCAACATGCTAATGCCCACCGCTTTAGCACTAACTCCCGCCGTTAAGTCACGCGCTGTATTATACACCCGGCTGTCTTTGTTGGCATTTTCATTGACCACTGTGTGGGAGCCAGACGTTAATTCCTCCAATTTTGAGGTCACATCATATTGGGACGCTTTATAGGCTTGTTGTTTTTTCGAAAAAGCTTGATAAGCCTCAGCCGCATCATACAATTTGTGATTATTTAACACTTGAACCACAATCAAGGCAATGCGTTGGGTAGTAATCTCACTACTTGTTTGGCTAAAAATAATCCGCTCAACGTCTTGACTCAGTGCCTCAACAGACACAGCTTCGTTAGCCAAAAGTTGCTTTAATACGCGGGTAATTTGAGAAAGTCGGTAAGCGACAGTCTGACCATCACGTTTCTTCACTTGGATGGGTTGGCTTGACTTATAAGTTTCATTCATAGGTGTTGCTATTTGTTCAGACATATTGGCTCCCTCTTTCTCTGTTTACGATGAATTTTATTTATGATACTCCTACTATAAATCTTTTTAATCTAAATATCAACTACATATTGTGTATAAAATCAAAATTGGAATCAATATATTGTGCTTATTAGTTGCCGTTTCAAGTTAGCTCGCAAAACGCTGACCCAACGTTTTTATTAAAAACTTCTCAAAAAGCTTTACACCTTATCCTTCGCTTAATCAAAACGACTAGTTTATAATATAGTCAACAACTATTTAAGGAGGAAAAGATTTATGTTATATCCGATTGATACACCCACACGCACGACTAAAGATCTGAGTGGCATTTGGCGTTTTAAAGTCGATGACGAAAAAGGTGACTTCACACCTGACCAAGTCCTGACTGATAGTTTAAGCCTTGCTGTTCCAGCTTCCTTTAATGACCAAGTGTCCATTGACGCTATCCGCAACCACGTTGGCTACTTTTGGTATCAAACTGACTTCCAACTCCCCCACTTAATAGCTGCCGAACGTAAAGTTTTACGCTTTGGTTCCGCCACTCACGAGGCTTGGGTTTACCTAAATGGTCAAGAAATTGGTCACCATAAAGGTGGATTCACTCCTTTTGAAATGGATATCACCGACATTGCCGTTGCCGGTAACAACCGTTTGACCGTCCGCCTAAGCAATATGCTCGACCACACCACCTTGCCGGTCGGAAACTATTCCGAAACCACTGACGCCCACGGCCGTTTAGTGCGCCAAGTCGATGAAAACTTCGACTTCTATAATTACGCCGGCATCCATCGTCCCGTGATTTTATACACCACCCACAAACATTACATTGACGATATTGCGATTAACCCACAATTGAACGAGGATTTTTCAAAAGCCCAAATAAATATCGCTGTTAAAACCCATCAATTGGATCAACATCAAGTGTTGATTGAATTATTTGACGAAGAGGACCAATTAGTGGCTTCAGGCGACCTTAACGAAGCGCTTGTTATTGAAAACCCGCAGTTATGGCAACCAATGAAAGCCTATTTATATACTGCCAAAGTTTCCTTAAAAGACGGCTCCGATATACTCGACAGCTATAGCGAACCTTTTGGCATTCGAAGTGTTGAAGTCAAAGAAGGTAAATTTTTAATTAATGGAAAACCTTTCTACTTTAAAGGTTTTGGAAAACACGAAGACACGCATATCCACGGCCGCGGTTTAGACAATGCCGCTAATGTTCTAGATATTCAACTCATGAAACGTATCGGCGCCAACTCAATTAGAACGTCACATTATCCTTACTCTGAGGAAATGATGCGCCTCTGCGATCGCGAAGGGATTGTTGTGATTGATGAAACAACCGGTGTGGGAATCATGGAGTCCTTTAATTTTGATGTCAGTATCTTAGAAGATGGCAACTTTAATGACGCGACCTTTACTTCGCTTGACACGACGGCTGCCCATGAACAAGTCATCCGTGAACTGATTACGCGTGATAAAAATCATGCTTGTGTGGTTATGTGGTCTATCGCCAACGAAGCAGCTACTTATAGCCCTGGTGCCTTAGAATACTTTACACCTTTATTTGAATTAGCCCGTGAATTAGATCCACAAAAACGCCCCCTCACATTAATTCATATTATGATGTCGAATCCACAAACCGATTTAGTGAGTAGCTTAGTCGATGTTATTTGTTTAAATCGTTATTATGGATGGTATGTCAGCCATGGTGACTTAGACACAGCCGAAGCACAAACACGCGGTGAACTCTTGGCATGGCAAGAAAAATATCCTGAAAAACCAATTATGTATACTGAATACGGAGCTGATACGGTAGCCGGCTTGCATTCGATGGAAGCAGCGCCATTTACTGAGGAATTCCAAGAAGATTATTACGCCATGAACCACCGGGTGTTCGACGAATTCGACAACTTCGTCGGTGAGCAGTTGTGGAACTTTGCGGATTTTGCGACTAAAATAGGGATTAATCGTGTCCAAGGGAATAAAAAGGGGATATTTACTCGTGATCGTCAACCAAAAATGACCGTTCGCTCGATTTCCGAACGTTGGAATCATATTCCTAACTTTGATTATAAAGCTTAAACTTTTCTGAAAAAGTGGTATCATAGAAGTATGCTAAATTTGAAAGGACTGTTTAAATGATTTTTGTGGATAATGGAAATAATTACGATGCCTCGGTCAACATTGCTTTAGAAACTTATTTGGTTGAAAATCGTTTAGTCGACGAGCCAATTTTGTTGTTCTATATTAATGAACCGTCAATTATTATTGGGCGTAACCAAAATACGATTGAAGAAGTGAACCAACCTTACATCGAAGAACACGGTATTCAAGTCGTGCGTCGGATGTCAGGTGGTGGTGCGGTGTATCACGATTTAGGTAATTTCTCATTTTGTTTCATTAAAGATGATGACGGTACCTTCCGCGATTTCCAAAGTTTTACTAAACCTGTAATTGAAGCCTTACATAAAATGGGCGCGACCGAAGCGGAATTACAAGGTCGTAACGACTTGTTAATCGACGGCAAGAAATTTAGCGGGAACGCTATGTACGCTAAAGACGGTCGTATGACCGCCCATGGAACGATTTTGTTTGATTCTGACTTGGATGAGGTTAATAACGCTTTAAAACCACGTAAAGAAAAGATTGAATCTAAGGGTATCAAGTCCGTGCGCTCACGGGTAACCAATATCAAGCCTTACGTGAACGATGAATATAAAAACTTAAGCACGGAAGAATTCCGCGACCGCATCTTATTAGAAATCTTTGGAGTTGAAACGCGTGAAGAAGTGCCAGAATTCAAACTTACGGATGAAATCTGGGAAGGCGTGATGAAGTTACGGGAAGAGCGTATGGGTAATTGGGATTGGAACTATGGTCAATCACCTAAGTTCGATATTAACGAAAGCCACAAATTCCCATTCGGTTTTGTAGACTTCCGTATTAACGTGGACCATGGTAAAATTACTTCAGCTAAAATCTACGGCGATTTCTTTGGCCTAGGCGATATTGCTGATGTGGAAAACCAATTAGTTGGCGTGCGATTTGATAAACAAGCCATGATTGATGCTTTGAATGAACTAGACCTTAATAAATACATCGGCAACGTGACTGCTGAAGAATTTGTTAGAGAATTATTTGAATAATTCATTGACCTGGGTTTAATTAAAGAGACTGCCCGCATTTACATGTGCGAGCAGTCTCTTTTTTTGGGTTGTGGGGTGGGTGGTCCAAAACGTATGTGAGAAAGTTAGCTCCGAATCGGAAACGAACTATATAAATGTAGTTCGTTTTACCAACGAACTATATAAATGTAGTTCGTTTTACCAACGAACTATATAAATGTAGTTCGTTTTACCAACGAACTATAAAAATGTAGTTCGTTTTACCAACGAGCTATATAAATGTAGTTCGTTCACTCGACGAACTATATAAATGTAGTTCGTTTTACCAACGAACTATATAAATGTAGTTCGTTCTACCAACGAACTATAAAAATGTAGTTCGTTTTACCAACGAACTATATAAATGTAGTTCGTTTACCCGACGAACTATATAAATGTAGTTCGTTCACTCGACGAACTATATAAATGTAGTTCGTTTTACCAACGAACTATATAAATGTAGTTCGTTCACTCGACGAACTATATAAATGTAGTTCGTTTTACCAACGAACTATATAAATGTAGTTCGTTCACTCAACGAACTACAAAACAGCGTTCGAAATGGCAGCAAACTATAGATGAAGTTAACAATGAGAAAGCTCAGAGTAATAAAGTTAGCCATGATAAACTCTCAGAGGAATAAAATCACTAATTGATGACCTTTTTCAAGCCACCAGCGGCGACCACCAACTCCACTACCCCCACCAACAACACCCAACCCCATCCGTTCAATTCCCAACTAATTCAACGTCACTCCCGTTACCTCTTCCAACACTTCCGCCAACCGAGCTTGGTTTAGTTTATCGGCGGAGGCTGGGGTAGCTTTCACCAACTTCGAATGGTAATAATAGCTGCCCGTTGGCTGTGCACCTTGCTGCATTTGCTCAATCAAATAGATATAGGAGCCATACGCCTGATGCAAATCATCCGGTGCAGAACCACCTGACATTCGCGTCGGTACCCAACCGGGATCAACCGTATTGACTAACACCTTCCCCTGCCAACGTCTAGCTAATAAACTAGCCAATGTCTGTAATAACAATTTACTGTCCGAGTAGGAAACACCCTTCCCATCTAAAATCGAATTAAACCGCAAACTCCCCCCGCTATGCATGTCAGACGACGTATAAATCAACTGTTGCGGTTTATGCATCAAACAAGTCAGTATGTAAGGCGCAAGAACATTAACCAACAAAATATCTTTGCTACTGCCAATACCTGCATTATGGATGACAACATCAAATGTTCCCATTTGATTCAACGCCCGCGCCATTTCCTTGACTTCTGCTGTTTGGGCTAAATCCCCTATCACAACAGGAAGCTCTCCACCTAACACAGCCCGCACATCTTCCGCCCGCCCGACATTACGCGCATGGACAACGACATGGTGGCCTTGTTTCAATAAATACTTAGCCGCCAATAATCCAACACCCGTCGTTGATCCCGTAATAAAAATCTTATACGGATCTGCCACTTCTTCTTTAATATCCATCTGTTCAATCTCTAATAGGGCTTGTTGAACAGCTTTCGGAATATTCTCTGCCATTTGCTTCCTCCTCCTCCTCGTATGACCTTTGATATTTATTATAAAGAATTGTGGTTTTAACATCCAATAGTTAAGCTGAATCCTCACGGCTCTCTAGCCATCTGACAATAATGCTGATTGATCGACGCCATGTCCAACTTGATGTCACCTTTGACAAACGCCCTTACAAGGTCAAGCAGCGAAGCGTTGGAAATCGATTGAATCCGGTCCACATTAAACCACGCTTCATAGCCACGACCACCCGAAGCGCGAAACTGCGACAATGCCAGTGTGTAGACTTGATCATCCACAATCGCACGCTGCGTCCGTTTATCCTTCACCTCCATCAACCGACTTCCGGCAGCTTTAGAAAAATCAACCCCTAATTCTAACCCCGAATAAATATCATAATTTAAATACGACGGTCTTTCCCCTTCCCTTTCGTTTGGCGCGACAATTGCACCTTCTTGATAGTGAAAATAAGAAAAATTGTGTTCTAAGGCAGCTTTCAAATCCAAGCCCGACAAAGCTATTTTTGCAATATTATTATGAAAAGGAAAGGCCTCTAACAACAACTCATTGCTAATGGGTCCCGTGAACGTTTGAAAGGTGTCGTTGATTAAGGTGGTCGCACTAAAATCGGCCTGCGTTTCATACAGTTGTATTTGATTAATCATTTCTAAAAAGGGATGCCCATATAAGCGACTGGTAAAGCTGTCAGTGTAAGGCATAGCTAAATCAAGCTCACCGACAACCGCATCCTTCCATTGCATCACTTGCGAAAACTCAGGTTCCATGTCCTGTCTGACCCGTTCACTTTCAGCAAAAATATGCGTCAGATAAGTCTGGCCGCTATAAGTTAAATCCTGATTAAGCAAAACTTCAACCACGGCTTCGCCACCATAACCGGCTTGAACGACCAAGCTTTTACCTATAAACTGGTTCATATTTTTGTGCATATGTGACGTCAACAAAATATCAATACCTTCTAATTCATTCAACATCCGTAAACCTTGATTTTCAATATCCTCGACACTCCCATCACCTAGGCTACCATGGTAGGCTACCACAAGGATATTGATTTGCGCACGTAAACTTTGCATGTGCTTTTTTAAACACTCAAAGGCATCCAAAAAAGTTAGACCAGCGATATTTTGTGGATTTTCCCAAGCTGGAACGATGGACGTAGTCAGCCCAATTATACCAATTTTAACGCCGCCAACTTCAATCATATCGTAAGGAGGACCATAAGCAGGCTCTCCGGTTGTTTTCGATAAAATATTGGCCGCAAGAATTTTGGCGTTTAGCTGGCCAAAAACCTTTTGATAGTAATTTGCGCCTTCGTTAAAATCATGGTTGCCCAGGATCTGATAGTCATAGCCGATGGCATTCATCCCTTTAATAAATATCCCACCGTCGCCTAAGAAATCTTTGCTGTAGGTTGAAAAGATGGATCCTTGCATAAAATCGCCTAAATCTAAGGTGATGGTTGGCAAGGAATCTTTGTTTCTGAGGGTTTCAATCGCTTGAGCAGTGTTTAAAATGGTTTGTGTGTTATGGTAGCGTGTTTTTGAATATTGGGCATGTAAGTCGCCGGTGACTAAAAGTCTTAATAGGGGGTTCATAAGGTTCACCTCAATGAAAAAAGCAGAATTCCTTCTGCCTTTTCCAGAAATATTTATTTAAAGGGGTTTATTCTAAACCGAGGGCTGCTTTAGCAATGGCTTCAACGCTGGCGAGCATTTCAGCGGGGTCAGCGCCGGTGACCAAAACATTTTCAATCCCCATTTCTAGCTCGGAGTAGACTTCACTTTGACCTGGATAGGCAGGCGATGAAGTGGCATACTCCAGGGTGTTGGTGGCGGCCTCCAAAATCGGGTTTTCAGCTAAATGGTTTTGATAGAGCTCCGTCTCAACTCCTGCTCGAGTGATCGGTAGGTAACCCGAATTGATGGCCCAACGTGCGGTGTTTTCTGCTTGCAACAGGAAGGCTAAAAATTCAACGGCTGCGGCTTGCTCTTCTTCACTCGAACCTTGGAAAAGGCTGATGTTGTTTCCAAATAAAATCGCGGCTTTTTCATCGCCAAAGGCTGGAGCTTCAATCGCCGAAATTGCATAACCGTTTTCTTGAGCAACAGGTAGGAAATAGGCTAAACCAGCGGATGATCCGTAGTAAAAAACGGACGCGCCATTACCAAACGGCGTTGACATAAAGCCGTCTTCACCAGCTGTCCGCGCATAACCGGCATTGATTAGTTCTTGTAAGAAATAAAGGGGTTCGCTGGCTTTTTCAGAAGACATATCCACGGCTGAAAGATCTTCAGCAATCCAGGTTGCGCCATTACTTCTGGCCATCGACTCTAATTCGGTATTTAATGAGTTTTCAACCCCTAAAGCTGGGATGTCATACCCTTGTTCTTCTAACATCACACCGACTTGGCGAATATCTTCCCATGTTGTGGGAACCTCGGCGCCAATTTCGTCTAGTAAGGTGTTATTAACATAAATAACACGGACAGATTTATTAAAAGGCATACCATATAATTCACCTTCAAACGTCCCTTCAGGAATAAAACCAGCATAAATATCGTCATATAAAGCCGCTGGGAAGTTATTCGCTTCCGTTAGTAGGCCTTCTAAGGGTAACAATAAGCCATTGGTGGCATATTCGGCTTGATTGGCTGCAATAATTTGGCCCATGGTTGGTAAAGTTTGTGAAACACCTGACGCCATAATGGATTGGTGCAAAGCATTGTTGTCGCCTTGATTTTGTTCGATGACTTCGATGCTATCTTGCGATTGATTGAATTCCTCAACCAAACTTGTAATCATTTCTTGATTATGGGCATTCATGGCGTGCCAAAAAGTCACTTGAACCTTGTCTTGAGCGGCTACATTGACCGACCTACTAACAAACGATAACAAGACAACAGCAACAGCAACTAAAGATAATTTAACCTTCTTCAATTAAATCGCCTCCTAAATGAGTATGTTACGGCTTTGACGGGTGTGAGCCGTATATTGAAATTTTAGCAAGTGGATATTAATTTGAGGTAAATTTTGTGGCTTTACAAAAATTTTACATAAGACTATGGTCGGATTTATTGCCGAAAGGAAGGTTTTTGTTCCGCTTTTAGTGCTATACTATGCTTAATCCAACAAGGTCAAGAAAGGAAGCCCTTATGAAAAAATATCACTTTTTATATTGCTTGCTTATACTCTGTTTAGTCATTCCAACATCCGCCTTTGCACAAGACAATACACTACCCTCAGGGGTTTCTGATGCTGACATCGGCCCCGTCATTGAAAATTATATGGCTGAACATGAAGACACGACGGCAGCTGTTTCGCTAACGCTTTTTCGCGGAGATGACCTGATTTATGAAAACTATCACGGTTTAATGAATCGAGAAGATGGGACCGATACAACTCAAGAGAGTGTTTATGAATGGGGCTCGGTGGCTAAACTCTTAGTTTGGGTCAGTGTGATGCAATTATGGGAACAAGATTTAGTCGACTTAGACACCCATATTAAAACTTATTTACCGGAAGAATTTGCTAGTCAATTAGATTACGACCATCCAATCACGTTGACCCATTTAATGAACCATAATGCTGGCTTTGAAGATGCTGTTTTTCAAATGAGTGCTGCAACCGAAGCGGAAATCATCCCCTTAGAAGAAGCTCTTTTAGTCACCCAGCCCGATCAAATTTACTTACCGGGTGAGGTTGTATCTTATTCCAATTGGTCCACGTCTTTAGCGGCTTTTATTGTTGAACAAGTGAGTGGTCAAGCCTTTGCTGATTATGTACATGAGCATATTTTCCAACCTTTGGGAATGGAACAAACGGGTTTAAGAGGCGATTACTCCGACAATTTATGGGTGAAGGAACAGTTGTTGAGCAACCAAGGTTACGATGCTAATTTAGAACCGCTGAACGACGGCTTATTTTATCTGAATTTATACCCGGCTGGCGCTGCGGCAGGAACAATCGGGGATTTAACAACCTTCATTCAAGCCTTAATTCCAGGGGCTGATGGTTGGCGATATTTATTTGAAAGAAAAGAAACCTTGGCCGAGATGTTAACGCCGACCTTAACTTATCCCGGAACGGACATTGATTACGTTAATCACGGCATGTGGTCGCATGAATTTGCGGTGCAGGCTTTGGGGCACGGCGGAAATACCAATATGTACTCGTCCTATGTGTTGTTTGATCCGGTCTCACAAGTGGGGCTGGTCATTATGACCAATCAAGGCAGCGAAACCGTGTATAATTATGGGTTGCCAGCTTTGGTATTTGGCGAAATAGGCGCAATGGTGGCCAACGAGGAGCGGACCGATTTAGGCCGGATGACGGGTTTATATTATGCCGCCCGCACGATTCGCACCGGTATCGCGAATATGTACACCTTATCAACTTTGTCACCGTTATTTCTGATTGACGACCATCATTTAGGCGCTAATTTTATGGGTCTCGCCAGCGTGTCCTATGAAGAAATTGCGCCGAATACCTTGCGGTCTAAAATGCAACTGGGCGCTATCGAATTAGTTAGCTTGAGCCGTTTTTCAGAAAAAAATGGCCAGAAAAGAGTCTCAGGCTCATTTGGCGAAACGCTAGAGGCCGACCGGGTAGTTTGGATTCAAACCATTGTCGTGGCGCTGTTTTTGGTGGCTGTCTTGGCGTCCCTACTTGTTTTAGTCGTTAAACTCATCGCTTGGCTCGTCCGCAAAATCGCCGGCCGACCGCTAGCCGCCACGCCGCTCCGAAAATACCAAGCCCTTTTAGCCGTCAGCCTTATCCTGCAAGCCCTCAACATTTTCTGGGTCGCCAACAAAATGGCCTCCTACGAAGCCCCCGTCTCATCCCTTTATATAAATATCGCTGCGAGTATCCTGCTTGCACTCGTGCCACTCGGCTTTGTTGTCGTCTTGATGCGCCACTGGTCTTCCTTAAATGGCCATCCTTGGCGGAAAGTCGGTTATACCCTTTTTATGCTTTTGGGCTTGACGATGACCATTTTAGTCGTGGTGTTGGAGATGTATTATGTGTAAGTTGAGATGGGGAGGTGGGGAGGTGGGGATAACTTCGTATGAGTTTCGGTATGTAGTTATAAACTAGCTTTAACCCGCTATAACTTCGTATGAGTTCCGGTTTGAAGTTATAAACAAGCTAATACCCGCTATAACTTCGTATGAGTTTCGATATGTAGTTATAAACTAACTTTAACCCGCTATAACTTCGTATGGGTTGTGGTATGAAGTTATAAACTAGCTTTAACTTGCTATAACTTCGTATGAATTTCGGTTTGAAGTTATAAACTAGCTTTAACCTGCTATAACTTCGTATGAGTTGTGGTAAGTAGTTATAACTCTGCTAAGACTTGCTATAACTTCGTATGAGTTATGGTATGATGTTATAAACTAACTTTAACTAGCTATAACTTCGTATGAATTTCGGTATGTAGTTATAAACTAGCTTTAACATCGTATGAGTTTCGATATGTAGTTATAAACTAACTTTAACCCGCTATAACTTCGTATGAATTTCGGTTTGAAGTTATAAACTAGCTTTAACTCTGCTAAAACCCGCTATAACCTCATATAAACCTCGCTATGTAGCTAAAACCTCCCAAATAAGTAGGAAAGCGAAACGAGCCACTGCGCAATATGCAGTGGCCCGTTCAGTTCGTTAAAAGCAGGGATATTTATTGGGTTAACGAAGGATTTCAACGACGTTTTTGCGGGCGGCGGAACGGGCTGGGAAAACGCTGAAGACAATGCCGATGCCGACCGACACAAAGACGCTGACGAGGGCTGAACCCACGTCAAGCACAGCGTCAAAGGGCAGGAAGTTGGCAATCGCAAAGGCGGCAGCGACCCCTAAGCCGTAGCCAATCAAGCCGCCGAAGGTGGTAATCGTGATCCCTTCCAAAAGAAACTGCCATTGAATATTACTTTGCGTCGCGCCAATCGCACGCCGAATACCAATTTCTTTGACGCGTTCAGACACCGAAATGTACATCATGTTCATCACGCCAACGCCGGCGATAAATAGCGAAATCCCCGCAACAGCCGAAATAAAATACGTAATCATCCGCAGTTGCTGCGAAACTTGCTCCATCATTTCCGTGGAATCGTAATATTCATAAACCCCTTGCGTCTCGTCAACGCCGTTATCCTGCAGATATTGCGCCACCTCAAGGTTGGCTTGGCGCATATCCGTTTCATGCGTATAGTAAACGTAAATATTAAAATTATAATAATTCGACGGATACAGCTGAATGTAGGTCCCCTCCGGAAAAACAATTTGCGTGAAATCATACCAGCCCATACTCATAGCCTGGGCTTGTTCTTCTGTCAGCGGCGGCGATTGATAAACCCCCACAATCGTATACTCGCGGCCATCCAAATTTAACGAACGATGGAGCGCATTTTCCACCCCATTAAATATCTCTGCTGCTAGCATTTCGTCAATCATAATATAATGATTTTGATAATCCGAATCCATTTGGCTTAAATTACGACCCGCTAGTATTTGATAATTACTTTCCGTCGCAATTTCAACTTGATAATAATTTTCGCTGCCTGCATGTTGAACAGTCATCGATTGACCAAAATCCATCATCATCTCCGCATCGGTTGACACCTCATCGACAAAGGGAAAGGTCTCTTCCAAGCCTGCCAAGAGTTCATCACTGAATGGATTGAGCGTCTCAAAATCGATGTTCTCCCCCTGCACCCTAAAGTAGAAATTTTGGTTAGGCCGACCTTGTTCATCACGAGCGAGTTCATTCAAGGTTTGTTGCTCAAACCCATTACCTAAACTCAAGATCGTAATAACCGCAGCAATCCCAATGATAATCCCAAACATGGTTAAAAAGGTTCGCCGCTTATTGAGGCTTAAGGTGACAAAGGCTGATTTGAACACTTCCAAAAACATCATCGGCACTCACCCCTTTTCGCTAAGGCTGATGGGCGTTGGTGCTTCTATCATGGTATGGTTAGCCTCTGTTTGTTTATCTTCGCGAATTTGTCCATCAACAATCCTTACATGCCGCGTGGCGTAAGCTTGAAGGCTGGGATCATGGGTCACTAGTAAAACCGTCACCCCTTCATCTTGATGCATTTTTGCCAAAATATCCATAATCACCCGGCTCGTTTGAGTATCTAACGCTCCGGTCGGCTCATCCGCAATAATAAAGCGCGGTCGATTCACCAGCGCCCTCGCAATGGCCACCCGTTGCCGTTGCCCACCCGACAATTCTGTCGGTTTATGATTCATTTTATCCAAAATCTCCAACTTGTCCAGAATTTCTTCAACTGGCGCTTGCGTCATCCGCCCCGACATCCCATGATAAATTAAGGGCAAACGCACATTTTCCTTGACGGACATATTCATAATCAAATTAAAATCTTGAAAAACAAAGCCTACCATCTGGTTGCGTCGGTGCGACAAAGCATTGTCGCTTAAGGTTTCAATCGCTTGCCCTTCTAATAAATATTCCCCTTCAAAACGGTTATCGAGCATACCAACGATATTTACTAAAGTGGATTTTCCCGATCCGGAAGGTCCCATAATCGAAATGAATTCATTGGCGTAAAATGCTAAATGGATATTTTTTAAAACATGCAGTTTTTGTTCACCCATTTGGTAATACTTATTTACGTTTTTTAGTTGAATTAAGGCATCATTTTGCGCCAATATTGCCACCATCCTCACCCATCTGCATATCCATCATTTGTTGATAGTAGTCTTGATCGATTTGGATAGGCTGGCCGTCTTGCAATTCATAAGGTTGGTAAATGACCATATCCCCCGAATTCAAGCCCGAAGTCACCACACGTTGCAATCCTTGTTGCTTCAGTTGAACCGTTTGTTTATACGCAATGCCATCTCGGTAAACAAAAACATAGGCATTGCCTGGCCCTTCTTCCATGATAGCTTCTTGGGGAACGGAAAGGCCTGCAAGAAACACTTGAATTTTCACGGAAAAACCTGGTTGAATATAGTCTTCCGGCTTAATCGTGAAACCATATTGAGAACCTGTCGAATAATTCGTCATCCCCGCACCCATCGATTTATTGCCATCGCCATCCGTCGATGTGGCGGTTGACGGAAATCGGTCATAGGCAATCATGGTTCCCGGCACATCACGGTTCTCCGCATTCACAAATAAATTAACCGGCAGATCCTCGCCTAAAGCAAAGAATTCATACTCCGTCACTGTGCCCGTAATTGAAACATCATCACTCACAATACGAACCAAAGGCACCCCCGAATTGGTCTTACCATCAGGATTTACATACGCCTTCCCATCAAATTGCGCAAGAATAACTCCATCTTCTTGGTCTTGCAACCGGCTCATCGCAATTTCTAAATCTTCAATTTGGGTATTAACCTCCCGAATCTGGTCTTTCAAGCTGTCAATGGCTCCACTATTATCCACTGGTTCTTCCGTCCCATTGTTGTTAGGATCAGGGTCTGGGTCCGGTTCAGGTTCGCCAATCACTCCATTGGACCCCTTGCCACTGCCTTGCCCCTTGCCAAGCGTCTCCACCACATAATAGTAAAGTTGCCCGTCCTCACCCCAATAACTTCCTAATAAATCTCCCTGATAATTATAATAGCTTGATGTAAGCTCACTGAGCTGATCAATCAGCTCAATCCGCTGATTGTACAAGCGCGTCTGCGCCCTAAAGTTATCTTCAATTTCATACTGGAGTTCTTTGTTGTCTTTGCTATAAGTGTATAAAGGATCCCCTTTTTTCACAGTTTGTTGGTCCACCACATGCACAGCAATAATATCACCCAAATCCGGATTATAAAAATAACTACTGTCCGTATTTAGTTGCGCCACCCCGCTCAAACTAACAGGTTCCTGTTCAAAAACCGTATAAGTCGGATAATATTGATTTCCCGCCTCATCAAAAATAGGTTGATTCGGTCCTCCAAAATTACCAAATTCGCCTCCCTTTGTCGGCGTTTGCGCCAACTCATTCCCAACTTCCGGTGAATTAAATATCCCACTCACTTGAACAACTATGAGGGCAATGATTAAAACGCCTACAATAATACCAATAATATAATACCTCTTCTTCATGGCCACTCCTTAACGGTGATTGTAATTGTTATATAAAAAAATTCTTGTTTACTCTTACATTCTACCCCATCTCTCCCTAATTAGCTATAAAATTTTAGTATAATTATACGGATTTTGTTTGAACATTCTGGGGTGCGAGTGACCAACGCTTAGATTTGTTTGGAGGGCGAATAACTTGCGCTTATAATTAGTTGTGCTGAAGTTTGCCACCAAATCAAGCAATAAAGTAGATTAATGCTACAAGGCTAACACTTGTTAAAACTTATGCTTCATTTAACCGAGTAATTTGACGAACACTTTAACTTCTGGGGGCTTAGAAGTTAAACCGTTGGCGATTCACTTGTACTTCTGGGTGCTTAGAAGTTAAAGTGTTGGCGTTTCACTTGTACTTCTGGGGGCTTAGAAGTTAAAGTGTTGGTGATTCACTTGCACTTCTGGGGGCTTAGAAGTTAAAGTGTTGGCGTTTCACTTGTACTTCTGGGAGCTTAGAAGTTAAACTGTTGGCAAATCACTTGTACTTCTAAGCACTCAGAAGTTAAACTGTTGGCGATTCACTTGTACTTCTGGGGGCTTAGAAGTTAAACTGTTAGCAAATCACTTGTACTTCTAAACACTCAGAAGTTAAACTGTTGGCGATTCACTTGTACTTCTAAACACTCAGAAGTTAAACCGTTGGCAAAATACCAATATAATATTAATTAAACAAGTTTGTTGGGTAAGAGTAAGTAGGAAAAGAAGCTAGATAACGGATTTTAGCTATTACAGTAAGCGGGAAGTGAGCGAACGTTAAATAATGCTAATCGGTCACCAAATACCTAATTTCATGACCGAATAGCTTAATTTGTAGTTTATTTAATGGGCACACATTCTCCGCTTAGGCCCACGCACACAAGAAGCGACATTTCCTGCGTGCGCCTGGGCTCGCGCACACAACAAATGCTCCAATATGTGTGCGCTCACCATCACGCTCACAACAAATGCTCCAATATGTGTGCGCTCACCATCGCGCTCACAACAAATGCCCGAATATGTGTGCGCTCACCATCGCGCTCACAACAAATGCTCCAATATGTGTGCGCTCCACATCACGCTCACAACAAATGCCCGAATATGTGTGCGCTCCCGTAAACTAAGAAATGACCGTTTTTCACTTCCCACTTACCTATTACTTCCACCTTACAACCAAAAAAGCCTGCCATATATCCTACTAAGATATACAACAGACTCCCAACTCTTACCTACAAACCTACAAACCCACCTACTCCAACCCACCTACTCCAAATCTACCCTTCCATCTCTTTAATCTTAATCAAACGCGACGTGGTGGCGCGGGCGTTCTCTTCTAACTTCATGCGAATAAAGTAAATGGTGTCTTGCAAATCGGGGATGGTTCGGTACTCCAAGGCGTTTACCCGCCGGCGGGTTCGTTCAATTTCAACAGCCATCAGCTGACAGGTTTTCTCCAGCTCCGCAAACTCCAACAGCTTCGGCATAATATCAATCAAGCCTTCAAAAGCAATATCTAACTCAGCATTTGTGTTTAAATAACTATAACTCAAATCCACTTTACCTTTAGGCGCTTGATTATAATTAAAGTACATCTTTGGCACTTTGATGCTTAAAATATTCCGATAGTCGATATCTAAAGACACGCTTTGCGCTGGAATCGCCATAATCTCTTCAATAAATTTCTCATCGACTAAGGATTTTGCGACTGCAAAGTGTTGCATGGCATTCCCTAGTTCGCCAATAACTTCCGAACGCAAGGCGTTGGTTTGCTTCACTTTAATAATAAACTCTTTCATTAACCCATCTTGCTTATCTTTTAATAACTTATGTCCCCGAACAGATAACTTAAGCTGTGATTTCAAGCGCGCAAGTTCCATCCGGGTGGGTTTAACGTTTAATACAGCCATCAATCATCACCCGATTCAGGATAATATTTATCAAGCATCTCCGTACGAATACGTGTTAATTCGGTTCTTGGTAAAATCTTCAGTAATTCCCAAGCTAAATCAAGGGTCTCGTCAATCGAACGATTGGTTCTAAAGCCTTGATTCACATAGCGTTTTTCAAATTGATTCGTAAACTCTAAGTACAACTTATCGGTATCCGTTAAAGCCGCATCACCTAAGACCGCCGAAAGCTCTTTAGCTTCCTTACCTTGAGCGTAAGCATAAAACATTTGGTTCATGGTTGCGGCATGATCAGCCCGCGTCTTACCTTCTCCAATCCCGTTATCTTTTAACCGGGACAATGACGGCATAACGTCAATCGGTGGTTCAATGCCTTGGTTGTGCAACTCACGCGACAACAAAATTTGCCCTTCAGTAATATAACCCGTTAAATCCGGAATCGGATGGGTAATATCGTCTTCTGGCATCGTTAAAATGGGAATTTGGGTAATCGACCCATTGACACCCCGAATCCGCCCCGCTCTTTCATACAAAGTAGAAAGGTTGGTATACAAATACCCCGGGTAACCACGACGACCAGGAATTTCCCGCCGCGCAGCCGACACTTCACGCAATGCATTCGCATAGTTAGTCATATCGGTCATAATAACCAAAACGTGCATACCTTTTTCAAAAGCCAAATACTCGGCCGCAGTTAAAGCAATCTTTGGTGTGGCAATCCGTTCAATCGCTGGATCATTCGCTAAATTAATAAATACCACTGACCGATCGATGGCGCCAGTTTCCGTAAAGTCATTAATAAAGAATTGGGCATCATCAAAAGTAATACCAATGGCCGCAAACACCACCGCAAAATCATCATTAGAATTTAACACATTGGCTTGACGCGCAATTTGCGCCGCTAATTCTTGGTGAGGCAAACCTGAACCTGAAAACACCGGTAATTTTTGACCCCGGACTAAGGTGTTTAAATGATCAATCGTCGAAATACCAGTTTGAATAAATTCATCCGGATACTCTCTCGCGATTGGATTAATTGCTCGACCGTTAATATCTAAGGAAGCTTCCGGAATAATTTCAGGACCGCCATCATTAATCCGGCCCATCCCATCAAAACGACGGCCAATCATATCCTCAGAGACATTTAGTGTGAGGGGGTGTCCAATGAAACGGGCTTTGGTGTCGCGCGTGACAATCCCGGAAGAGCCTTCAAACAATTGCACAACGGCTTTATCACCATCGACTTCCAAAACTTGGCCCCGACGATGTTCGCCATTTTGAAGTTCAATGTCAACTAGCTCATCAAATTTCACGCCTTCCACACCTGTGACGGTCATCAGCGGATCGACAATATCAGTAACGGTTGTATATTCTTTACGCATTTATTTGTAGACCTCCTTGCCGATGACGTATTTAATTTGTGATTCAATGTCACTTAAAATCTCTTCAAACTCCTCGTGATTATCCTCAGAAATATATTTCATCCGGCCAATTCTTTCACGAAGGGCAGTGGTACCTTTGGCAATATCATCGAAATAGGCTCCTAAATTCAAAGCTTCTATCGCTTTGGCTTCAAAGGTTAAAATGATATTCAACATGGCATATTGTTTTTGTAAGGACGTGTAAGTATCGACATCATCATACGCATTTTGTTGTAAATAACTTTCACGAATCATACTACTTACCAACAAGGTCAGGCGGTCCATCTCAGGCAAGGATTCAACCCCCACGAGACGCACAATTTCTTGTAACTCCGCTTCTTTTTGCAGTAAATTGCGGGTATGATTGACCATTTCATCCCAATCAACATTCAATACTTTACCCACAAATTTATTCATGGTTTTTGAATCCAAGGAATAAGAACTTAACCAGTTAATGGCTGGGAAATGACGTCTTTGGGATAAAGAACTGTCCAGACCCCAGAATACCTTCACCACACTCAAGGTATTTTGTGTCACCGGCTCCGACGTATCCCCGCCCGGAGGTGACACCGCACCAATCGCTGTCACGGAGCCTTCACGGTCTTCACCATCCGCCCCACCTAAAGTCACAACGCGTCCAGCTCTTTCATAATAATCGGCTAAACGGCTACCTAAATAAGCGGGATAACCTTCATCCCCAGGCATTTCTTCTAAACGACCTGAGATTTCCCGCAAGGCTTCCGCCCAACGCGACGTCGAATCCGCCATAATGGCCACAGAATAACCCATATCCCGGAAATATTCAGCAATCGTAATCCCCGTATAAATCGAAGCCTCACGAGCTGCCACCGGCATATTGGATGTGTTAGCAATTAAAATCGTTCGGTCCATCAGCGAATTCCCCGTATTAGGATCAATCAACTGCGGAAACTCATCAATAACTTCCGTCATCTCGTTACCACGCTCACCACAACCCACATACACAACCAAATCAACATTCGACCATTTAGCGATTTGATGTTGGACAACGGTTTTGCCCGCACCGAAGGGCCCCGGCACAGCTGCCGTTCCACCTTTGGCAACTGGGAACATGGTATCTATCACCCGTTGACCGGTCAGCAAAACTTCCTCCGTACTTAATTTACGTTTAAATGGACGGCCCTTACGCACCGGCCACCGTTGAATCATGGTAAAATCACGTTTACCCGACCCTTTAGTCTCTAAACTATAAACCACATCTTTCACAGTAAATACCCCACTGGCGATGTTGGTGACGACACCTTCGACCCCAGGGGGTACCATCACGCGATGCTCAATCACAGGGGTTTCTTGCACAACCCCGACAATATCGCCACCCACGACAGAATCACCGATATTTACTTGGGCAGTGAAGGTCCATTTTTTGTCACGATCAAGGGGGTCAATCGCCACACCCCGATCTAAATAATCATTGCCCGTTTTAAGGCGAAAAGCTTCTAGAGGGCGTTGAATACCGTCAAACATATTGGAAACCATGCCGGGGCCTAATTCTACTGATAAGGGTTCACCGGTAATAACAACAGGTTCCCCCGGTCCAACCATCGATGTTTCTTCATATACTTGTAAACTGGCGCGGTCGCCACGAATCTGAATAATTTCGCCAATCAGGCCTAAATCACCTACCCGACAAATATCACGTACCGCTGCATCTTCCATGCCGCTTGCGACGACTAGGGGGCCAGCTACACTAACAATTGTTCCATTTTTCAATCATATACCTCCTACTCCTACACGATTTTAATACCAACTGCTCGTTCCACATTTTCAGCAAAACGTTCTTCGCCAAAATGATTCGTCCCCGTCCGATTAGGAATGAGAATGATAGCTGGTGTAATCCGTTGATTATAGCGTTCTAATGCATCAGGGATTTGAATACCTAATTGTTCGGTTAAAAAGATGATGCCGTAGTCTTCACGGGCTAAATCGTCCAAATGGCCTCGCGCCTCATTGGCATCCGCCGCAAAGAAAACCTCGAAACCAATCATTTTAAAGGCTAAAACGGAGTCTTTATCTCCAATAACCGCAATCTTATGAGACATAATTCATCCGCATCCTTTCTTTCGTTTCTTCCACATCAATATGATTTTCCTTGGCCGATAATACTAAACGCAAATTCCTTGCTTCCGTTTCTTTAGCATAAATATAAGCAATCATCGGGAGCGGTCCAAAGGCTTTTAGCTTGGCTTCTTGCATTTTACGCATCATGGCATTATCGGTGTAATAATCGAACTTAATGGATGAAATACCTATCCCAGCTGTAATCATCGATTCCGACAAAATACTCTTATACTGGGTCTCTAATAAAGATTGAATTAACGTCCGTGCATCTTTAGAGCCCATTTGAATTAAGGTTTCAACATCTAAAGAGCCCGCATCGGATAACACCGACCGCAAAAAATTGGGTGTGCGGTCTTGATATTTCGCTCGAATTAAGGTCGAAATATTTTTAAAATCAATTTGCATATCGACTAATTCAATAATTTCCGGATCACCAATCGTCACCGCAATCTGCTTCAAATGTTCGAAATAATGCCTATCAACCAACACTTCAACCTGTTGGATGTTACCAAATTCACTATAGTCCAACTTGGCACTGCGAATGGTCTGCAAGTATTCTTCAGGTAAAACCTCTGATTGCCCTAAGCTGACCGCTTGACGGAGCTCAGTGAGATCGTAGCGGCCAATCGGAAAATATAAATCTTCTAAATCTTTATCGGCAATCATTTCTTTTAGCATCACTTTAATATTATGATAGCTGTAACGCAAAGTAGCTAATTCAACAATTTCTGGCGAAGGTGAGATTTGAAATAAACGATCGTATAATCTCACTAAATTTTCGGTAATCATGTCATCATAATTATGGGTTTTCAACACCTCTTCCACTTCATCGCGATAGGATGTTTCCCGCAAAATGCCAACCGCTTCTTCAAAACTATCAGCCGCTAACATGCGGTCATAGATGGATTGCGTTAAAAGCTCATTTTCATAGACACGAACCGTCACATTTAATGAACCAAATTCGTCATCAAACATTGTTTCCCTCCTTATGGATTCAGTGACTTAGAAATATCAATAATCAGTTGTGTGCGAACTTCTTCAATTAAACTGTCATTCAAGAAATTGTACTGAGAACCTAATTTTTCTAGTATAAATCCACCTTTACTTTGGATAGTATCGGCTGCTAATTGAATGTTAACTCCTTCAATCGCCAATGATTCTAACCAAGACTGATCGATTAAGCCTTTTGAATACGAACCTAACACCAGTGTTAAATCCCCTTGGCCTTCAAATTGCTTAAGGATAGCTAACACAAACGACCGAAATGTCTCTTGTGGCAAGTTGTCCAATTCCTTAAGGGCCGCATCGAATAATTCTTCGATAAGCGCTTGTTTTTGCGTCAACAACTGATCCCGATAGACAATCTGACGTGATTGGACAGCAATTTGATGTTGTTCTTGCATCTTTTTATCTATTTTTTCTTTTTCACTCACTAAATCTCGCTGCGTTTCTGCCTCTTTAGCTACTAAGGCATTTTTCAAGTCAAAGCGTTTACGCTCAACGTCTTCTTCTAAAGCACTTGTCTCTTTGTTGATCACTTTATCAACGAGTTCATTAACCTTTGCCATAACCTTCCTCCTCTCCTAGCTCAATCCATTGAAAAACAGGAAATCGATTATAAAACGATCATTAACAAAGAACCAACAAACCCTAAGATGCCATACGTTTCAACCATCGCTGAGTAGACAATCCCTTGCGTCGCATTTTCTGGACGTTGGGCTAAGATTTGCATCCCAGCAATCGACGCTTTGGCTTGGGCTGGCGCAGACGTATAACCAGCAATCCCAACCGGTAAACTAGCCATTAATAAATACCAACCTTCCGCAGCTGACATGCCTGAGTCTAGTTGTAATAAAATGATTAAGCCAATAACAAAACCATATAAACCTTGGGTCGCTGGTAGTAATTGTAAGACCAATGCCTGACCAAATAATTCAGGTTTTTCACGGGTTAACGCCGCAGCCGCTTCCCCGGCTTTCCCTACCCCAATCGCTGACCCTGTTCCGGCAGCGAAAATGGCGATGGCCACGCCAAGCGCACCTAAAATCCAACCTGTTTGAGGTCCAAAAAGATATTCAATACTAAATTCCATTATCATTATCCTCCAATATCTGTTTTAAGTTATTTATTTATCTGATTTTATCCAAATATACTTTTCTAAAGTCTTAAGTGGCGTAAAGGCTTTGCCATCTGTATCATAGAATTTGCCAAAAAACTCCACATATTCTAACCGCATGGAATGCACATAAGCCCCTAAATAAGTAATGAAAATATTTAAGGCATGTAGGGCAACAAATAAGATAATCCCAATGGTAAAGCGAGCAATCGGTGGTAACAAACCAAGTATCAGGTTAAAAGCCATCCCAATATTGGCACCCGAAACGGCTAAAGCCGTTAACCGTGTATAACTTACCAAATCCCCAATTAAACTGGCAATATCCATTATCCCAAACAAAGCTTGGCCGACACCAATCAACTTATTATTATTTGAAAATATTTTAACTAAGAACATCCCTAAAATATTGCCGACAATCAAGACAATCCCCGCCGTCGTTAACCAGTCTACTTTGACGAAGGCCAAATTCACCGCAATGACGACCACACCGAGTAACATCAACGCCCACTGTGCCGCATCTAAATAAGCTGAAATATAATCTTTATCTTTCATCATTAAATAGAATTTGATGCCATAGCCCAGTAACATATGGACAATCCCGATAAAAACGGAAATAGCCATCACGATAATCACATCATTGGTTAAATCTAAAAGTCTAAACGGTAAATTAAAACCGAAGAAACTACCAAAAATCAAACCGAAAAACATCGTCCCATAGGACAGTTGGTTAAACATCTTTAATGACGACCGCATACCCCGTGATAATTCAAATTCTTTTAAGGCATAAGCCGTCCCCAACCATAACAACAAACCATAGCCTAAATCCGCACTCATCATCCCAAAAAAAGCAATATGGAATGGGTAATACCATGGTGTCGGATCAAATCCATCATACTTAGGTAAGCCAAATTGCGCAGTCATCGTTTCAAACGGTTTAACCAATTCATGGTTTTCGAGTTTGGTTGGCACCGCATCAATTTCAGCTTCTTCAACCTCAAATTGAAAATAACAAATGTTCCGTTCATTACATTGGCCCACAATATGCTGGGTAAAATAATCAATCTTACTGGCTTCCGTCCAACCACTAATCACAAACGCATAAGAATTATTGGCGATCAGTTCTTTGGCTTTTTCGCGCTCACGTTTATTGGTAAAATACTCCTCTGCTAACTGTAATGCATCACGGGTAGATCCATAACTTTTTAGGCTAGCTTTCTCCTGTGATATTTGTTCAATCAGTTGTTTTTGGTTTTCAAGGTTTCCTTTCAAGGCGTCACTCGGAATCTGGTCATAGGGGTAATTTAAGACTTGAAAACCATATTGTTGTAGCAACTCATTGCCTTCAACCGTCTCATCTTCCGGCATAACCGCTAAAAAGCCCCAAGTATCACGCGATTGATAAATATCTTCGGCATAAGCCGTGTCCAATTCATTCATGGCGACTTCAAAGTCCTGCGCTTTTTCTGACTCAACCGAACCGACTAAAATTGAAAAATGCTTCAAAAATTTAGTATCCGCCGGCAAAAAAGTTAAATTTTGCCATCTACGCAAGAAGTCTTCTTCTTTTTTTAACTCTTCCAGCTGCTCCTGCAGACGATGGATGGTTTCATCCATATAATCGACCCGGTGTAATAAGGTTTGATAATCCATGCTTTGGACCTGGACTTCCAATTCTTTGAGCGACAAGACGGGACGTTTCTCTTTCATCCGTTTCAAAAAAGGCACTTGCGGTATATAATCGTTGAGAAAGGATAGCGCATAACGGATATCTTGAATGGTCTGTGTTAGATCACCCACGGATTCCGATTTATCTTCAAACTGCAAAGACTGAATCAAAGCCTCATCTTCACCCAGTACATCAGCTAGTGAAATGACTTCAATATCTTGCATCTCTTGCATGGCTGCTAGGACAGCCTCTTTTTCAGACTGCTCCGCCAGTAGGGTCAACTTCTTCATTTTGGCGATACCCATATTGATTTAGTACCTCCTTCACTATTCTCTCCACTAATTGATCCTTTTGTTGTTCATATTGAGCCAATAAAGCCTCTCTCTTTTCAGAAAAAGTCTGTTGTAATGCGGCCTCTTCCAATTCTAGTCGAGCTTGGTTAGCCTGTTCTTTTTCGCGTAAATAATCGGTTAATTCCGCTTGATAATTGCGTTCCAACTCTTCTACGGCTTTACGATGCCCATCATCTAGCGTTTGGAGTGTTTCCGCTACTTCACGCCGCTTGTACTCAATTTGAACCTCAATCTCGCGTAAATAATCAATAACATCTGTTGACATAATCTCCCCTCACTTCCTCAAACTTCTTTGACCCATTTTAATAAATATCGCCTTCTTTCGCCAAGTTGACTTTAGGGTGATAAAACAAAAGAGACGCACTATCAAATAAGTGCGTCTCTCGCACTACACCTCAAATATGTCCTTCTCACCCCTTGAAGAACGAATCCTTGAAGCATAATGCCCAACCATTAAAGTAAAACTATTCTGTTTGAAGTGATTGTAACACATATTTGAGTTTTAATCATCAACTTTTCTCATCTAAATTGGTATACAACGCTTTGGCAACTTTCTCATAATTAATATTCCGTTCACGAATGACTTTTTCAACTTTGCCTTCACTATAATCATAGAAGCCTTTACCAGTTTTAACCCCTAAGTGACCAGCTTCGTATAATTCTTTCATCTTACCAAAATCTTTATCGGCAGTGGATAAGTCTGCGAAAAGGTATTCCGCAATATTATGGAAAATATCCAAACCACCGAAATCCGCTACTTCGAAAGGTCCTAAGCTCGCATAACGAATACCTAAGCCATACTTCATCACCGCATCAATACCAGGAATGTCAGCAATACCTTCTTCTAAAATATGCAAGGCTTCACGCATGACCGCAAATTGAAGCCGATTCAAGACAAAACCAGGTGCATCATTAACTGCTACCGGGATTTTCCCAACACTTTTAGCTAAATCTTCGACGATCGTGACATTTTCATCCGCTGTCTTTTCCCCTTTAATGACTTCAATCAGACGAATAATGTGCGGCGGATTGATCCAATGCATACCTAGAAAGCGTTCAGGACCAATAACAGCTTCAGCCAATTGCGTAATACTTAAACCTGATGTGTTACTAACGATGACAATATCTTCAGGAACAATTTGTGACAATTCAGACCAAAAGGTCTTTTTGATTTCAAGGTTTTCAACAATCGCTTCAACCACAAAATCAACATCACTAAATAATGAATTATCCGTTGTGAATTGAATTCTTTCTAACAATTCAACTGACGCTTCTTCAGTTAATTGACCTTGTTCGACTTCGACAGACCGATTAATTCGAATAAATTCCTGTGCTTTTTTAATTTGATCCTCTGAAATATCAAACAACAAAATCTCGAAACCATGGGTGGCAAAAATCTCAGCCATTGAATAACCCATAGTGCCTGCCCCAGCAATCCCTATCCGCTTAATTTGTGTAATATCTTTCATAAGCATCTCCTATTCTCTATGCGTCTGAAATCTAATTGCCTAAATGTACTGAATAAATTTTAGTATATTCCCATTGAGGCTAATCCGATTGCAACAATCGTTGCAACAATTGGTAAGATCAATGATGTCACCATAATGTCTAAGTAAGAATCTTTATGTGACATACCCGTGTTTTCTAATAAGGTTAGTACCGCACCATTATGTGGTAAAGTGTCTAACCCACCTGAAGAAAGGGAAGCAACCCTATGGAAGGCTTCTGGTGAAATACCTGTTTGTTGAGCCAATTCCATATATCTTGCACCTAAAGCTTCTAAAGCAATACCCATACCACCTGAAGCAGAACCTGTTGCACCGGCTAAGATATTTACGGCAATTGAAAGTGAGATTAATGGGCTACCTGGTACATTCATAATTAAATCCGTTAATACTTCGAATCCTGGCACAGAACGCGCTACAGATCCAAAACCTACGGCACCGGCTGTATTCATAATCGCGCCAATAGCACCTCTAGCACCTTTATTTACAGCAGGAATAAACGCCTCTCTTTTACTTAAGTTTAATAGCATAACAACAGCATTTCCTGCTAATAAAGCATAAATGATATTATAAGGACTAGCTGTATCCAAGCCAAAGATAATTGGCACAATGTTTAGGACTACAACAACAGTAACTAATGGAATTAAAGAAACGTAAGGATTGGGTAATTCAGAAGCATCAATCGCCGCTCCTGCATGAGCTGCATCAGGTTGAGTAAAGAATTCACCTTTTTTCTCATAACTTCTTTTACGCCATTCCATATAGAAAACGCCACCAAAATACAAAATAATACTTGCTACAATCCCCATAATAGGTGCAGCCATTGCATCTGTTCCAAAGTATTGCATTGGGATCAAGTTTTGAATTTGAGGGGTACCAGGCATAGCCGTCATGGTGAAAGTAAATGCACCAATAGCGATTGCACCTGGAATTAATTTACGGGTAATATTAGCTTCTTCATAAACGGCTAACGCTAACGGATAAATAGCAAACACAACAACGAATAATGAAACCCCACCATACGTTAACAAACCACAGGCTAAGGCCACCGCTGCAATCGCTGCTTTAGCTCCAAACAAATTCGTTAACCATGTCGCAATCGATTTCGCAGAACCTGTCACATCCATCAAATTTCCAAAAATAGCACTTAACATAAATGCTGGGAACCAAGTTTTAACGAAACCTGCCAAGCCTTCCATATAAGGTCCCATATACAATTCAATGGGATTCATCCCGCTCATTAAGGCAACAACGGCAGCTGCTACAGGCGCAATCCAAACAATTGCGTAACCTCTAAAGGCTAATATCATCAATAATGCTAAGCCTAAGAATATTCCTATTAAACTAACCATATATTTTCTCCTTTTTAGAGTAAATAAGAGGTCATCTTTTTACCAAATGACCTCTTCAGATACATTCGATAAATTTTTTAGCCGGCTACCCAACCACCATCGATGGTGTATTGAGCTCCAGTAACAGATTTGGCTTCATCAGAACATAAGAATCTCACAACGCCAGCAACTTCAGATGGATCGAGTAAGTTTTTGATAGCTGCTTTTTGTAACATGATTTTGGATACAACTTCATCTTCACTAATACCATGTGTTTTAGCTTGATCAGCAATTTGATTATCTACTAATGGCGTTCTTACATACGATGGGTGAACACCATTCACCGTGATACCTTGTGGTCCACCTTCTAAAGCAGCTACTTTAGTTAATCCTGTTAAACCGTGTTTAGCTGATACATAAGCCGATTTGAATTCAGAAGCTACTAATCCGTGAACAGAGTTTAAGTTAACCACACGTCCCCAACCTTTAGCCTTCATATGTGGCCAAGCGTATTTTGTTAATAAGAATGGCGACGTTAACATCAAGTTAATAATAAAGTCCCAACGATCTTCAGGGTAATCTTCAATTGGAGCCACGGTTTGTACACCCGCCACGTTAATTAAAATATCTAATCCACCTAAGGTTTCAACCGTATAATCAACAGCGGCTTTATTTTCTTCGCGTTTGGATAAATCAGCTTTAAAGAAACTTGCACCTAAACGTTCTGCTTCGGCTTGTAATTTTTCTTCATTAATATCAACCATCATTAATTTGGCATTTTCTGAGGCAAACATTTCAGCGATTGCTAAACCAATCCCACTAGCTGCACCTGTAACAAAGACAACTTTTTCACTAAACATATATACATTTTCCTCTCTGTTAATAAAGATATTTATTTCAATGAATCGGCTAAAATCAATTCTGCTTCGGTGGCGTTTTGAACGTCTTCAACCGTATAGCCGTCAGCTACTTCTTTTAATAATAGACCTTCTGGGGTTACTTCCATAACAGCCATTTCGGTGATGATTAAATCAATCGCATTGGCCGCCGTTAACGGTAACGTACATTCTTTTAGAATTTTTGGTCTACCTTTATTGGTATGTTCCATTGCTACAATACTTCTTTTGGCACCTGTTAATAAATCCATTGCTCCTCCCATCCCAGGTACTAATTTGCCAGGTATCATATAATTAGCAATATTGCCTTTTTCATCTACTTCTAATGAACCTAAAATAGTGACATCCACGTGACCGCCACGAATGATGCCAAACGATGTCGCACTATCAAAGAAAGCTGCCCCAGCAACGATGGTTACCGGTTGGCCTCCAGCATTAACGATATACGGATCGACTTGATCTGGCTCTGGCGATGGTCCAACCCCAATAAAGCCATTTTCTGATTGTAAAATAATCTCTTTTCCTTCAGGAATAAAGTTAGCGACTAACGTTGGTAATCCAATCCCTAAGTTAACCACGTCACCATCATTTAATTCTTGCGCTGCCCGTCTTGCAATAAAGTTTTGAATTTCGGCTTTATCCATCATTATTTCTTCCCTCCATCTACAATGTAATCCACAAATACACCTGGAGTATGAACTGTATTTGGATCGAGTTCACCAATTTCGACGATTTCGGCTGCTTCAACTATGGTAATATCAGCAGCACCAGCCATCATATTATTAAAGTTTCTTGTGGCACCATAAAAATTCATATTCCCAAATTTATCGACTTTATTGGCAAACAATAAGGCAACGTTCGCACGCAATGGTTTTTCAACGAGGTATTCTTTACCATCAACAACAATTTTATCTTTCCCTTTTTCAACATCGGTACCTAAACCGGTCGGTGTTAAGACCCCACCCAGTCCATGTGAAGCGGCTCTAACTTGTTCAACTAGCGTTCCTTGTGGGACTAAAACTACTTCGGTTTCGCCACTTGCCATTTGATTTCCTGTTTCTCTATTGGTTCCTACGTGAGAAGCAATTATTTTTTTAAATTGTTTGTTAACAACTAACTTACCGTGAGCTCTATCCGGCCAGCCTGTGTCATTAGCAATTAATGTCAGATTTTTAATCCCTTTTTCGACCAGTTTATCAATTAATAACTCAGGTGCCCCTGCACCTAAGAAACCACCTATCATAACAATATCGCCATCTTTTACCATATCAATGGCTGTATTTATATCGATTGTTTTATCCATATTAGCCCTCCACGATCATCGAAATACCTTGTCCGCCACCAATACATAGGGTAGCTAAACCATATTGCACATTTCTTTTCTTCATTTCATGAATTAAGGTTACCAAAATTCTCGCACCACTGGCCCCAATTGGGTGTCCTAAAGCAATCGCTCCCCCATTAACGTTGACAATATCCATATTGGCATTTAAGTCTTTTAGGACCGCTAAGGCTTGTGCAGCAAAAGCTTCGTTAGCTTCGATTAAGCCCAAGTCGTCCATCGTCAAGCCAGCTTTATCTAAGGCTTTTCTTGTCGCTGGGATAGGTCCACAACCCATAATTTCGGGAGCCACACCAGCACTAGCCGTTGATTTGATCGTAACTAAAGGTTCTAAACCTAATTCGGCAGCTTTTTCTTTTGTCATTAAAACGAGCGCAGCGGCGCCATCGTTAATACCTGAAGAATTCGCGGCGGTTACAACGCCATCTTTTTTAAAAGCCGGACGTAGTTTAGCTAGTGATTCTACCGTCACGCCAGGTCTTGGATACTCATCGGTATCGAATATGATGGGATCGCCTTTACGTTGTGGAATGGAAACTGGTGTGATTTCATCTTTAAAGCGACCTTCTTTAATCGCTCTTTCAGCCTTATTTTGGCTGCTGGCAGCTAATTCATCTAATTCTTCACGTGTCAAACCATATTTTTCAACGATATTTTCAGCGGTAATTCCCATATGATAATGATTGAAAGAATCGATTAAACCATCTTGCAACATGGTATCAATCACTTCACTATTTCCCATCCGTTGTCCCCAACGATTACTTGGTAAGACATAGGCAGAACCACTCATATTTTCAGTTCCACCAGCAACAACAATATCGTTATCGCCAAGCAAAATGGATTGATACGCTAAAGCCACTGATTTAAGTCCTGAACCACAAACCTTGTTAATTGTAAAGGCTGTTTTTTCTACTGGCATACCAACGCCGACAGCAATTTGACGGGCTATATTTTGTCCTAACCCTGCTCCTAAAACGTTACCAAAAATAAGTTCATCAACAATTGAGGGATCCAGATTAATACTTTCCAATGCCCCTTTAACAGCTACTTTACCTAATTCAATCGCATTGACATCTTTTAGAGAACCACCAAATGATCCTAGAGGTGTCCGTTGTGCTGCTACAATTACAACTTCTTTCATAGTCTCCTCCTAATTCTTTGCTTAACTGTGCGCTTTTTAATCATTACTTGGCCATTGAACGATTACAATGTCATTGTAAGCGATTTCCCTCGATTTTAAAAAGACTTAAATTTTATACTATTCTATAACTTATTTTTATACATTCTGAAAGAGTTGTTAAATTAACCTTAAATAAAGCCCGATTATTTGCTTCCTTCCGATGTAAGTTCTTTTTTCTTAAATAAATATCACTTATCCTACGGCGGTTGGCAGTGATATTTATTATCAAAATTTTCTTTTGGGGGTTTACAAAACGATAACTTAATATTATAGTTAATGCATCGATGTTATGCGCTTACAGTTATAGTTGTCAAGAAAGGAGTTTTATTTTTTGGATATCACTCAGTTAAGGTACTTCATTACCGTTGTTGACAGTGATTTCAATTTATCCGTTGCTGCGCAAAAATTGCATATTTCACAACCTGCACTCAGCCGTTTTATTTTGAATTACGAAGATGTTGAAGAAATTGAGTTGTTTAATCGCCAACATGGGCGTTTGAAAAGTTTGACACCGACTGGCGAGTTGCTTTACGTTAAAGGTGTTGATTTAGTTAGACAGCATGATCAAATGATGTCGAGTATTCGTGAGCTGTCTTCGTTTTACGGTGGAACGATTCGAATTGGCATTCCACCCCTGATTTTAAGTTTGCTGTTTTCTGATGTCATGCTCCAATTGTTGACCAAAAACCCAATATTAAATTTGTCATGATTGAGCAAGGCGCCTTCGAGTTAAAAAATCAATTGTTGTTGGGCCAAATCGACTTTGGTATTTTACTGGCACCGAATGGCTTAAATGCGTCGATTTTTAATGAAATGCATTTACATCATGATCAATTGATGGCCTATGTGCATAAAGATCATCCGTTAGCTCAAAAAGAAACGTTGGTTTGGCGTGATTTTCAACATCAAAAAATTATTATGTTCGATGAGACTTTTATGATTCATCACTTACTCAATTCCAAATTTTCTGCCTACAATTGTTACCCAACACAAGTTGTGCATTCAAGTTCTTGGGATTTCTTCATTGAAGCGGTAAAGACGAATAATTTCATCACCATATTGCCGCGACCTGTTTCGGACTTCATTGGAGGCAATACCATTCTTGAGTTACCTATAGAAGATACCATTGATTGGGATGTGGTGTTAACCTACCCTAAAAAGAACCACTATTCCGTTTTAGAAACTTATTTGATCAATAGTTTAAAAGATTATTTCACCGCGGGGCTGGACATCACGCCCATTGATAAGTATTTAGTGACCGTCTAAAGATTAAAAAAACTGCACACATGGGAGATGCCCTTGCGTGCAGTTTTTTGGGTTGGTGGCGACAGCGGTTGTGCTACACCAGCTCATTCGATGGGTGGTACAGGAGTAGGAGAAGCTAGCGTGTGCCACTCAATCAGTTAGGCGTAAGGGGGAAGTTGGTGATTGTCAGTCTATGATGGCCTAGTTATGAAGGAGATTCATGATAATTATTAAGCCAATGTTTAATCGGGTCATTGCTAAGAGAGCTGTGGCCAGATAAGCCTTATTGTAAGTAGGAAGTGAAAGACCGTCAAATTGACACGTAACCTTTTTTTCTCCCAACCGCCTCTCAGCTTGTTTAAAGGCGGATTGGGTGTCCCATCCGCCACTCAGGATTTCCTCTGGCGGTTTGGGGTGCCAATCCGCCTCTCAGGTCGCTCTCTGGCGGTTGGGACTTACCATCCGCCTCTCAGGTCGCTCTCTGGCGGTTGGGAGGTGCATCCGCCACTCAGGCTAAGCGGGACGTGAAGAACCGTCATTTCTCACTTACGAAGAACCGGGTGATTTAAATTACAGTATTGTGGCAGATAAAATATTGCTTATTGTTGGTGGAGCTAGTGTATCACTTCTCCAGCAATTAAATAAAGTGGCAAAGTTAATATACCCCTTTGTTATAAACCAAAGTAAGCCTAAGTTGAAGAACTTATCTTCTTCCACTTGGCGGGTTATCTTTAATTGACAGGTTTATTGTCATGGGGAGAAATCTGAGTGACAATGGGACGGTCCGGCACTTCCCACTGACAATAGGTGGCACAAGAAGTACTGGGAAAATTTAAACTCAATGAAATGCCGGTCTTCATTTTCCGATGTAATCCGGCAAAGCTAAATGCCGGACTTCATGCAGAATCGACGTCCGGCTTTTTAGTAATTCTCTTAGAATTTCACGCGTTGCCGGTCTTCATTTTCCGATGTAATCCGGCAAATCTAAATGCCGGTCTTCATGCAGAATCGACGTCCGGCTTTTCTGTAATTCCCTTTGCAATTCACATTTTGCCGGTCTTCATTTCCCGATGTAATCCGGCATTTGTTAGTTGAGTTATACTTCGATGTACAGACCTAAACTGTTGTTCAATTTTTCTTCTATCCACAAGCTTAATTTATTTAAGGTTGGGTTTAAGATGGCGTTTTTGAGCATGTCGATCAGTGTACAGCCTACAAAGACGACCGCAGAGGCAATCAAACCGTAGGCAATCATGGCCCAGAAGCCTTGCACACGCGAGTTGTCTACGTGGTACCAGATGATGTGGCGCATGAGAGGTTGCTCATGAATGAGGTAAACACCAAACATGGCTTGGGCAGTGATATTTATTAGGTGGTTTGAAAAAGGTTTGCGGTTTTTGAACCATAGCCAAAGGCCGAGCGAGTTGCCGACGGTAAGGATTTTGTTGGAGCCTAGGAAAAAGGTTCCGTAGGCTAGTTTGTCGGGCAGGACGATGCCGATGGCGTTGAAATACAGGATGCTGACGACAGTAAGGGTCATCGACAGCCAAAATAGGCGTTTGGCAAAGGTCGGGCTGTTTAGAATGACGTTGGGATATAGTTTGATGTAGGCGACTAATAGATATAAATAGACGAACCAGGACAGGTCGGAATAGCCGATGCCGGTGAGTTCTAGGCTGGGGACAAAGACCCAGATGACGGTTAGCAAAATTAGGGTGTAGCGTAAGGTTAGTTCGCTAACGCGTCGAATGAAATAATTTAATACGGGCGTGAGCATTAATAATAAAATGTAGTTGGTGGGAAACCAATAATAGTTGGGAAACGGCACGAGCATTTGATAAATGCGCTCAGCGGTTAAAATGTTGGGGCGAAACAGCAGGATAACGACGAACAAGCCCCAGTTGTAGACGAGCATATCGATCAAAACGCCGACCGGGCGGCGCCATTTAAAGGATTTGCCGACCAGAAAATAAGCCCCAATCATGACGAAAATATTCACACCTAGTTTACCGCCGATGTATAAAATGTCCAGGGCAATCTTTTCATAGGAAAAGACGTCACGGGTATCAAAGTTGCCGTGGACGGAAAAATGGTGGACGACGATTAAAAACATACTAATAATACGTAAAAGTTCAAAATTTGAATTGCGTTCATCTCTTTTTGTCAAAATAACATCTCCTTGAAACGCAGGTTGACTGGGTTTTACAATAACAATCCGGGCTGTGCATTGGTCATCAATGAAGCGAATTGTTTCTTTTCAAATAAATATTCTGCGGCTGCGCCAATCATAGCGGCGTTGTCCCCGCAAAGATTCAATGGGGGAATAACCACTTCAACATCCGGATGGTGGGTGGCTATTTGGTCGACCAGTGCTGATCGGATGGCCGAATTGGCTGCTACCCCACCGGCTAAAACAAATTGTTTAACTTCAGGATGTTGCGCTAGCGCTTTGAGGGTCTTGGTCGTTACGATATCGACCACTGCTTGTTGGAAACTAGCGGCTAGGTTTGCTCTGTCAATTGTTTCACCCCGTTGGTTGGCGTTATGGACTAAATTCATTACTGCACTTTTCATGCCACTGAAAGAAAAATCTAAATTATCTTCATGTAGCATCGCCCGTGGAACCGCATAGGTTTCTTCACCGGTTTGGGCTAATTCATCCAAATATTTCCCGGCTGGATAAGGTAAGTCTAATAAGCGGCCGACTTTGTCGTAAGCTTCTCCAACCGCATCATCTTGAGTTTCACCGATGACTTCAAAGTCGCCGTCTTCTTTCATATAAACCAAATCCGTATGACTGCCACTAACAACTAAGGCTAATAGTGGAAATTGGAGGGGTTTCACCAATTGGTTGGCATAAATATGGCCAGCGATATGATTAACTGCAATTAAGGGTTTTTGATAAATCATGGCGAGGGTCTTTGCTGCCGTGACCCCAATTAGCAAAGCGCCAACTAAGCCGGGTCCATAAGTCATGGCAATGGCATCTACTTCGTTAATCGAGTTTAGTTTGGCTTGTGTGACGGCCATCTCAGTTACTTGTGTAATTTGTTCGACATGATGGCGGCTAGCAACTTCGGGCACAACCCCACCAAAACGCATATGACTTTTAACTTGTGAAGCAACGATATTCGACAGAATGGTCTGGCCGTCTTTCACCACCGCAACACTCGTTTCATCACAAGAGGACTCAATCGCTAAAATTAAACTCATCGTGTTTCACCTTCTTTTAAATTCATTTGTAAGATGCAGGCATCTTCTTGGGGGTTGTGATAGTAATTCTTGCGTTGGGCTATTTGCTGGAAGCCGACTTTTTGATATAGCTTTATGGCTGCTGTGTTACCGGCACGTACCTCTAGAAATAAATGCAACAGCCCCCTCGCCTGTAATTGCGCTATCACAAATTGTAATAAGGCTTCACCCAAACCTTGGCGGCGCCAGCTTGCATCAATATACACGATAGTGATTGATGCTTCATCCAACACATGTTGCAAACTAACATAGCCGACGGCTTTCTTTTGGTCGAACATGACATAATATTCGTTGTTTGGATTTTCAAAATCACTGCGCGTGGCTTTTTCAGACCAATTGAAGTCTGAGTTGGCTTTGATGATCATTTCCTGTGCCGCTTCTGGCAGTTGATACCCTTTAAACGGCACCACCTGCAACTGCTTTTCCTTTTTTTCTTCGTTCAATAAATATCTTCCTTTATATAATAGATGTTCTGCTTGCGTGTGGTGGGTGAGATGTTGGCTGGTCGAAGGCTGGGGCGTCGAAGGCCGGTGTTTCAGTAATTCTCGTCATATTTTCCCACTTATAAATGAGGTATTCCTACTTCAATTCAACCACTCTTGACAAGCGCGAGACAAATTTTCTCGAAGTTGTCGCGCGCTATCGCTTCTTATCCGCAGGCCTTCCCAATTTCCCGAAGGCACGCGCCACTTACCCGCAGGCCTTCCCAATTTCCCGAAGGCACGCGCTTCTTATCCGAGTGCCTTCCCAATTTTCCGAAGGCACGCGCCACCTACCCGCAGGCCTTCCCAATTTCCTGAAGGCACGCGCCGCTTACCCGCGGGCCTTCCCAATTTCCCGAAGGCACGCGCCACTTACAATACCAGCACCAAGCACCGGCACCACCCTACTCCCCAACCTCACGGCGCATATTCAGCGCCGTTTCGTTGTTACTCCGATAATAATTAGCCTTGGATGAGGTCACCACAAAGCCTTGCTTTTTGTACAAATGCTGGGCGACATGATTGGATTCGCGGACTTCCAAGGTAATGGTCTTAATGTCCAAAACATCCATCCCCTTAATCCACACATCTAATAAATAACTCCCTAAACCAAAATCCTGGTAGTCGGGGTGGATAATCAAATGACTAATATGCGAACCCGTTTGACGTGCTCGCCCGGTTACCATCCCAATGAGGGTCGGAGCGAATTTATCCGTTTGATCTTCCAATAAAATATAGACTGCGTAAGGATTAGTTTCCAAATCATTAAAAAAGTCCTCCTCAGCCCAAGCTTGATAACCACTATAGCCTTTAAGCTCTAAGTTAAAAATTTGCTCCACATCATGCTTGCTACCTAAACGTAAGCGAATAGTGCGATGTTGTTGTTTAATATGCTGCTTAAAGGAATCTTTCAAAGAAAAAGTTACATTATCCGTCATATGAACCACCGCTTCATTCTCTTCAAGCTTTAATGGCTGATGACTATCGATAAAAGGTTTCAATTTCTGCATCATAATATGCTCCACCTCCTGTCCATTCAGGGTATACTTCAACCAATTCGCAATAGGTTCAAACCATGCATGCTTACGAATAGTGTTCAATATAGTTTTCATTATCTACCTCATCGACTTGATGGGTTTGTGCCCATTCTCTTTCCGCCAAAGTCGTTTGCGCATAATTTGGCACCAACAAATTCGGGTCAGCCACCTCCACTTGCTCCACATGATAGACCCGTGCTGTTTGTGGCACCGCCTGATGCGAATCTAGCCACTGCACCTCAATCCCCTTGCCTTCAAAACGCATCCGCGCCATTTCAGCAAAAAGCTCGATTTTATCACCAACCAAGAGCAAACGTTGCACGTCCAATTCAGCTAACTGCTCCAAAAACGCCTGCCACTCAATTTGCTGGTCAGCCATCACCGCTTGAACCCGCCACTGGTCGCCTTCCCCTTTTACATATTCATAGGCAGCCGTATAAGCCGTTTGTCGCCGGGCATCAATCACCGGAATAATCAACGCCCCAGCCTCTTGTGCCACACCCGCCGCCATCAAACTCAAAGAAGATACTTGCTTTAACGGTACCTTCAAACTGGTGGCCCACATTTTAGCCATCGTGACGCCAATGCGAATCCCCGTATACGAACCTGGCCCAACGCCCACAATCACCTGGTCAATATCCTGTGCCGTCCATCCCAAATAATTCAAACAATCATTGACCACCTGCACCAGCGTCTCCCCGTGCTGCCGCTTCGACTGCAGCATGACCGTACTCACCACGCGCGCCTCCTCAAAAAGACTCACACTCAAATAACTCGTGGCCGTATCGACCGCTAACGTTCTCATTCTAAAATCCTTCTCTCTTTAAATAAATATCTCTGCTTAAGCGCATTTAAGTTTTTCATGTCACTAAATATGCTAAAATGGTAATCAAGGCGATATTTAGTTCAATAATGAGTTTTTCTATCGTATAGTATCATAGCACAAAATAGCTTTTTTTCGTTATTAAATAATCTCGAGGAGGAATGAGGATGCACGAAGCAATGATTCAATCATTAACCACTCAATTTGAAAAACGATTTAACCGCAAGAAAGGTCACATCATGTTTACCCCCGGCCGAATAAATATCCTGGGTCACCACAGTGACTACGTGCCAGGTCATTTATTAGCGACTACTATCAATCGCGGTGCTTACGTTATGTGCCATTTGCGGGATGATCAAGAAGTGCATTTCTATTGTTCCAAATCTCACACCAACAAAGAAGCGACCTTCACAATTGACGATACCGAAATTTCAGCCGAGGCCAGTTGGACAGATTACCTAAAGGTGATTATCCAATCTTTAAATCAGCTGTCGGACTTTATTCATCAAGGGATGGATATCCTTTTAGATTGGAACCTCCCTTTTGGAGCTGGTTTAGCTACTGAGTCGGCCATCATTTCAATACTGACCATGTCGTTAGCTTATACTTACGACATTGACCTGACTGACGATGAAATCGGCCAAGTGGCCTATAATGCCGAGCAGACCCTCACACGTGAGGCAACCGCCAAAGGGAAGAAAGCCGATTATGCCACCCATTTGAAAGCCCATAAAGATTATACCTTGTATTACTCCGCAATAACGGAAGAAACGGAACTTATACCGGTCTTTAAACGCAATGGCTATTCCATCTTATTAATCGATACCTTAAGAAATCGTCAATTTAATCAAATGAGATATCAACGGCGCATCAAAGAATGTGAAACAGCCTTAACTAAATTTAAGGAAAAATTACCGATTCAGCAATTAACCGATTTAAGTTTATCAGAATTTGAACGTTACCGTCATTTAATCAATAATCCTCGCTTAGAAAACCGAGCTAAATACGTTGTTTATGAACATGATCGGGTATCTCGTGCTAAGGAAGCATTAAGAAATAAAAACGTGGAGCTCTTCAATGCCTTAATCAATCGCTCATACGAGAGTCTGCGAGATTTATTTGAATTAACGGGTTATGAATTAGATACAATTGTTGAAGCGGCCAACTATCTCCCTGGTGTATTGTCGGTCAATGCGACGGATGGGCGGATGGGGGGATCTGCCTTCGCCATCGTTGAAACAGCTGCTATCGATGCGATAAAAAAGGAGCTCACCAAGATTAGCCAAGAAGAAATTGGCTTAGCACCTGAATTTGAAACGACATGGTTTGGCGATCGTAGTCGTATTTTAATGTAGAATAAGGAGATATTTATTTGAAGGCAAAGGTTATTAGTTATGGATTGTTACTGGTGGTAACGGTGATTGCGTATTTAATCGGCAATCAATTTCCGTTGATTGGGCATTCGTTTGCCGCCATCGTACTTGGCATGATCGTTGCCAACACAGGCTTGAACCGTTTGTACGATGCCCGGCAGATGAAAAAAGTTAGTTCATTGATGTTGAAGGTGGGTGTGGTTTTACTCGGCTTCACCTTATCCTTTGACTTGTTGAGCACAACGGCTTTGAGGGCTGTACCCATTATTTTGTCGGTGATTACGGGCGCTTTCGTGACGGCTTTTGTTGTCGGCAAAAAGTTAGGCGTTTCGGTCAAGAGCCGCTGGCTCATCGGCGCTGGTACCGCCATTTGTGGGGGATCTGCTATTGCTGCTGTTGCTCCCATTATCGAGGCTGACGAGGACGATTTGACCTATGCCATTTCGACGATATTTATTTATAATTTGTTAGCATTGGTGCTCTTCCCAATCTTGGCACGGGTGTTTGGCTTAAGCGACATTGCCTACGGGGTGTTTGCCGGCACCGCCATCAACGACACCTCGTCCGTTGTCGCAGCTGGTTACCAATTTTCACCTTTAGCTGGCGATACCGCCACCTTAGTGAAAATGGTGCGGACGCTGATGATTGTCCCTACGTCCTTAGTGGCTATTTACTGGCGCTGGCAACAAGAAGGCAAGGCTCAAAAGGCATCCTATTCGCTCGCTAAAATATTCCCAACATTTATATTGTTTTTTATCATCGCTATAGTCATTGCTAATGTGTTTGCGCTACCGAGCACCTTCACGGATTCGGTGAAACAACTCAGCCGATTGGCACTTACCTTCGCCCTGGCAGCTGTCGGCATGAGCGTGTCATTTTCAGAATTGAAGAAAGCTGGCTTAAAAACCATCCAACTCGGTGGTGTCACCTGGTCGGTCGTGATTGTGATTAGTTTGGTGATGACACAGTGGTTGTTTGGCTGAGCGAGTGGCGCGGAAGTGACGAACTGTTAGCTTAAGATTACTTGCTAAATGATGCTTTAAGCTATTCTGTCCTTTTTTTATTCATTTTTGGACAGAATAACGCTATTCTGTCCTTTTTTCTACTCATTTTGGACAGAATAATCTAACCTGTCTATTTTTACTCATTTGTGTTTAATGTCATTGGGAAACCCTGAGTGGCAATAACCGACTATTTGAAATCTAAATAGCCATGACTCCTTCTTCTAACCGCCAGTGACCAATCTGAGCGGCGGAAGGAAGCTCTAAAGCAAAAACCTGCCGAATGGGCAGGTTTTTTAGCAGAGATATTTAGTTTAGGACCAAGGGAGGTCGGTGGTGATGTTGGCGTTGAACTCCTGGTTTTCCACGCGGGCGTCTAGGCGGGCTTGACGGCGCTTTTGGTAACCACTGCAAACGTATTTCTCCTCATCGGTTTCAGGAACGATTTGCGGTAACGGGGTCGGTGCGTCACCTTCAGGCGAAGGCGTCGTTACAAAGGTCAAGAAGGCGGTGGCGGCTAAATAGCGATCACCGGTTTCTAGGTCCTCGCCCACAACCTTGGCAAAAATTTCAACCGAACGGGTCGAGGTGCCGGAAACCATGGTATGGATACAAACCGAATGGCTCAGCGGCAACGGTCTTAAAAAATTCACGGAATCAACAGAAGCCGTCACCCCTGTTTGGCGCGCTAAGCGGCGAAAAGAAATACTCGCGCAGTTGTCCAACCAATTTAACAATTGACCCCCGTAAAGCGTTTGGTGGTAATTGATGTGCGATGGCAAAATATTATGGGTCTGTACCGCGTAGGTATCATGACAGGTTGTCTGAGATGGCATAAAAAACTCCTTTTTTACTTTTTCCTTCTATTATATACACAAATTTTCAGCTACTTAGTATGCCCGTGCCAACCAAACGGTTGCCGTCGCAGGTTTACCCGTAACAATACAGGTCGTTTTAGCTTCAACCGTGCCTTCGAAAGGAATATTGCGTGTGGTAAAGCCAGTTAGTTCTTTAATTTTCGCTTCAGATTCTTCCGTGCCGTCCCAACCCGCTAAAACCCAACCAGGATTTTCACCAGCAGCTTGTTTGGCTTCGATGTGGGCTTGCAGGTCATCCAAAGTCTCAATATCCGTATAAATTTGCGCTTGATTCATTTTGCGCGCGCGCTCAAGCAACCGGCTTTGCATCACTTGCATTTCATTTTGAATATAGTCCGTAATTTCCGCAAACGGAACCGCCACTTTATCATCCAAATCTCGAGCTTTCACCATCACTTGCTCATTCTTCAAATCACGCGGCCCCACTTCAATTCTAAATGGCACCCCTCGCAATTCCCACTCGTTAAATTTATAACCCGGCGAATTTTCACTGTCATCAATTGTCGCGCGAATATCCAACCCTTTCAATTCATTATAAATTTCGGTTATTTTCTCCATAATCGCTGGATTTTTTTGCCAAGGTCCCACAGGAATTAAAACCACTTGCGTCGCTGCCACTCTTGGAGGCAAGACCAAACCTTGATCGTCTCCATGCGTCATAATCATAGCACCAATCAAACGCGTTGAAGCTCCAAATGAAGTCGTGTAGGCATAAACATGCTCATTATCAGGATTTAAATAGCGAATATCAAAAGCTTCCGCAAACTTGGTTCCCATAAAGTGCGACGTCCCCGCTTGCACCGCTTTGCCGTCTTGCATCATGGCTTCAATCGAATACGTCCGTTCCGCTCCAGCAAAGCGTTCAGATGGCGTCTTTTCCCCAGAGAAAACCGGAATAGCTAACAAATCTTCAACCACTTCTTTATAAATTTGCAAACTACGCATCGTCCGCTTCACCGCTTCTTCAGCTGTCGCATGCGCGGTATGCCCTTCTTGCCATAAAAACTCAGACGTTCTTAAAAATGGCAACGTCCGTTTTTCCCAACGAAACACGTTCGCCCATTGGTTAATTTCCATCGGCAAATCACGGTATGATTGCACCCAACGGCTCATCGCATCCCCAATCATCGTTTCAGATGTAGGACGCAAGGCCAAACGCTCTTCTAATTTTTCTCCAGCCGCCTCCGTGACCCATGGCAACTCAGGACTAAAACCTTCAATATGATCTTTTTCCTTATTGAAAAATGACTCTGGAATCAACATCGGAAAATACGCATTGCGAATCCCTTCCTCTTTAAAACGACGATTAAACTCCTCTTGAATATGCTCCCAAATCTCAAACCCATCTGGTTTGAAAATAATACACCCTCTAACCGGCGCATAATCCATCAAATCCGCTTGTTGAATTGTCTGCAAATACCATTTTGAAAAATCCTCTTTACGTGTAACCACCGTTTTCTCCTCCTATTTTTCCCAAAAAAATAACGCCTGTTTGTCCTCAAAAGGACGAAGAACAGCCGTTTCTCTCCGCGGTACCACCTTACTTGCCGGTCATCTGGACCAGCCCACTCACGGTCGATAACGAGGCCAACCCCAATTCAAAACCTTCAACTAAATATCTCCGGTTCTCCATAGGTAGGTTCGATTGATTCAGCGGTTAGTTGCTTCCAGCCAAGGCAACTTTCTCTATCAACATACAATCCCATCTACTATTCCTATCGCTACCCTCAATTATAGCAGAAATCCTCAAGGGTTCAATCTAAAAGTTTTCAGAAGCTATCGATTGATGATAAAACCTCAAGAAATGGGTTGTCGCCCGCCAAATGAACTGCCGTTTGGCGGGGGAATCGGGGTCGCCCGCCAAATGAATCGCCGTTTGGCGGCCACTTTGGATTAGCCCGCCAAATGAATCGCCGTTTGGCGGTGACTTTAGCTTTGCCCGCCAAATGAGTCGCCGTTTGTCGGCCACTTTGGATGTGCCCGCCAAATGAATCGCCGTTTGGCGGCGAAGTCGGGTACGAGCTTCGCCAGCAAATTAAATGGGTGGCGAGCGACAGTGTGGGCTTCGCCACCCACACCCCCCACACCAAACTTTCTTTTTCCTGCCAAATAAGGTATAATAAACATAGTAAGCGGTTGCAAACACGTATAAAGGAGTGAAGGACATGTTTGGTAACTATAAAAATATCTTAGTCCCTGTCGATGGATCCCCTCAGTCACGTAATTCCTTCAAGAAAGCACTCGAAATTGCCAAACGCAACCAAGCGCGCATCCATATCGTTTTCGTCATAGACAATCGTAGTATCAATTTATCACCTGAGTTAACCCGTTTATCAACCTCTGATTTTGCTGCATCTTTTGATACGTCTTTTGTAGACCGACTCGTCGAAGAAGCCCAAGCGCAAGGGTTAGAAGCCTTGTCCACAGTCGAAAGTGGTAGTCCAGCGGATTTAATTGGAAATATTTATCCGAAGTCCTTTAAATCCGACCTGATAGTCATTGCCGCAACCGGTAAAGGGGCCATGACGCGCGCCTTTGTTGGATCCGTTTCAAACTTCGTTTCAATTCATGCACCGTGTGACGTTTTAATTGTAAAAAGTTCCTAACAGTTAAAAACACCTTAGACAAGCTTTCAAAAAGCGGTCTAAGGTGTTTTTGCAGTGATATTTATTTTAACGCTCTACAATGGCCGTTCCATCGGCATTGAGCTCATACTTGGTCAACAAGCCAAACTCGGACAGCGGCCAGTGAATGAAGTCCGCCTCACCCCGCACATCTTCAAGGTTAATGAAACCAAAACTACGACCGTCCGTTGAGTTGCGACGGTTATCCCCCATCACAAAAATTTGGCCTTCAGGCACTTGGGTCACGCCCGTGCGTTCTTCCAAAGTCATATCATAAGTGAAATTGCCCTCAACTTGCGCTTGCATCTCTGCCAAGTAAGGTTCCTCCAGTGGTTGACCATTTAAAATCAGCATATCATCACGGAATTCAATGGTGTCGCCCGGCATCCCAATCACACGTTTCACATACAATTTCTCAGGTGCATTCGGTGGCGGAACCACAACCACATCAAACCGTTCAATATCCGCTAACTTGAGCATGACCAGTCGCTCGCCGTCTTGCAAGGTATTGTCCATCGAGCGCCCGTCCACTTGAAAGGGCTCAACCACGTACAACCGCAACAACCATACCAGCACAAAAACAACGACAAATGTGACAATCGTTGAAATGATTTCCCGCATAACGCTTGAAAAATTCGACATTTATCTTCCTCTAATCTATTAAAATTAACTAATATTATTGTAACCAAATGCCCAGGCCTTTACAAGTTCAATCGCATAGGACAACCTTTTTTTAAACATTCCAACTAAATATCACTGCTTCACGCCATGGCTTCATTAACTATTATCTTTCGCTACGTCAATCGCAATCACAACCGCCATGACAATCACCGGATCCACATAGTAGTCCTCGTCATCGTAGATATTTATTTCAAAAGCATCAGACCAAGACCAGACTTTCTTATTAATACTAGCAATCAAATAGCCTTCATCGTCAAGTATTTGGTAATCATAACCCCAAACATCCCCTTCGATTTTCCAACCTAACTGCTTGATGTCATACTGCGGTTTAAATAAAGAAAACTTTTTCGTGACGCTGCCTTCCAGCTGGCCATTTCTAAAAATATCCAAGGTTTGTAGCCAGGCTAAGGTTTTTTGTTTAATAAAAGCAAGTTCTGAGTGTGTTTTCGCATCATAAATAGTCATTTGACGACCAAAGGAGAACATTTTTCCTTCCACATGATAAACAGGCTGGCCATCTTCATCAAATACATCGAAATCTTGTTTAAAAGAAAACATCTTTTGTTCCATGTACAATTGCATGTCATCAACTCCTTTATTTTGCTAACTCAATTATACTCCATCTGCATTTGAATCCAAAATAAGACATGCTATACTTGTAATAGTTGGTATTTTATTTTATTTTACAAGGAGGCTTTTCATGTCAATCCATCCATCCGTTGAAGTCCTTACTTTTTGGTTTGCACCAGAACACAAGGAACTACAATTCGCCCGCAACGATGCGTTTGATGCCCAAATCCGTGACAAATTTTATGACACGTGGGTCGCTGCCAAACAAGGTGAACTCGCCAACTGGCGCACCACCATCCAAGGTCGCTTAGCTGAAATAATCGTCCTCGATCAATTCTCACGCAACCTAAACCGTAACTCTGCTTTAGCCTACGCTCAAGATACGCTAGCATTAGTCCTTAGCCAAGAATTGTTGCGCCAACCCGACTACCACCTGCTTTCCCAAGCCGAGCAACAATTTGCCCTATTACCTTTTATGCATTCCGAATCCGCCGTCATCCATGCCGAAGGTTTACCACTCTTTGAAGAACTCGGCAATGATGTCACCACCGAATTCGCCATCGCTCACAAAGCTATCATCGACCGCTTCGGCCGCTACCCCCACCGCAACGCCACCCTAGGCCGCACATCGACGCCTGAAGAAGAAGCTTTTCTAGCCGAGGATGACAGTAGTTCGAAGTGGTAGGGGTGTGGTGGGGACTCGCCTATCCGCCTGAGAGAAAGCTGTGTGGCGGTTGGGACTGCCTATCCGCCTGAGAGAAAGCTGTGTGGCGGATGGGGCTGCCTATCCGCCTGAGAGAAAGCTGTGTGGCGGTTGGGAACGACAATCCGCTTGAGAGCGGACTTACCTCAGATTTTCCTTCATGACAATAAGCCATCCCATTGTCACTCAGATTTTCCCTCATAACATTAAACCGCCCCATTGTCACTCAGATTTTCCCTCATAACATTAAACCGCCCCATTGTCACTCAGATTTTCCCTCATAACATTAAACCGCCCCATTGTCACTCAGATTTTCCCTCATAACATTAAACCGCCCCATTGTCACTCAGATTTTCCCTCATGACATTAAACCGCCCCATTGGTAAGCGGGAAGTGAGCGAACGTTAAATAAAAGCTAATCGGTCACCAAATACCTGATTTCATGACCGAATAAAGCTAATCGGTCATCAAATACCTAATTTCATGACCGAATAGCCTAATTTGTAGTTTATTTAATGATCACACATTTCTCGCTTAGTTTCACGCTCACAACAACTGCTCCAATATGTGTGCGCCAACGAAAGTGAGAAATGACGGTTCTTCACTTCCCACTTACCCCCATTGTCACTCAGATTTTCTCCCCATGACAATAAACACACACGAGCAGAAAAATTGGACAGAATGCAGTTATTCTGTCCAAAATGAGTATAAAATAGGCCACTATAGCTTAAATCACCCTATAGCAAGCTATCTTAAGCTGACAGTCGCTCACATCCTACTTCGATTCGGTTATTCACACCGCCGAATTCCCCCTTATTTCGGTGGCTTATTCAATCACACCGCCGAATCAGCGATACGAATCAGCGATATTTATTCACTTGAAGAATGGACGCCGGATAGGCGTTTCACTAAATACACAATGCCCGTCGTAACAACAGCACCGGCTAGAATCATGAGCCAGGTAATCCCTCTAAGTGGCACGGTCCCAAGTACCGAATTCATAAACGGTAGGTAAACCGCAAGCAGTTGCAAACCAACTGAAACCAGCACCATAATCACTAGCCATTTATTGTCAAACAAAGACTTATCCAAACCGAACTTTCCAAATTTACGCACATTCAAAACGTGGAACAACTGCGCAACCGCCATAAAAGTAAAGGTCGCTGTCTGAGCATAGGCCAAATCGCCTTGAGAACGCTCAAAAATCAAAAACATAGCAAAAGCGGCTATCCCAATAATAATGCCACTAATAATAATCCGCGTCATAAAATTGCGATTCACCAACCCACTATTGGGATCCCGCGGCTTCTCTTTCATCACATCCTCCTCAGCCGGCTCCATCGCCAACGCCATCGCAGGACCAATATCAATGACCAAATTCAAAAACAGAATGTGCAACGGCTGCAAGGGCATTGGCATCAAGAAAATAATCGACAGCAACACCGTCATAATCTCCACCATATTACAGGAGAACAAGAAAGACACATACTTCTTAATATTAGCAAAAATAATGCGCCCTTCACGTACCGCCTCAACAATCGTCGAAAAACGGTCATCCGTCAGAATCATATCCGCCGACTCTTTAGCCACCTCGGTACCACGAATTCCCATCGCAACACCAATATCCGCCCCATTCAATGCCGGCGCATCATTCACACCGTCCCCCGTCATAGCAACAATCTGATTGTCAGCGCGCAAGACATCAATAATTTGCAACTTATTCTCAGGCGATACCCGCGCAAAAACCGCCGTCTCTTTCACCTTCTCCAAAAAGCCCGCTTCATTTTCATGCAGGGCATCAATTTCCTTACCCGTCATCGTATTTTCAGCATGATTCAAGCCAATCGCTTGTGCAATCACCGACGCCGTCTTCGGATGATCCCCCGTAATCATCAAGACCTTAATCCCCGCAGCTTGCGTTTGCTTAATCGATCCCTTCACATCATCGCGCGGCGGATCAATAATCCCCGCCAAGCCTTCAATCTTAATTGCCTCCGCATACTCATCCACAATGACCTCCAAATCAGCCTCGCCCAATCCTTCATCAACCGCAGTCGCATCTAAACTCGCCACCGCCAAGACCCGCATACCTTCTGCGGCCAACTCCTCATTTTTTGCTTCCCAATATTCACGGTCTTCTTCATGTAAATATCGCTCAAACAACACATCCGGCGCGCCTTTCACAATAACTCGCTGCTTGTCCCCATTGTAATACACCGCCATAAATTTCCGGTCGGAATCAAACGGCAGCTCCTCCTGTAATTCCCAACCATCCTCTTCCAGCTCACCTCGACTCAAGTTAATCTTCTTAGCCAAAACAAGCAAAGCCCCGTCCGTCGGATCACCCATAATTTCAAACGCATCGCCTGCTTCATCCGCATCAACTTTCTTCAACTTCGCATTATTCGCTAAAAACCCATCCAAAATAAATGTCAGCAATTTCTGTTCCAGACTACCCTCTTCATACTCGCCATAGTCTTCATAACTCAAATCAAACACATGGTCGCCCTGCGTAATCTCCCCTTCAGGATAATAACCCTTCCCACTCACGTCAAACTTTTCATCATCCGCCAAAACAATCGCAGACACCATCATCTGATTTTCCGTCAAAGTTCCCGTCTTATCACTAGCAATCACCGACGTCGAACCCAAAGTCTCAACCGCTGACAAAGTCTTAACCAAAGCCTTATGCTCCGCCATCCGATTCATCCCACGCGATAAAGTAATCGTCGACACCGCCGGCATCGCTTCAGGAATCGCAGCCACCGCTAAAATAACCGCAATATGAATAATCTCCGTCCATGCTTGCCCATTAAATAGACCAATAATAACCACTAAAGCCGCCGCAAACACAGCCGCCATAATCAAAAACTTACCCAATTTGTCCAACTCTTTATCCAACGGCGTTTGAGAATCTTCTTCACGATCCAACATTTCAGAAATGCGACCTACCTCAGTATCCATTCCCGTCCCCGTCACAACAGCCTTGGCCGTTCCACGTGTTACCGCCGTCCCCGAATAAATCATATTCAACCGATCCCCAACAGCCTCTTCAGCTTCGTAAGTCACCTCAGGATCTTTTTCCACTGGCTCCGATTCACCCGTCAAAGCCGACTCAATCACTGCCAAATTATTCACTTCAATCAAACGACCATCCGCCGAAATCGCATCGCCTTCTTCCAGCTCCATAATATCGCCCGGAACCAGCTCATTCGAATCAATCTCTTCCGTCTCACCATCACGCAGCACCTTAGTCTGCGTTGTTACCATATCTTGCAAAGAATCGACGGATTTTTGTGCACGCAACTCCACAAAAAACCCCGTGAAAACGGACAAAGCCACCGCAATCAAAACAGCAATCGCCTCAATCCAATCCCCCATCATGACCGACAAAACGGCCGCAGCCCCTAACAAATACACAATGATATTATTCAAATTTTCTAAAAATATTTCCCAAGCCGTCTTCTGCTCAGCCTGTTCCAACTCATTCAGCCCATACTCTTCCAGCCTCCGATCCACTTCAGCCTGCGTCAACCCCGCCTCAACCGACGTGTCCAGCTCCTCAATCACATCATCCAACTTCTTCTGATAAATCAACACCATTAAAACCCCCTAAATAAATATCACTTTTTTACCTCATCAATAAAATTATATCATTTATCAATAACCCGACAAAACAAAACGCATTCCGCCTAAGTTGGAAGTGAGGAACCGTCATTTCTCACTTACGTGGGCGCACACATATTGGAGCTGTTGTTGTGAGCGTGATGGGGAGCGCACACATATTCGGACAGTTGTTGTGTGCGTGAACCTAAGCGGGAAATGTGTGGCTATTAAACAAACTACAAATTAGGCTATTCGGTCATGAAATTAGGTATTTGGCGAATGATTAGCTTTATTTAACTTTAGCTCACTTCCCGCTTACCCATTGTCACTCAGATTTTCTCCCATGACAATGAACCCCGCAAAACACAACCAAAAACAAAAAGAGGAATAAACCTGCTCGATTCACTCCTCTTTTTATTGAATGAAAAAACTTTCTCACAGGTCTCATCCGTTATATTTATTTTACTGCAACAAAAAAGCCCGGGATCAACCGGGCTCACAGACTTACCTAACTAACTATTCTTCTGAATCACTAGCACTAGCACTATCACTACCCATACCTAAATCAGCTTTTAGACGCGATAATTCTTCTTCCACAGAAGCGGTTGATTGGCTCGCATATTTAGCTTCTAATTCTTTAGCCTTATCAATTGGCTCGGTGTTCAAGTCAGTCATTGCATTGGCTTCATCTAACATACGGTTGGCTTTGTCTTCCATACGTTCGAAGCTAGAAATAGCACCTTTTGAATTCGTAATGGATTGAGAGGCGGTGTTAACTTTGCTTTGCGCTTCAGCCACAGAAATTTTACCTTTAATCATTGAACGACGTGCTCTTAACGTTTCAATGTCACTAGCTAATTTGTCATGCATTTGACGCATCTTAACTGCATTTTCATGAGCCGTTGCATAGGTCGTTGCTAAACCAGCCCCCACACTTTCAACCTCTTGTTTTTTAGTTAAGAAGACACGCGCATCGTCTTCGTTACCACTTTGAACAGCTTTTTTAGCTAATTCCGCATATTTTTGAACTTCAGCGTCATTCTTATCCACTTCACGTTTTGCACGTGTTTCTTCTGCCATGACACCAGCAGTACTTTCTTTAACTTCAGCTAAATCATCCATCATTTCGCGCAAATATTGATCAATCATTTTTTCCGGATCTTCCATACGGTCAATCACCGAATTAATATTAGCACTAATGATATCACTAAAACGACCTAAAATTGACATATATTTTTCCTCCTAAAATGTTTCAAATTTTATTGCTATAATTAGTTGTTGCTATCGTCTTCGTCCTGATATTTTTTGGCTAAATCATCCACTTCAGTAGATGCATTCGTACCAAATGTATCAATTGGACGGTTAAGAATGTCTTCCGTTCTTTTTGCTTCAATCTCATCTTGTTGTTTTTTGCGACGCCACCAGAAGAACAGGATGGCTACAACCGCCACGACAATCAACCCCATAAAGACTGGAATCCACGGCGAAGTCGTTACTTCCATCATCCGGTCAGCAGCATCCCTAAAGGAATTACTGAAAAACGCTTCCTCACCTAAACTAGAATCGTAATAATTCCGATCAATATAATCTAAGATAATATTAACCGCTTCGTTATCGACCACTTGCTTTGCCTGGGTTCCAACGGTGATATAGGTATTATAATCCGACGGGACAGGTTCATAAAACAACAACAACAAATGCGCCTCATCAGTAAACAACTCATCATAAAGTTCATTAGCATACGTTTCTAACGCGTTTATAGTCACATTAGAACTAGATAAACCAGGGATATTTTCTGTAATATAAACGTAGGGTTGAACACCCGTCTCTTGATAAAAATGTCGCAAACCATTAGTCATTTGCGTTTCATTACTAATCCAACCGGCTTCGTCAGTATAATAATCGGTCTCGTTGACTGCTCCAGACGGCAAAGGTTCTCTTTCAACCGTGGACGTTTGAATCGAATTATTGCTAAAACCAACTGTATTATTGTTACCACCACCGCCAGCTAACATGGAGAAAATCCAAATGATAATCCCAAACACTATTAAAGCCACAATGATGGATGTACAACCACAACCAGCGCCAGCGCCACCACCAGGTCCCCATCCGTAATTACGTCTTCGGTAAGGTCCACCAGTAAATATCGGGCCTGTTCGAATCACCGGCCTTGAATTCCATCCACCTCCGGTATTGCGATTACTTCCGCCGCCCCAAGAGGAACCACCACGACCACGACTACTACTCCCGCCGATACGGCCACCGCCACCGCGATTACCTCCTGAAGAGCCGCCACCACCACGACCGCCGCCGCCACCGCCGCCTCGTGCCATTCCAACACCTCTCTTCTATAAATCGTTTGTATCCATTTTCAATATAGCATATGCCTATTTAAAATTCAATTTAGAGCCCTTTTATACCAATAAATATCACAAATATACTGTAAAGTAAGTGTTTTGAACAATAAAAATAGACCTCATTATTAAACGAAGTCTACTCTTACCTACTACAATTTAATTAAGCCTAATTTAGTTGCCTTAGCGACTGATTCTACAGCGTTATGGGTATTAAGTTTCTTATAGATTGAACCAAGATGATTGCGTACCGTTTTGTCTGCAATATCCAATTCAGTAGCGATATTTGATTGTGTTGTACCTTGAGCTAATCGAATAAGAATAGCCCTCTCTCTTTCAGATAAGGTAGTATAGCTCTGTTTAAGACGTTCTGAATGAGGAAAAACTTTTTTGTTTTCAAAATGGACTTGTTTTAATGCAGTAATTAGTTCTTCAATTGACGCATCTTTAACAATAAAACCATACGCCCTTATTTCTAAAGCTTTTTCATGGTAAGCAACTAAATCGAACCCTGAAAAGAAAATTACTTTTTTCTTATAGTGATTAATAATATATTCACCAATAGTCAATCCATTTTTATCACCAAGTTGAATATCTAATAAAACGATTGAAGGATCAAATGATTTAATTATTGTATCTAAATCCTCAACATTTTGAATAAACTTATATTCGGATATTTCAGGAATATCTTCCAAAGTTAATTCTACACTTTTACCAATTATTAAGTGATCATCAATATGTAAAATCTTCATTTTCCTCTCCTTTACCCTCATTTAGCGGAATCATTATTGTGATACAAATACCTTTTCTAATACCTGAAAAACTATCTAATTGAAATAATCCATTTAACCACTTCACATCATTTTTAACCGATAACAAACCAAAATGTTGACTACTTTCATTTATTTTGTATTCTAAATCTTCATTTTGCATAAAACCAATCCCATTATCCTCAATCGTTATAATCAAAGTATGATCAGCTTGAGTGATACTTGTCCTAGCTTGTTTCGCATCTGCATGTTTTCCAATATTTATATTGAGTTCTTTGATTATTCGATATATGATAGTGACCATTTGAGTGGAAATTTCTAACGCACCATTAATTTGATATTCAAAGTTTGTATGACTGTATCGACTATTCATGTCACCCATTAACATTTCGATATTCTTATTAAATGATAGCAGTGAAAGCATCGCTGGTGTAGATTGATTGATTTCTTTACGTAAAAGTTTGTTTAGACTTAACAATTCATCATTCAATAGCTTAATAATTCGCTTATCTTTCTCTGAAGTTCCACTTAAATTTTGGAGGATTATTCGCATTCCATTTACACTTTGTATCACTTCATCATGCAAAAAATTAGAAAAATGTGCTCTTTCTTGATCCATATTATTCAGTAATTTATGTTGGATTGAATCTTCAATACTTATTGGGGATTGAATATATTTTTCATTATTAATGTGTAAATTTTGAAACGAATGAACCAACTGGACATACAAAGGCATCTGTTTGTCTACTTCACTGACATCAATGGATGCATCGACTAATTGAAACACTACCCATAAAGTGGATTCCTCAATTGGTTCCTTTAGAAATTTAAATGCTTTATTATTAAACTCTATTGTTTGACTATTGTCAGTTTGTTGAAGTATCTCAATTAATTTCTGTGAATTTAGTACGTTTCGATTGGCTAAAATACGAAAGTCCCCAGAGGATTCCAATATTAACATTATTTGAGGACTCTGAGTGATCAAATGCAACTGCGATAAAATCAACTCATAAAGATCATAGGATGTTTTAGCAAAATTAATTTGATTGAGTATTTCGACTTTTTCATTCGAAAAAGTAAAATATTTATTTTTATTTGCTTGCATATTTTTATTACTCCACCACTGATATGCCACTAATGTCAAAAATATAAGTGTATAAATCAATAAAGTATAAAATAACGAAAGATAGCTGTTTTCTGTTAAAACTGAATAGATGAGGAAAAATACATAGGCTGGCAAGATAGTTAAAAACGTAATGATCGAATACATAGACAATTTAATGGTACGATCTTTGATAAACACATAGAGGAAAGCTATAGAAATATTAATAATTAAACCGAAAATTAAAAAATCATAGTGAAATTGAATAGAAGGAAAAAAGAGAGCAGGGATTAAATTAATCAGTATAATTGGCAAAAAGCCTATAATAAAGCCAATGATTACCATGCGGCTAGTGTGTGAATTATAAAAACTATATCTAGCTTTCCAAATGGTTAAAAAGGAAATAATAAAACTATTTAAAAACAATAAAATTAGAGCGGGAGTACCATGCAGTCGTAAAAGAAACAATGTGGCAAAAACTGCTCCTGTTATAGCTAATTCTATTTTAAAAAAACGAACCAGCTTTACATTTTGAAGTGCAATCATTTCAGTGAGTAGGTTATATAAAAGTAACGGGAGCATTGATAGGATCACTAAAGCGATATTGTTAATAAACGTAACTCGAATATAGATCAAGCTAAACATTAGCGCTAAAAAGATATTAAATATCACTAAGTTATAGGTCGATGGTTGCGAAGGTGCATCTCTATATATGACAGTGGGTATGAGTAATGTAAAGAACCCGAATAGGGTGAATGAGCTTAACAACTCATTCAATAAATGTGGGTTTAAGAGAAAGTATAGAATAACTCCAATAATAATTATCCATGCAGTAATGAGTAACATCCGAAGTGCTGAGTGTGATTTCATACCTTGATATCTCCTTGGTTTAAATATAAATTTAGCAAGTAATACTTATCTTTATTATTAACCGATAAACTATCAAGTGATTTAAAGGCTTCTTTGTAATATAAATCCGAAGCATATAAACAATAATGGAGAGCTCCGCTACTCAATATAAAATCAACAATATATCTTCGAGAATCAATATCTGATCTTTGTTGATTAATTATTAATTGAAATTTCTTATTTTTCAATTCTTTGGCATCTCTAATCCTTTATTAATAGGCAAGGTAGATGCATAATTGAGTAAATCACTCTTATTGATATTTTGACTATCAAAAGCATCATTTTTTAGTTGCATACCAATAGCTAAATTAGTAGCAAAGTTTTGCCATATCTTTTTCTCGTTTGGAACAGCTAAATAACAAACTAATTGAAATAAGGAGACACTTTTTTTAGTGCTTTGAAGAATAAATTGGTCAACATTTTCAATAATAAAAGGTTTCCTATAGTAATCAATAAGTTGACTATTAATTGAATCTGAAAGAAATAATTGAACTTTATCAAATTGAATGTCACTATTAAAATTCTGTATTTCAGATAAATTTTTTATTTATGAAAATATGATATTTTGAAGTGATAATACACTATCGGGACTATATTCTACTTGAGGTCTATCCTGATCAAGATAATCATCTAGCCCATTACTCGCCCAGAAAATCAACTCAATATTTGCGGCATAACGAAACGTTGTTTCTCCATGAGCCAATTCATAATCAAATAGGATGATAAATATCATTCCTATACTAAAATCATCAACTGATAACTTATTTATATCTTCTTTGATTAGATCGTTTATAAACAAACTTAATGCAAGGTCATCAATATTGATTAGTTCATCTTTCAAGAAGTTAATATATTTCTGAAAGGTACTCCTCAATTTCTTTTTCATATTTAGACATCCAATCATCAATTTTAGGTGTAGAAAATTTAATCAACTGATTAAGTTGTTCCTTTTGCGTACTTTTCATTAATTTCTGCTCAAATAAAATTAGTTTGGAATTAATATTATTGTCTTTCAAAGCCATCCCCCATGTCTCTTATCTTTATTTACAATTATATCATAATTTAATTAAGTGAATAGAGTTATGGTTGATTTTACCGCTTTTACCTATTGCAAACGGTTTAAATTGACTGTATGCTATAGTCATAAAACAGTATGCATACTTTTTATAAAATCGGCTGTCGTAAATCAATCGTTGAACTATAGCCAAAATAAAGTAGAAATTTAACTAACTAGCAATACTCTAGATTTTTTAGAGTATTGCTTAAATTTTATATAGAGGGTAACGTATACATGAAAAAACATTTTAAAACAATAATTATTGGTACCATTACAATTACCTTATCTGCTTGCTTTCCAACCGAACAAAGGAATTTATCCAATAATTCAGAAAATGGTACTATTTCGATTATCGAAGACTCAAATAGTGAAAATGAAAATAAATTCATAGATGATTCCTCAGATGTTGTGACCTTTGATGCTGACCTTTATATACCTGAAGGTCCATATCTAGCATCTGTTCCAGCAAAACCACTTGAATTTGAAAGTGATGAAGTTGTCAATTTATTTAATACGTATGCTACTAGTCCTTTATATCAGACTGTTGACGAAGGATGGTCTGAACGATGGGAAAATGAAATGGGAGATATATTAACTTTTGACTATATAGATTTTTCATTTTATAACCATAAATTCCTAACAAAAGCATATAATCAAGTATTATCTATAGATGGTGAGTTTGTGGGTAACAATTTTTTTGATTTATATGAATTTAAGGAATTGGAAAATAATCCTAGTGAAAGTGTTATCCAATCAATGAAGTATATTTTAGATCAATTAGGCATTGAACATTTAAACACACCTAAAATTGCGGCACTAACTGACTCTGATTTAATTGCTTATAATGATGAAATATTTCTTATAAGAGAAAACTCTAATATTTCTGAATTTGAAACTGGTGATCAAGTATATGTAATTGAATACCCACTAACTCTCGGAGGAGCCTCACTAGCTACAACTGGATATACTGAAGAAACTTTATACGGATTTAATGGATCGAAAGCGATTGGAATTTTTCATGAGGAAGGTCTAGTCTATTTAAAAATGACAGGCTTATATCAAATAAATGGAAACTATGAAAATGAATTCATATCAATTATGACGATGAATCAGCTGAAAGATGTCCTTATTAATGAGTACAGTGGAATCATAGGTTTAGGAAATGTAGTCGTCAATGAAATTGCACTACAATATTTGCCAATTATGGAAGAAATCCCAACCGAAATTGAAGATTTTACATTTAATATTGAGCCCTACTGGATCGTGAATACTACTCAATATCATGATGGTGAGAAGATTGGACAAGGTATGAGTATTGATTTGTACTCTGTAATTGATGGTTCAAGAATTAAATAAGAAGGTGATTAGCATTAATTCTTTTCAGCTATTTAAAGCAGATTTTAAACGCTTTGTGTTAAACTATAAAATTGTTTTAGCAATTGTAGGTGTAATCGCTACATTAGGCGTATCAGCAAACGAATATATTATGTCTGGTATCAATGCAACCTATCTAGTCGAACGATCGATTTTTTCGCTTTTTCCAACACAACTCATCTTGATCGTTGCATCTTTTCCTGTTGTTTCAAGTTTTGTTGAGGATTGGGAGTTTCGTTATTTATACAATATTGCCATGCGTTCTGGGACAAAAGAGTATTCAATTATCAGACTCTTTTTTGCCTTCATTACTTCTTTTGGAATTACATTCATTGGTTGTATGATTTTCTTTGGCATTGCATTTATATATTATCCTCTATTAAATGAAGGTCATCCCATTGAATATCAAGTATATCCACCCTATTCTGAATTGGCATATACTAGCTTTCCGGCATCTTATACTATAGCTCGAATCATTATCTATTCCTTATCAGCCGGCTTTTGGACAATAGTAGGGTTATTTGTTTCAACTTTAATTCCAAATAAATTCGTTGCTTATGTTAGTCCATTTATTGTGAATTATTTTGTATCATTTAGTAGTTTTTTACTCCCGAGAATGTTACAAGAGGATGTTGTATCAAGGTCGCGTGTGGTATTTCCAGATAGTGGTTTTTGGCCTCACTTTGTTTACTTTATAGTTTACTATATCATACTAATATTAATCGTCGGCTGGGAATTCTATCGAATGGTTATAAGGAGGTTAAGCAATGAATTACTTTAAGAAAGTAAGCCGAATTGCTTGGCTTAATATAAAAAAATGGCGGAGTAGTTTACGTATTATAATGATTGGTATCTTATTGGTCATCTTTATACATGCGAATCTAACAAATTTAATCGACTTTCTAAATTCTGTTGATATCCCCATTACACCATGGGTTTTCCCTTTTCTGCTTGAATGGCGATCTCAAAAGCTTTTGTTATTTTTGCCCTTAATTTTTCTATTTAGCGATGCTCCCTTTATTGATAAAAATCAATTGTATGTTGTGTTACGAGCAGGTCGACTTTCTTGGGCTAGTGGTCAAATACTATATATATTATTTGCGAGTTTTATATACTTTTTCATAATTATTATACTCACAATCCTTATGCTAATTCCAAATGTAACCTTTGATTTACAATGGGGAGATGCGATTACCACATTGAGTAAGACAAATGCTGGTGATAATTTTGGTGTTATAATTCCGTTCAAACGTCATATTCTTGATTATTTTTCTCCATTACAAGCTATGTTTTATTCTTACCTACTTTCAAGTTTAATAGGAAGTATACTTGGAATGTTGATGTTTGTGATTAATGTGGTCAGTAAAAAGTCTGTTTTGGGGATAATTATTACATCAAGTATGGTATTATTTGATGTAATAATTTGGTCACGTGGGCTACTACTTTGGTTTTCTCCTGTTTCATGGGCGACTTTAAGTGCTATTCGTATTGATGGAGCGAGAGGACTTCCCAATTTCACTCAAATTATGGTGATGATTAGTCTAATAATAACTACTTTGATTACGCTAATATTTTGGCTAAGTAAGAAGATGGAACTGAATGAATTACATGCAGAATAGTAAGGAGGAGATTATGGTTCCAGCAATTGAAGTAATCAATTTATCAAAGAGCTTTGGAAAAACAACTATTTTAGATGATGTTAGTTGTCATTTTAATAAAGGACAAATCCATGGAATCATTGGTAGAAATGGCGCAGGAAAAACTATTTTAATGAAATCTATCTGTGGCTTTATTCGTCCCGATAAAGGCGAAATCAAAATTGATGGCGAGTTAATGACAACTCGCACAGATAAAAAATTGGAAGATATCGGCATCATCATTGAATCCCCTGGCTTTTTACCTGCTTTTGATGGCTATAGTAATTTAAAATATTTAGCTTCCATACGAAATGTCATAGGCGCTGAAGAAATTAATCAAGTTCTAGAAACAGTTGGTTTAACCGCAGCCGCCAAGAAAAAAGTCGGCAAATACTCTATGGGTATGAGACAACGATTAGGTATTGCACAAGCGATTATGGAAAATCAATCGATATTAATTTTAGACGAACCTATGAACGGTTTAGATAATCGTGGTGTGAATGAGATGCGAGAGTTATTTTTAAAACTTAAATCTGAAGGCAAAACCATTATTTTAGCTAGTCATAGTAAAGAAGACATCGAGATTTTATGTGATACGGTGATTGAAATGGATCATGGGAAGATTATTGCGTCAAGATAATATTCAACAGAAATCATCTCAATCCCAGCACAAGTTTTCAAGATTTTAAGGTTTGAAAGGAGATATTTATATGAAATCCACAAAATTGATTATCCCTACATTACTACTAATTCTAACCTTCTTACTCTATCTTTTAAACTACATTAACATTGAACATGCTGTATTTCTGGCTGTTGCTTCCTATTATTTATGGGAGAGAGAAAATAGTAAAAGCGAATTAATGACACGCTATGTCGTCTATTTATTGTTGATGCTATTAATGTTTTTAGCAAAGAGTGGTCTAATTTTTTGAAAAAAATCAAACGGCAGATATCATTCATTTAGAATGGCATCCGCCGTTTTATAATACTATATTTCCACCGTCAAAAACTTCTCAGCCAAAACCACTTCTTTGTCCGTTAAACCTTTCACCGTCTCTAACATGACTTGATGATCACCGTAAATCGGTAAATGCGATAAAATCGTCTTCTTAGCGCCACTTCTATTAATCAACTCAGCGACTTCTTCCGTATTCATATGTCCTGACTTAGCACCACTGTAACCAGAATACAAACTGCACTCAGTCACTAACAAATCAGCTCCCATGCTAAATTCAATCAACTCAGCCGTTAAAGAAGAATCCGCGGTGTAAACCAAAACCTTTGCGTCCTTTTCAATCCTGACTGCCAAACACTTCACTGGATGAGTGGTTACCATAAATCGAATGCTCATACCTTCTAATGATAACTGCGAATCTTCATCAATATAAACTAACTGACTATTCTCCCCCATCTTCAAAGTTGGACTAATAACACCATCTTCTTGCGTAAAAATGGTCAAAGGATTCAAAGCAGGATTTAGCATCTTCTTTACCAACCGATTATACACAAAAGCACCGCCATCACTAAAATGATCGTAATGATAATGCGTAATCAACACATGGTCAATCTGGTCAATGTCTGCCACTTTTTGTAATTGGCTCATCGTTCCCGCCCCACAATCCAGCAACAATTGAAAGCCATCCACCTTTAACAAGTATGACGACGTTGCATGATCTGCCGGTGCACTACCCCCATGATAACCAATAACCGTTAATTCCATTTCTTCTACTCCCCATTCTTCAAACGCACATATTTCAATAATTTCTTGGTATAGTCATTCTTGGGATCGTCCAAAACCTCTGCCGTCGTTCCATGCTCCACGACATCCCCACGAAACATCACAATCACTTCATCGGACATATACTTCACCGTCGCAATATCATGTGAAATGAACAAATAACTGGTATGATACAACTTCTGCATCCGTTTCAACAAGTTTAAAATCTGTGCCTGCACTGACACATCCAAAGCTGACACACACTCATCGCAAATGATAATCTCAGGATTCAACAGCAATGCACGTCCAATCGCCACCCGTTGACTTTGACCCCCACTCAATTCCGACGGATAACGGTCCAAATAGCTGGCATCCAAACCCACATCCTCCATCATTTGCTCCACCTTCACCAAAGCCTCCGCCTCATCATAATGCTCACTCAAAGCCTTTAGCGGCTCCAACAGCACTTGCTTAATCTTATAATAAGGATTCATCGACCCCTGCGGATTCTGAAAAATAAACTGCACATTCCGCCGGAAAGCTTGATAGTCCGCCCCTTTTAACTGACGAATATCCCTTCCCTTATAATAAATAACGCCGCTACTTGGCTTCTGCAAATCGCCTAAGACTTCGCCTAAAGTGGATTTTCCACTACCACTTTCACCCACTAAACCAATGGTTGTATCAGCTTTAATCTCAAGGGATACATGATTAACGGCAATTAAGGACTCCTTTTTAAATAAGCCACTATTCTTCTTGGGGAAAGTTTTAACGATATTTTCAGCTTGTAATAACATCTTACTCCCCCTTTTTATAATAATACGAAATATCTTTTAATGCTTCATTGGGATCTTGATCCAGTCGCAAAATCACAGACAAGAGCGCCTGCGTGTATTCTGCTTGTGGCCGAATAAATATCTCCTGTGTTGCCCCTATTTCTTGAATAACCCCATTATAAATCACAATGACATAATCACAATACGCTTTAATCAAAGACATATCGTGTGAAATAATCACCATGGTATTTTGGGTTTCTTCATGGAGTTGCTTCAACAATTGCATGACTTGATATTGCACTTCGGCATCGAGAGCAGTCGTGGGTTCATCCGCAATGATTAGCTCCGGATCACACATCATCGCCAAAGCAATATTAACCCGTTGACGCATCCCACCACTCAACTCTTGCGGTAAGGCTTGTAAAACGCGTTGTGGATCGGTAATTTCGACATACTCTAATAATTGGATGGCTTTTTGTATAGCTTCTGCCTTCGTTCCAAGCTTATGTGTCAAGTAACCGTCGATTAATTGTGTTTGTATTTTAATTAATGGATGCAAGTACTCGACGGTATTTTGCGGAATGTAGCCGACATTGCGTCCAATTAATTGCCGCCGTTCTTGATCTGATAGTTGATAAGGATCAGACCCTAATAGATTTAACCCTTGATAAGATGCATTCAAGGTTGGCGGTAATTGCCCTAAGAGAAATTTCATGGTTATGCTCTTACCTGAACCTGATTCACCGACAATACCGACAGAAGCACCTTTAGGGATTGAAAAGCTAACGTCTTTTAAAATTGGCTTACCGTTTGTATCAGAGATATTTAGTTGGTTGATTTCAATGGTTTTTGTCATACTAAACACCTCGTCTCGTGGTCAGTTTGTCGTTAAGGGCGTCACCCACAAAAATAAAGCCGAGCACGACGATAATTAAAGCAATACCCGCTGGCATAATTTGAAAAGGATACAATAAAACATGTTGCTGTGCTTCGCGTAACATCAAGCCTAACGAGGCATCAGGCGGCTGAATTCCCAAACCTAGAAAGGATAGGGATGACTCGATGGTAATAGCACCGGCCACACTGGAGGTAAATTGGGTAATGATTTTGGGCAATAAGGCTGGAAAAATATGATTCCAAATGATTTTAGGCTTGCTGAGACCATAGCTGACCGCCGCTTTAATATACAATTTGGATTGGTGCTCCAACATGGTTGAATAAGCCAGACGAGCGAACACTGGAATCATCATAATCCCAATAGCTAAGATGGTGTTCAGTGAACCGCGGCCAACTAAAAAGACAATCAGCATGGCTAAGAGTACTCCTGGAAAAGCAATCAGTCCGTCGATGATGCTCATCAAAATCCGTTCAAGCCATTGCGGGCTAGCGCCTGCAATGGTACCGATGGCTGTCCCGATCACCATTCCAACGGTCACTGAGCCAATGCCAACCGTAAAAACAGACCGCATCGAATGCATGACACGCGCTAATACATCGCGTCCAAATTGGTCGGTTCCTAAAAGGCGGTCGCGACTTGGCATGGCAAAGCGGTTGGTCATATCAAATTCTGTGGGATCGTTTGGGTAGACAAAGGATAGGAGGAACAAGGCTAAGAAAATAAGGATAAAGAAAATACCGATATAGAGGGAAAATTTAATGCCGTATTTTTTAACGGATGACTGTATCTGTACTTGACTCATGCATTTCCCTCCAATTTGATGGTTTTATTAACTAAAGCATAGAAAATATCGGTCAGCACTGAAATCATGATAACCACCGATGTAATGAATAATATAATGCCTTGTAGGAGTACCATATCACGTTGTTCGACGCTCACGACGAGCAGACGCCCCAGTCCAGCAAGTGAAAAGACGGTTTCAATCACAGCCGTCCCGCCGAATAATCCTGCAAATTGCAAGGCTGCCACCGTCACAGGTGTCATAATGGCTGAGCGCAAGGCATAGACGAAAATTGCTCTGAAGCGACTTAGCCCTTTTACGTTTGTTGCAATCATGTATTCGGAACTGAGGGCGTTCATCATGGCGGTTCTCACTTGTCTGATAAGTGAACCGACTTGTGAAATAGCTAAGACTAATGAAGGAAGGATGATGGAACGAATGCTCCCCCAAAAATCAGCGCCTAGATCAAAGCGTCCGGCTACGGGGAACCAACCCCAGCGTGCGGCTAAGTAGGTTAAGGCAATCATCCCCACCCAAAAGGTTGGCATGGCAGCGGTTATTTGTGTCGTCAACCGAATTAAATAGTCTACCCAAGTAAATTTATTAATGGCTGCAATAATTCCTAAAATAAGTGCGATAATAAAACTTACTACTGTCGAAATGATTGCTAACGTAATCGTTACTGGTAAACGTTCACCGATTAGCTGACTAACCTCTTGTCCAAAATAATAACTTCTACCTAAATCACCTTTTAATGTATTCACTATCCATTCCCCATATTGAAAAATCAATGGATCATTTAGACCCATTGATTCTCGTAAGGCAGCTAAACTTTCTGGTGTGGCATCAGTCCCTAGGATAAGTGCCGCGGGATCCGATGGGATTACCTTTAAAACTAAGAAAGTGATAATGGATACGATAAAGATGACAAGTAGACCTTGTAATATTCGTTTTATCGTATAAATTGCCATAGTTTAATTGTCCTTTTGTTTTATTCGTATACTAAATCAGCGTATTCGTAAATATCAATTGGATATTGTGTGAATCCTTGTAAACTTTCATCCATAATCATCATCGCTGTTGGTGATTGGATGTATAAAGCAGGCACTTCTTCAGCTAAAATAGCTTGTAATTCTTGGTACATAGCTGTTCTTTCTGCTTCATCTTGTGTTTGTGGTGCTGTTTCTAAGATTTCATCCACGCGAGCATTGCTGTAGTTGAAGTAGTTTTCAGGACTGTCTGTATGGTAACGTGCTAACCATTGGTAAGCATCCAAACGTCCAGTGTGTCCCATAACTGTCATGTCATAGTTACGTCCTGTATAAACACTTTCTAACCAAAATGCCCATTCCACGATTTCGATATTCGCAGTAATATTTATTTGTTGGAGTTCTTGAGCAATGATTTGACCGGCATCAACGTAGGCTTGGTAGTCGCTTGGTAAGTACATGTCTAAGGTAAAGCCATCAGCATAGCCGGCTTCTTCCATTAGGGCTTGGGCTTCTTCAACGTTGTATGCATATTGGTCTGAGTGATCCACGAATTCTTTTAGGACTGGTGGATAATGTGAACCAATTTTCGTACCGTAACCGTACCATACGTTGTTGATAAGGCCATCTTTGTCTACGACAAGGTTAATAGCTTGGCGAACTTCTGGTACGGCTAAGTTTTCATTTTGCAAGTTCATCGCTAATAATTGTAGTGAGTTCATTGGGTTTTCATTGATTTTGTAGCCTTCTAATGATTCAACTAGAGGCACTTGGTCACCTGAAATGCTCATAATGTCTACTTCACCTGATTGAAGTGCTAAGATACGTGCTTGTGCATCAGGGATAGTTTGTAAGTTGATGGTTGTAATGGCTGGATCTTTCAAGCCGTCTTCGTTTGCTTCTAAGACTAAGATTTCTTGAGGAACCCAATTAACCATTTTGTAAGAGCCTGTTCCGACTGGATTGCTTGATAAATCATCACCAACAGAGGCTTCAACAATCGCAGCCCATGGGTAAGCGAATTTTGAAATTAATTCTACGTCAAGGGTTTCAGTCGTGAATGTGATTTCTGTATCTGATACGACTTCAATGTTTGTGATGTTGGCATAGTCGTTAGCACGTGGTGAGCCTTCACCTTGTAAACGTTCGAATGAAGCTAATACAGCATCGGCATTGAATGGTGTGCCGTTATGGAACGCGATATCTGAAACGAGTTGGAATGTAACGGTTAAACCATCTTCACTTACTTCCCATGATTCAGCTAATCCAGGGATATATTCACCTTCTGGAGTGACTTTAACTAATGTGTCATAAATATTGTTAGTGACTTGGAAGGTTGATGCAGCGGTTGTCCGTTGTGGATCCAGTCCATCTGGGTCAACTGAAATCGCGAAATTCAATTCATCCGTATTTTCTTCTTGTGCACTAATGGTTGTAGCAGTTGGTACGATGCTTGCAGTCAGCATTAAAGCTAAACTTGCTAATAATAGTAAGCTCTTCTTCATTCTAAAACCTCCGTTTGATTGTCATTCTTGCTTTAGTATACTCTTGTTTTGTAAATCTTACGTTAAGTTCGTGTAAATTTTTTCTGTGGAATAGGTTTTATTTCTTAATAAACATTGTTTTGTGGGGGTTATGGAAATAAATAGTGGTGTGGTAAGAATGAGTGAGGATTTAGGGTGTAGCGTAAATTGCGCTGTGCCTTCAACTTGCATGAGGAGGTTTAGAGCAAATTGTGCTACGCCTTCAACTGATAAAAGGAGGCACAGAGCGATTTCTGCTGTGCCTTCTCCACAGTTTTATGAGATTTCATGCAATAAATCGTTGAAATTTGGTTATAAATCTAGAGAAAAAGCCTACATACCATTGTGATTGTGGTGTGTAGGCTGTGATAAGTATTAGAATTTGTCTCGGGCGAGGCGGAGTTTTTTAAAGGCTTCGACGGTGTCGGCTTGCATGAAGAGGTTGATTAGGCGCTCGAAGCCGATGGTGGTTGGGAGGCTTGGAAAGCCTGTGGAGGTGAGGCGCTCGGTTTTGACTAGGGCATCGATGAGGTTGCCGTTGGATGGTTGGATGGTGCGGGCAAATTTCAGGTTTGTGACGGTGTATTCATGGGCGGGATATACCAGGGTGGTGTCGGGTAAGGCTTTAAATTTTTGCAGAGCATCGAATTGAGCTTGGTAATCTTGTGTAAAGACGCGGCCACAGCCGGCAGCAAACAGGGCATCGCCGCAAAAGAGCGCGTTGTCGGTTACATAGGATATGTGACCGGCGGTGTGGCCTGCTGTTAGGATGATATTGAAATCTTGGTTTAAAAGGTTGATGGTGTCGCCTTCTTTTAAGATTTCGGTTGCTATATCTTCGGTTTCTTGCGGACCATAGACTGGTGTGTCAGGGTAGTGTTTTAGGATTTCTTTGACGCCTCCGGTATGGTCATCGTGGGCATGGGTGAGTAAAATGGCGGTTAGTTTTTGGCTGTTGTTAGCAAAATAATCTAGCACGCCTTGTGCTTCACCTGGATCAACAATAATGGTCTCCTCGCCTTCTTCGATTACCCAAATGTAGTTATCGCTAAAGGCTTTTATTGGTGTTACGTTCATTTTGTTTCACTCCTTTTATTGACTTAGGTTTATTATACCAAATTGATGCGTAAATTTATTGGAATTAGCTTGATTGAGAAGCAGGTTTGTGATAGGCGGAGATATTTATTTAAAAGAATTTCTTGCATCTGGGGGGATTAAATTTTACACTAGGGGAATGAGATTGAAGAAAAGTTGGTATGGATGATGAATGAGAAATTAACGATAAAAAATAGATTAGTGGTAGCATCTTTGATTTTTGGCTTGTTGTTTGGGGCGGGGAATTTGATTTTCCCGATTTCGCTGGGGCAGGTGGCAGGTGGGCATTACACGCCGTCCATGTTGGGGTTTAATATTACGGCGGTGGGATTGCCTTTGTTGGGGATTGTGGCTTTGGGTTTATCGGAGAGTGAATCAGTTATTGATATGGCTAAGCATGTGTCAATACCTTATGCATACTTTTTTACGATTGCGCTCTACTTAACGATTGGGCCATTGTTTGCGACGCCGCGGACGGCGACGGTGTCGTTTGAAGTGGGGATTGCGACGGCTTTGCCTGCGGAATATGTACAAATTGCTTTGTTGATTTATAGCTCTCTTTTCTTTTTAGCAGTTTTGTACTTTGCTTTAAGGCCAAGCGGCTTGTTGGATTGGGTGGGGATTTATTTAAATCCGACCTTTTTGGTGTTGTTGGCTGTGATTGTGGTACGGGCTTTTACGTCGGGGTTTCCGTTGATTACGGAGGATTCGTCGCAGTTTGTGTCGTCGACTGAGGCTTTTTCGGTTGGTTTTCTTGAGGGTTATAACACTATGGATGTGTTGGCTAGTTTAGCTTTTGGGATATTAGCGATTCAGTCGATTAAGCAATTTGGGGTTAGGTCATCTGGGAAAGTGGCTCATGAATTGGTCGTGAGTGGCGTCATAAGTTTGGTTGCGATGGGGTTTGTTTATGCTTGTTTGGAGTTGTTAGGGACACAAAGTTTGAATTTTACTGAGGTTTCGCCTAATGGTGGCGTTGCTTTGTCGATAATTACGCAACATTATTTTGGATTATTTGGCCAAGTGATTTTAGCAGCGGTTATGATTGTGGCTTGTTTGAAAACGGCGATTGGTTTAGTGGTGGCTTTAGCTGAAGCTTTTTCTGAGTTGATGCCTGGGTTTTTGTCCAAAAAGAGTTGGACAATTACGGCTACTTTGGTTTCTTTTTTAGTGGCTAACATTGGTTTGGAGCGTATTATTTCTTATTCGATTCCAGTATTGATGTTGTTGTATCCGTTGGCGATTACGTTGATTCTTTTGCATTTAGTTAAGCCTTTGGATGGAAAGCGTCGGGTGTTCCAGTCAGTGACTGCATTTACTTTTGTGGCTGGGGTATTCGATATGGCGAAGGTGTTGCCTGCGGAGTTGAGCCAATTTTTACCTGTGGAGAGTTTAGTTGGCTTTGCTGAGCGTGTGTTGCCGTTTTATGCGTATGGTTTCGGATGGGTTATGCCAGCTGTGGTTGGGTTGGTTGTTGGGTTGGTGTTAGAGAGGGTTTTGGGTGAGTGATGAGGTGGTTGGGTTATGATATTTCGGCGGTGCGGTGGATTAAGCTGCCGAATTGTTGGGGAATTCGGCGGCTTAATTAGTGATAGTTTACAGATATACTAACTACTTACCTTTGTGCTGACAATCAATTTATCTTAAATGAAACGCTAAACCTGGCTTATACTGCTTTCTTTTGGTTCGAGTTAATATTTGTTAACTAGTTTTTGGTTCGAAGCAACTTTTATTACTTCGTTTTTATTTCGACGCAACTTTTATTGCTTCGTTTTTATTTCGAAGCAACTTTTATTGCTTCGTTTTTATTTCGACGCAACTTTTATTGCTTCGTTTTTGGTTCGAAGCAACTTTTATTGCTTCGTTTTTGGTTCGAAGTAACTTTTATTGCTTCGTTTTTGGTTCGAAGTAACATTTATTGCTTCGTTTTTATTTCGAAGCAACTTTTATTGCTTCGTTATTAGTGAAGTAGGAACTGGATACTATCAAAGTAATGGTCGTCACTATGACGACCGTTATTTTTAGTGCAGAGATATTTATTTGAGGGGTGATTAGCCTTTGACGGCGTTGAAAATTTGTTTGGCTAGGTTGCCGATGGCGGAGTCGGACCAGTAGTCAGTTAGAATGGTGATGATGTAGGGGCGAGTGCCATCCACGATGCCGGTTGAGTGATTGTAATACGGCCACCAAGCGCCAATTTTTTGGAAGACATTAGCTGCGACGGTGTCCAGTTTGGTGTTGTCGTAATCGGTTTGGTCCATGGCTTCCATGGCGTATTGTTGCGGGTGGTCGTAAATGTAGCGCATGACTTGATTGATTTGGCGCGCGGTCATATTCCGGCTGTAGCTTGGGGCGCCGTAGACTTCTTGCGTGAAGCGGTTGAAATCGGCTTTGTCGCGATAGCCCACATAATGCAACAACATATTGCTGCCTAGATTGTCGGAATTATCAATGGTTCGGCGGACTACTTCTTGTAAAGTATACGATTTATTTTGGTAATTTTCGTATTGAATGGTCCCGCTACCGCCCCATGAATAGGATTCAGCATAATTGTAAATGGCTGGCGTATAGGTCAACGGCGTTTGCCAAGATAAATTGCCCTTCTCAACTTGCTCCAATGTATAAGCAATTAAGACAATTTTCGGTACAGATGCCCCATAAACTGAACGATCTCCGTTCAATGATGCCGTACGCAAATCTCCTTCGACCAAACTTTCATAAAAAACATAGATTGACGAGTTTTTGTACTGGTTCAATACGTCTTGAACCGCTCCATGATTTCCAGTTAAGCCCTCTTCTGGATTTGCTGGCGCCGTCTGTTTGGGATCCGTCACTAACAAACGATCCCCTGAATAAATATAATTACTCGTCAGATTGTTCCAGCTTTTCAATTGCGCCACACTAATATTATTTTGCGATGCAATCAACCATAAATATTCACCGGATTTAACGGTGTGGTATTTAGCTTGAGGTTGGGGTGGAGTTGGGGTTGGCGGCTCTTTTTCTTTCGGCGGTTGCACGATAACTGGATTTGTAACAACCAAACGATCCCCTGAATAAATATAATTACTCGTCAGATTGTTCCAGCTTTTCAATTGCGCCACACTAATATTATTTTGCGATGCAATCAACCATAAATATTCACCGGATTTAACGGTGTGGTATTTAGCTTGAGGTTGGGGTGGAGTTGGGGTTGGCGGCTCTTTTTCTTTCGGCGGTTGCACGATAACTGGATTTGTAACAACCAAACGATCCCCTGAATAAATATAATTGCTCGTCAGATTGTTCCAGCTTTTCAGCTGGTCTACGGTAATTCCGTATTGAGTGGCAATCTTCCATAAATAGTCACCGGACTTGACGGTGTAATAAGTGGGTGGTTGAGGTGTTTCTTCTTTGGGTGCTTCGGGTTCTGTCGGCTGCTCTGGTTCTTCGGGTTTTTCTGGTTCTTGTGGTGGCTCTGGTACCTCTGGAACTTCAGGAAGTTCCGGTTCTGCAGGTTCTGCTGGTACTTCAGGTTCCGTCGGATTTTCCCATGGGTTGGATACTACAAAGCGGTCGCCTGCAAAAATGACATCTGTCTTCAATTGATTCCACGACTTCACTTGACTGACGGTGATAGCATTTTGCGACGCAATCCTCCACAAAGTATCCCCTGTTTTTACAACATAATACTGCGGCTCAATGGCGATAGGTGGCTGACTTGGATGGCTATCAGGTTGACTAACGTACAAACGATCCCCAGAATAGATATAATTGGATGTCAATTGATTCCAATCTTTGATTTGCTGCACTTCAACCCCATAACGCTGACCAATCAAATACAAATATTCTCCGGATTTAACGGTATGAATTTGTGCTGAGTTTTTGGTCGTCAGAGTCTGCATAGAAACCGTTGTTGGCACTTCTTCTACGTGGATACTTTCGGCTGCCTCTTCAACAACAATTTCAACTTCTTCTACAATTATATCTCCGTCAGACTCGACTTCTGCAATTTCTTCATCATCTGCTGCCACGTCAAGTACATCTTCAATCATTTCTTCAACCAACTCAAAAACCGTTTCCTCACCTGTCATCATTAAACTCGCTTCATCTTGGTCTACGATTGTTTCTTCTGCTTCTGCTAGTGGGCTTTGCAGGTATAAAAACGCAAGTGTACCGGCAACTACAACCCACCTTCCTTTTGATTTATGCATTTTCTTTTTCATAAGATCCTCCGATAAAATTATTTATAAGTCTATTTTATCATACCTTTCGGCTTTTTGTTAGGGTTTTCATTATTATTAAAATAATATTAGTACTGGTTTTTTAACTCAAATATATATCGGTTTATATTACCTTAATTAATTCATAATTTAGTCGTGGTTTTATCAAACTTTTATAAGGAAAACTTAAGCTATACTGCATTGTGAGCGCTATCTAAATTGGTTAAAATGAAGTATAATGTGGTTGTGACAGAGATATCGAGGTAACTCAAAATAATCTATGAAAAACATGAATAGATGCTGTTTTGAAATCTCGAGGTAGTTAGATGGGTGGTTGATACGCAAAATAGCTCTTGACATTGGTTAAGCTTTCGCTTGCTTTTGGCTCAAGGGCGACCAGGTATACGAAAGAAGGCAGGCTAACGCTCGCCCTCAGGATTGGAAAATTTTAAGCGAAAGCTTAACCAATATCAAGAGTGCGCGATGCCTATTTTTAGATGGATAAAGCCATTCATTCCTTAAAGGGCTCACGGTGCCGAAAGTTGGTTTAAAACCCTATCGGTTGTTGTGCCATTAAATAGTCTTCGGCTAAATTGAGCAGTCTTATCCATTTTTGAGGCATATTGTTACATTGTTGTAGTTCAGGTAGTTGAACAGGTACGCTGTTTTTATCTAACGCAGAATGCGGTCTTAAGAAATTAAAATAAGCCGCAAACAGCTCCACATGGGCAATCGACCCACTCTGTGAGCCGAAGCCACCTAATGGCTTATAATTGCCTTTAAAGGTCCGATTCAAACGTTCGATAATTTGTTTCAATGGCCGATATTCAGTAGACACTGGATCGTCGTTCGTAAGTCCGATGACTTGGATGATGTCAAGGGGTTTATCGTGTTGGGCAAAGAAAGCTTGAGCGAGTTTATAAATGGGATTGCCATCAACGATGAGTTCGAGTTTTTCAGGTATCTTATCAAAGCGTTTGAGAACATCCCAAATAGCTCGAATGGCGGTCTGTGCGTTGCGTTGAGGTGAGACACGATTGGACAAGATAATTTTATTGACGGCATCAAAAAAGAAGAAAACATAATGCCACTTACCTTGCACCCGAATATAAGTCTCATCACCACAGAATTGATCAGATAATTGATAAGGAAAGTTTGTTGTAAAAGGCTGTACAAGGGCACCGACAGAGCGTCGGTAGTTACGAATCGTTTGTCCCGATATTTTCAGCTCATGAACATCAAACATTAGTGCGGCTGTTTTCTCAGCCGATAGGCCATAGTTGACACAATAAGTAAGGATAAGTCCAAGCGCTCTAGGCGAGCAGTGAATGTTACTGAGTTGAACGACCGTTGGAATATTGGGTGAGTCCTCTAAATCCGAAAGGTTTAAAGCAAAGTCCCGAAATATATAGTGCATCTTAAACTCGTAGGGAAATTGTTTGAAGCGTTCTTTTTCTTCCGGGGTCATCTTTTTTAAACGGTCTTGATAATAAGGACAGGCTTGATGTCGACATTTATAAATCACAAACCCCTCACGGTGTTTGATTAAGTCTAGGTTACCTTGGCAATGCGGGCATTCTAAAGCAATCTCTTTACTGAATCGACTCTTTTGATTAAAGCGTTCTTGGCAGATTTTACAGCTATACTGACCTTTTCCTCCATTATTGATATACAAATAAATGGATGGCGCTTGACAACAAGGACAGGTGATGTGTTCATCTACCTGAGTTTTAGAACCATGACGTTTAATCGGCTTACAGGGTTTTCCGTGAAGCGCTTCATACGCTTGAAGTAATAAGCGATAATCTTTCTTATCCATGGATTTGATAATGGGTAAATCATCGACCGTCAATCGTTGATAATCTAAATGATCAGGTGGCGTCAAATCAGGGGATTTAGAGTGAGCGAGGCTATTATCTAATTGAGTGGATAAATCTAAAATAATTTCGCATAAAAGGTTAATAATATGGAATAAATAGGTTATAATTGAATCAGGCACTTGTATCTTCTCCTTTGAAGGCAAACTTGATTGGTTGTACATTCAATTTTAACCGATATTGGGGAGGGGGCAAGTGTTTTTTTGTGCTTTCCTTGATATAACAGCAAAAAATAGTTAAAAAACTAAGATTTATAGAAAAAATTTTGAATTACGGATATCGATTAGGAGGTTTAAGTATGAAACGTTTAATTTTGTTAGTGAGCAGCCTCTTTATGTTTTCGTACGTCGCCACTGTGTTAGCCCAAGAAGCTGGTCAAATCCCGGTTCTTCAAGGAGAAATTTCAGAACTTAAAACACAATTAGCAGAAAAAGAAGCGGAATTGGCTGAAATCTTGGCCGACCAGGCTGGATTTTATACGATTGAAACTTTGAACGCCACCTATACTTTTTCTAATCCTCGTATTGAGAACGACATTTTGGTTTTGGATATGGACTACACCAACGATTCTAAGGGTTCTACGATTGTTTACGATGAGATGTGGATGTTGACGTTTGCACAAGAAGACGAAATTTCGATTAATCAGTTGTGGGTCGGCGTGGATATGGCAGATTTGCCTGAAGTGGAAGGTAGACGGCCATTGACGAGTAATTTACGCATTAAAAGTGGTGCGACCATTAACTTGGTCATTGGACTAACCAAATCCATGGATTACCTCTATGGACCTTACATGTATGAATACGATATGACGGAAGACAATTCCGAAGTGGTGCCGCCGATGATACCAATGACTGAACCGTTCGATGAAGAGTCCCCACTCTTTATCCGTGTGGATCAATACTATCGCCCTGAAGGACAACTCGGCGAAGTGGAAATCCCGCTTAAGTAAATTGATAGCCCTTTTTACAAGCTATCCAACAGTGAATGTTGGGTGGCTTGTTTTTTGTTTTTTGGGATTAGGGTGTGGCCTCGACCATTGTCCTTTCACTCAAAAACATTTACAATATAAGTATTATATATCATAAAGGAGTTAGACATGTCAGAACCATCCAACAAAAGAGAACGCATTGATATTATTGAAGACATGTTGCTAAAGCTGCATGACGGAGCAAGTCCGGAATCCATCCAGGACGAGTTTAATGAACACTTCACTGGCGTTAGCGCCATTGAAATTTCGATGATGGAGCATCAATTGATTAACAGCAAAGATAATGACCTTACTTTTGAGGATGTCTTGAAGTTATGTAATGTTCACGCAAATTTATTCAAAAATTCAGTGATTGAAGGCGATTCGCCTGAAGCGGACAAAGAAGGACACCCTGTGCGGGTCTTCAAAGACGAGAACGCTGCGCTGCGTTCCGCCCTTCTTCGGATACACAACTTGCACGAAGCATATGCTGAATTACCTAAAGAAGAGATTGAAGACGGTATGATTCGTGGATTACGCCATCAATATGATTTACTGGGCCAATACGAGCACCATTATGACCGCAAGGAGAAACTTTTCTTCCCGGTCATGGAAAAATATGGTCATGACGCCCCGCCAAAAGTGATGTGGGCCAAAGATGATGAAATTAGAGATTTGTTTAAAAAGGCATATAAGACGATGTTGAAATTCCCTGAAGTGGACTATCGGGAAATCACCGAAACATTCGCTGCTTTTGAGTATGAATTTAACGAAATGATTTTCAAGGAAGAAACCATCTTGATTAACATTTTACTGGACGCCTTGTCTATGGACGACTGGCACCAAATCGCCCAAGAAAGCGATGCGTATGGTTATGCGATTATTGCTCCTACTGCAGTTTGGGATCCGCCTGTTGTTGAGACTGAGGAGGTTCGTCCGCAACCCACCCCAACAATAACCTCTGCAACAACCCTTGAAACCCAACGGATTGCTGTCGATGGCGGTGTGTTCACGATTTCGTATGAAGCTGGTGGGGCTCGTCAACGGTTAGTTGATCCTAACAGCTTCGATCGTAATCATGAAATCCAAATCGGCGATGGCTATTTAACCATTAACCAAATGGCAATGTTGTTGGATTATTTACCGCTGGAAATTACGGTGGTGGATGCCAACGACATTGTCCAATACAGCAATTTCAACGCCGACTGGGATGGCACCTACTACATGCGCGACTTTAATACGCTGAGTCGCTCAACGGAAACAATTTATGAGGCAGAGGTATTTACTTGGGTTAAGGGTTTTAAGAGTGGGACTCGTGAAAAGCAGTCTATGAAGCACGGTCATTTTGAGCTGACGCTGATTCCGCTGGTAGACCCTTCAAATATATACCTCGGATATATCGAATTGGCGCATAATTTAGCGCCTTATGCGGGACTGGGTTCGACGGTGAAGCGTGGCTTGACGGATTTCGCCGATTTTGAAGGCGTTCCGATTAAAGCAGTGGCTGTTGTGGCGGCGGCTAGTAGTTCGGTTAGTTTGCAGACGCAAAAGTTGGCTTTTGATAGTGGGGACTTGTTGTTGACTTGGGAAAGTCATGAGTCGGCTGATGCCTTGGATTGGAATCAACCGATTGCGTTTAGAAATGGTCACTTGAGTTTATCGCAAGTGACGACGATTTTTAATGCGGTGCCCCTTGAGATCACGTTTGTGGATGGCGACGAGGTGTTTCAGTATTACAATAATATCGTGGATTATGGTGACATGATTTTTGTGCGGACACCTGCGCAAGTCAAGCGCAACATGGAATTGTGCCACCCGCCGTATTTGTGGCCGATGGTGCAAGGTTTAGTGCAGAGTTTCCGCGATAAGAAGCGCTATTACGAAACCATGTGGTTCCCACGCGGCGACGGCAAGTTGGTGTACACGTTATACCAAGCCATGTATGACACTGACGGCGGCTTCCGTGGCATGCTAGAAACGGTGTTGGATATCAAGCCGTTTTTGGAAAAATGAGAGCGTGAGAATTGGTTCGAGAAGCTGGATCAAATTTTGTTAAGTGGAGCATAGCAATTAGCGACGCTATGCTTCTTTCACTATTTAAAATTACATTAATCCCAGTAAATACCAACTATTCACATTTCTGCTTGGAAAATGCGTTAGCTTATTGATTTAACTAGCTAATTCACCTGAATTTCAGGCATTATCTTACAAAAAGATACTTTGAAGGCGTAGCACAAATCGTGCTGTGCCTTCAAAGTGCAAGAGACGGAGCAGAGCATTTCGTGCTGTGCCTTCAAAGTGCAAGAGACGGAATGGAGCAATTTACGCTACGCCTTAAACTATAAAAAGGCGGAATAGAGCCAATCGCGCTACGCCTCCTCATGTTATTTTAAAAAAGCCCCGCCGACGCCAGCTCATCCGAATAAGACAAGCTGGCAACGACAGGGGCTATTTGCAGTGTTATTTATTTAAGGTTTTTTCTTTAGGGTTGCGGTGGCGATTGGTGCGGGTCAAGGATTTGCGAATCATGTCGTGGGGTTTCACGGGCTGCGAAACCTTCATAGTGATGACTTGCATGGCGTGAGGGGCGGCTGCAACGGAAATGCCGTCCTCGTCCCAAATTTCATCAATGGTTTCCAAATGATGGCGCATGCCGGGACCGTAAAACTCGATTTCATCGCCGACAACAAAGCGGTTGCGTTGTTGGATGGTGGCGATGCCAGTAGCGTCATCATATGCTAAGACCTGGCCGATGAAACGGTATTGTGGAATGCGGCGGCGCTCACCGAATAGTTGTTCATTTTCGGTTGGTGTGCCATAGAAGAAGCCGGTCGCTAGTTCGCGCTGAGCGGCCTTCCATAATTCATCGACCCAGTCTTGTTCTAGAACGTAGCCTACAGGATCTTCCAAATAGCTGTCGATGGCTTTGCGGTAAACATTCACGACGGTTGAAACGTAGTGGATGGACTTCATCCGCCCTTCAATTTTCAATGAGTCGATCCCACTGTTAATAATATCAGGAATATGTTCAATCATGGATAAGTCCACGGCACTCATGGAAAAAGGCTCCAGCTTCATGCCATCTTCGTCCTCATCTAGCATATCTCGTTCGCCACCAGGCAAGATATCAAACAAGCCGTACTTCCAACGGCAGGATTGTGAACAACCGCCGCGGTTGGCGTCGCGGTCAGCCATGTGGTTGGACAAGGTACAGCGGCCGGAGTATGAAATGCACATGGCGCCATGAATAAAGGCTTCGATTTCAACGCTGGTGTTATCACGAATGTCCATCATTTCTTGCATGGACACTTCACGTCCTAAAACGCAGCGAGTCAAGCCGGCTTCTTGCCAGAAATTCAAGGTTTCATAATTGACGGCGGATTGTTGTGTGGACAAATGCATTTCCAAACCTGGGGCATCCATGGCGCAAATTTCCATTAAGGCAGGGTCGGACACAATAATCGCATCAATGCCGATGTCGCGAATGGTGCGGAAAAAGTCGCCTGCGCCAATTTGGTCATGTTCATGCGTGACCATATTGGCAGCCACATACACTTTGGCTCCCCGGGCATGGGCGAAAGCGACGCCTTCGGCCATATCTTCAAATGAAAAGTTGCCGGCACGGCTACGTAAGCCGTAGGCATCGCCACCGATATAGACGGCGTCTGCGCCATAATGAATGGCGGTTTTTAATTTTTCTAAGGTGCCTGCTGGTGCTAATAACTCAGGACGTTTCAATTGCTTGGTCATTGTCAATTCTCCTCCTACTTCACTTTGTCCGCTGGATAAAGGAAAAATCCAGTATCCAATCCACGTTGCGCTGGATGGGCTGCTTCAACCGCTGCTGCCAAATCCGCAGCCACTTCCGTCCCCCACTCACCAGCTTCAATCAAACGTCGAGCTTTATCAAAGGCTCCAACGATTTCAACAAAGTCGTCACCCTCTGCAAACAAGCCATCCAAATACCACTTATCCAAACCTATCCCATGCAAATCTTCTAATTGTTCCATTAAATTTACATCATTATTAGCAAAAACATGCGTGCCATGGCTATCAGAAAAGATACTATAATGGGTGTCAGGCTTATCTGGCTCCGACAAATACAAATGGCGCTCACTCAAATCAGTCGGCACTTTACCCACATACTTAGCATAATTTTCCAACAATGGACGGCCACTTTGGTGAATGCACTGCGCCCCATACACTTGCACCCAAGCTGGAATGGTAATTTCTTGCGCGAGCACTTCCAATTCCACAAATGGCACTTCCCGCGCCACCACTGCCGCCACTGCTCCGTATTTAGCCCAAAAATTAATTTGGCTAGAGCTGGTCACCAACACCGACGCGTCATAAATGTAAGGCAAGGCATATTCGGGATCTTTCATAATTTGAATCAAGCCTGTGTCGCCCACCAACAACTGATCCGCGCCCAAGGCTTTCATCCGCTTCAAAAACGGCCGTGCTTGGGCAATTTTGTCATTGTGTAAAATGGCGTTGGCCGCCACCACAACTTTTTTCCTTTTTTATGAGCAAAGGCGATCACTTCCGCCATTTGGGTGTCAGTCAAATGTCCCGGTAATCGCAGTCCAAACACTGCTTCGCCCGTCACAATTTTATCCGCACCGCCCTCTAGGACTCGCTTAGCCTGCTCCACCGATTCAATTGTTGCAATCAATTCAATCATATTCCAACCTCTTTCATCTAAAGTCTCACCCCTTATTTTAGCGCGTCTTATAAATTTAAACAATCCTATTTTTGAAAAACCCCCAAATTAAAACCCTTTTTAATAAATATCTCTTATTAATACCTTTCGCTACAACTCTTTATGTGTCAATGATAAAATGGAGCTAGCGAGAGACAGAGATATTTATAAAAATGGAGGTTTTAAATAATGAAAAAAGCACTGAAGTGGACGGCTTTGATTGCCCCGGCCTGGCTGTTGGCCTATAAATGGCCAAGTAAAGGGGAACGTATGCCGTTTTTCGAGAATGCGTCAGGGCGGCCATTAAACATTGCCCATCGTGGCGGAGCGGCTTTAGCGCCGGAAGAGACCTTGGAGGCTTTCTTGAAATCCTATTTGGCGGGCGCGGATATGTTTGAGTACGATGTGCACATTTCTAAAGACGGCTATTTGATTGCGAGTCACGATCCGACGGTGGACCGAATCACTGATGGGACGGGCTTTATTAATGATTTGGATCTTAGCGAGTTGAAGTCTTTTGATGCTGGAGCTAATTTTTTTGATGAAGATGGCCAGCGACCGTTTATGGGTAAAAAGGTGACGTTGGCAACGGTGGAAGAGATTTTCCAGTCATTCCCCAATATGAAGGCTGTTATTGAACTAAAAGACGACAACCGCCCGGAATTATATGAGCCGATGATTCAGGAAATGTGGCGGCTGATTCAAGCATATGGCATGGAAGACAAGGTTTGCATTGGTAGTTTTGACCACAAAATTAACCGGCGCTTCAAAGAAGTGTCGCAAGGCCGTGTGGCGATTGGCGCCGGTTCGAGTGAAGCTACGGCTTATTTGGTCAAAATGTTGCTACGTTTGAATGGCTTAGCCACAACCGATGCCGATTCTTTCCAGTTACCTGTTAAGCAATTTGGTTTAGATCTAACCCAAAACAATATCATTGAAGGAAGCCGGCGCAAAGGTAAAGATATCTATTATTGGACGGTGAATGATGAAGCAACTATGTTGGATTTGATTGCAAAAGGTGTTGATGGCATTATGACGGACAATCCAGTGTTGTTGGAGAAGGTTTTGAATAAAAGTGAGGAGATTGATTATGAAAGTAGTTTTGGTACGCCATAGTACGGCTCAAGATAGCAGTGAAGTTAGCACTGATTTGGAGCGGCATTTGACTGCTAAAGGCGTGAAGAAGTTTGCCAAATTAATGCCGGATTTGGTCGAGCAAATGACTGGTGAAGGAATTGGGACGGTTGAGATTTGGTCGAGCCCCGCTTTTCGGGCTGTAGAAACAGCGGAGATTTTGCAAGAGACTTTGGGTGTTGAGGAGAAGGTAATTAAAGACTTCATTTACGGCGGAAGTTTTGATGCTTTTTTAGAGGCTTTAGGCGGTGCGGCTGAGGATGCGTTCGTTTTTGTTGTAGGCCATGAACCCATTTTGAGTCATTGGACACTACGCCTGACCGGCCAAGATGTTCGTTTTAAGAAGTCTAGTCTTGTATGTTTGAATGTTAACCGTAGCGATTTGAGTGAGTCGACTGTTGTTTGGGAGATTCAACCTTAGGTTGTTGGGGGGGGTGGTGACCAAGGGTCACTGTGTTAGTTGTTATTCAATAATGGTTTGCTTTCTGTTTATTTAAAGTGGAATATGCACGGGTAGTTAATTCCACTTAACCTATTAAGTGGAATATTCTAAAGGTGTTCGTTCCACTTAACCCACTAAGTGGAATATTCTAAAGGAGTTAATTCCACTTAACCCACTAAGTGGAATATTCTAAAGGTGTTAATTCCACTTAATCTACTTGCACTAGCCATTCTACAATTACCATGGTCAATGATTTTAATTTTTAAGTGAGGTTTAGTTTCATTTAAGTTTTGTGAAGTAGACTTGTAGTGTGGTGGTGGTGCATTGGAAGTCTATTGCGCTACAAAGCTGATTTTGAGGCGCTTAATCACTCATGTGGCTTGACAGTATTTTGATAGGCCACTTAACGACTCATGTGGCCTGACAGTATTTTGATAGGCCACTTAACGACTCATGTGGCCTGACAGTATTGCCACAGGCCACTTAACGACTCATGTGGCCCGACAGTATTGCCACAGGCCACTTAGTGAATCACTTAGCTTGACATTATCGCTATTCGATCCAAAACCACATCAAAAGTGGACTGATTAGTGATAATCACACTAACCTACGGAGAGTAGCAGCGATATTTAGTTTAAAAATCGTATTGAAGGCCTTCGAAGAGGTCTTTGTAGCGCTGGATGATGGCGTCTTTGCGTTTCAATATGGTGCGGAGGCCGTTCAACAATTCCTCACTCGAATCGACCATGGAGAGCTCGTCCTTTTGGTGGCTCATGTCCAAAAGGACACGATCGAAAGGGGCAGCGGCGATGATTTCGTCCAATACCAATGTAATCTGGTGGCGCAGGCGCTCGATGCGCTCGGGCTCATAAGCAATGATGGCGTCGACGGCTTCAAGAACGTCTTGGTAAGGGACGCGGCGGGTCATTTTACCGCCAGAGATGCGGACATATTCCTTTTGAAAAGGGGTAATGCCTACCACATCGCCATGGATTTGATACCAACCGTCGTACATGGCCCAGACACCGGGCGTGGTCTCAGGCTGGAAGGCGCGTTTGAGTTTAAAAGTGGGGTCGCGGTCGGTAATTTCAGCTACCCAACATTTATTATCGGAAAAACTGGGAGTCAGATGTAAATAATTGACTTGCATAATGAACCTGCTTTCATTTATATTAGCGAACTATGTTATAATACTACCACATTCAAGGAGGGAAGAGATGGCAACAACATCAACCAAAGAGCGGATTGCCGCTGAGTTTTATAGTTTAACGTATAAAAAGAACATCGATAAAATTACCGTGAAAGACGTGGTTGATGCCTGTGATATCTCACGTCAGTCGTTTTACTATCATTTTCGTGATTTGCCGGATGTGATGGAATGGACCGCCAATGAAATGGTCAATCAGACCATTGAAGATAGCATGAACAAAGCGTCCGTGCTTGAATCACTCGAAGCTTTTTTCACACATTTTTATGAATACCGTCATTTAATAAAAAGCTTATTTGAATCGTCCCACCGGATTGAAGGCGAACAAATTCTGTTTAAAGCCATCAATCGTCTGATCGGTACGAAATTGAAGGAGCGTTTGGCCGATGTGATGATGCCTCTGCAAGATTATGAGCTGCTGCTGGACTACCACACTTTCGGAATCGTCGGCATCTTGGTCAAATCCATCAGCCAACCCAACTTCTCAGCCCACAATTTAGCTGTTCAAATCAATCGAATGATGGAACGCAACCAAGCAAAACCTTCTACAATCTAATACATATCTCTGCCGAACCAAAGCGTCTTGACACTTTGGTTTTTTTGTCAAGACACGTGTGCGATTTTAACAATTCCACTCCTTTATTTTACATGAGATAATAGTTTCAACAAAAGGAAAGGAGTCAAAAATGAATGTAGAATTAAATGGGCTGGTCACCTATCTCAATGACCTCGAAGTGAATCTTGAAGAATTAAAAACGTCTGCCGTTAATGATCCGCAGTCTCTGAAACTGATTCATCGTTTCATAGAAAAAGAAAATTTTACTTATAAACAAAAATTAGAAGAACAAATGACGGAAAGTCGCTCACCGCAAGCCCGTGAGATGGCCAGAGTTCATTTATTATATTTTCAATCCATAGATAACATTATAAAAAGTACCGATACAGAAAACCGATCAGAAATGGCTTACTTATACAGTGAGTTTAGCCAAGAATTTATTAATCATATTATATACCAAGCTGTTTGTTACTATTTAGATAATCAAGATTAGAAAGGAAGTAAATAGATGTCAAATTTTGAAGAACGTGATAATCAAAATGAAAGAAAACCCCTAATCTACTACTGGGGCCTTGTTATGTTAGGTTTATTTTTACTTAATATTTTCATTGTTCCTTGGGCAGGGTCACGCCAAGTACAAGAGGTAGATTATAACACCTTTGTGACCATGCTAGGTGAAGGTCAAGTGACCGCCGTCGAGGTCCAAGAACAAGATAACCAAATTGTTTTTGCTGGTGAAAACGGTGTATACAAAACTGGGATGGTTGAAGACCCAATGTTAACCGAACGTTTGCTGAATGCAGATGTGGAGTTTAGCGGTCAAATCATAGAACAAGCTTCCCCTCTCGTCGCTTTTCTCGTTTCCTGGGTCCTACCGATGCTCTTAATGTATCTCTTCTGGCGATTTATTAGTAAGCGAATGACCGAACGGATGGGTGGAGGAGAAGGATCCAATGCCATGAGTTTTGGTATGACTAAATCTAACGCCAAAGTATATGTTCAATCGACCGAAGGTATTTCCTTTGATGACGTCGCTGGTCAAGATGAAGCCAAAGAAAGTTTAAGCGAAATCGTTGACTACATGCATAACCCAGATAAATACCAATCTGTTGGAGCAAAAATGCCAACTGGTGTTTTATTAGTTGGACCTCCAGGGACAGGTAAAACCATGTTAGCCCGTGCCGTTGCCGGTGAAGCCAATGTGCCTTTCTTTTCCATCTCAGGTTCAGAATTCGTCGAAATGTTTGCTGGTGCTGGAGCCGCTCGTGTCCGTGATTTATTTAAACAAGCCAAAGAAAAAGCCCCTTGTATCGTCTTCATCGATGAAATTGATGCCGTTGGGAAAAAACGGAGCAACCAAGCCATTGGTAACGACGAACGTGAACAAACATTAAACCAATTATTAACTGAAATGGATGGATTCGAAGGCAACACGGGTGTGATGATCTTAGCTGCAACTAACCAACCAGAAGCCCTAGATAACGCCTTGCTACGTCCAGGACGTTTCGACCGTCAAGTCCGTGTTGAATTACCAGACTTAATTGGACGTGAAGAAATCTTAAAAGTTCATGCTAAAAATATCCAACACGAATCCAACGTTGACTTCAACAAAATCGCCCGTATGGCCAGTGGTGCTTCAGGTGCTGAATTAGCTAACATCGTTAACGAAGCCGCTTTACGTGCAGTCCGCGAAGGCCGTCAAAAAGCCAACCAAGAAGATTTCCAAGAAAGTATCGAAGTCGTTATTGCTGGTGCCGAGAAGAAAAACGCCATCTTGTCCGACAAAGAAAAAATGATCGTCTCTTATCACGAAGTCGGTCACGCCCTAGTCGCCGCCTTGCAAACCCACTCGGCTCCGGTTGAAAAAATCACGATCATTCCAAGAACATCCGGTGCACTTGGCTACACCATGCAAGTCTCCGAGGGCAATGACAACTTACTATCGAAAGAACAATTAATGGACAAACTAGCCGTCTACGCTGGTGGCCGTGCCGCTGAAGAAGTCGTCTTCGGATCCGTCACAACTGGCGCCTCCAACGATATCGAGCAAATGACAAAAATCGCCCGCGCCATGATTACTCAATACGGGATGGACAATGACATCGGTATGGTCACTTTCGAGCAAAACCAAAGCCAATACCTAAGCAATGGCACCAACTCGAGCGCGTCACCTGAAATGCAATCGAAAATTGATAGAGCCATCGTAGAACTCATCCAAGAACGCTACGATTACGCCAAACAATTATTGACGGACAACCGCACCCTACTCGACAGCCTGTCTCAACACCTCTATGAAACAGAAACCATCACAGGTGCTGAATTCATGGAAATCCTTGAAAAAGAAAACAAAGAAGACATCGTCGACGAAACCCCCGTAACCACCTAAAATAAATATCACTGCACTAACCCCTCGCGAACTCCCTGTTCGCAGGGTTTTTTTGTTTGTGCTGGATTTTTCATTCTGAAAACTCAGCTTGTTGAATCAAGCAGGATTCGAAGCTATTTTTGTTGCTTCGTTTTTAGTTCGAAGCATACTTTTGTGCTTCGTTTTTATTTCGAATTAAGATTTGTTAACTCGTTTTCGTTTCGAGTTAAGATTTGTTAACTCGTTTTTATTTCGAGTTAAGATTTGTTAACTCGTTTTCGTTTCGAGTTAATATTTGTTAACTCGTTTTCGTTTCGAGTTAAGGTTTGTTAACTCGTTTTCGATATGCGGCTGCATATATTACTGCGTTTTCTGTTCTAAGCAAATTTTGTTACTATGTTGTTTTTACGAACTAAACTTTCTTAGTTCGTGATTTTTTCGAATTAAACTTTCTTAGCTCGTGATTTTTTCGAACTAACTTTTCTTAGTTCGTCATTTTCACGACCGTTATTTTCAACGCTCTCCAGCCCAACGATCGCTATTTTCAACGCTCGCCAGCTCAACGACCGTCGTTTCAACGGCCGTCGGTGGGGGCAGTGATATTTATTGGGAGGTTTGGGTGTAGAAGTTGGATTTGATTTCGAGGAAGCGTTCGAATTCGGTGAGGATGTGGTAAAGGATGGCGCGGTTTTCGAATTTTTGGCGGGTGGCGGGCAGGTTTGAGCTGCGGTAGAAGGCGTAGAGGTCGCCGATGATGGCTAAGAGGTCTATGCCGCTGTTGCTTTGGTCGAATTCTTCGGCGGTTAATTGAAATAGTTGTGCCAATTGTTGGTTTTGTTCGGTTTTCAAATTCAATGATTGCAAGGAGTCCACGATGCGCGTAAGGATGCTCAATTGGCGGGAACGCATGGCGGTGTATTGGATGTAATAATCGTCTTTGTTCACGAGCTGATTATCGTAGTCGGCCATCGCCAAGGTGCGCAGCTTTCCAATGCTAGTTTCAACGGCTTCCAGGGCACGCTTAATTTCAGCCGCGTCCATGTCTTTTTGCAACAAACGGTTGTGGATTAAGGATAAAACTTGCCTGAAATAATCTTCGACTTCCACCAATTTCGTCTGCAATTCCGGCAATTGATTGGGCATCCACAAATTGGCCAACATGGCAGCGCCCGATCCAAGCAGCATGATTAAGATGCCATTTAGATGCCAGGTCCACGCCAGGCTTTCGGCGATGTAGAAGTGGGTCACTAAAACGGAGACCGGCGCGATGGACGCCGACACCTTCAGCCGGTAAGCAATCGGCACGAACAACAACAAATACAAGCCGAAAGCCCAAACTTCAAAGCCGAACAACAAAAAGATAATCGTTGCAATTATAAACGCCAACACCAAGCCCAGCAAATACATTTTTGAAATCTCCCGCGAAGCCTTGCGCGTGTCTAATAAAGTCAAAATCGTGATAATTCCCGTCGACATCGGATTCTCCAATCCGATGAATTGCGCCAGGTAAATTGCTGCGACGACCGCCACCACCATTTTGATGGTCTTATTTCTTACTTCCATGCCCTCTCCTCCGATCCTCTTCTCCCCTCTATCATAGCACGAAACCCCCTTAAATAAATATCTCTTTTCACACCGACCGTATTCCTCGACAATTACGATAAATCTGTCATACTAAAAGCATCAAATGCAAGGAGGATGCCACATGCAATATCAAATAACCATCCAAGAAGCGATTTTTACATTATCGAATCTCAACAAACAAATCGATACGTTTAACCGAAGACTGTATACAAATTTCTTTGGACCCATTCGCGTTGATGGCGTGAAAATTGGGCAAGCCACTAAAGCGGAAGCCAACGCAGCGGATTTGATGGCTTACCAAAATTTAGTCACCGACGCCAGCACACTGCGCCAAGCCATCGCCCAAGTCAACCAGGAAAATACCATCGATGACTTGACCGTGACCTACCAATTGGAATGGCTACGACACAGCCGGAAATTGTTAGCCAACCTCGAACAATTGCTGAATCAGCAGGAAACACGCGTTGAAAACGGCGTCGGCGTGGTGGAGTACGGTGCTTACAACGAGCCGCTCGTTCAGGAAACCGTCGCCCAACTCAGCAAACAAGCCAACGCCCTCTCGTCCAAAATCGACCTCTTCAACGCCCAAACCACTCTTACCGTGGATTTAATTCAAGACCTGTAATTAATATCTCTGGTAGAGCAAGCACAAAACTATCGATTCCAACGGAACCGATTAACGATTGATCTCATTCACGCTTACCGCCTAACGACTAAACGAAGAGTCTATCATGTTGCTTGCTCGATGGGAGCCTGTCGTCAAAAACAGCTTTACAAGCCGCGGTTTTGCCTTTAGCGGCTTGTTTTTTGTGGTGATTCGATGGGCGCTATTCCGCCTCTTACACTTTTAAGGTTTAGCGTATTTGCGCTGTTCCTCAAAACCTATAAAGGCGGTTCAGAGCAATTCATGCTACGCCGTCTCTTGCAAGTTGAAGGTTCAGAGCAAATTGCGCTGCGCCGTCTCTTGCAGGTTGAAGGTTCAGAGCAATTCACGCTACGCCTTAAAACAACAAAAAAACTGTTACAAGACGCTCAATCTAACATCTTGTAACAGTTTTTTCTATTGTGCTTCCCAGGCATCCAGCAACTGCTGGTAAACTGCTTCGGTTTCTTCAAAGGTTTGTTCATTATAAATCAACCATTGTGGGTCGTAGGTATCGGCCAGTAACAACTCAATATACCAATCATTATCTGGATAAACATACCAGCGGGTTGAACCGTAATCCTCCATGGTAAAATAGCCATAGGCCTTATCTTGCCCGCCATAACCATTGGTGCGAACGCCTTCCAGAGGACCTTCAACCAGTTCAATTGCTTCAATATCCGCCAGCGGCACCTCAATGCTGTACATGGGCACATCCACCGCTAGGGTATCGGCAGTGATATTTATTTGGAAGGTTGCTAAAGTGAGAACCAAAACCCAAATGATTAAAGCCACAATCAATATGCCTGTCACGACTAGGATGATTTTTCCAGCTGGGTGGGCGGCGTTGATGGTGGTGCCCATGCCGGTGAATTGTTTGGGGACGAAGAGGCGCGAGTCCTCAGAGTTATAGTAAAAGCCCCAAACGAATTTGCTTTGGCTGTCAGTCATTTGCCAGTCTTGAATGTCCGCGATTTCTTTAAGGAGTGCGCGGCTGCGGCTGAAGGTGATAAGCATGATCGCCGTTATCACCACAAGAAAAACGAGCGTAAGTGGAATGACCAAGAGCGACTGCGGATTCCAAAGCATCAATGCCATAATTCCGATGAAAAACAGGCTAACGCTCAAAGTCAATGCGATATAGCCGATTCCGTGAATGCGTTCAAAATGTCGCATATAGTGTTTGGCGACGTCACTATCTTCCGATATAAATGGCGTTCGGCTGCGGATAGTGGCCGGATAAGTCAGTGGTAGGACGATTAAAACGATAGGAATAACGAGAGCCGGTAGCCAGGCTTCCCAACCTTGCCCGCCAATGGCGACCATCCCTAAAGGTAGCCAACTCAATAGCCAAATCAGCCAAACCCAATAGTTTGCTGGGGCGGCTTTCCCTTTTTCACGGGTCACACTCAGATCCGCGAGCCGTTTATTACTTTGATACATCCAGCCTTTTTCTTGTTTCAGCTTTGTTAATTTTCGATGCAATTGATACATAGGCAGAAAAGCCACAACTAAATAGACAAACAGCAAAATCAATTGCCAAAAATCGCGTTGTCCTTGGAAAATCGTGGTTTGTGTAAGCAGAAATAAGAGAATAAACACAACCGCAATCCCGATTTGTTCCTTCCTAAAGCGTTTCTGCAAATCGCTAACCGCTGGACTGGCAGCATGATCAGGCGCCAAAACAACGCCAACCAGTTGAAAATTTTGGTACTGACTTCCGCCAATAATCATCAAAGTCAAAATCACAATTAAACCAATAAAAAAGATCCCCATCATCCTTCCTACCTCCCTTCCAGCAGTTTATCTAATAATTCTTTTACAATGTGTTGAAACTGTTGTTGGTCGTTCGTTTTTGCCAACCCTTCTGCTAACATAATTTCCAACCGTTGAATATACTCCGCTTCAATCATCTGTTCAGGATTCTCGCGCACCTTGGTCCCAACCCGGCGGTCAACCACAATGACCCCTTCTTGTTTCAACGTTTGATACGCCTTGTTCACCGTCATCGAATTAATCCCCAAGTCCTCCGCCAATTGACGTGCACTTGGCAAATTCTCTCCATACTTCAATTCGCCACTCCCAACACCAAGTATGATTTGGTCACGAATTTGCTGATAAATCGGCGTTCCCGACGCTAAATCAATCGCTATTTTCATATGTTTCACCTCATTTATCTTTGCCTTGTTTGTATTATATCATATAATACACATAAGACACAAATAAATATCTCAGTATAAAGAGATTGGGGAGATTATGTGTATCTCTGATTGGTTGGCGGCGGCATATTATTTTTGAAGCCGGCATCGCGCCGTTGTCGGCACCATATTATTTATGACCCCGGAAACACTCCTTTATTGTGAGCGGGAAGTGAAGCAAGAACCCGCCATTGTCACCTAGAATTATTGAGATGACATTAGAACTACTTGGGAAGTGAGGACCCGCCAAACCGTAGCTCATTTGGCGGGCTGACTATGATTACTCGCCAAACCAAACGTCATTTGGCAGGCTAGCCTAGCTAGTTTCAATAGTCCGTCACTTCCCTATTACCTACATACCGACATCAGCACCATATTTTTTACAACGCCAAATAAGCGGGAAGCGATAAACAATCCATCGCTCCCTACTTACATAAAATTCAAATAACACCTAAATCCCCTTCGCACGCATTTCCAAATCATTGTAATAATCGACAACTTTATTAATCGCATTTTTCTCAATATAATAGACATCTTCACCAAAATGCTCGATAAAATAATTGTCCAGCCCAGCTTCTTCCAGCGTCTTATTTTTGAATTGCATCTTCGGCATTTGTAATAAGGTCCGGTCTAAAAACCCCAATTTTGAATATATAATATTCCCACGCAAATTAAACGAACGCACTTTTTTCTGCAAATCCTCAGGCACATTTTGCTCAAAGAATTTTTGAAACTCATCCTTCCGCTTCAAGTCCGTCATGCCAACCATGCATAAAACCAACCGCTTTTGACTCAAATCCCCCAATTGCTTCAAGAGCTCTTTAAACCCAAGAATTTTCCCCACATAAATACCAGCAACATAAATGATCAGGTCACTACTTTGCCAATCCACTTCCTTCAACTGACTCCGCTCGATCACCGGGCAGCTAATCGCTTCCGCAATCCATTCCGCATACTGTTTGCTACTACCCATTTTTGACTGATAAACAACAATCGGTTTCATATTTCCCTCCTTAAGCTCTAACATTAGAATTTCATGGCATTTTTGCAACTTTAGTATAGTTGAAACCCTTTCAAATTTCAATGGCACTAAAGTCCAAGATACTTCCCCACCACTCACCGATTTATTGTATACTAATTGATATTAAAGACATTACCTAAGGAGTCCCCTATGCAATCAAAAACCATCAAGAAAATATCTCTGTCACTCACCATTTTTATACTTATGGTCCTACTCTACTTCTTCGCTCAAGACTGGCTACAAACCATGGATGTCGCTGTGTCAGAAACCGTCCGCCAGTGGCGTCAGCCCATGCTTGACCGCTTTTTCTTAACCATCACCATCTTAGCCAACAGTAATTTTGTCACATACGCCGTTATTGTCATCGTCCTTGTGATCGCCATTTACTTTAAACAGTGGCTGCGCGCCATCATCTACGGCCTAGCCATCGCCTTTGGAAATTTAACAGTCAATCCGCAAATCAAAAACTGGGTCCACCGCGAACGGCCTGACATGAACTTTCGCATGGTCCACGAGGCGTCCTACTCTTTCCCAAGCGGCCACGCCTTCGCCTCTGCCATGATTTATCCCTTAATCGCCGACTTTTTAATTCGAAACACGCCTTTGAATACATATCCCAGAACCGTCTATACCGTAACGACCGTCCTAGTCTTACTCATTTCCTTTAGCCGCATCTACTTAGGAATGCATTATTTATCGGATGTTATCGCTGGCATGTCACTCGGTTATACCTTCTACTTATTAACCCGCGACTTAACAGATAAGGTTCTTGATGATTAAACTATAAAAATACTCACCCGATACCAAAATGAAAAATACCCGTTTGTTCTTTCTTAATAAAAATGCAATGCAAACCACATCCCACTTTCTCTGGGGTGGGGCAGTGATATTTATTTAAAGGGTTTGAAAGATCTGGCTACTTTTTACATGAAAAATCTGTTATTGTAGAGTAAATGATGAAAAGGAGGGATGACGATGAAATTCGAGCATAAGTTAAGAGGGAATGTCTCGTTTGGCGTCAATCCAATTGGATGTAAACAGGAAGTTTTAAATCAAATCAATTATGTGAAAGAACAAGGCGCCTATGATGGACCTAAGAAGGTGCTGATTATTGGTGCGTCATCTAGTTATGGTTTAGCTACGCGGATTTCATTGGCTTTCGGGGCTAAAGCAGATACCATTGGTGTTTCATTTGAAAAAGGTCCTAAATCGGAGAAGAATTTAGGAACGGCTGGTTGGTATAATAATATCTACTTTAAACAGTTTGCAGAAGCAGAAGGTTTGGTAGCGAAGAACTTTGTTGGTGATGCTTTTAGTCATGAGAGCAAGGCTGAAGTCATTGAGTATATTAAAAATGAGTTTGGTGGCAAAGTTGATTTGGTTGTTTATAGTCTAGCTTCTGGCGTCCGTGTTGATCCGGATACTGGCGTGCGTTACAATTCGGTAATTAAGTCGATTAATCAAACGGTTGTTGGGCCGCATATCGATATTTCTAAACATGAATTCCAAGAGCACACTTTGGAGCCTGCAACGGAAGAAGAGATTGCTAATACGGTTAAGGTGATGGGCGGCGAAGATTGGCAATTCTGGATGGAAGATTTAAAAGAAGCCGGCGTTTTGGCGGATGGTGTTTTGACGGTGAATTATTCTTATTTAGGGTCTGACTTGAATCGTCCATATTATGGTGGCGGAACCCTTGGTCGTGCCAAAGCTGACTGTGAAGTGAAAGCCGCTAATATTAATGCGTCGTTGGCTGATATCAATGGTAAAGCGACAATTGTGGTTGCGACGGCGGTGACGACTAAAGCAAGTTCTGTAATTCCGTTCTTCCCTGTTTACTGTTTAGGCTTGTATCGGGTGATGGAAGATAACGGGACGCATGAGACACCCATTATGCATCAAGACCGTATTTACCGAACGATGTTGTACGGGAATGCACCGGAGTATGATGATGAAGGGCGTTTACGTCCGGATAATTGGGAGTTAGATCCTGAGGTGCAAGCAGCCACTGAAGCGCTGATTATGACCATCGATGCGGATAATTTTGATTCTGACAAGACGGGTTATGCGGTCTTTATGAAAGAGTTTAATAATTTGAGTGGCTTTGATGTGGATAATTATGTGGATGAGGAAGTCACTTTGGAAGAATTGATGGCGTTGGAGTATTAAGGTGAGTGTATAGTTGGGTTTGTTAGTTAGTTAGGATGGAATCTGGCCATTGCCTTAGGAGTAGTGGCCAGATTAGTTGATAATTCCATTGATAATGATTTATTGATTTATTCGGAGGTATAACCATTTAAGTGTATGTGGGAAGTGAGTGACCGCCAATTAGAATTCATTAGATGACCTCAATAGTAAGATGAAATGTGGCTTGGCATTACTTTGATAGGCCACTTATGAGCACATGTGGCCCAGCATTACCTTTGATAAGCCACTTATGAGCGCATGTGGCCTTGCATTACCTTTGATAGGCCACTTATGAGCGCATGTGGCCTTGCATTACCTTTGATAGATAGGCCACTTATGAGCGCATGTGGCCTTGCATTACCTTTGATAGGCCACTTAATGGCTTATGCGGCCTCACTAAAAGTGACAAAACTTAATTTTGTAGACTAGTTTAGCTAGCTTCACCGGTCTACCATTTCCCACCTAATTTAAGCCGCCGAATTACCCATCATTTCGGAAGCATAATCATTTAAGCCGCCGAATCCCTCGCTAACACCACTCACCCACCCCAAAAATACCACCTTGAAAACCGACATCAAACTAATCCGTCGGCTTTCAAGGTGGTATTTATTTAAAAAATTATTGAGTTAGCCGCGTATTCTTCACATCGTAAAAAGCACGCTTGGTTAATTCAGCGGCGTAATCGTTAATCGTCACGCGGTCGCCGATACCAACTTTGCTAGCGTCAACCACAGCATAGCCGATATATTTCTCAACCGTGTAACCGTATGTGACAGCAGTGACCTGACCAACAATTTCACCTTCAACCATCACATCGTCACCAGCATCAATCGCCACCTCATCATCATCGCTATCCAACACAAAACCAAGAAGCGCGCGGCGCGACCCAGCTTCCTTAGCCTTAGCCAATGCTTCCTTACCAATAAAATCAGTGTCCCACGCTACTGCCCAGGCAAAACCAGCGTCAATCGGATTCATACCACCGACATCGCTCATTAATACATACCCTTTTTCACGCGGAAGGCTACTTAATTTCGCATCCGTTGTTATCTCAACGATGTCAAATGGCTCACCTGCTGCTTTAATCCGACTTTCAATCGCCTCTTTAAAGCTCGCATCCGCATAAATCTCATAACCTAGTTCCCCAGTATAACCTGCTCGCGAAACATGAACATCCATATCATCAATCTTATTCGGCATAATTGAGAACCACGGCAAATTATCCACCGCTTCCTCCACTACACCATTAATCACATCGCGTGACTTCGGCCCTTGCACCACATACATCACATAATCTGCAGTCACATCTTGATAAGCCGCATCATAATCAGTGATATTTGTATCAAAGATTTCCTTCATTTGATCAACATAAAGGGTCGTAATCCAGTAAGCGTCGTCCGACACCTTAAAAATTATCACATCATCAATGATAATCCCATCGTCATTCAGCATTTGCGTATACTTGGCTTTACCAGTCGGCAAATCGGCCATGGAATTCGCAAAAATCCGGTCCAAAAATTCACCCATCTGCAGCCCCGTCACTTCAATCATCTCATGCGTAAAATCGTAAAAACCCACACCATTCCGAACCGCCTCGTGCTCTCTTCTCGTCTCTGCATCGGTCTTTCTAATCATATAAAATTCCTCCATTTTATATTGGCTTTTAAGGAATTAACAATTGACACAAAGCATCCCATCAAGACAAGAATAACTTACAAACGCTTACAAGTCAATCAATCTGCTTCCCCTCCCAATAAATATCACTGCCCCTCCCCACCCATTTCAAAACGAACCAAAAAAACTAACCATCAAGAAAATTATCCTCACGAACTAAACTTTCTTAGTTCGTTTTATTCACGAGCCAAACTTTCTTAGTTCGTCTTATCCACGAGCTAAACTTTCTTAGTTCGTCTTATCCACGAGCTAAACTTTCTTCGTTCGTTTTATTCACGAGCCAAACTTTCTTAGCTCGTCTGATCCACGAACTAAACTTTCTTCGTTCGTCAAATTCACGACCATTACTTTTGACGGTCGTCAAGTTCACGAACGTTAAAATGAAGTTTAAATTCACATTAAATCCGAATTTGCAGATTCAAAACCAATTCGAGTTAACAACTATTAACTCGTTCACAATTCGAGTTAACAACCACCTACTGCTTTACGATTTTAAACAAACAAAAAAATCGAGCACGTTTAAATAATGTTACACGATGGTTCCACAATTATTTAAACACACTCGGTTTTCCTCAATCGCCGTATGCAGCCGCATATAACCCAGCAACAACCACCGCACCGCCAAGAATATTTCCAATTACAACAAAGAGCAAATTGCTCAAAACGGGACCAATAGTAGTCACGCCGGCAAACAAACCACTAGTAAGCAAATACAAATTAGCCACACTATGCTGGAAACCTAAATAGACAAATGCAGCAATTGGCACCCACAAAAGAAACATCTTACCCACATTGGACTTACTACTGTTGGACAGCCAGATACCTAGTGTCACCAAAATATTACACAACATCCCTGAAACTATCATTTCCCAAGGAGACCAATTAAGTTTGCCATCTATCGCATATTGTAACGTTCCTGTTTGCATTAATGCATCGTTGAAGCCCAGCACTTCGCCATAAGTATAGGCTAAAAAAACCGCCCCCAATGCATTTGACAAAAACACTACCACCCAATTTCTCACCAACAAACTCAAAGGAACCTTCTTCAACAAATAAGACACGGCAACATCCAAGATATTCCCTGTAAACAAGTCCCCGCCGGCCACAACAATCAATAATAAGCCGATGGGGAACAAGAAGGAGCCGATTAAACCGGCCCATTCACTGTCACTCGACGATATCGCTTTTAAATACAAGGCGTAGCCTATCGAAATATATAAACCAGCTAAAAAGCCCAATATAATCATTTTCTTATAGGACGAATTAGCCTTGTCAGCTCCTTTATTAGCTGTAAATTCTAATAAATCTTTCCCTTTTAAATCCATAGCAACCCCTCATACACCTATATATTAGTTAAAAAAAGCATACGCTTCAGCCATTAAATATAATGAACCGAAGCAAACAATGATTTCATCGTCACCCACCACGTCCATAGCCGTCCCAAACGCGTTACGGAGATATTTATTGGTTTGAAGGGGTTTTTGACTGTGGGTTTGAATCACGGCAGCCATCTCATCCAGAGAAAAACTGCGCATGCTGTTAGGCAGAACGAGCTGGTACGAACTCACAAGGTCGTCAATCAGATCAATCATGTCAGCCAAATTCTTGTCCTTCAAAACGCCCACGACCGCCACAATCCGTTTGCCCGGAAAAAGCCGCCGAATGCTCTCAGCCAAAGCCGTTACGCCTTGGGGATTATGAGCGCCATCCAAAATCACAGTCGGCGCCTGATGGACAATCTCAAACCGCCCAATCATCCGCCCCTCAGCCAAACCTCGCCGAATCGCAGAATCAGACAGCTCAAGCCCATACAAACCCCTTAAAATAAATACCACTTCCAAAGCCGTTACGGCATTATAAAACTGGTACACACCCAGCATATTCAGCCGCAAATCAGTCAAACCCTTATATGAAAAGACTTGAGCGTCGGGCTGGGCAGAAATAATGTCAAGTTCAATTAAATCAGGAACCACTAAGTCAGCCGATTTCTCCGCACAAACAGTGTCAAGCGTTTCAAACACACCAGCTTCTTGTAGTGGATAAGCCACTACCGACACGCCTTCCTTAATAATTCCTGCTTTTTCACGCGTAATCTCTTCAAGCGTCTCACCTAGAACATCTTGATGGTCCAAACCAATCTTGGTGATGACCGACACTAACGGCTTGTCAATCACATTAGTGGCATCCAGTCGACCACCTAAGCCGACTTCCAAAATCACGAAATCACAAGCTTCTCGATGAAAATAGTGAAAAGCCAAAGCTGTTATCCATTCAAATTCTGTCGGCGAAACGGCTACATCGCCTATTCGCGACTTGACATCATCCGCTAAAGCAATCAAGTCCTCATCACTGATCAACTGGCGATTAATTTGCATGCGTTCATTGAAAGAAATCATGGATGGTGATGTATACATGCCAACTTTATAGCCAGCGGCAATTAAGACAGAATAGACATACTGACTCACAGAACCTTTGCCATTCGTCCCGGCCACATGGATAAACTGCATCCCTATTTGAGGATTCCCCGATGCTTCAAGCAAAACTTCCATGGTCGACAATCGCAAAATGCTGCCTTCTTGACCCTGGAACCTAATAGCAGTCATCGCCTCTTCATAATTCATTAACCTTCAACACCTTTTGAAGCGGAATAAATCACCCGCTCAGATAAAATTTCACTTGTAATCGATCCGATCCCACCAGGAACAGGATTAATATAAGACGCTATTGGTTCCACTTCATCAAAAAACACATCGCCGTAAACCTTGCCGTCCACTTCATAGGACGTTCCAACGTCAACAACCACTGCGCCTTCTTTGACATGGTCTTTGGTAATCAACCATTTTTTACCTGTAGCTGTTACTAAAACATCCGCTTTTTGCGTATGCGCTTTGGTATCCTTCGTGTCAATATGACAAATTGTTACCGTCGCCCCTTTATCAACTAACAACATCGACAAGGGACGGCCAACCACCAAACTATGACCGACCACAACCACTTCTTTCCCCTTTACATTAATCTCATAATGCTCTAACATCCGCATCACAGACATCGGTGTAATCGGAACAAAGTCAGTTGGCTTAGGCGCAAAAGTTTTACCAATATTAAACGGACTCATCCCATCGACATCTTTATCAGGATCGATTTCCTGACTTATTTTCTCATAAGAAAGGTGTTCTGGCAATGGTCGCAACACTAAAATACCATGGATATCTGACCGTTCATTAATTTTTGCATAGTCTTTAAAAAACTCATCGGCATCGACATCCGCAGGATACACAAATGAGTCGCATTCGATATTATTATTTTCCGCTTTTTTAATAGCTGACCGGTGATACCCCTTTGAAGCGGGATCATCTCCAACACGAATAAAAGCCATCTTAGGCTGAATCCCTTGTTCAATTAATCTTTCGACTTGTTCTAAATTACTGGCATGTATTTCTTGAGCAATTTCTTTTCCATTCATGATGATGCTCACTTATATTCACCTCATTAATTTTAGTACTTCAGAATACACATAATCCGCTATTTTACTTCCATCTTCTAATAAATGATTCGCTTCATCTTCAAATGTTTTTCGATAACCATCACTTGTCATCAAGCGTGAATTGACCAACACATTGATATGTGCACCTTTCAAAGCGGACAAAGAAATAATGACTCCAGTTCCCACATCACTCACCATCATTTTGCTCGATAAAGTCAAAGCTTTCTTATGTTGACGAATGGCATGATAACTTAAACGCATTAACTCTAAAGGCGCTTTGGCTGCAGACACTAACCCTGCTTGAATTTTATCATCCCGTAAAGGATCAGTCTTAGGTAATTTATAAGCTTGAGATAGTGGAAGAAAAGCCTCAGCATCCGCATCAATCATTTGGTAGAACTTTTTCCTTAAATACGCTAATTGCGGTATGACTTCATTCATTAATTCAACATCATCAGCCTTAGCCGTTTTCAAAGAAATATTCAATGCCATTTCGGATAACGACACCCCAATTGCAGCAGTATACGCAGAACCACCGCCCCCTCCGGGCGCCGCTGCATCTGAAGCCAATGATTCTAAAAACTGTTCACTTTCCACTGTATTCTTCCTCTCTCAAACTTTCTTAAACTTCTATCAAACCTGTTTCCGAAGCAATAAAATCAACTTTTTCATCATGTGCCTCAATCGGCAAGACTTCTTGAATTAACGCCTCCCGACAAACCGCTAAACGCACCATCTTAGACCTTAATAGATACCTATCATAAAAGCCACCGCCATAACCCAAGCGATAGCCATCTTTCGACACCACAATATTGGGTATGATCCCCAAATCAATTTGGTCTGGTTCAATTAACAAACTACCCGCTTTTGGCTCACGAATGCCATAATCACTCACTTCAAAATCATTATACGACTTAATTTGAAAAGCCTCCATATGCCCTTTAGCCATTACTTTAGGCACACAGACCACTTTCCCTTTAGCTATTGCATCCTCAATAATCGGTTGTGTATTAACTTCCCCAGGCATACTCACAAAACAAAACACTACCTTAGCATTCTCATACAACTCAGAAGCCAGCACATGTTCAACAATCGCTTGATCAGACGACAACCTATAATCGTCAGACAAGCTAGCTCTTAGAGCTAGCATTTCCTGACGTAAAGCTTTCTTAACTGCCTTCATTAGAATAACCCACTAATCACGCCATCTTCACTTAAATCAATACCTTCTGACGCCGGTACTTTTGGTAATCCTGGCATAGTCATCATTTCACCCGTTAAGACAACGATAAACCCAGCACCCGCAGAAAGTTTTACACCACGGATATCTACTTCGAAGTCTGTTGGTCGTCCTAAAACTTTAGGATTGTCAGTAAATGAATATTGGGTCTTGGCCATACACACAGGCAAGTTCCCATAACCATTCGCTTCGATATTCTTCAATTCAGTTAAAACACCCGCACCGTAAACGACTTTGTTACCACCATAAACCTTAGTCACGATCGCTTCGATTTTTTCTTTAATGGTCGTATCATCTTCATAAACAAAAGTACCTTGTGAAGGTTGTTCAGCAATCTTCACCACTTTTTCTGCTAAATCAATCGCCCCTTCGCCACCTTTTGCCCAAACGTCTGATAAGGATACTTCAACACCTAGTGCATTCACTTTTTCAGTCACTAAAGCCAATTCAGCATCGGTATCCGTAGGGAATTTGTTAATCGCAACGACTAACGGCAAGTTGTAAACCGTTTGAATATTCTCAATATGCTTCATCAAGTTTGGTAAACCTTTTTCCAAAGCCACCAAATCTTCGCCCTTCAATTCCGTTTTCTTCAAACCACCGTGCATCTTCAAGGCACGAATGGTCGCCACTAAAACCACCGCATCGGGTTTCCGCCCTAATTCACGACCCTTAATATCAATGAATTTCTCTGCCCCTAAGTCCGCTCCAAATCCAGCTTCGGTTACCGTATAGTCACCCAATTTCAAAGCTGTTTCCGTTGCAATCACTGAGTTACAACCATGTGCAATATTCGCAAATGGTCCCCCATGAATAAAGACTGGATTATGTTCTAAAGTTTGAACCAAGTTTGGTTTAATCGCTTCTTTTAATAAGGCAGCCATGGCACCTTGCGCTTTTAAATCACCTGCTGTTATTGGATCTGAATCATAATTATAGCCAATCACGATGCGTGATAAACGCTCTTTCAAATCAGTAATATCCTTCGCTAAACATAAAATCGCCATGACTTCAGAAGCCACGGTAATTTCATAACTATCTTCACGCGGCACCCCATTGGCTTTACCCCCAAGGCCATCAACGATATTTCTTAATTGACGATCGTTCATATCAACGACACGTTTCCAAACAATGCGACGCGTGTCAATATTCAAGGCATTCCCATGGTGGATATGATTATCAATTAAAGCCGCTAACAAGTTGTTAGCTGCCCCAATCGCATGAAAGTCACCCGTGAAATGTAAGTTAATATCTTCCATTGGCACAACTTGTGAATAACCACCGCCCGCAGCGCCACCCTTCATCCCAAAAACAGGACCTAAAGAAGGCTCTCTTAAAGCGATGACCGCTTTTTTTCCAATCCGATTCAAGCCGTCTCCTAATCCAATCGATGTAGTCGTTTTTCCTTCACCCGCTGGCGTTGGGCTAATTGCAGTCACTAAAATCAATTTACCATCTGCTTTTTGATCTTTTAAACCATGGATATTTAATTTGGCTTTATATTTACCATACAACTCAAACATGTCTTGATCCAAACCTAAGTTATCAATAATTTCAGTAATGGGTTTTAATTCCGCTTGTTGCGCAATTTGAGCATCCGTTAAAAATTCTGTCATATTATTTCTCCATTCTATAATCAAATCTATTTAACATAAAGTAGGCTAAAGCAATCTCAATGGGTACCATAATGACCACCCGAATCAATCTAGGAACCGACAACAAAGCCGTCCCATACATAATTTGTAGCCAAATAGGGGTTAAAATAACACTGACAATTAGATTTTGTACGATCACCGCAACGGCGACACGCTTCCAAGTCACGGGTTTATTATGCAAAATATAGCCATAAATCATACCGGATACCCAAGCATTAAAGGTAAAACCGATAAAGAAGAAGCCAGCCGGACGAATAATAAAACCTAGCACGTCCCCTATCACTGCAATGACACCGGCAATCCAAGGTCCAAAATAGTAACCCGCATATAATATTGGTAAAAAAGCAATGGTTATCTCAATAATATTCCCAATCGGTAAAACAAATAAATTCAGTACCACATTTAACGCAATCAACAGCCCCGCAAACGTAATCGTCCGCGTTGACAGACGTGGTTTGTTGCTATTCATCACCTATCACTTCCCATCCAACAGATATCTTTCTTCAAATAAATATCTCTGCAACGCTTATATTTTTACGTTTTCAAAAAGATACTTATTATAATTTCATCTACATTATAACATGTTAGCATGATGTTTCTCACTCAATTTTTGACTTAATCAACTCCTTAGGTTATTTCGATGAGATAAAAGCAAGTGGGAAGTAAAAGATGGTCAAAATCGCCGGAAACTTCTGGTTGGTGGCGCCAGGTTTTATTTGGTGCCAGAAAGACCGGTTATCGGCAATGTCACTTCCCACTTACAAATAATTGATTCTCTTTATAGTTTATCGATTATTATAACAAATTTCATCGTCATAATTTGGGAAAAAATGCGGTTTCATTTGTCATTTATGCACGAATAATTATGCTATTGATTCAATTATAGGGTAATGATAGTTGAATTAGAAATGTTAATTAGTTATTAACTAATGTTGAAAGTGAATGATTGGTTAGAGATTATTTAGCTAACCATTCATCTGAAAAAAGTGGGAATCCTTTAATTAATTCATCCACTTCTTGTTTTACTTCAGCCAATACGTATTCATCATCTTTATTTTTCAAAGTTGTAACAATCAATTTAGCTACTTTTTTAATATCATCTTCTTTAAAACCACGAGTTGTCAAAGCTGGAGTTCCAATTCTCAAACCACTTGAAACTGACGCAGGTTGTGGATCAAAAGGAATCATGTTTTTATTAGTTACAATTCCAACACTTTCTAAAACTTGTTCTGCAAGTTGTCCTGATTCGATTAAGTTGCGGACATCTACTAATATAAGGTGTGTATCTGTCCCACCAGAAACCAATCTTAACCCATTATTTGTTAACTCTTCAGCTAATACTTGAGCATTTTTAGCGACTTGTTGTTGGTATTCTTTAAATAAATCCGTAGCACTTTCTTTAGCTTGAACTGCACGTGCTGCAATCATATCCATTTTAGGTGCCCCTTGTATACCAGGGAAAATTGCTGAGTCAATTTTACGAGCTAATTTTTTCTTACACATAACAACTCCTCCACCACGTGATCCACGCCATGTTTTGTGTGTCGAAGTTGAAACAATATCCGCATGCGGAAACGGTGATGGAACAATCCCAGCGATAATCAGCCCTACTGGATGGGCGATATCAGCGAATAATAACGCATCATTTTCGTGAGCAATTTCAGCAAAGCGTTTATAATCAATTTGACGAGGGTAAGAAGACGCCCCACAAATAATTAATTTTGGTTTATATTCCTTGGCTAAAGCTTCTACTTGTTCCATATCAATCATTTCAGTTTCTTCATTAACCCCATAAAAAACAGCATTATATTCCTTACCACTGTAATGGAAAGCTGCACCATGAGATAAATGACCACCATGATCTAATTCCATTGATAATATAGTATCACCAGGTTTTAAGACTCCCCGTAAAATAGCTACATTTCCAACTGTTGCGCTCATACTTTGAACATTAACATGTTCAGCCCCAAATAGTTCAGCAATTCGGTCTTTAGCTAAATTCTCAACTTTATCTGCTAATTCAACACCACCAACATAACGTCTACCTGGGTAACCTTCGGCATTTTTGTTTGCAAAAATTGAACCTTCTAAACCAACAGCCAATGGTGACGCATAATTTTCAGACGCAATCAAACACAGGGTCGACGCTTGACGTTCCTCTTCATCTATTACTAATTGTGCCATTTCAGGATCAAATGCTTGGATTTTTTCAAATGAATTTTCTAAGTACATAGTTTATTCTCCTCTTTTTCTTGATACTATTTTTGCTATAGCTGCATTCGTAATTACATTAGGAACCGTCCTTTGACCTCCAATAATACGATCAATACCTGCTAAGATTCCAATTGCTTCTAGCGGCATTCCCACACTTCCAAGTGACAAAGATAACATAACAATTGATGCACTAGGTATACCTGCAGTCCCTAAAGCCGCTAAAACAACTGTTACAAACAATGTAAATTGTTCCGTAAAAGCTAAATCGACTCCAACAACCTGACTAACGAAAATAACGGCAAATGCTTGATAAAAAGCACTTCCACTCTTACTTAAGTTAGTTCCGACAGGCATAACAAAACTCGCGATGGATTCCGGCACATCTAGATTTGTTTGTAGTTCTTCCATAGCAATTGGTAATGCCGCTGAAGAACTATCAGTTGCAAAAGCCATCGCAATAGATTTACTCAAAGCTTTAAAAAATTTTAATGGATTCATTCCTGTACCAATCAAAATAAACAGACCTTGAACCACAAAAATTAAAATAGCTAATCCAACATGTAGCATAATGATAAAGCGGCCAAGTGATAATAATGATTCGATCCCTTGACTACCAATCACATTGGCAATTAAACCGGCTACTCCAATCGGAGCAAATCCAATCACTAAATTTGTCATCTTATACATAATTATTGCTGTTTGATCAAAAAACTTTTTAACAGTTTTTGCCTGTTCACCAACCATTACAATACAAATACCGAAAAAGAGTGCAAATACGATCACTTGCAGCATTGAACCATTGCTAAATGATTCAAATACATTACTTGGAAACATCTGCAATATTGTATCAACAAAAGATAAAGATTCTACTTGCTGATTTGGGTCAACAACTAATGTTAAAGTAGAATTACGTCCAGGTTGCAAAACATTAGCTGTAACTATCCCAGTAAGAACCGATATAGCAGTCATTAGTACAAATAGAACTAGAGATTTTACACCTACATCAGCTAAATCCTTCATACTTGGTGTATTTGTAATACCAGATACAATTGCTGAGAATACCAATGGTAAAACCAGCATGGATAATAGCCTTAAAAATAAATTCCCCAAAGGAGCTAAAACTGTAGCGCTCTCACCAAGAATAACACCGACTAAAATACCAATGATAAATCCAACAAATATTTTAACGACTAAAGACAAATTATTTATCTTTTTTAGTACATTCATAATTTTTCTCCTATTTCATTGAATTCTTACTACAATACTTAAATACTCATGCAAGCACTTAGAATATGTAAAGATAAACTATCATACCTTATACAAAAACCTCCTTTTTTAATTTTTTTATAACAAAAAAAGGTTAAGCATTGTAAAAAAAATAAACGAAAAACGTTTACTAGCTCACAATTACTTAACCTTTTATAAGTTCGTAAATAAAGGACTTTTATCTACAGTTATACAAGATTTTATTTAAATTCAATTTTATAACGATTAACAGAATCTTTAAAAGCTGTTAATAAAGCGTTCCGAGAAGTACCAAAGAACCTCTCTTGAATTTGCTTAATTATTTCATCAGCATCTGCGATAATTCTTTTACCGACCATCAATTGTCTTACAAAAGCACCAGTTAACCCTAACGCAGCTGTACAATCAACATCTTCGATAATTTCAGTGTCCCTATCAATAATAAGAGATAATGCAAAGATAGAATATACTGATCCAATCGCATCATTTTTACCAATTCTGCCTTGCCCAGTTATATAAACACTATTATCACTATAATTCATGTTTAACCTCACTATTTTTTCATTAATTGTATAATAACGGTTTCATTTTCACTTGTCAATCTTATTTTGGTTTTTAGTATTTTCTGAAATTAAATACTATTTATAAATCTACGTACTCCAAGATATGCAACCTATTACTGTATCTTTCATTAAAGATTAAACACAATAACATAAAATAAAGGACAATTGTATTAAAAAGCCTTGTTGTAGCGGTGTAAATTAAATAAGGGAATGTAGTTAATCTTTTCTACTAATTTCGAAAGAATTACATGATTGAAGCAATCGAAATGTCTAAAAAAACTATCTAACATCGATATTTGTAGCAAGTTAGATAGTTTTTATTCAAAATATATAATTTTATGATTTGTTCGATTTTTGATAAGTCATGGGTTGGAAGTATTCCAATAAATTCAATATTTCTTGATGAATAGTCTATAGACTTCAGTTGAGAAAGTATAATTTGACCTGATATCGGCAATTCCTTCGGTAATGTATATCTAGTAGGTAGTTACTAAAAAGTTGTTGTAATAGGACAAATAACTGCAAATTGAGTTGCAAAATTGAATTGCTCGCTAGAGATAACTAATCCCGGTCGTCTTTTTTGTATTTCTTTTCCAGTAGAACTTGAAAAATCTATCCAAACTAGATCTCCTTTTTTAGGAACGTAATTTTTCATAACTCGTTACCTAGGGGTTCCATTTCTTCCCACTCATCAGTTTCATAAAATGCACCTTTTTCAGCAACTAGAAATGGATTGTCAATTTTAGGGACAAGCATAATAGACCCACCATCGCCATAAGTGACAATATATTCTTCATTAGGACTAATTTTAAATTCCGTAGCAGATGGTAAAGTAACAACAACTGAATTTCCTTGCATTCTTGTTTTAGTGTTCAACATATTAATCACCTCTACAGTAATTATACTACATTACATCTAATCACACGAGGTGATATCTAGTGTTACGCATTTTTTATAACACCAAAAATACTCCTTGATTTTCACACCAAGAAGTATTCAAAGAATGACCATTTATGCTATCAATCGTTCGATGTCACGTAACTTGATAGATATCTATGACAGAATCGCTTGACCAAAGTGCTTGCAATCCTACAAACACATTATTTTTAAATAAATCACTATCTAAGTATGCATTAGCATGTTCAACTGTGTTAAAGCCATGTAAGACTTGAACAACTTCATCTCTAACAATCAGATTTTTGCTCGCAGCTCCTTCAATTTGGTTTAAGAAAGGTTGCCTATATTCCGTATAAACTTTAGCTGCTGCTTCACGGTTTTCAGGTTTAATATCTAAGGTAATTTGTAAATAAGCACCCAGTGACATCATTATTACTCCTAGATTTTTACTACAATTTTCGTATAGCTAGCTATAGCTCTATAATATAGCGCACAAATACTGAATCAAGATTCCAACTAACTTATTAGCTACTCATAAATTCGTTAGCACAAATTTTTAACAGAGATATGTTGTAAAAGGAAAACACCTCTTCAGTCTTTTAGGAACTAAAGAGGTGTTTAACAGAGGATATCTAGTTATCCGTGTAACGACGTTTGTCAAAAGCGATAACCGCAAAGCCAAGAAGTAGGATGCTGAGGCCAATCCAAACATATGAACTGTCCCCTGTTGCTGGCAATTCAGGTCCAGGTTCTGGCTTAGGTTTTGGTTCAGGTGGTACAACTTTCAAGGTGTTGATAATATTTCGACCTTCGTAAGCTGTCGTGTAGCCTTCCACCGTTTCTTCTTCAAGCGTATATTCTAAAATTTTACCTTCTTCGTCATACATAGCTACCGATTCAAATAGATAACGCCAGTTACCCGCTTCATCCGGTTTCACTACTTGAGTCTCAATAATCTCGTCTCCAAGTTTAAGGTGAACTGTAATGCTTTCCGGACGCGTATCCCCTTTGTTATGATCATCTTTCCAAATCTTTTGCCCTTCTATCGTCATGACTTGAGGTGTATAGTAGTTGATGATTTGGATGTTTCTAAAGTCGTTTTCAACAATGTCAGATTCATAACCTGTTGGTACTTCTACTTCCATAACACTATAGACAATGAGTTCGCCTGCGTCTTTAAGCGCTAAGCCGGTCCATGTGTATGCCCAGTCATTTTCTGCATTGAGTATGACAACATCTCCACTCGCTTCACCATCTGCTAACAGTTGAACTTCAATACTTTCTGGTCGATTGCCTTCAGCATCATTATTGTCTACCCAAACTTTATTCACACTAATGCTCGTTTCGTGTGGGGTTCTCTCATTGGTAATATTCATACCTTCAATAATCGGTGTGTAGCCTTCTACAGCATCTTCTGCGATGGTATAGACTATAGCTACACCTTCTTTAAACTCTGGTAAGTCTGCAAAGGCATATGCCCAACCAGTTGCTTCAGATACTTCAAGGGTTTCAATAATCTCGCCGTTAGCTAATAAGTTAACGGTAATGGATTCTGGTCTCACACCATCTTGATTATCCATATCATCCCAAGTCTTTTCACCACTTAAATCGATGGTCGCTGGCTCATGGATATTCATAAGTAGGAAGTTACCGTTACTCACATGGTTGACGATTACTTCATAACCTTCAGGCACTTCAACTTCATGTACGACATAGACAATTTCCAAACCATCTCCGTTTGCAGGAAGTCCGGTCCAAGTATAGGTCCAAAGCATGTCTTCAGTTAATTCAACAGGCTCTCCTACTTCGACTAAGCCTTCACCTACCACAAGTTTCTTGAGTTGTACCAAAATACTTTCTGGGCGAATACCATCTTGGTTTTGTCCATCTATCCAAGATTTGTTCACTGTCACACTTGTTTCTTCAGGTGAGTGGATGTTAGTAATGTCGAAACCGTCGAATTCAGGGATATAGTCAATAACTGTGTCTTCAGTAAGTGTGTAGGTTATTTCTACACCATCTTTAAAGACAGGCAGATCATTAAAGGCATACACCCAATCCTCTTCAGCAGTTACGGTTTGACTTCCCACCACAACCCCATCAGCGAGTAGGTTAACAGTAATCGATTCAGGGCGGATACCATCTTGATTATCGGCATCATCCCATGTCTTCTTACCGGCAATATCACGTGTTTCAGGAATGTAGTTATTGTTGATGAGGATATTTCCAATATCTTTATCATTGATAACCACCGTATAACCAAATGGAACATCTAATTCACGAACACTGTATTGAATCAGCATACCATCATCATAAGCAGGTAAGCCAGTCCAAGCATGTGACCAAAGTGTTGCCAGAGAAATAATCACTGGTTCACCTATTTCTGTTTCAAGGTCTCCATCGATACGGATTAATTGAACATGAATTGATTCAGGGCGGATACCATCTTGGTTTCGATTATCATTCCAAGACTTCGTCACTCTTACACTTGTTTCTTCTGGAGTATATCTATTGTAGATATCAAATCCATCATAATCTGGTGTGTAAGCAGGAACGGTGTTTTCTGTGATATCGTAAGTAAGTCTTGCACCATTCGCGAATACTGGTAAGTTAGTAAATTCGTACTTCCAATCATCCGCTTCAGTGACAATGACACTTCTTACTAGGTTACCATTAGCGAGTAAATTAATGGTGATTGATTTAGGGCGGATGCCGTCTTGATTGTTTTCATCATCCCAGACTTTCTCTCCTTTAATAATACGCGTTTCTGGTGTGTAATTATTGTTGAGTAAGATATTACCATGATTTTGGTCGTTAATGACCACCGTATATTCATCAGGAACATTAGTTTCTCTGACACTATAGACGATCGTTTGACCAGAATCTTTCGCTGGTAGACCTGTCCATTCATGTGACCATAAGGTCGCAAGCGAAATGGTTACTGGTGTACCAATGGCTGTTTCAACTGTTTCATCAATTCGAATTAATTGAACTTGGATACTTGTTGGCCGCTTACCATCTTGGTTTTGATTATCATTCCAAGACTTGTTCACTTTCACACTTGTTTCCTCTGGTGTATATCGATTATAGATATCAAATCCATCATAATCAGGTGTGTAGCCAGGAACGGTCTCTTCTACTATCTCGTATGTAATTCGTACGCCATTTAAGAAGACTGGTAAGTTAGTAAATTCGTAAGCCCAGTTGTCTGCTTCTGTAACAGTTGTTGTTCTATACACATTTCCATTAGCGAGTAAATTAACAGTGATTGATTCTGGGCGAATACCGTCTTGGTTATTGGCATCATCCCATACCTTCATACCATTAATTATACGCGTTTCTGGTGTGTAGTTATTGTTGAGTAAGATGTTTCCGTGATCTCTGTCGTTAAGAACAACAGTGTAGCCCGTTGGTACATCTAATTCTCTAACACTATAAACAATTGGAACTCCATCATCATTCATTGGTAAACCAGCCCACTCATGGGACCAAAGTGTCGCAAGCGAGATACTTACTGGTTCTCCAATTGCGGTATCTATGCCGTTATCCACTCTAACTAATTGAACTCGAATAGTTGTAGGGCGAATTCCATCTTGGTTTTGATTATCATTCCAAGACTTGTTCACTTTCACACTGGTTACTTCTGGTGTGTAACGGTTAGTGATGTTGAAACCACTATACGTTGGCGTGTAGCCTGGAACGGTACTTTCAGAAATATCGTAAGTAATTCTTACGCCATTCAAGAAGACTGGTAGATTAGTAAATTCATACAACCAGTTATCTGCTTCAGTAACAACCACACTTCTTACTATATTTCCATTCGCAAGTAAATTAACAGTGATTGATACTGGTCTAATACCATCTTGGTTATTGGCATCATCCCATGTCTTAACACCTTTAATGGTACGAGTTTCAGGTGTGTAGTTATTGTTGAGTAAGATGTTACCGGGATCTTGTTCGTTTAGAACAACGGTATAGCCACTCGGAACACCGATTTCTCTTACGCTATAGACGATATCCACACCACTATCTTTGAGTGGTAAGCCTGTCCATGTGTAAGACCAGCCTGTTGCTAGCGAGATGCTTACTGGTGCACCGATGTTAGTATCAACGCCACCATCTACTCGAACTAATTGAACTTGAATACTTGTCGGACGCTTGCCATCTTGGTTTTGATTATCATTCCAAGACTTGTTCACTTTCACACTGGTTACTTCTGGTGTGTAACGGTTAGTGATGTTGAAACCACTATACGTTGGCGTGTAGCCTGGAACGGTACTTTCAGAAATATCGTAAGTAATTCTTACGCCATTCAAGAAGACTGGTAGATTAGTAAATTCATACGACCAGTTATCTGCGTCAGTAACAACCACACTTCTTACTATATTTCCATTCGCAAGTAAATTAACAGTGATTGATACTGGTCTAATACCATCTTGGTTATTGGCATCATCCCATGTCTTAACACCTTTAATGGTACGCGTTTCTGGTGTGTAGTTATTGTTAAGTAAGATGTTACCAGGATCTTGATCGTTCAACACGACTGTATAACCACTTGGAACCCCGATTTCTCTCACGCTATAAACAATATCTACCCCACTATCCTTGAGTGGTAAATCAGTCCATGTATGAGACCATCCAGTCGCTAGTGAGATACTTACTGGTGCACCGATGTTAGTATCAACGCCACCATCTACTCGAACTAATTGAACTTGAATACTTGTCGGACGCTTGCCATCTTGGTTTTGATTATCATTCCAAGATTTGTTCACTTTCACACTAGTTACTTCTGGTGTGTAGCGGTTGATTATATCAAAACCATCGTAATCCGGCGTGTAACCTGGAATCGCATTTTCAGAGATGTCGTAAGTGATTCTTATACCATTCGCAAAGACTGGTAGATTGGTAAATTCATACTTCCAATCATCCGCTTCTGTCACAACTACACTTCTTACCACATTACCATTTGCGATTAAATTAACTGTGATTGACGCTGGTCTGATACCGTCTTGGTTATTAGCATCATCCCATGTCTTCGTACCATTAATCGTACGCGTTTCAGGTATGTAGTTGTTATTTATTAGAACGTTACCAGGGTCATTGTCATTAAGCACAACTGTATAACCCGTCGGCACATCTAATTCACGAACACTATAGACAATTGGAACACCATTGTCGTTTACTGGCAAGCCAGCCCATGTGTGAGACCAAAGAGTGGCTAGCGAAATACTTACTGGTTCCCCAATATTAGTATCAATCCCATTATCAACCCGTACCAATTGAACTCGAATGGTTGCTGGACGAATACCATCTTGGTTTTGATTATCGTTCCAGGACTTGTTCACTTTCACACTAGTTACTTCTGGTGTGTAGCGGTTGGTGATATTGAAATTACTATAAGTTGGCGTATAGCCTGGAATTGATGCTTCAGTAATTTCATAAGTAATTCTTGCACCATTTAAGAAGACTGGTAGGTTAGCAAATTCATACTTCCAATCGTCCGCTTCTGTCACAACCACACTTCTTACAATATTTCCATTCGCAAGTAAATTAACAGTGATCGATGTTGGACGAATGCCATCTTGGTTATTAGCGTCATCCCATGTCTTAATACCATTAATTGTGCGCGTTTCTGGTGTGTAATTATTGTTGAGTAAGATGTTACCGTGATCGGAATCATTCAGCACGACTGTATAACCACTTGGAACGCCGACTTCTCTTACGCTATAGACAATCGGTACTCCATTATCTTTGAGCGGCAGACCAGTCCAAGTATGAGACCAAGCAGTTGCTAGTGAGATACTAACAGGTGCTCCTATTGCCGTATCAACGCCATTATCCACTCTGACTAATTGAACTTGAATTGTCGTCGGACGCTTGCCATCTTGGTCTTGATTATCATTCCAAGATTTGTTCACTTTCACACTAGTTACTTCTGGTGTGTAGCGGTTGATTATATCAAAACCATCATAATCCGGCGTGTAACCTGGAATTGCATTTTCAGAGATGTCATATGTAATTCTTACGCCATTTAAGAAGACCGGTAAGTTAGTAAATTCATACTTCCAATCGTCCGCTTCTGTCACAACCACACTTCTTACAATATTTCCATTCGCAAGTAAATTAATAGTGATTGATGCTGGTCTGATACCATCTTGATTATTGGCATCATCCCATGACTTCGTCCCATTAATCGTGCGTGTTTCTGGTGTATAGTTATTGTTGAGTAAGATGTTACCAGGATCTTGTTCATTTAGAACAACGGTATAGCCACTTAGAACACCAATTTCTCTTACGCTATAAACAATTGGAACACCACCATCATTTACTGGCAAACCTGTCCAGGCATGAGACCAGCCTGTCGCAAGCGAGATGCTTACTGGTGCACCAATGTTGGTATCAACACCACCGTCAACTCTGACAAGTTGTACTTGAATCGTTGCTGGACGGATACCATCTTGGTTTTGATTATCATTCCAAGATTTGTTCACTTTCACACTGGTTTCTTGAGGCGTGTAGCGGTTAGTTATATTGAAATTACTGTAAATTGGTGTATAGCCTGGAATTGAAGCTTCAGTAATTTCATATGTTATTCTTACGCCATTTAAGAAGACTGGTAGATTAGTAAATTCATATGCCCAATTATCTGCTTCAGTAACAACCACACTTCTTACAATGTTTCCATTCGCAAGTAAATTAACAGTGATTGATGTTGGACGAATGCCATCTTGGTTATTAGCGTCATCCCATGTCTTAACTCCGTTAATCGTACGTGTTTCAGGTGTGTAGTTATTGTTGAGTAAGATGTTTCCGTGATCGGAATCATTCAGCACGACTGTATAACCACTTGGAACGCCGATTTCTCTCACGCTATAAACTATATCTACCCCATTATCTTTGAGCGGCAGACCAGTCCAAGTATGAGACCATCCGGTTGCCAGCGAGATACTTACTGGCGCACCAATGTTAGTATCAACGCCATTATCTACTCGAACTAATTGAACTTGAATCGTTGTCGGGCGGATACCATCTTGGTTTTGATTATCATTCCAAGATTTATTCACTTTCACACTGGTTTCTTGAGGCGTGTAGCGGTTGGTGATGTTGAAATTACTGTAAATTGGAGTGTAACCTGAAATCGCATTTTCAGAGATGGCATAAGTAATTGGAACACCATTTAAGTAAACTGGTAGATCCGTAAATTCATATGTCCAATTGTCTGCTTCAGTAACAACCACACTTCTTACAATATTTCCATTCGCAAGTAAATTAACAGTAATTGATGTTGGGCGAATACCATCTTGATTGTTCGCATCATCCCATGTCTTAACGCCATTAATTATACGTGTTTCAGGTGTGTAGTTATTGTTGAGTAAGATGTTTCCGTGATCAGAATCATTCAGTACTACCGTATATCCACTTGGAACACCGATTTCTCTAACGCTATAAACTATATCTACCCCATCATCTTTGAGCGGTAGACCAGTCCAAGTATGAGACCATCCAGTTGCCAGCGAGATGCTCACCGGAGTACCAATATTTGTATCAACACCGCCATCTACTCGAACTAATTGAACTTGAATACTTGTCGGACGCTTGCCATCTTGGTTTTGATTATCATTCCAAGACTTGTTCACTTTCACACTGGTTTCTTGAGGTGTGTAGCGGTTAGTGATATTGAAGTTACTATAGGTTGGTGTGTAACCAGGAATTGCTTCTTCTGCGATATCGTAAGTAATTGCTATACCATTCGCAAACACTGGTAAGTTAGTAAATTCATACGTCCAATTATCCGCTGCTGTTACAACAAGACTATTTACCACATTTCCATTCGCGAGTAAATTAACCGTGATAGACGTTGGGCGAATACCATCTTGATTGTTCGCATCATCCCATGTTTTCACGCCATTAATCGTGCGTGTTTCTGGTGTATGGCTGTTATTAATCAAAATGTTACCATGATCATCATCATTAACCACAACAGTGTAGCCACTTGGAACACCGCTTTCTCTCACGCTATAGACAATATCTACCCCATTATCTTTGAGCGGTAAACCTGTCCATGTATGAGACCAACCCGTCGCAAGCGAAATACTGACTGGTGCACCAATGTTGGTATCAACACCACCATCTACTCTAACTAATTGAACGTCTATGGTTGTTGGTCGAATGCCGTCTTGGTTTGAGTTATCATCCCACGACTTGTTCACTTTCACACTGGTTTCTTCTGGTGTGTATCTGTTGTAGATATCGAAACCATCATAATCTGGTGTATAGTCTGGAATCGCATTTTCAGAGATGTCGTAAGTGATTCTTATACCATTCGCAAACACTGGTAAGTTAGTAAATTCATACGCCCAGTTATCTGCTTCAGTAACAACAACACTTCTAACGACATTTCCATTAGCAAGTAAGTTCACCATAATAGATGATGGTCGAATGCCATCTTGATTATCGGCATCATCCCAGTGTTTCTCACCACTAATATCTCGTGTTGCTGGAATATGGGTATTCTTGATATCAAATCCGGTAAATTCAGGTGTATAACCCGGAATTGGAACTTCATCTACTGTATAGATAATCAAGGTACCGCCATCACGATATTTAGGTAGATTACTAAAAGTATAGGTCCATCCAAGGCTAGCACTTACCACTTGAGTCGCTTCCACAACCCCATCTTTTTTCAATTGAACGGTAATGGTGGTTGGGCGAATACCGTCTTGATTATTAGCATCATCCCATGTTTTAGTTCCTTCTACCGTCACTACTTCTGGCACATAGATGTTTTTGATGTTAAATCCAGTAATCTCGGGTGTGTAACCAGCAATCGGAAGTTCATCAACAGTATAAACAATCAATGTTCCACCATCACGATATTTTGGTAAGTTGCTAAAGGTATAGTTCCAACCGTTTGTTGCAGTTACCACTTGAGTATCTTTAACAACATCATCTGCTAGTAATCGAACGGTAATTGAGTCTGGTCTCTTACCATCTTGATTGTCAGCATCATCCCAAGTCTTAGTTCCAGCGATTTGTATTAGCTCTGGGATATGGGTATTGGTAATATTATAACCATTAACAACAAATGTGTACCCAGTAATTGGGACTTCTTCAATTGTATAGGTCTGCAATACACCATCTCGATAAGTTGGTAAATCACTGAATGTGTAACTCCAGCCGTTTGCTGCCGTTACTGCTTGGCTATCAACCTCCACACCATTCGCTAATAATTTAACAGTGATACTTGATGGACGAAGACCGTCTTGGTCGTTAGCATCATTCCAAGTTTTAGTTCCTTCTATACTAGTTGTAATCAATGTATTGGTTACGGTATAGTTACGAGCTAAAGCAGACGCTTGCCTTGAAATAGATGCCCCTGTTAATGCCCAGTTATTACTCGTAATAAACTCGAAATTTGTTTGGTTATTATTTTTCGTTTCAATACTCACATTTGCAATGGTTACCGTCGATGGATCTACTCCAAACGGTAAATCAATGGTATGTTGTAATTGAATGGTATCCCCTGGAACATATGCATCTATATTCCTTCCCGTATATTGTTGCATTACCCCATTAGTAAAATAGGTAACCCTAAAGTCTTTACTTCCAGCCGGGATCCCTTCACCAACAAGTATATTTAACGTAATCGTAATTTTTTGATCACCATAAACGGGTTCCTCAACAAAGGTCGATGCCATTGTGTAGCCCGGAGGCACGGGATTCTCTGTTACTTGATAATTAATTCCCGTACTGTAAGGGACAGTTCCAAACGTAAGACTATCTGCTGGCATTGTCATGATTCGACTATCATACAATCCACCTGAATTAGTTAAATCAAAATTCAAACTTGTAGGACGCGTATTGAATAAATTATCAAAATCTACCCATACTTTGTCTACATCAATTGTCATTTCATTAGGAGGGATAATCTCTACTTCTGCCTCTGCTACCCCAGGAATAACATGTTTCTCAGAAGGTTTACTTTTATGTATTAATAAATTAAACCCACTAACTTGAGTTGTATAGCCAGTAACAAAAGTAAAAACAGAATAGTCAATTGGGTCACCTAAGAAATTAGTTGGTACATCAACAAAAGAGTATGCCCATCCTGAACTCGCACTCGTCGTGACGGTATGTGTTTGAGAGCCATTCGCTAACAAATAGATAGTCACTTCAGTTACACCAGCAGGTACTGGATCATTCCAAGTGATGCTACCATTGATTGTTCGAACTTCATGCGCATGCGCTAACTCAATCACAATATTGTCTGGGTCAATATCATTTATCGTGACGGTATAGCCAGGTATAGGAGCTAGTGTTGCTAAAGTATACACTGGCAAGCTATCCAAATCTGCCCATGTAAAACTCCAATCCTCTGCATCTATAAGGGTAACAGCCGGCTCAACAGCGACGCCATCTGTTAATAATTGAAGTGTGACTGATGCTGGTCGCATTCCATCCGCATCATTGAGATCATCCCAATTGAGCGTGACAGAAACATCCTTAACTGCCATTATCCCAATATTTTGAGTTGTCATTAGGGCTGGTTCTTCGATTACTTCTTCAGACTCCTCAACAGATTCTTCAGATTGTTCAGCCGGTTCTTCTGACTCCTTAGCTTCAACTGTCTGTGTTATCGCAAAACCATCGATTGACGTTGCATAATGTTCAACACCATCCACTGCAATCGCATATGAAATTGCCATGCCATCGTGATACCTGGCTAAACCACTAAACGCATAGTTCCAACCGCTGTCAGTATCGGCCGTCACAGTCGAATATTCAGCCCCATCAGCCATCAATTTAACAACAAGGCTTCCTGGTCTTAAACTTTGCGCATCGTCTTCATCAAGCCAAGCAACACTTCCATTAACTTGCGTTAATTCTGGTGTACGGCTAGCCGTCAATTCAATGTCATATTGCCCTTTTTCAACTTTAGTCACGACATAACCTGCCGGTAGTTCAAGCTTCTTAAAATCATAACTTTTGCCCACTAACAGATTTTCCCATGTGTACTTCCAATCGTTCGCTGCAGATAAGGTGATTTTTTCACCTTTATCCACTGAATCTTCTTGCAGTTGTACTTTTACTTCAGTTGGTCTAACACCATCTTGGTTGCCTGCATCATCCCACACTAATTTAACTTTTAAATTATGTACGGCAGGAGGTGCATTTTCTTGTTGGGGTGTGCCCTCTGATTCTTCCATTATCTCCGATTCAATCGGCGGAACGGTTTCGACTTCTTCAGCTGGGGGCGTTTCAATCGGTAAAGTTTCCACCTCTTCGACGGAACTTTCTGGTGGCAATTCGACTGTCGTTTCTGGTGGTAATACTGGTTCTTCTTGTGGTGGTTCAGGATCCGGCACACTTAAAGTTTCATCTACCAAAGTCTCACTAGTCGTCTCATCCGAACCGCTCATCTCTGAATAGACATTGACAGCACTCCCCATGATGTTTTGCGTCATCAAGAACAGCGCTATAATTAACATTAACCACCGGCTTTGAAGTTGACGCCAATAGGGCTGATCTAACTTCTCGCTCTGATTTCTTTTGTTTGTCTTGCTCATTCTATTCATCCTCTCTAGGATAGGAATAGCGAAAACAAACTATTCTAAAATTCTTTGTTCCCGCTACATCAACATGGCAGCTGAATACTCACCACTCCCTTCTTAAATAAATACCTCCGTATTTCTCGATTGATCCAAACCCGCTACTATAAATTATTTTTATCGTTATAAAGCGCTTACATTATTAAAATATATAAAGCGCGCTCTATTACATTAATTTTAGCATATAGTAGATCTAAAAAATATAGACTAAAAACGCTAAAATATTACGTTAGTATTTAATATTTTGCAATTGCGTTATAATTATTTAACGTTTTCAATTCAAATTATGCTAATTTAAATTTTATTTGTTTAAAATAAATTTACTCAAAATTATCAAAGTAAATACAAAATGAATTTATGTTCATTTCAATAATATATAACAATTTAATCTCATTTATGAAAACGCTTTATTGGTTTGTGCTCTAAATTGAACCCGATTTAAAGGTTGTTAAGCAGCTTTATATACGATAAGTTAACAAACAATATCATCTTAGTTTGAATATTGTTTTATACATCCGAATAAATATTTTATATAAAATTCTATTTGTTAATTTTATGTTAAATTTTCATTCGAAACGTTAAACTTCTCTTTTTTTGTCTTTTTAATTATAAACAACAATAAATTTTATGCATTATACTTTTGTTGAACTGCTTATATTAGAATTTTTATCATTATAATAAGCGAATACTAAACGTTTCGATTTCTACATATTTAAAATTAATCAATTTAGTGATACATATTATTTTTCGTACTTTTAAGTTTTCTCTATAACTAACAGCAGAAGCATGAGAAATAAGACGAGGAAAGAAGTATAAAGAGTAAAGGAGAAATCAAAACTAAAAAAACCGCGATTCTCACCTGTTAGCAAGTGAAAGTCGCAGTTTGTTTTTGTATTAAGTTTTCACATTAATTAAATATTCCCAATCTCATACCCATCCATTTTCTTTTTTTGTTCTAATAACCAAACTTTTTTAACAGGATCTCTGGGTCTTTGTCTACCTTCTTTAGCTTGAGGAAAAAGTTCACGTATTTTTTTCTTCCTTTGGATTGCGACGATTTCTTTCACCGGATCTTTCTTCATACCCATTCCCCTTTCGTAGTATTCACTAAAGAGTCAAATAGTATAGTCATTTTCTTAAATGATACCATGAAGCAGCGTAGATTAGTAGTTACAATAGCCATTAAACTTAACATCAAAACACGAGCCTAACCACTTATCACAGTGGTGAAGCTCGTGTTATTTTAATTCTTTTTAGGTATTACTCACATCTTCGCCATTACTTTCAATGACTTTTTTATACCAATTAAATGACTTTTTCTTTTTTCGTTCTAGCGTTCCATTGCCATCGTTATCACGGTCAACATAGATGAATCCATATCTTTTTGCCATTTCACCACTACCAGCTGAAACTAAATCAATACAACCCCAAGTTGTATACCCTAGTAAATCAACACCATCGACTTCTACAGCTAACTTCATTTGTTCAATGTGTTTAGCTAGGAAATCAATCCGGTAATCATCCTGAACCATTCCATTTTCATCAAGTGTGTCATAGGCACCTAAACCATTTTCAACTACAAATAATGGAATGTTATAGCGATCATATAAGCGGTTAAGGGTAATTCTAAAGCCTTTCGGATCGATATTCCAACCCCAATCTGTTTTTTCTAGGTATTTATTTGGGTGTGAAGTTAAGACATTACCTTGCTTTGCATCTGTTCTTGATTCATCTGCACTTTTAACTAAGGTGAGATAATAAGAAAAAGAAAGGTAATCCACTGTATTTTCCTTTAACAGTTTCAAATCTTCTTCTGTAATATGCAAATTAAAGTTATTACGTTCAAACTCTTTTTTAGCGTAACCAGGATATTCACCTCGAACTTGGACGTCTACTAAAAAAAAGCCCGTTCTTTCAAGTAAATGAGCTGCCCAAACATCATCTGGGTTAGGTGTATCTGGATAAGTGGTTGTGGCTGCAATCATGGCACCAACTTTTATCTCTTTATCAACTTCCCTAGCAGTTTTCACTGCAATGGCACTTGCTACTAACTGGTGGTGAGCAGCTTGATACAGGGTTTCACGGCGCTTATGATCATCTTCCAATTCTTCTTCCGTTAAAATTATTCCTGCAGACATAAATGGATTATCAAAAAGCATATTAATCTCATTGAAAGTTATCCAGTATTTAACCAAACCTTTATATCTTGTAAATAGGGCACGAGCGTGGTTTTCATAAAAACCTAATATTTTACGATTTCTCCATCCTCCGTACGCTTCAACTAAATGAATTGGAATGTCAAAGTGCGTAATTGTCACAATTGGCTCCATACCATATTTTTGACACTCTTTAAAGACATCTTCATAAAATTGAAGCCCTTTTTCATTTGGCGCTTCTTCGTCACCTTTTGGAAAAATACGACTCCAAGCAATAGATAAACGAAAAGCTTTAAAACCCATTTCTGCAATTAAGGCAATGTCTTCTTTATAGCGATGATAAAAATCAATACCTTCTTTTGCTGGGTAATGGTAACCTTCAATAAAATCCGTCTTGTTAATTTGCCCTCGCATCATCGGGCGACGCAATTCACCAATTGGTATAATATCAACATTTGCTAAACCTCTACCATCTTCGTTATAAGCTCCTTCAAATTGATTTGCAGCAGTTGCACCACCCCAAAGAAAATCTTTATTAAATCCCATCTTCATCCCCCTTAATTTAATATCGTATATACTTCTTCCATCGCTGTAATTTCTTGATTATTTTTGGTCAATAAGCCATCTAGATAATTATCTGAGTTCGTGATAACTACAGGAATAATATTTTGCTTACTATTAGCTTTCATCTGTCCTAAATCAAAAGTTACTAACAAATCTCCCTTTTTAACAACCATGTCTTTTTGAACTTGTGGACTAAAAATATCATCCAAATTTGAAATGTCAATCCCTATATGAATTAATACTTCAACGCCATCATTAGAGGTTAGTCCGACAGCATGTCCTGAATTAGATACAAAACTTACTACCCCATCAAATGGTGCTAACAATTGATTATCAGAAGGAATTATCGCAAAACCTTTGCCCATTATTTCTTGAGAAAAAACTTGGTCATCAACATTTGATAGAGGAACCACTTGACCTTTGATTGGAGAAACTAAGTTTGTCTTTTTACTTCCATCACCAACAGTTATTACTTCTTCACGCTCATCATTTTTACTTACTGCTAATTCAGACTTTTCTAAAATGCTATCATCAAAACCAAAGAAATAAGTTAATATAAACCCTAGAACAATTACGACAATCCAAGCAATAATTAGACCCCAAAAGCCTCTACCAAAAGTCCCATCCGGCTCAAGATAAGCTCCAGCCCCAAAGAAACTACCACTGGCCATGAAATAAGCTCTGGTGTCAAATATACCTAGAATAAGTCCACCAACTGCTGCAGCAATATTTGCTGTAATGAATGGTTTTTTCAATGGAATAGTAACCCCATAAATAGCCGGTTCAGTGATTGCACTGAATAAAATAGGGATAATTGAAGAAAAAGATAACTCTTTTAAATCTTTATTTTTAGTTTTTACATAAATTGCTAATATAGCTCCTGCTGTTGCATATGCTGCAATAGAAGATACTGGGTAGATATAGTCATAACCTTGGACAGCTATATTATTAATTGTAATTGGTAAAATGCCCCAGTGTAAACCAAACATAACGATAATTTGCCATGTTCCAGCCAAAACAGCTGATGTTAATGTTCCGCTCATTTCAAACAGTGTATTAACTAATAGACCAATTAGATTACTTGCCCAAGTTGTAATAGGACCAATTAATATAAATGTCACTGGAACCGTAATTGCAATAACTAATACTCTTGAAAAAATCTTTCTTATTGCACTTGGCAATTTTGCTTGAAAGAAGTTATTTAATTTACTAGCGAAATAAACCGCAATTATTACTGGAATTACTGAAGATGTATAATTTCTTAAATTTACTGGAATCTTCAAAAATTCTGTTTGAATAGCAGATTCAAATACCGTTCCACTAAATAAAGTATATATACTATCTCCACTAACCATATTGACTAAAGCTGGGAAAACTAAAGCAGCACCTATCGTCATTCCAATCATTGGATCTAGCTTAAACCTTTTTGCAGCAGTACTCCCCAAGAAAATTGGTAAGAAATAGAACATCGCATTCCCAGCTGCATTTAAAATAATGTAGGTACCTGATTCTTGATTTACAACATTTATAGCAACCAGTAATGCAAGTATCCCTCTAATAATCCCACTAGCAGATAAAACCCCTAAAACCGGATTAAATATCTGCGTCACTAAGTCTAAAAATTGCCCGAAAATATTTCCACTAGATGATTTGTTATCGTCATCGCTTGGAGTCTTATTGCCTAATTCTTTCGTTATGTCACTATGAACATCCGCAACATTTGTCCCAATAACGACTTGGTATTGTCCACCACTTTCGACAACAGTAATAACATCTTTAAGCTTCTTCAAACCTTCTGTATCTGCAGATGCACTATCTTTTAATCTAAAACGTAACCGTGTCGCGCAGTGTTGTACACTATTAATATTGTCTTCACCACCAACAAGGTCGATGATTTTTTTACCTAAGTTTTCCATAAAATACCTCTTTTCTTATGATTCTATATCTTTCCGTAATTTTGTAAGATGAATGACGAGATACACAAATTCATCATTAGTAATAGCCACATTTAAATTATCAATCAGATATTTTGCTATTCGATCCACACATTCTGATTCTTTTGTATAACTCTCCCTGACAACATGGACTAACGAATTATCACTGGAAGAGTAAGAACCTCCTTGCAATACACGACTCACAAAATGCTGTAAATGGATAATAAACCTTCGATACGCATAGCTGCTTTTATCAAATTGAATTTTCAAATAATTGGTGATGATATTAAGGAGATCCTTAATAATCTTCGTCCTTTGCATTGTCTCCTTCATGTTTGAATCAACTCTTGATGCATTGATAAAATGAAGCAAAATCGAGCTGGCTTCTTCATCTGGAATATCCTGATAAAAAGCTTCATTTAAAAAATCAACATATGTTTTACACAATTCAAATTCAGTGGGGTATAGATATTTCACTTCATAATGCAACGGGTTAGATACATAGATGCCTTCCTGACTTCTAGACAGTAAATAATGTATATGATCCGCTAAAGGAACAAAAATTGAGTCGCTTATTTCTAGATCGGTTTTTTCTTTAAAATCATTGACTATGTATAAAACAATGTCTAATTCTTTGCTAGATAAACTTCGAATGACCGCACTAATCTCATCTAAACTGTTCTCTGAATCAATAGTAAAGACTTTTTGTACCTTATCAGGCTCAATCTCATCGCCTATTTTCTTTTGAAAACCAACTCCCGTTCCGATAATAATTTTTTCAATTCCATTTTTAGTTATCAACACAACATTATTATTTAAAACCTGACTTATTATCATAGTAACCTCCTTCCTTATAAATAAAAAAATGCACAAAAAAATACCTAATTATGAATTTGGGCATAAAGATGCCTCAAACATTCATAATTAGGTATTGCCTAGAAATCAGTAACAACCCTATGGACAAATATATCGGCTCAAGAATTTTTGGTGTTGGTGAGAGAAATCTCACTGACACCTCTTTTTATGTAAACATATGAAAAAGCCAGTGAATTCCTATATAATTAAGTCACGACTCAAAATCATAGATAGGAGAATTCACTTGGCTAATGCTCATTATATCGCAAAATTACTTAATATTACAGACGAAAGAATTGAATTTTCTGATACAATTACGCACGAAATGAAACGCAATGTCCATTGTAAAGTACTTGAAGGTCGATTATCCTATCCATTAAAAGCGTGTTTAAATTGTGGCATTATCAACCGATCCACAAAGGATATGATTAAATATGGTTTTGATACCTCAACCATTACTTTAACTCATATTAATTTTCAACCGATTCTCCTTAAACTAAAGAAACAGCGCTATCGTTGTCAACATTGCTCAACAACCTCTACCGTGACGACCTCTTTAGTTAATAAAGGCTGCTTTATTTCAAATGATATTAAGCGCACAATCGTCATGGAATTGACCCAAGTACAATCGATGAAATTAATCGCTCAACATCTATTTGTTTCACGACATACGGTAGCGACTCAACTAAAACGCGTTGGGAGTTCATTAGCTGCCCAAAAACGCTATCTACCGGAACATCTAGGGATTGATGAATTCAAATCAGTGAATAGTGTCACTCAGTCCATGAGCTGCATCTTAATGGACACCCACAACCATACCTTAGTCGATATTCTACCTGATCGAACGCAAAACGCCTTACGTGATTACTTTATGCGTTTCACATATGAAAGTCGACAACAAGTCAAAACAGTCACTATGGACATGTATGGGCCATATTATCACTTCTTACAGCAGATTTTCCCAAATGCGAAGATGATTATCGATCGTTTCCACTTAGTTCAATTACTGAATCGCACACTGAATCAAGAACGCATACGGCTGATGAATGATATTAGAAACCGTCGACCAAGAGACTATCGGAAACTTAAACAACAATGGAAACTCATTCTGAAGAATCGAGATGATTTAGAATTCACAACCTATCAAACCCATCGGTTATATGACGGGTTAGTGACTGAAAAAAGTATGGTAAACTATTTACTCAATCTTGATAAACGATTTGAACAAGTTTATCATTTAGTAAACGACCTCAAGTCAGATATAGCACAACACAATTATAAGGCGTTTGAACGTGATTTATATGAAACACGAAAGTATCAATTACCTCGTAAGGTCAGAACAACCATCCAAACCTTCATTTATTATTTACCAGCGATTAAAAACAGTTTAACTTATACGTTATCGAATGGTATCATCGAAGGAACGAACAATAAGATAAAAAATATCAAGCGGAGTGGTTATGGTTATCGTAACTTTTCAAACTTAAGATATCGCATATTAATCACACAAAATCTCATTAAAAAAGATAAAGAAATACGGCCATTATTGTTTAAAGATGAAATAAGTAATAACAAAAGAATCGCTTAAAAAAATTGTGACTTAAAAAAACAGCCAGGCGTGACTGCATCACGCTGGCCTACAAACTTACCAACACTAAAAAATCAAGAGCCAATATATCATAAAATTTTATAATGTCAACGGTTTCTTTTTTGAAAATGCAAATTTAATTATTTTCATAAATAAAAAGCTTATGTAATCAGCTGTTGATGGCACCTCTTTTGAGTTGGTACCGGAAACACGCTGTTGGTGGCACCTCTTTTGAGTTGGTGCCGGAAACTCACTGTTGGTGGCACCGCTTTTAAGTTGGTGCCGGAAACACGCTGTTTATGGCACCATTTTTGAGTTGGTGCCAGAAATGGGATATTTATTTGATTTTGTAGTAGGTTTTTCTAGATTTCCCTTCTTTTTCGAAGTTTTTACTTAAATATTTGCGAGTTGTTCGTAGGGATAACTGGTTTGCCATTAAAAAATTCAAATTTTTTGAGTTCAGCATCTCTGGGAGATTATGCACAATAATCGATAATTCTTTAGCGTGGCGACAAATGACTGACTCAATCGATTCCTTTGTACCACATTGCCGACATTGAATCCCTGGTTTATTGATATTCACTTCGAATGATTTACAATTCGCGCAGTAAATTCCTTTTCTCATTTGAGTCAATACCGTTGGATCTAGTCGTGTGTAGTTGATTCCATAAGCAATGCGGTTACGATCAAGTTGCTGAGTAATCCGATTAGATAGGTTAGCCGTCATCGGTTCAACATAACCTAGTCCTTCTAAAAACTCGACCAGTTGATTACGTTGCAACACTTCAAAGGGCGGTTTCTGGTGCATATGCAATTGGCCATGTTGATTAATGAACACAAAAACAGGCCGTACTTCAATCCGATGATCAACGGCTACTGCTATTTTCCCTATGCGATTGATCCGTTGTTTCATTACGTCAAAAATATCATCATCAATCAACTTATTGTTATGCCAACATAAACCATCCTTATATGTAAAATGCCCATAGTAATTCTTTACCTCAATCAGGTTCCATATATATGCAGACATTAAGATAAAATCTGCTTGCATAGCCTTACCATCTAAAAACCAAAAATCATTTTCAATTCGCCAATTACTATGTAAATACCGCTGCGACCATTCCAAAAATTCACGTTCACCTTCATAGCCCATTGTGTAGGTATATAATTTTTCCTTACGCTTTTCACCAAAGAGAACACCTCGCGCATCCAAGATCTCCAAATACACTAGCTCTTCATTTTTTCCATTTTTCACATCCTTTCTTACTATATATAAGTACACAAAAAAACCGCAATTCCACTTTTAAGTTTTTCTAAATAAACAATGAGATTGCTTCGCAATCCGAATGACGATTAAAAGCCATTGACATTCATTCTTGATATAATGAGTTTGAAAGCAGACAAGTCCGAGATATTAATGGTGTTGCCGCACCCGATAAATAAAATGGACGAAACATTCTTCGAGATGAATGGACTATGCTTCGAGCATTGAAATAAAAATACACTGCTACAGAATGTTTCCCTGCTTTAAATCTATTTTGGAGGGATCCCAATGGATGTTATGGTGGAAAAATGTGCAGGAATCGATGTTCATAAGTCAAAAATTACGGTTTGTGTGTTAATTGGAGAAATGACTAACGCTAAACCTAAGAGAGAACTCAAAACGTTTGGTACAACAACCATGGAGCTACATGCTTGTGCCCAGTGGCTTGTTAAATTGGGTATTACGACTGTTCTGATGGAAAGTACAGGACAGTATTGGCGACCTATATGGAATATTTTGGAACCTTATCAGTTTCAAATGATTCTAGCCAATGCTCAGCATATTAAACAAGTCCCTGGGCGAAAAACAGATATTAAGGATGCTCAATGGATTGCGGAATTAGGACGATGTGGGTTAGTTAATGGTTCCTATGTTCCTGATCGAGATATTCAAGATTTAAGGCAATTGACGCGTCATCGTTCATCGGTGAAAGAAGATTTAACGCGTCGGAAAAACCAAGTCCATGATATCTTACAGCGTTCTAATTTCAAATTAAGTTCTTACCTGAGTGATATCTTTGGAAAAACGGGGCAAACACTTCTTCACATGTTTATTAATGGAGAAGCAATTACAGAAAAGACGCTTGAAGATAAAGTGCATAAACGTGTCCTTGCGACGCTTCCACAATTAGTTGAAGCCATGAATGGTTCCTTAACCAAAGTGAATCGGCAACTTCTCAAGCTAGAATTAGAGACGATTAACCGTTTAGAGACAGAATGTCAGGAATGTGAGTACTATATTGAAGAACACATTGAAAAATATGAAGATGTGTATCTTCGGCTCCTTGAGATCCCTGGTGTGAGTCGAACAACGGCACAAGTTATCCTAGCTGAAATAGGGCCAACAGTGGATGCGTTTGAAACAGCTGAGAAATTAGCTTCATGGGCAGGCTTATGTCCAGGTAGTTATGAGTCAGCAGGGATTCAATACGGGTCTAAAACGACGCGAGGGAATCGTTATTTAAAAGCCGCGTTGTGTCGTGCCGGATTAATAGCTGGGCGTTCAAACAACCAAGATTTCCGTTCGGTATATTATAAGTTTAAAGAACGCAATCAGAAAAGTAAGGGAATTGTTGCTCTAGCTCATAAAATACTTAGGATTGTTTACGCTCTAATTGATACAGGAGAGTCCTATGATCCAGGTAAACAAAAAAAGACTCCCGCTACGGCAATAGCTTAGGAGTCAATACAACTTAAAAAATTTGGCTCTTGATTTTTTAGTGTTGGTAAGTTTGTAGGCCAGCGTGATGCAGTCACGCCTGGCTGTTTTTTTAAGTCACAATTTTTTTAAGCGATTCTTTTGTTATTACTTATTTCATCTTTAAACAATAATGGCCGTATTTCTTTATCTTTTTTAATGAGATTTTGTGTGATTAATATGCGATATCTTAAGTTTGAAAAGTTACGATAACCATAACCACTCCGCTTGATATTTTTTATCTTATTGTTCGTTCCTTCGATGATACCATTCGATAACGTATAAGTTAAACTGTTTTTAATCGCTGGTAAATAATAAATGAAGGTTTGGATGGTTGTTCTGACCTTACGAGGTAATTGATACTTTCGTGTTTCATATAAATCACGTTCAAACGCCTTATAATTGTGTTGTGCTATATCTGACTTGAGGTCGTTTACTAAATGATAAACTTGTTCAAATCGTTTATCAAGATTGAGTAAATAGTTTACCATACTTTTTTCAGTCACTAACCCGTCATATAACCGATGGGTTTGATAGGTTGTGAATTCTAAATCATCTCGATTCTTCAGAATGAGTTTCCATTGTTGTTTAAGTTTCCGATAGTCTCTTGGTCGACGGTTTCTAATATCATTCATCAGCCGTATGCGTTCTTGATTCAGTGTGCGATTCAGTAATTGAACTAAGTGGAAACGATCGATAATCATCTTCGCATTTGGGAAAATCTGCTGTAAGAAGTGATAATATGGCCCATACATGTCCATAGTGACTGTTTTGACTTGTTGTCGACTTTCATATGTGAAACGCATAAAGTAATCACGTAAGGCGTTTTGCGTTCGATCAGGTAGAATATCGACTAAGGTATGGTTGTGGGTGTCCATTAAGATGCAGCTCATGGACTGAGTGACACTATTCACTGATTTGAATTCATCAATCCCTAGATGTTCCGGTAGATAGCGTTTTTGGGCAGCTAATGAACTCCCAACGCGTTTTAGTTGAGTCGCTACCGTATGTCGTGAAACAAATAGATGTTGAGCGATTAATTTCATCGATTGTACTTGGGTCAATTCCATGACGATTGTGCGCTTAATATCATTTGAAATAAAGCAGCCTTTATTAACTAAAGAGGTCGTCACGGTAGAGGTTGTTGAGCAATGTTGACAACGATAGCGCTGTTTCTTTAGTTTAAGGAGAATCGGTTGAAAATTAATATGAGTTAAAGTAATGGTTGAGGTATCAAAACCATATTTAATCATATCCTTTGTGGATCGGTTGATAATGCCACAATTTAAACACGCTTTTAATGGATAGGATAATCGACCTTCAAGTACTTTACAATGGACATTGCGTTTCATTTCGTGCGTAATTGTATCAGAAAATTCAATTCTTTCGTCTGTAATATTAAGTAATTTTGCGATATAATGAGCATTAGCCAAGTGAATTCTCCTATCTATGATTTTGAGTCGTGACTTAATTATATAGGAATTCACTGGCTTTTTCATATGTTTACATAAAAAGAGGTGTCAGTGAGATTTCTCTCACCAACACCAAAAATTCTTGAGCCAAAAATTTTTCCTTAAGCTTATTATAACATAAGGCAGTCTTTTTTTGTCTTTTTTGAGCTAAAACTTTTAAATAAAAATATAGCAGCGATTCTCACCCATTTGAGTTGAGTATCGCTGCTTTGTTTGAATTATATTTGTTGTTGATGGCACTACTTTTGAGTTGGTGCCGGAAACTCACTGTTGATGGCACCATTTTTGAGTTGGTGCCGGAAACTCACTGTTGGTGGAACCACTTTTAAGTTGGTGCCGGAAACATGCCGTTGATGGCACCATTTCTAGGACAACACTGGAGAACCACCCTACCCCTCCTGCTTTTGATAAGCTTCCATAAACTTCAAGATGTCCATGCCGGGATATTGATTTAAAATAAATGCTTCTTTAGTCATTGTGGGTTGAAAGGTACGGGTGTAATGCATGTTTAAGCGGATAATGTCGCCTTGTTCAATTAAGTTTTTCTTTTGCAAATTTTTCAGATTGTTTTGTACCGAACTCATCACAAACGCTGGACTCGTATCACAAATTTGGCTTGGGGATAGAGCGACATCTGATTCCCACAGCGCTTGTAAGACGTCGAGTTCTTTGTTTGTAACTTTAATTCTTTCCGTCATTTTATCGTTCCTTTCATCTTTACCTAAGTGTCAAGGCCATGTCATAAAATAATCCGGCTCGCCATTGAATTCATCAAAGCCATTGGTCTTAATCACAAATCCTTGGCGCATATAAAATCGCCAAGCCCGCCAATTTCTTTGGTAAACCGTCAGCGCTAGCGATTCATGAGATTCTTTGACATGATCTATTAAACGTTTGCCAATGCCTTGCGATTGAAAACCCTCTTTAACGAATAAACCTTCGACAAAATCGCTACTTAGACCAATAAAACCTAATAATTTCTTGTCTTCATACACATAGACGTCCGATTCAAACATTGCTGCTTCAAGAAATTCCAATTGTTCATACCAGTAATCACTAGGGACAAAATCATGGGCAGAGAGATTGGTTTGGAGCCAAATGGTTTTTATTTGCGTCATGTCACTTTTCTGCATGGGTCTTATCATAGACAAGTCCTTTCTTAACGATGAGTCACTAAGATAAAACAACAATTTACTCTATATAGTTATAATTATACATTATCGTTTCAGTTTTGTAACTTCATATCTACTCTATTTAACTTTTTAGAATGTCATAAGATTTGCGGTATTCACTGGGACTCACACGGTAAGCCGTTTTAAAATAGTTATAAAAACTTGTTTGATTGGTAAACCCAACTTCTTCAATAATTTCTTCGATGGTCATGGAACTATTAATGAGCAACTGGCAAGACACATCTAAGCGTGTCTTGCGTTGGATTTCCTTAAAGGTAAAGCCGGTTCGTTTCTTGATTAAAGAAGATAAATATTTGGGGTTGTAGTGAAATTTGTTAGCTAGGTCTTCGATGTTGCCTTCCTTGTAGTTATTTTCGATATCACGTAGAATTTCAACAAAATCATTTTCTTTTTGGTCAGGTAAATGTAAGACAATGTCGGAATTTTGATAGGAACGGAGTTGCTCTAAAACAACGATTTCGATATATGATTTTATGGTGCTTTTGTAGTATTTTTGCTGTTTATAATACTCCGTTAAGATTTCATCAAACAGATTAATGATTCTAGGATTTTGATGATTTCGAAAGAAAATAAATTGATCATGTTTTCCTTGCGAATACAAACTATTTAAAATAAAACTGGACACAATGCTAGACTCACTTAAATTATGTTGGATAAAACGGGAAAAGAATTTCTTGTCTAAACTAATATTAAAGACAATGTCGTCAGCCTCTAGTTCAAACTTATAACGAACAACGTCTTGGTCAATAATACAAACATCCCCGACTTCCATTTCAACAATTTTATCATTAATTAAATAGCGGCATTTACCAGAATAGACATAATTAATCATAATATTAGAAAAACGGTGTAAAGGAACGGGCCTAAAACGAGAATCCCGTCGAATTTGTACTTCATTTTCACTGAGTTCTGGAATTCTAAAGTGGTAAACTGAATTCCCATCGATATCTGTCGTTTCAAATTTTTCATAAAGTGGAGATAGTGCTTCAGGATTATCCAAGTAAAACTGTTCACGTTCTGTTAAGGCTTTGATACGTTTATCAAGTTCTATCGCGTTCATAATCATCCCTCCAATTTATATTATATCTGACTTTTTGTTGTATTCATATAACATTCTGCTCTTTAATTCATTACTTGCAATCGATATCATGTATATAGATAAAGCTTTATAAAAAAACTGTCCGGTAACTCAAAATAATCTATGAAAAACATGAATAGAGGCTGTTTTGAAATCTCGAGGTAGTTAGATGGGTGGTTGATACGCAAAATAGCTCTTGACATTGGTTAAGCTTTCGCTTGCTTTTGGCTCAAGGGCGACCAGGTATACGAAAGAAGGCAGGCTAACGCTCGCCCTCAGGATTGGAAAATTTTAAGCGAAAGCTTAACCAATATCAAGAGTGCGCGATGCCTATTTTTAGATGGATAAAGCCATTCATTCCTTAAAGGACTCACGGTGCCGAAAGTTGGTTTAAAACCCTATCGGTTGTTGTGCCATTAAATAGTCTTCGGCTAAATTGAGCAGTCTTATCCATTTTTGAGGCATATTGTTACATTGTTGTAGTTCAGGTAGTTGAACAGGTACGCTGTTTTTATCTAACGCAGAATGCGGTCTTAAGAAATTAAAATAAGCCGCAAACAGCTCCACATGGGCAATCGACCCACTCTGTGAGCCGAATCCACCTAATGGCTTATAATTGCCTTTAAAGGTCCGATTCAAACGTTCGATAATTTGCTTCAATGGCCGATATTCAGTAGACACTGGATCGTCGTTCGTAAGTCCGATGACTTGGATGATGTCAAGGGGTTTGTCATGTTGTACAAAGAAAGCTTGAGCGAGTTTATAAATGGGATTACCATCAACGATGAGTTCGAGTTTTTCAGGTATCTTATCAAAGCGTTTGAGAACATCCCAAATAGCTCGAATGGCGGTCTGTGCGTTGCGTTGAGGTGAAACACGATTGGACAAGATGATTTTATTGACGGCATCAAAAAAGAAGAAAACATAATGCCACTTACCTTGCACCCGAATATAAGTCTCATCGCCACAGAATTGATCAGATAATTGATAAGGAAAGTTTGTTGTAAAAGGCTGTACAAGGGCACCGACAGAGCGTTGGTAGTTACGAATCGTTTGTCCCGATATTTTCAGCTCATGAACATCAAACATTAATGCGGCTGTTTTCTCAGCCGATAGGCCATAGTTGACACAATAAGTAAGGATAAGTCCAAGCGCTCTAGGCGAGCAGTGAATGTTACTGAGTTGAACGACCGTTGGAATATTGGGTGAGTCCTCTAAATCCGAAAGGTTTAAAGCAAAGTCCCGAAATATATAGTGCATCTTAAACTCGTAGGGAAATTGTTTGAAGCGTTCTTTTTCTTCCGGGGTCATCTTTTTTAAACGGTCTTGATAATAAGGACAGGCTTGATGTCGACATTTATAAATCACAAACCCCTCACGGTGTTTGATTAAGTCTAGGTTACCTTGGCAATGCGGGCATTCTAAAGCAATCTCTTTACTGAATCGACTCTTTTGATTAAAACGTTCTTGGCAGATTTTACAGCTATACTGACCTTTTCCTCCATTATTTATATACAAATAAATGGATGGCGCTTGACAACAAGGACAGGTGATGTGTTCATCTACCTGAGTTTTAGAACCATGACGTTTAATCGGCTTACAGGGTTTTCCGTGAAGCGCTTCATACGCTTGAAGTAATAAGCGATAATCTTTCTTATCCATGGATTTGATAATGGGTAAATCATCGACCGTCAATCGTTGATAATCTAAATGATTAGGTGGCGTCAAATCAGGGGATTTAGAGTGAGCGAGGCTATTATCTAATTGAGTGGATAAATCTAAAATAATTTCGCATAAAAGGTTAATAATATGGAATAAATAGGTTATAATTGAATCAGGCACTTGTATCTTCTCCTTTGAAGGCAAACTTGATTGGTTGTACATTCAATTTTAACCGATATTGGGGAGGGGGCAAGTGTTTTTTTGTGCTTTCCTTGATATAACAACAAAAAACAGTTAAAAAACTAAGATTTATAGAAAAAATTTTGAATTACGAACTGTCCTTAAGGGGGATATTTATGAAAGAAAAGGAATTAGCTTCTGCTATTCTAGATGCTATAGGCGGTTCTGATAATGTCAGTGCAGTCAATCACTGTGCGACGAGACTCCGTTTTAATGTCAAAAACCCTGAATTAATTGACGAGGAAACCATCAAAAATACCAATGGTGTTATCGGCTATATTGTTAGTGGTGGTCAATATCAAGTCGTTATTGGTCCGAATGTGGCTGTTGTCTATAATGAAGTGGATCATTTACTCGATGGTAAAACACAACAAACTCAAACAACTGAAGAAAGCCCAGAAGATACAGAAAACAAATCTCTCTTAGACCGCGTTTTAGATACAATTACCGGTATCTTCTCACCAGTCTTACCTGCTATCACAGGGGCAGCCATGATTAAAGTGCTTTTAATCTTACTTACCATGGTTGGTTGGTTATCAACCGAAAGTCAAACGTATCAAATTTTAAGCTTTGTTGGGGATACGCCATTCTACTTCTTACCAGTTCTTTTGGCTTACAATGCCGCTAAGAAATTTGGTATGAACCCAATGATGGGCTTAACAATTGCCTTATTCATGGTTCACCCGACTTATAATGAAATGGTTGCTGCCGGGGATCCAGTGAACTTTATGGGATTACCTGTTACTTTAGCTAGATATTCTTCAACCGTTATCCCAACGATTTTAGTCATTTGGGCAGCCTCTTATGTTGAAAAATTTGGTGAACGTGTTTTACCTAACTCCATTAAGTTCTTTACCAAACCTTTATTGACTTTACTGGTTGCTGTACCTTTAGCCTTTGTTATTCTTGGTCCGCTAGGAACCATCGTTGGTTCTGCTTTAGAAAGTGTTTTAAGTACCGTTCAAACAAATATCCCCTGGGTATTACCATTTATCTTTGGAGCTCTTGCACCAGTATTTATTATGTTTGGTATGCACTATGCGGTTACCATTCCATTAACCTTAACGGCGATTCAAGCCAATGGCTTCGATATGATTGGACCTGGATTCTTAGTGGCTAATATGGCTCAAGCAGGAGCTGCATTAGCTGTGGCACGTTTAGCCAAAGACACTAACTTTAAAGCACTCGCAAACTCATCAGGTATTACTGCTTTATTCGGCATTACAGAACCTGCGATGTACGGGGTAAACTTGAAATTAAAGAAACCGTTTATGTATGCGCTGATTGCTGGTGGGATTGGTGGTTTAATCGCAGGGATTGCGGGCGTTAAACGGATTGAGTTTGGTCCAACAGGCTTAACTACTTTACCGATATTTATTGATCCAAACAATAGTAGTAACTTTATTTTCGCGATTATTAGTGCTTTAGTCAGTTTTGTATTAGCTTATGCGATCACTTATTTCATGATGAAAAAAGACGACGAATTGTTAGCAAAGATTTAATTATAGGAGGAAGAAAATGACGAACAAATTTCCAGAAAATTTCTTATGGGGCGGAGCAATTAGTGGCTCTCAAGCAGACGGTGGATGGAATGAAGGCGGCAAAGGATTAAACACACAGGACTTACGTTATTTCGATGCTGATTGGAATCGCGCGCAAAGAGACGAAAACAGAAACATCAACATGACTACTGAACTATTCAATAAAGCTTTAACTGATACAGACCTTGAACATTATCCGTTTAGATGGGGCAATGATTTCTATCATACTTATAAAGAAGACTTACGTTTATTAAGCGAGATGGGTCTGAAAGTCTTTAGAACATCCATTACTTGGTCACGTATTTTCCCTAAAGGTGATGAAACTGAACCCAATGCTGAAGGCTTAGCTTATTACAAAAGTATGTTTGAAGAAGCAAAACGCTTAGGGATGAAAGTCTTTGTAACGATTCTTCACTATGATACACCTGTTCATTTAATTACCGAATATGGTGGTTGGAAAAACCGTCAAATGATTGATTTTTACGTGACTTACGCTAAAGCCTTGTATGAAAACTTAGGTGATTTGGTTGATTTCTGGTTACCATTCAATGAAATAAATGCCAGCAAATTCAACCCATATAACGGGGCTTCTATTATCAAAGACCAAGAAGAAAACTATGAACAAGCCATTTTCCAAGCAACGCATCATCAATTTTTAGCTAATGCTTTAGCGATTAAAGCCGGAAAAGAAATCTTACCGGATGCCATCTTTGGCGGCATGATTGCCCGTTTTGAAAGCTACCCAGCAACCAGTCATCCAGATGATGTCATGCAATCCATTTTAGATGAAAACTATACCAACTACTTCTACATCGATGTGATGGCTCGAGGTAAATATCCTTCATATACAAAACGGATGTTTGACTCTAAAGGCATTAGCATTGTGATTGAAGATGGCGATTTAGAGATTCTGAAAGCAAATACCATTGATTTCATTTCTTATTCATACTACATGTCCATGGTTTCAACAACCAGTAAAGAACATGAAAAAACAAGCGGTAACTTGGTATCTGGAAATAAAAATCCTTATTTAGAATCCAGCGAATGGGGTTGGCAAATCGACCCAGTAGGACTAAGAATTTCTTTAAACCAAATGTATGATCGTTATCAATTGCCAATTATTATTGCTGAAAACGGCATTGGAGCACGTGACGTGGTTGAAGACGGCAAAGTCCATGATGACTACCGAATTTCCTACTTAAACAGCCACTTCGAACAAATGGCCGAAGCAATTGCTGATGGTGTGGAAGTCCTAGCCTACACCATGTGGGGCATCATCGATATCGTCAGTTGTGGTACGATTGAAATGAGCAAACGCTATGGCGTCATCTACGTCGACCGTGACGAACGTGGTCATGGTTCAAACGAACGCATTCCGAAAGATTCATATTATTGGTATCAAAAAGTGATTGAAACTAATGGGGAAGATTTGAGTTATTAGGAAATATAGAAAAAGCACATCTCGGGGAGGTGTGCTTTTTGATTTACTCACTAACTAAACTAAATATCCACTCTAACCACCGCTTTACACTACTTGCCCTTCGTTTAGCGGTAACCAAATTTTCAACAACCTTGTACTTGAGAATTAATTGTGCAATTCCATCTGTTGTAGGTATACTTTTCTGATTAAAGCTCTCGATAAATAGTTCGTTAAAAATCTTATGTTCTAAAATCACACTTAATAAATATAACTGCCTTTCTTTATAGTTTAAATTATGTGCATAAATTCCTTTTTTAGTTAACTGCATATAAGATCTTCTATCAGAACCATCTAGAACTCTTTCGGCCAACCCTAAGTACCTTAATGCGTTAAAATAATAATCCGATTGTCTTTTATCAAATGAATATAGAATCGAAACACCAGTAACAGTCATCGGATTGTCGTAAAGATTTTCCATTAATGAAATAACTCTTTCAAAGGAATTTGCTTGGATGAATGGTACTTCACTTGAATCAATCGCATCATCAGTTACAACTTTAGTATTCTGATAAACACCATATAAGTCATCATAAGTAATTGTTGTGTCTTGTAGTGAATAATTTTTGTTTTGTATTAATTCAATTGAAGAGTAGTTATTATAGTCATTAAATTGATACTCATACAATCTAAATATTTGATTTGTATAAATTGAGTAAACCAGTCTTATTGGCTTATTGACTTTGTTCAACCATAATCGATAAGGATAGTATAATTGACGAATGATAAAATCATCCATTGGGATATTCTTGGCTTCCATTATGATGACAGACTGATCACTTTCAAATCCTCCATCAATTTCACATTGGCTTCTATCTACATTTAGTGTAATTAATTCATTTCGCTTATTTAAAACGTTGAAATCAAAATTCCCAACACTCATTTTGCCATTGAAAGTTTCTAATAATTTTTCCTCTCCTAAAAAATCATTGAGTACATTCGAAATTTTCAAAACATTTATTGCTTTAGCTTCAGAATTGATATCATTAACATCAACCGTTTCTAATTCAGGTAACACCACCCGTTTCATATCCACAACGCTTTGTTTCACAGGAGGAATCGATTGATATAATTCAAAATCACCTACTGTATATTTATATCGGCTTGTAGGTAATATTGTTAAATCCTTATCTTTCAAACTCTTCGGTAAAAAAGTTGAACTATCCCATTTTGCCATTAATCTCGGTTCACGATATTCTTTTATTTCAGAAGAAAGTATTTCAAAAGTTCTATTTTCTTCAACTTCCTGAACAATATTATATTCAGTTAGCAATTTTTGCCATGCTTGATTGGTTGTTAATTTTATATTACTCATCCTTTCAATTACCTTCCTCATCTAAATTAAATTTTTTTATAGAAATCAGCAAGCGTTTACAATGATTGTACCATATCATAAGCTTGATTATTCATGTTCGCACGTATTGTTATTGATAAAATTCATAATATTTTGAACTACTAGAAGTTCTTTAAAAAAGCTTATCCATGTCACCCTAACCATATGCTATAATAGATGATACTAACTAGCATATTACAGCTAAGAAAATGCAAGGAGACAGTAATGAACAATAAAGTATTTCAAAATGATTCTGTCGTCTTATATCAGGGGAACGCTTTAGAAGTATTGAAAAATATTGAATCTGAATCTGCAGACTCTATAATAACTGACCCACCCTATTTTCTGTCAAACGGAGGAATTACATGTCAAAATGGTAAAATGGTCTCAGTTGACAAAGGTGATTGGGATAAGCTTGATGACGTAATGAGTATGGAAGATTTTTATCAGGTTGTACTTTCAGAAGCAAAGAGAATTTTGAAAAAGGACGGAACTATCTGGGTCTTTGGTACAATGCATAATATCTTCACTCTTGGTTACCTTTTGCAAAAAAATGATTTCAAGGTTTTAAATAATGTTACTTGGCAAAAATCGAATCCAGCTCCAAATTTATCTTGTCGAATGTTTACCCACTCAACTGAAACGATTATTTGGGCAAGAAGAGATCATTCTTCCAAACATTACTTTAATTATGATTTAATGAAAGAACAAAATAACGGAAAACAAATGAAGGATGTTTGGACTACATCTACTACTAAACAATCAGAAAAGAATCATGGAAAACACCCCACTCAAAAACCACTTGAAATTATGGATAGAATTATTCTAGCAAGTACTAAAGAAGATGATGTGATTCTGGATTGTTTCTCAGGTAGTGGAACGACCATAGTCTCCGCTTATTCATTAGGAAGAAAGTCAATTGGAATTGAACTTAATGAAGATTTCATTGAAATCACAAAGGCGAGAATTGAGGAAGTAACCAATAAAAAACAACAATTAAGTTTATTTAACTAAGGAGATGAAACCATTGGCAATAGATGCAAAGCCCTTTGTAAAATGGGCTGGAGGAAAATCTAAGCTTTCTTCTACAATTTTAGATTTTTCAAGTACTAAATTAGACTTTGATGATTTTGATACCTATATGGAACCATTTGTAGGCGGGGGTGGTATGTTCTTTGCAGTAGCAAATCAACATAATTTTAAGAAAAAAATTATTTCTGATAATAACCTTCAATTAATTAATACATACAAAGTTATTAAAGAGAATGTTAATGGTTTAATCACCGAATTAGATAAAATCCAAAACGAATTTAATGCTTTACCTTCTATGGATGACAAGAAAGAATATTATTTGTTCTTAAGAGCTACTTTTAATAAACATCTACTATCAGATAATTTAGTTAAACAATCCAGCTTACTCATCGCCTTAAACAAATTAGGATTCAATGGTTTATATCGAGTAAATGGAAAAGGTGAGTTTAATGTTCCATTCGGACAGAAAAAAACTGCAAATCTATATTCTAAAAATAATCTGCATAATGTGAATCATATTTTACAAACAACAGAGATTTACCATCTTGATTTCAGAGATACAATAGAATTCGTAGATGAAAAAACATTAGTTTATATTGATAGCCCATATAGACCTTTACCTGGGACCCAAGCATTTAAATATCAAAAGTCTGATTTTGATGATAATGACCAAATAGAACTAGCAGAATACTGCCAAGAAATTAATCATAGAAACGGATCGTTTATACTTAGTAACTCTGATCCTATACAAAAAGATCCTAATGATTTCTTCTTCGATGACTTATATAAAGATTTTGATATAGCCAGAATAGACGCAAGAAGATCAATCGGTGCTACCGCAAGTCGGAGAGGTGTGGTTTCAGAAATATTAGTGATTGGACAGTGATTCTATATGCTTTTTAATGAATATCAAAGTCTGGATACTTTAAAAAAGTTTGACTACTTTATGTCCACACTTTCTAAAACAAATAGAACTCCAGAATACTATGTCAACTGGGAAAAAGTTACTCGGACAATGGCTTCTCAAGAATTATCACTCAATACCTTGAACTATTTAGTTGGCAAACCTAATATCAAAGAAGAAGCTACTGCCTTATTTGAATCACAACCACAGTTATTAAAAGCAATTCCTTTACTAATAGCATCCAGAGAAAATAATCTTGATGTCCTACAGATAGATGATAATAACGATATTGAAATAATCAACTTAAACTTCTCAACTATTGATACCAATAGGTTGGATGAATATACTCAATTCATAGAAGATACTGGATTATTTAGTTTCCTTCAAAATGATTTAAGGAAAAATCTAGTTGATTATGTATACGGAGTAGAAGTTGGACTAGATTCAAACGCGAGAAAAAATCGTTCTGGAACTATGATGGAAAAAATTGTGGATAATTATGTAACAAAAACTGGCAAATCTTTGGGTTTCGATGCAATGACTCAAGCAACACCTTCGATAATAAAGTCCAAATGGAATATTGATATACCCGTTGATAAAAGTAATAGGAGGTTTGATAATGCGATTTATAATAATCGTACACATATCTGCTACTTAATTGAAACTAACTATTATGGTGGAGGAGGTTCTAAACTTAAGGCAGTAGCTGGTGAGTTTAGTGACTTAAATAGTTTCCTCAAGCAATCAAATGAAAACATTAAATTCGTATGGGTAACCGATGGACAAGGTTGGCATACCGCGAGATTCCCATTATATGAATCTTTTTCTAAAATAGACTACATTTTTAATATTGAAATGCTGAGTAATGATTTCTTGGATGATTTGTTAAAGTCTTAAGAATATAGAAATCTAAAAAAGCCTCTAATCATTGATATTTATGGTTAGAGGTTTTTCGATTACTGTGTAAATAGCCTTTAAGGTAGCAGCAATTAATACTTATCCTTAATTGACCAAACCTTTAAACTATGAGATCATAAAATAAAAAAGCGGTAAAGGTGGACTTGATATGGAAAATCAAGAAATAAATTTACTTTTAGAACGCCAGTTTATTATACAAGATGAAATTGAAAAACTAAGTAAAGAGTCTAACGAAATTTCTCTAAAAATTTATCAGTTAAATAACAAATCTATGAGACCAAACATTACCAATAAGAATGAAATTAAGTCATTATTAGAATCCAAAGGCTATGATGTCAATACTAAAACCCAGTCTGGAAGTCAAATATTGGTTGTATCAAACAACTCAAAAACACTTAATGTTTTACTTAAACAAAGTAAATACTATTATAAATCTTATCACGCATGGTATACCATCAATCCTAATGTAGAAGATTTTGTTGACATATTCATCTTTATTTATTTAGATAAATATGGAATAAGTAATTCATTAGTCATTAATAAAAATAAGATGCAACCCATTATGGAGTCACTATCAAAAATGCCAGATGGAAGAACGAACATTCAATTGACAGTTGAAAACGGAGAAGTAATTGAACATTTTTCAAAAGTTAATTTGACTGATAGTGTGAATGATTTTAGTGTGTTTGATTAATTTTGAACATATCTGATCAAGATTAAAGGCAATCCAATCATTTTGGTTAATGGTTGGATTGCCTTTTTAGAACATATAAACGAGATTTTCGATATTCTATCTATTCAAACTTACTTATTAATTGCATCATGATAAAATTCAATAGCTTCTTTGTCTGTATATTTTTCATGTACTATTTTTCCAATTGATTTTGCCATTTCCTTAGGATGGTTACTTTGAAAAATATTTCTTCCCATATCAATTCCACGAGCTCCTCTAGAAATTGCATTATACGCTAATGTTAGTGCATCTTCTTCAGATGTCTTTTTGCCTCCAGCAACGACAATTGGAACTGGACATGCAGCAACAACTTCTTCAAAGTTATCACAATAGTAAGACTTAACTAATTGAACTCCCATTTCAGCAACAATTCTAGTTGCTAATTTAAAGAATGTATCGGTACGTTCCATATCTTTACCAACAGCAACAACTCCCATTGTAGGAATTGAATATCGGAATGCAGCATTAATCGTCTTCGAAAGATTATCAATCGATGATAATTGCCCATCCGCTCCAATAAAAGTTTGTACTGCTAAACAATCTGCATTCAATCTTATTGCGTCTTCAATATCAACTGAGTTTATTTCAAAACTTAAATCATCTTGTAGCATAGAAGATCCACTTGTTGTCCTAAGTGCAATACCTTTTCTGTTTGCTGGGCTAACCCAAGATCTTATTAAACCGCGTGTTCCCATGAGTACATCAACATCATCTATTATTTCTGGTAATAATAAATCTAATCTTTCTAAACCGGCTGTTGAACCCATGAAATATCCATGATCAAAAGCAAACATTACTGTATTACCACTTTCAGGATGAAAGATATTAGTTAAATGCTTCTTCATTCCCCAATCAAGATTTTCAGCTCCTTTAACGTGGAACTTACCAGATGTAGCCGGTGGAGTATCTACCCTATAGTCTTTTGCAACTTTTAAATTATCTAAGTCAGCCATTTATTATCCCCTTTTCTAAAATGATAAACTAGAAATCATATTCATCAACATTATCTGCATCAAAAATTACTCGCTCAGGTAAAACAATTACCCCTTTATCCTCAACATCTTCTGCATTTGGATCTAGTACTGAGTTATTCAATAATTCAACTTCACCAATTCCAGGAACTTCAACTGTGTCACCTACATTAAACTCATTACCTTGAGCAAGATAATCAGAAATCCATACTGCTAAAGCACCTTGCACTTGAACATCCCACAATCCCCAACGATAAAGTACATCTTGTTCTAAATAATCTCTGATAGAGTTTGGAGATGCAAAACCTGTAACTGTAACATCATCCTTACCAAGACCACTATTTTGCATAGCTTGTAATTGTCCAGGAAGGGCTGTTGAGTCATTACAGATGATTAAATCAATATCACTATGAGCGGCTAGAATTGCCTCTCCAACTTGAATTGCTTGTTCTGCATTTTGATTACTATAGTAGTTTTCTGGTGCCACATTAACCCAGTTCGGATAATTTTCCTTTATAAACTCTTCACCAAATTGTTGCCATGAATTTTGATCTGCTACAGTCGCTTGAGAATAGTGCCAAGCATAAGTAATTTCATCGTTTTCTGGATCTTTACCTCTATCAATAAGAGACTCTACTCCCATTTCAACTAACATTTGTCCAAGTTGTTCTGGAGTCCCTTGTGCTACCATTACTTGTCGAGCATCGGAAGAAACATCTGAATCCCAAGTTGTTACGGTAATTCCCTGTTCCATAGCAGATCTAAGAACATCATCCAACCCTGTAGCATCTACTGCAGAAACTGAAATTGCATCAGCCCCTTGTTGAATTGCATTATTAATAATCGTTACTTGATTAGCAACAGAAGCTTCTGGGTTACCATCGTATCTAACTTCAAAGCCGCTTTCTTCAGCAATTTTTTGTGCTCCATCGTTCGCAGATTCAAAAAATGCATTTCCTGAAACTTTTGGCACAAACACAATTAAGTTATTGCTTTGAGCACTAACCATATTAAGTCCTATCGGTGATATGCAAGCCATTCCAGCCATCAATAATGCAACAAATCTTTTTGTTACTTTTTTCATATTCATTACTCCTCAAATATTATTTTTTATTCTTATCTAAAAACATTCTGACAATTAACGAAACGATCAATAATATACCGACAGGGATTTCCAGATACTGCGTACTAACTCCATTCATTGACAATCCAAATCTAAGCACTCCAATCACAAGAGACGCTATCGCAGTACCAAGAATATTACCTCTACCTCCAGTGTTACTTGTCCCTCCTAAAACTACAGCTGTAATAATTGGTAAAGTTAACTCTTTTCCAAAATCAGGTTTTGCTGTACCTAAGTATCCTGTTAAGACTATTCCAGCTAGTGCTGCACTTATACCCGATAAGACATATGTTGAAGTAATAATTCTATTAGTCTTAATACCTGATAATTCAGCAGCACTTCGATTTACTCCTGTAAGAAATACTTTTCGACCATACTTTGTTTTATGTAAAAGTATATAATTTGCAATAACCAAAATTATAAAAATTATCGCTTGATTAGGAACTGGACCTACTCTACCCCTAAATAAACTTGTAAATGACTCAGGAAAACCACTAATCCCCAAATATGTTTCGATACCCGATAGACTCAGTATTGCAAGTGCAATACCACTAAAAAGAAATGACCCACCTAATGTTATAACCATTGGTTGCACATCAAGTTTAGATATTATTGTCCCGCTAAATAATCCAGCTACACCTCCTATTATTAACCCAATAAAGCTTGCTACCCAAATATTTACTCCAAACTGTTGCCATAACAAACCAACACTTATTGAAGTTAACCCGACAATTGAACCTGCTTGAATATCCATCCCACCTGCTATTAACACAAATGTTACAGATAGAGAAATAATATTGATCGGCATAAAATCATTTATGCTTCCTAATAGGACATTTAGCCTTAGGAATCTTGGATTCATAATTCCAAAAACAACAATTAAAGCAATTAATAACAATAATAAAATTAATTCCCAGCGATACTTATTAGTATAATATTTAAGCTTACTCACCAAAGCACCCCTATTCTATTCTCGAAGCTAAACGCTGAAGTCTAATCCGTTCAGCAGATCGTTTATTAACAATAGCAGTTGTTACAACAATAACTATTAACATTAATCCAGTTATAGTGCTGTCATAAGTTGAAGGTAAGCCTACAAAAACAAGTATCCTACTGATTGAAGTCATTAGTACCGCTCCGATCACTCCACCCCAAACACTTCCCACTCCACCAGCTAAACTAATTCCACCAATTACACAAGCTGCTATAGCGGTCATTTCGTACCCACTGCCAGCTGTAGGTGTAATAAATCCTACTCTACTCGCATATAATATCCCGCCTATACTTGATCCAACCCCCGAAGCTATAAATGCTACCATTTTTGTTTTTTTAACAGGTAGACCAATCAATTTTGCCCCTTCTTCATTATCCCCAACCGCCTTGAAGGATTTTCCAAATAATGTGTATTTAGTCAAAAGATAGGTTATTAATGCTAATACGAGCACAAAAATATAAATATATGTAATTGTATTACCAATTCTCACCTGAGATAAAGCTTTAAACTCTACATCAAGACCTTCAACCCATCTGCCTCCAGTGACAACATAAATCATCCCTCTAATAATACCGTTAGTTCCAAGTGTCATTATTATCGATGGTATTTTTAAGTAAGTAACTCCTAAACCATTTATAATACCTATAACAATTCCTAAAGCTAAAACAGTAATAAATATCAGATAATAATTGACCCCTTCTACAACCATTAAACCCGTTAATGTAGCTGCCAAACCTAAAGTAGCTCCGACAGATACATCTATTTCTCCAAGGAAAAGCACAAAACTCATACCTATCGCTACCACAGCATAGACAACGCTTCCATTTATAGTTTGAAAAATATTATTAATTGTTAGAAAACTACTATTATACGTCCCCACTAAGCCGAACAAAATAATAATTATTAGAAGGGCGCCTATCTCTTTTGATTTAATTATTCTTTTCATTTGACACCTCTATTTTAGGAATACCAAATATAGCTGGCGTTAAATTATCTATGGTAACATTTCGTCCAACAAATTCACTATTTATTCTACCTCTATACATTGTGATTACTCTATCAGATAGTTGCACAATTTCTTCCATATCTGAAGAAATAACTAGTATGCCAACTCCAGTGTCTTTTAATTGTGTAATAATTTTATATACATCTTCACGCGCTCCGGCATCCACTCCACGAGTAGGTTCATCTAGTATCAAAACTCTAGGCATTGAAGCTACTGTTTTAGATATAACAATTTTCTGTTGGTTCCCACCTGATAGATTACCTATTTCTTGATCAATATCTCTTGACACAATATTAAATTTTTCTTTAAAGTATTTATAGTTATTATTCTCGACGTCTCTATCTACAAAAATCCCTTTCATCGCTTCAAGTGATGATGCCGTAATATTCTCTCCAATTGAACGAATTTTAAAGATTCCATTTCTAAATCTATCTTCAGGAACATAGTTTAATCCTAAATCGATTACTTCCGACGTAGATTTTCCAGTTATATCAATATTCTGTAATAAAACATTACCTTCTTTTATTTTATCTCTTCCAAATATAGATTCAGCTACTTCTGTTCGCCCAGCACCCACTACACCAGCTAAACCAAGTATTTCACCAGATCTAATGTTAAAAGAAATATCCTTAAATCCATTACCACTTATATTTTTTACTTCAAAAACAACCTCTGAATCTTCAAAGTTTTGATCATACGATGCTGAATATTTACTAATTTCTACATTCTCAGGTAATAAACCTTTTATCAAATCTGCTTCAGTAAATTCACTAACGGATCCTTCCAATGTAACTCTTCCATCTCTAAGTATGACTATTTTATTAGCTATTTCAAATACTTCAGTTAACCGATGTGTTATATAAACTATACCTATTCCATCTTCACGTAATTTATTAATTAATTTGAAAAGAGATGAAACTTCGTTGTAAGTCAATGAACTAGTTGGTTCATCTAAGATTAATACCTTTGACTTTCGTACTAATCCTTTTAAAATTTCAACCAATTGTTGCTCTGCTATAGACAAAGTCATCGCTTGTCTATCTAAATCAATATCCCAATCTAAAAAATCTAGTGTATTCTTGAGAAATTGTAGATTTTCTCCTTTATTCCCAGGTAATCCAATAAAAATATTTTCTTCAACTGTCATATTTGGAAATAACAAAGGTTCTTGAGGAACTAGATAGATACCATTTTTAAGAGCTTTTGATGGATTCATAACATCCACAGTATTTCCTTCAATAATCAATTCCCCTTTATCCTTACTATACATACCCATAATGATCTTCATTAATGTGCTTTTCCCAGCTCCGTTTCCTCCAATTATTGCAAGTACATCTCCTTTATCCAAGGATAGATTAACACCTTTCAGAACTTCAACCCCAGAAAAAGATTTACATATTTCTCGACATTCAACAAGTGATGTTGTACTCAAAATTCAAACCTCCTATTCTTAAACATTTGTTTCTAAGATTATACATTTGCATACAACTGTTAATTGTTTCTTTGTAAGCGGTTGCCTCGTTAATTGTATCCTACTACATTTTTATCATAAAGTAAATAGGTAAAATAAAAATATAATCAGTGATATTATAGTGTTTTAAAAATTAATAAACAAAAATTTTTCTGAAATATTTTTGTTGAGTGTGATTTTCCTTATGTTGACTAATTATATCATTTGATATAGAATTGAATCATATGTGAGGTGTCAATATGGAAGATTTTAAATTAAATGATTTTTTTAAACAACATAACCTAGTAAAAGTAGCTTGGTATTATTATATAGAAGGGATAACTCAACAAGAGATAGCCGATATAATGGGTGTCTCAAGAATGAAAATTAATAAAATGTTGGATGAAGCAAGACAGAAAAATATCATCCAATTTTTCATACCAGTAGCTGCTAGGAACAAACTAGAACTAGAAAAAGAACTAATTAATATGTTTAATTTACAAGATGCATTCGTAGTTCCGGTATCTACCGATAACAATATGAATGAAGCGCTAGGTAAAGCAGCAGCAATTTATGTAAATAATATGCTTCAAACGAACTCTTATATTAATATGGGGTATGGAGATACACTACATCACTTCATCTCATATTTATCTAGCATTACTGATAAACCAGTTTCAGTAGTCTCACTGACTGGAGGAATAGACCCCTACTTACCAACAAAAAATTCATATAACTTTAATGTGAATCTCAATCTAATCCCAGCACCGTTATTCATGAACTCTAAAGAATCAGCCGACAATATACTTCTAGAAAAATCAGTTCAAGAAGTATTTGAATTATCAGAATTATCTTCAATTACAATCACTGGTGTTGGTGAAGTATCAAATAATTCAACTATTGTAAAAACAGGAATATTGACAACTAACGAGGTTAAAAAGATGCAAGTCCAAGGTGCCGTTGCTGATATCTTAATGCATTTCATTGATAAAGATGGTAATCTTATCGAGTCTGAGATAGAAGATAGAGTTGTTAGTAGGAAGTTAGATACATTAAAAAATATGAAAAATGTAATTGCAGTTGCTGGAGGTGAAAGTAAAACAAATGCAATACTGGCTGCTTTAAAAACAGGTATTTTTAAAGTATTGATCACTAGTGAGGAAGATGCAAAAAAAATAATTGAAAGGAGTAAGAATGATGAGTAAGGAACTTCTATTAGCATTAGATGGTGGCTCCAGTAGTTTTAGAGCTATTATCTTTGATAGAAATGGCAATCAACTGTTTATTAATCAACGCGAATGGCATCATTTACATGACCCTGAAATACCTGGTAGTATGGGGTTCGATTTTAAAGAAAATTGGGAACTAATATCCTCATGTATTAATGAACTAATAATAAGTAATAATATTAATCCGGAGGATATTATTGGACTTTCAACAACCACTATGAGAGAAGGTTTTGTATTATATGATGAATCCGGTGAAGAATTAATTGGTTTTGCTAATGTTGACTCTAGATCAATAGAAGAGTCTTCTTTTTTAAAAAAGAATTACCCAGATCTAGAATCTGAATTATACAAATCTACTGGTGAATCATATGCATTAGGGGCTCTACCAAGATTGTTATGGGTTAAAAACAATTTGCCAGATTTAATGGATAAAGGATATTGTTTTAATATGCTAAACGATTGGATTAGCTATAAACTTACAGGAATTCTAGCAAGTGAACCTAGCAATTCGAGTACTAGTGGATTGTTTAATATCCACAGCCGAACATGGGAGCTTGAGAAATTGGAAATTTTTGATATTACTTTAAATAGTGTTCCCGTCATTGAATCAGGGAGTTTACTAGGTTTTGTGAGTAAAGAGGCTTCAGAAAAAACTGGTCTTTCTACAAATACTAGTGTGATTATGGGTGGTGGTGATGTTCAGTTAGGGTGTGTTGGGCTAGGCATTTTAGAAAATAATGAAACCGCTTTAATCGGAGGCACCTTTTGGCAATTAGCTCATAATACTGATACTGTTTCTGTTGACCCAAATCAGAGTATACGGTTTAATTGTCATGCCCTGCCGAATATGTGGCAACACGAATTAATCGCATGGCAAGTCGGAAATAGTATTGATTGGTTTTTAGAAGCCTTCTTTAGTTCAGAGCTTCTTGAACTAAAGAGTAAAAATGCTTTATATACTTTTATAAATGAAAATATTGTGGATATCCCACCTGGTTCCTATGGTACTCTTGCACTTTTTTCTAATACGATGAATATGATGACTCTTAAAAATTGTGCACCAACCTTTACTAATTTTCAATTAGATTCAACAAAATATAACCGATTTTCATTTTATAAAGCATTGATGGAAAGTGTTGCGTTAGTTGTTTTACAACATAAACAAAAAATTGAACAATTTTCTAACGAACCAATTAAAGAGTTGGTTTTCGCAGGTGGAGCTTCGAACAACAGTATCTGGTGTCAAATTATTTCTGATGCTTTAGGGATTCCAGTGAAAGTTCCAAAAGTGAAAGAAGCAACTGCGTTTGGAGCCGCACTTACTGCCGGCATAGGTACTCAATTAATTAATAAAGAAAAAGCTGCTAAATTGATTCAATTTGAAAAAATTTACTATCCTAATTTTGAGAATACACAAATCTATAAAAACTTAGTGGGCAAATGGCGTGTAGCATACGAAGCGCAATTATCATTAGCTGACAATGGTATAACTGATTCAATGTGGCGTGCACCTGGAATATAAATATAATTTGAAAGGATGTTAGCAATGTACATACTTAATGAAAATGAAAAAGAATATCGATTTGGCGATAGTGGTCCGAAATATTTAATTAAAGGCCCAAGAGTAAATTTTGCAATAGTTAGATTTAATCCTGGCGAAGACTTTTCTGCACACTATCATCAAATTATGGAAGAAAATTTTTATATTTTGGAAGGTAAAGTAGATATTTATGTTGATGACAAAAAAAATAGCCTAGCTGCAGGAGATTTAATTCATATCGAACCTAATGAAGTTCATTATTTAAAAAACAATTATGATGTGCCTGTAAAAATGATCGCTTTATTAGGCCCACATCAAGTAGTTGATAAAATTGATGTTCCTGATTATAAAATTCCTGAATAGGTACTAGATTAATTAGTGTTAGGAGTGATTCAATGAAAAATTTTGTTTATAATATCCCAACAAAATTGTACTTTGGAAAAGATCAAATAAAAAATTTGCCTGATTTACTAAACCTTTTTGGTAAAAGAGTCTTGCTTACATACGGAGGCGGAAGTGTCAAAAGGTCAGGTCTTTATAATACTATCATTGAATTATTAGCTGATTATGAAATAGTTGAATTAGCTAATATCGAGGTAAATCCTCGAGTTGATTCAGTAAGACAAGGAGCGACATTGTGCAAAGAACACCAAATTGATGTTATTTTAGCTGTTGGTGGTGGATCTGTTATTGATGCATCAAAGATGATTGCTGCTGCCTCGAAATATGATGGAGATGCTTGGGATTTAGTTAAGCATCCAAAGAGAATAGAAGAAGTTTTGCCACTTATAGATATTTTAACTCTTTCAGCAACAGGATCTGAAATGAATGCCTCTGCAGTAATATCAAACACAATTACCAAAGAAAAACTTAATGTATACAATAAAAAGTTATATCCACATGCATCTATCTGTGATCCCACTTATACTTTTAGCGTCCCTAAAAACCAAACGGCTGCTGGCACTGCTGATATAATGGCACATACAATAGAAACTTATTTTAGCATAGAAGATGATGTATATATTCAAGATAAGTTATGCGAAAGCATTTTAAAAACTTGTATTCATTATTTACCTATGGTTTTACAAGAACCAGAAAATTATGATGCTAGAGCAAACCTCATGTGGGCATCAACTTTAGCTCAAAATGGGATCATCAGTTTTGGAAAAGGAGGCCCATGGTCAAGTCACCATATTGAGCATATACTATCTGCCTATTATGATATTCCTCATGCAGTCGGAATGGCAATCTTGATACCTCGTTGGATGAATTATGTTCTCAACCAGAATACTGTTAAGCAATTTGCAGTTTACGCTGAAAACGTTTGGGGCATCACACAACAAAGTGATATTTTTAAAACTGCAAGATTAGGTATTAGAGAGACATATGAATTTTTCTCAAACTCAGGATTACCTCTCACTTTACCTGAAGTAGGAGTTAAATCAAATGAACATTTTTCAGAAATAGCTGAATTAGCTTCACCATACTTAACCAAATCATATATATCACTATCTAAGGATGATATCATCCGCATTTTAGAATCTTGTATGAATCCTTTTTATAATTAAAAACAATATCATTTGAATTGTAATAATTCTCATGTAAACAGACCTATTCAAGTCTAATAATAGCATTGAATAGGTCTGTTTATTTATACTAAGCACCTTATTTTTCTAACATTACTTCAAGACGATAACCATCTGGATCTGACACAAAAAAGTAAGTAGGTGGTGTCCCAGGGAGCCCTTTTAAATCACTAGTTTGATACCCTGCCTGTTTACATTTTTTATGCATATCATCAAGATCGTCAACAGCAATCGCTAAATGGCTATAACCATCACCAATTATATAGGGACCATTGTCATAATTGTATGTTAACTCTATTTCAAAATCACTTCCTGGAACAGTTAAGTATACTAAATCAAATTTATCATCAGGAAATTTATCTTCTCTACTAATTGAAAAATCAAATAATTCAGTATAAAACTTCAAAGTTGCCTCTAAATCTTGAACTCTATAACAAACATGTAATAATTTTTGTACCATAATACTCCTCCTATTTTTTTAATCTACTTAATTAATAATTAGCAATCTAAATTAATAATTTTTTGTACAAGGATATACCATATTTTTTATATTGTTTAAACCGATAATTTATTATAAATTTCTACTAATGACCATTCATTACCAACATTTCCTGGAAAAACAATAAACGGTATTTTTCTAAACTTCGATTCGGAACCTAATTGCCAAACAGAGACACCTTTAATGATTTGCCCCATAACCATCGCCTTCTTAACACCTAATGCCTTTACTGCTATATCACTTGAAGTAATCCCTCCTTTAGTTAAAATATATCTTGGTTTAACTGATAATTTTTGTACAATTTGCTGTATTGAATCAGAAATCTCAATTGATATTAATAAGGATTCTTCCTTATTATTTCCAACAATCACTTCTCTTTGGGTATATATCACAACAGTCGTATTATTAAAAATATGCTTATCAATTAGTTTTGAGATTTGTTCTATATAACCTTTTTTCTCTTTTTTTGACAAAAATTTTTTAACATCTAATTCAATACAGTAAATATCTTTAATTTTTTTGAGTCTTGAAAATTGTCTAGTGGTTAAATTTGTGTGTGAACCGATTATGTACATTGCTCCATTCTTATTTTTTGAATCTTGAGTGATATCATTAATAATATTATCTGAAAATTGAATCCCTAAAAGCTTTACTATCGAAGCCGCAGACCTAACTACAAATTTTTTTCCTTTGTTAATTGCTTTAAACAAAAACAATACAAAGATTTTTAAATCTAAATAGTTTTCTGCATTCACTATTATTTTTCCAAAATTTGAAATATTTATTAAAATATTCATTATTTCACTTTCATTGAAGCTTCTTAAATTATCCAGTGAAATACTTTCTATAGAAATATCCTCTCTTTCGTGCTTCTCTTTAATATAATCAATTAGGTTTGCATTTTCATAGCCAAAAGTATTATCTTTAGCAAATTCAGTTTTATTTACAGGTAGTAAAATATTATTTTCCATAATATAGTGAACATTATCTATAGTTACTCTTCCGCTCTCTATAAATGCTGGACAAATTATTTCACCATCCAAATCTGGAATAAACTCAGAAATTATCTGAGTCTCAATTGGATAATGTCCTCTTAAAGTAGAATCACTTCTACTTACGATAAGAAATTTGGAACTAAGTGATTTTCCTATTATTGTTAAATTGTGCATAATATCACTATGAACTTTTATAGTTTCTTTTTTAGATAATGCTCTAGAATTTGTAAGAATATAGAACATAGGACTTGTTTCTTTAAATGCTTTTCTTAATGTATTTTCATCCCAAGCAGTATAAATCGGGACATCTGATAATGTCTGAGATCCTGTAGGATCATCGTCTAAAACTATTATTTTTAGATTTCTAGGTTTTTCATTTATTAGTTTCAATTCAATTTCATCTTCAATATAATTATTTGTTTTATTTTCCAAATCAAAACCACTCCTAACTATTAATTAGTTCATAGTATTTGATTAAAACAGTATGATCTGACTGCGATTCACCTCTATTAATTAAAGTTTTCATTTGGTCTTTAACTATTACTGAGTGAGGTACTGATATCAGTTTATTATCAGCAGTTTTAATAATATTATTAATATCTTTATAGTTTATAGAAAGAGTTCCTCCAGCTTTAAATTCTCTAGAAACTAAAAATGGGATCATTCGATCTAACACTTTACTAGATGCTAAACCATTTTTTATCGCATCATATGCAATGGTTACATCAATATTTGATTTTTCTAACATGTTGAAAGATTCTGCAATTATAGATATAGTTCCATTTACGATTACTTGATTAGCTAATTTAACTGAGGAACCTGCACCAATTGAGCCACACAATGTAATACTTGAAGAAAGGTGTTTCAAGTACTTTTCGAATTTTTGTAAAACTCCTTCATTCCCACCTACCATTATTGCTAAAGAACCACTTGTTGCTCCAGCTTCTCCCCCACTTACTGGTCCATCAATATATTCAATACCCACTTCTTTTAACATATCTGATATTTCTATCGATTCACCTGGACTTATAGAAGCCATGTTGCAAATATACTTGACTATATTATTTTCTGATGAAATTAAACCATTATCACCAAAAAGCACATCAATACTACTTTCATAAGAAGGAAGCATTAAAATTACTAATTCACATTTATTCGCAATTACTCTATTATTCCCTCTAATCGCACCAATTGAAATCAAATCTTCTACTTTATTTTCATCTAAGTCTGAAACTACGACGTTAAACCCTGCCTCTACAAGTCTTTTTGCCATTGGATGTCCCATTATTCCTAATCCAATAAATCCAATCATTACATCACCCTTTCCGGTATACCGGTATACCAACACACCTATTTTAATGTCTGTAACCGCTTAAGTCAATAGTCTACAAATCTTTTATATGTTATTATAAGTTTGGTGATGTTATGACTGAAAATTTTAAAGACAAAGCTATAAGTCTTTTATTAGAAAAAATTAATAATCAAGAACTAGATTATAATACTATATATTCTGCAACAGAATTATCTAAAGAATTTGGAATTTCAAGAACTCCTATGCGTGATGCTATTAATCTATTATCAGAACAATCCGTGGTAGATATTGTTCCTAATAAAGGGTTTAGACTGCATAAATTTACTGAATCTGATGTATTAGATACCTATCATGTAAGAGTTGCTGTTGAATGTTACCAATCACAAATTTTAGCCAAAAATATTTCTCCTATTCTTATTAAAAAAATTCAGGAATCCTTAAATAAACAAGATATTATATTAAATACTGGAAAAAATATAAATGACTTTGTTAAAGAAGACTTAAATTTTCATTTTCTAATTGTATCATCAAATCAAAATAAAATGATGATTTCAATCTTTGAAAAGTATAGCTATATTGTAAGATTTCTAGCATCTCATGCTTATTATTACGATGATAGAATGGATTCAGCATTATCTGAACACAAGAAAATCTATGAGGCTATTAAAAACAAAGATCCTAACAAAGCCTACCTTTCAATGTTAAGTCATTTAGATATTCCATATAATTTAAATATGTCAACAATAAAGAAATTATTCAATACATAGTTATATACAATGCGATACAATTATATTTTCAGAAAATTATTATTAGTCACTATTTCCTTTTACGAATTAACAATCTCATTCTATTAAATATTTATTTTATTCGTTTAAATTCTACATATTATTAGTATATTATCATTTACCAAGGAAGGTCTATTTCATGAAGAAAGAAATCCAAGTAGTCGGGGCCGTTATCCAATCAGATAACCTGATTTTTTGCGCTCAAAGAGGTCCTGGAAAATCATTAGCCGAATTATGGGAATTTCCTGGTGGAAAAATTGAAGCTGGAGAAACCGATAGAGAAGCTCTTGAAAGAGAAATAAAAGAAGAATTACAATGTCAGATTAAAGTGTTGGATAAAATAACAACTAATAGATATGAATATGATTTTGGGTTTGTCAATCTAACTACCTTTAACTGTCTCTTGATTGATGGGCAACCTAAGTTAACAGAACATATAGACGTAAAGTGGTTACCAATCAATCAATTAAAAACACTTAATTGGGCACCAGCTGATATACCAACCATTGATATTTTATTAAATGAAAACTAGAGGATGTTGTCAATGTATACATTAGTTAATAATACTACTAAACTGAATTTATTAGATGTAATAACACAATCCATTGAAGAATGTCACCGTTTCTATTTTAATGTTGCATTCGTTAGTTACTCAGGAGTCCAATTACTATTGGATAGTTTACAAATAGCGAAAGAAAAAGGGATACCTGGCAAGCTGATTACAGGAACTTATTTAAATTATACTGATCCAAAAGCTGTTCGTAAATTAATGGACTTTGATAACTTAGATGTTCGAATCTTTCAAGCAACTGAAACACAAGGATTTCATCCAAAAGCATATATCTTTGAATATGATACTTATTATAAAGTTATTATTGGATCATCTAATTTAACAAACTACGCATTGAAAAGTAATATTGAATGGAACTTACAAGTTATTGCTAAAGAAAGTGATGAGAAAAATGATTTTTTGTCATATTTAAAAGAGAGCTTCAATAATATTTGGGACCAATGTGAATCTGATACACATGAGTTTTTATTAGATTATGAAAAATTTTATACTGAGGTTCATAAAGGTGACATGATAGAAGATCCACCTAGCAGACAAATTTATACATTCCCCTTACAGACACGATTAAAACCTAATTCCATGCAATTAAAAGCAGTAGATGCATTAGAAGCCTTACGCGAAAATGGAGCTGAACGAGCTTTAGCTGTAGCGGCAACTGGTACAGGGAAAACCTATATGGCTGCTTTTGATGTTAAAAGAGTTGCACCGAATAAAATGTTATTCATTGTTCACCGTGATGTTATTTTAACAAAAGCTATTGAATCTTTTACAAGAATTTTAAATATATCAAGCGAAGAAATATCCTTATTTAATGGTGTTAATGAATATCGAAATGCTACCTATGTTTTCTCAACAAACATTATGATGAGTAATCATTATAAAAAGTTTGACCCTTATGAATTTGATTATATTATTATTGATGAGGCACACCATGCCACGAGTTCAACTTATCAGAAAATTATTAATTATTTTAAGCCACAATTTTTATTAGGAATGACAGCAACTCCAGAACGCCCTGATGAAGGAAATGTTTTTGACGTTTTTGATAATAATCTAGCCATTGATGTGCGTTTAAGAGAAGCCTTATCAGAAGGATTACTCGTACCTTTTCATTATTATGGTATTACAGATCAATCAGAGATCGATCTGAGCGATGAATATTTAAGTCCAGAGCAAATTGCAGAAAAATTAAATATCACTAGTAGAGTAGATTTTATTATAGACCGTATGAATTTTTATGGATTTGATGGAAAAAAACTAAAATCTATAGGATTTTGTGTTACTAAAAAACATGCTGAATTTATGGCAACTGAATTTAATAAACGTGGCATTCCTGCAGTTTATTTAACTGATAAATCCTCTAGAAAAGAAAGACTTAAACAAATTAAACTACTTGAAGATGATAATCAACCATTAAATATTATTTTTACAGTTGGATTGTTCAATGAAGGAGTTGACATTCCGAGTGTAAATCAAATATTAATGTTACGTCCTACGGAATCACCGATTATTTTCACACAACAATTAGGAAGAGGTTTACGTAAACATTATTCAAAAGGTTTCTTAACTATTTTAGATTTTATTGGAAATTATAGCAAATCATTTTTAATCGCAATAGCCTTATATGGTTCGCGTTCTGTAAATAAGAAAGAGATTAAGCATGCTGTTAAACATGATTTCAGAAGCATACCTGGTCCATCAAATATCCGAATGGATAAAATAGCCAAAGAACAAATCTTAAATCAACTAGAAAATGAAAATTTTTACTCTCTAAAATATTTAAAAGAGGATTATTCTACTTTTAAAAGTGCATTTAATGGAAGAATTCCTTGGTATTTACAAAATTATCTACTTTTAGAAGGAGCACCTGATCCAGTACTTTTTTTTAGTGAATCAATTTCAGCTAACAAATCAGATAATTATTATCAATTTTTATCAAAAGTAGAAAAAAATAATAGTCAAATTTTAAAAATAATTTCTGATAAAGATTTTATGACAATTTATTCAACTTATTCAGGCTTTTTACCAGTGAAAAGACCTCATGATTTAGCAATACTAGAATTAGCATTAACAACAAATTCGTTCACACTTGAAGTTGCACTTAAAAATGTGGAAAAATACGTTGAAGGCGATCAGTTAGATTCTACATTACATGCATTAGAAATGTTTGAATTACGATATCCAAATCATAATAAAAAATATAACTTTATAACTTTAACTAAAGGTAATGATGATACATATTTATTTAATGAACAACTAACAAAAATTATTAAGAATCCTACTTATCACACTATCCTTAGTGACCTAATTCACTATGGGTTATTGCGCTACCAATTAGAACAAGGAAAAACAAATTACGGTACTCCATTTTTAAAACTGTATTCTGAATATAGTTTACAAGATTTAACATATGTATTGAACTTCAGAAAACCATTTAGAGCCCTTACAGGAAAAGGTGTAACTCTATTTGATAAAGACTCGAAATCGTATTGTCTAATAATTAATCTACATAAAGAAGAAGAAATAAGCGAAAGAATAAAATACAAAGATAAGTTTATTAATCAAGAACACTTTCAATGGGAAAGTCCTAATTCAGCATCACCAGAAACTCCTTTAGGAAAAAAACTAATATACAATCTCGATTATGGAGTAACTCTCCATTTATTTGTCAGAAAATACAGCACTATTAATAATGTAACTCAAAGATATACTTATATCGGAACCGCTGATGCCATTAGTCATCGAAACGAGAAACCGATTGAAATCCAGTTAGCGTTACATAATAAGATGCCAATTGATTTGTATCAGGAGTTTGAGCCGGAGAAGGCTGAGTTTTAATATTATTTTATCTAAAAAGTGAGTTGCTATTTATCTTCATAGCAACTCACTTTTATTATTCTCATCGTATACTATTAATTTAGGATGGATATATCATATGAATTTTTCCATTTAATCTTTTAGAAATTGAGATATATTTCTATCTGTTCAATTGTTGCTAATACTCATAATGAATAGAGTCTTGATATTCTTCAAATAATTGTTGATTCAAGGCATCACCATCATCTAAATTAGCACTGTAAAATATAGGTGGTGTTTTCATTCCATTTTCCTTTAATTTTCTCACTGTTTCAACAACTATTGAATTTAAAATCGCAGCTCCAATAACTGTTGAAGTAGGACCCACTTTTTGTTCAACATTTGGAATTGAACAAGTTCCATCACCAATTTCTCCATGATTATCAATTACAAAATCACAATATTCATAAAGATTTTTTCCAGAAGAATGACGTGAACTAACGGTCTTCGAGTATGCTATACTAGTTAGACAAATTGTTTTTACTCCTAATTTTTTCGCTTCTATAGCTAATTCAATAGTGACTGGATTTCGCCCAGAAACAGAATGTAAAATCAATACATCTTCTTTTTTAAATTTTGTTTTATTTGCTAATAAAGTTCCATATCCTTCTAATCGTTCCATCTTAGAAGTATGAGTAATAGGACTAACATTAACTATAACAGATTCACCAAAAATAGGATTAATGGTCATAAGTCCTCCAGCACGATAAAATAATTCTTGTGTTAATATTCCTGCATGACTTGCACCGAATATGAAAATAGATCTTTTTTCTTCAATTGTTTTAGATAATAGATCACTAACTCTATTCATTACATCTTTTTCTTCTAATTCAACTGTTTTCAAAATATCTCTTACTTTATCAAAATATTCAAATGTCATTGTAAAATCCCCGCAAGTAAATCACCTATCCATTTAGCAATCGGTCCAAATAATGAAAAGTCATTACCACCAAAAATTAATAACCAATCTCTGATAGTATCATTAAACACTATAACGGATATTCCCATTAAAAGCACCATAACAAATGAAGCTACTATTGTCCCAATTATAGAGCCTTTAAGTCCACCTTGACCTTCACCAACTACTGCAGCTCCCCCTATTTCAAAGAAAGAAGTAACAACTAATGGAATCAGCAATACACCGAAAAGATTAAATGTATTTGCTATAACAATCAGAATCGTTGATGTAATCATTGCAACTACAAACCCAATTATTACAGCGTTTGGTTTATAATTAAACAGAATAGGAACATCAAACGCAGGGATTGCTCCAGGAATAAGTTTTTCTGATATACCTTGGAAAGCTGGAACAATTTGATTAATTAATAAGCGTACACCATATAACATTACTAGCAAACCTGAACCAAAAGTAATTCCTTGTGTTACTGCATAAAAGAATGTATTTTGACCTTCTGGAACAACTATCGGTAAGAAAATTGCAATAATTAAATACATTAAGAAAATAACTAGAGCACCCATAACTGAAGTATTTCTAAAGAAAGATAAACTCTCTGGAACCCTTACATCTTCTGTTGATTTCTCTTTATTCCCAAGTTTACGTGCAACTAAACCAGAAATAATACTTAACATTCCAGTCGGATGTCCAATTAAAAACGACTCATCTTCAGTTACATCCCAAATAAATTTCCGCATAATCCAAGGCATGAAAGACCAGTATAAAGCAGAAAATACAGCACCAAATATGATTAGAATCCACCCTGTTAGCCCCGCTTCAACTCCAGCAGCTACAAAAATGAATGGGAACCACCACAACATATGGCCTGTTAGAAATATTGTTTTAACAGGGGTAAATCGTGCAATAAGTAAGTGTAGTATTAAACCAAAGAACATCGCTAAACCAACTTCACCACCATGAATTTCAGTAAAGGTTACATCAGTTAATACAGAACCAACTTGTGCTTCTTCAGTCAATCCTTGCTGAAAAGCTCCATTTATAGGTGCAATTGAACCAACAATAATCCCTACACCTGCATCGATTATAAACATTCCAAACGCTGCACTCATTGAACCTTCAAGAATTTCAGAAATACTTTTCCGTTGAAGAATTAACCCTAACGCTGCAATTAATCCTAATAATATTGGTGGGTTGCGTAAAATATTATCAGTAAAAAAACCTAGTATATTCATAATACAATATCGTCCTTTCTATAAATTTGTTATTTACTTTTACTATTAATAAAGTCATCAATTGCTGCGCCTACTTCTGCTTGATCCATGTATCGTTTAATAGGAAAAACAGGTACATTTGTTGTCCTCTTTAATTCATCACCTAATTCTTTACTAGTAAAAATTGCATCTATGTCTTTAGTCGCTTTAGCAGAACTTAAATCAGTATTTTCAACTTTACATTCCACACCTCTCTCTTTACACACTTTCTCTACAGTCATTTTCAAAACCATAGAAGATCCTACACCAAAACCACATACTGCTAAAAATTTATACATTTTAATCCACCATACTTTCTAATATCGTATCGATTTTGCTTATATCTCCAGCAATAAAAACTTCATAAATATCATCATTCATTAGCAAATTTGATAAATCTGATAATGCTTCTAAATGCGAATTTGAGTCTATTGCTGCTAAGACCAAAAAATTTTTTATTGGATTTCCTTTTAAATCTACTGGTTGTTCTAAAGTTAAAAGTGACATTCCTTTTTTTTGCACGCCCTTTCCTGCTTGGGCATGCGGTAGAGCAAAATAATCTTTTAGTACAATATATGGCCCATTAGTATTCACACTTTCAATCATCGCATTTATATATTCTTCCTCAATAAATCCTTCATCAAGTAAGGGGGCACTTGCGATTTGTACAGCTTCCATCCAATTGGCAACAGATTGCTTATGCTGCATTCTACTTTTTGGCAATAATTCTCTTATAATTTTAATCATCCCTCTCTTCAATCAGTGTACGTTTAAAATCATCTATACCTTCGCTTTCTGTAAGCATTTGTAACTTATTTTCAGTATTGATTAAATTAAAAATACTTTTCATAATATTAATATGTGTATATGAATCGACTGGAGCGATACAAAACACAATCTTAATAGGATCATAACTATCATGGCCAAAATTTATAGGAGTTATCAGTTTAGACACACTCAATCCTAACTGATTAACACCATCATTAGGTCTGGAATGAGCTAATGCAATGTTTGGAGCAATAGCAATATACGGTCCATGTAACCGAACAGCTGTAATCATTGCTTCCAAATAATTACTATTAATTATTCCTTTTTCTAAAAGTGGAGTGGCTGTTTTAGTGATTGCATCTTGCCAATCAAATGCTTTTAAATTAAATATTATGTTACCTTCCAAAAGAACATCTTTTATTTTTGGTAATGTTGCTTCAGCATCTAAATATAAATTATTGTTTTTAAATATTTTAATTAATTCCTGGTAAATTGATTCGTTTACTTGCCCTTTACTTTTATTAATCAATTGTAAAATATCCGTAAAAAGCTGACTATTCTCATTGTTGTTTATTATTTCACTTTTTATTTGTCTTTTATTATCATCGTGAATATCTAAGAACCTTTGTATTTTCCCATAATTCTCTTTTATTAATATTGAGTCAATTATTAATAGAGGTATTGTATCTAACTGTATATTTATTGTAGAAAATGCAATATCGACATCTAGTTTATTTATTAAAGTTATTTCATCAGTTGATAGATTTGCAATCACTTTTACGTTAAAATTCTCTTCCAACATATGTGCAATTAACTGACTTGTTGCTTTTCCATAATTACAAAATACTACCGCATTAAATATATATACATTGTTTTGCCGATTCTTACTTAAACTAACTAAAAAGTATATTGCCAAATAAGCAATTTCATCATCAGTCATATTATTAAAATAATCTTGTTCTTGATATTTAAATGATTTAATAGTATTGAATAATTTTTCATTATTACTTTTAATTTCATCAGTAAGTGGATTTACAATTTGAATATTATTTTTAATTCTATTAATTAATTTGATAATATGTTTAAATAAACCAGAAAAAAGTTCATCTTTTCGCTCAAATTCAATATTTAATTTATCTTGAACATATTCGATTAAGTCTATCGTAATAATTTGCCCTCTAGACCATTCAGAGAATTCATTATATGACTCCGAATCAAGCGTTTCATTAATCAACTTAATATAATGTTTTTCAGATACACTTATTGCGATATCAAATTGTTCTATTATTTCTTTGAATAAACTATCAAAGGTAGTATCTAATTTTTCCTCACTAAAATATTCACCTTGTAACTTATATCCATTTTTTAATCGGTGTATCCAAATTATTAAATATAAGATTGTCTGATTTTTATACATCACATCATTATCACTATCTATATATTTATTATATAAATCACTGATTGTTAGAAAAGATTTTAATGGTAAATATTGAAACAGAATCCTTCGTTCTGGTGTTTGATTTTTTGCATCATTCGTAATATCAACTACACCAATTATTTTATTTATAACATTAAAAACCATTACTCTAATCGCTTTTTCATTACCTATAACCTCAATGAATTTGGTTGTCTGGTTGTTTAAAGAAAGATGATACTTTTCTAGTAATTCTCTGACGATCTTCACATCACTATCAATTGTCGACTTCGATATATTGTATTCCTCTTGTTTTCTATATATAAATTTAACTTCTCCAAAAGTAAAAGATAGTATCAAATCTAGTAATCTCAATTGACTATTCGAGTAGTAATCAATTGGTTTGTTAATATTTTCAAACTTTCTGATTTCTTCATTTGATAAATTGATTATAATTCTATTTTTATTAACTTGAAGCGTTTTCAAATTATTCTCTGTTAAAAATTCATTAATTGACTTTATATCAGATCGAATGGTCCGTTCTGTTACAGAGAATTTTTGAGCAATTTCATTAATAGTTATTGGATAATTTTGCTGGCTGACTAAAATCTGAAGCATTTCAAATAATCGACTTTTCATATTATCACCTAAGTTAAGGATAATAAATAAAATAAACTAATACAAGTATAAATAATTTCACAGCTTTTTTGAAAAAATATATGTACTTAGAAAAAACTGTTTAAATCAGTACCCTCAGTCAAATATAAAGAACTTCAAATAAAATGCTAACAAGGCGCCTATTATAGGTTAGAAAGACAGTGAAAGTTAGAATGAAGTTGAAGTAAAAAATAGATGAAACTAAGAAACTTTATCAAAACCATTAATCGAAATATACAACACCTTTTATGCATAAAAATATAGCAAGAGAATGTCTTTTATTCATCCTTTTGCTATATCTATATTGTTTCTTATAATTTACTCTTGAACTATTAACTTTTTAGCTAATGCTAAGCATCCAATAATTGCAGCTTCATCACCTAATTTTGGCGACAGGATATAATCATCAATTGAAGGAATTGGTCGATAACCATTCAATAATTTTACAAATTCTTTTTTAACTTTTTTTATTAAGTGGTCTTGTTTCATTACTCCTCCACCATAAATTATTGCTTCTGGAGCATAAAATAAAGTAGAATTATAAGCACTCTGGGCAATATAATATGCTTCGATGTCCCAAAAATTATCAGTTGCATCTAGGTTATTTCCCTTTATACCAAATCTATTTTCAATTGAAGGACCTGAAGCCATCCCTTCTAAACAATTTTCATGGAACATACAATTTCCACTATATTTATCCTTTGCGTGTCTATTAACTAATTGGTGACCTAATTCTAAATGTGAATATCCCTCAATTAGTTTCCCATCATATATAACCCCACCACCAACTCCGGTGCCAATAGTATAATATACGATATTTTTTAGATTCTTTCCTGATCCTAAAACATATTCACCATAGACTGATGCATTAACGTCAGTAGTCCAATACGTTGGAAGGTTGTATCTTAATAATATTTCGCCTAAAAAATTGTAATTTTTCCACCCGATTTTTGGTGTATTAGTAATAAAACCATAAGTCTCAGAATTTTTATCTATATCAATTGGTCCAAATGAACCAATTGATATTCCTTCCAATGCTTTCTTGTATTTATCAAAAAAATTAAAGACATATTGCATAGTTTCCTGAGGATTTGTAGTTGGAAAACTCACCTTTTCTATTATTTTAAAATCATGGTCTCCAACTGCACAAACAAACTTTGTCCCACCTGCCTCAATTGCTCCTAACACTTCTTTCACCTCATTTAATAAATGTTCCAATTAGAAGATTATTAATTTTATTTTTAATATTATCAGTAACAAGGTTAATCTTATCAATTGGTTCATCCAAATAAAATGTATTAGACATTGCATAATAATTATCAATAATTACTTGTATCGATGAACGATCAAGGATAATCTCTACATGATGTCTAGCCTGTCCATTATAAATACTCATTCCAACTTTATTTATATCATTACTTTCACTATCATAAATCAAGATATCTGATTCTTTACGTGTAAAGTTAAGTTTCTGATTCGTAATTTCTAATGTAACTTTCGATATTTTATTAATCGAACTGAATTCTAGGCTCAGCGGCACTTCTGTTTCAAATGATAGAAATTGCAATTGTCTATACTCATCAAAGTTTAAATCTTCAACAAGAATTTCATCTACTTCATATAATTTATCTAACTTTCCAACAATATTCGGATGAAACCGTTGCTTAATAAGTCCATCTTCTAAGTATAATTGTCTAGGCATGGTCATCTGACCAGTCCAACTATGTTTTAAGACATCTGTTGGATATGTTCGGTTCCAAGCTTGATGCCAGGCGATAACAAAGTAAGTTCCATCCTTATCTAATGCGGATTGAGGTGCATAAAAATCAAGCCCTTCATCCATCTCTCTGACTGAATAAATGTCAAATTTAAAGGTCTCCCAATTAAACTTCCCTTCCAACATTAAAGTGCAATGAGGATAATTTTTTTCTTTATCTTTATGGTAATAATCCATAGCAGAAACAACTAAGACATCTTTTTCATCCAGAAATAAAATATCAGGACATTCTGCCATTGACCCTAAATATTCACTTTTTTCTAAAATTACGGATACAAAGACCCATTCCAAAAGGTTGTCCGAGCGATACAACAAAACTTGCCCTCTTCCTTCTAAACTTCTAGAACCAATCAAACAATAAAAAACACCATCTTTTTCAAACATTTTTGGATCTCTAAAATCTTGAACTGCAGTTCCTGCTGGAATTGATGATTCATCAAGAACTGGATTGTTTTCATATTTAGTAAAATGAATACCATCTTCTGAGATAGCAATATTTTGATTTTCTCTTTTAGATTCTTCATCTTCATTATTTAAATGTCCTGTATACATCAAATATAGTTTCCCATCTTTTTCAATAGCACTACCTGAGAAACATCCATCTTTGTCATACCATTGGTCAGGAGCTAATGCAACTGGTTGATCTTCCCAATTAATTCCGTCCTCACTTACACTATGTCCCCAGTGCATTGGTCCCCACTTAGAATCATAAGGATAATACTGATAAAACAAATGATATTGATTATTATATATTGATACCCCATTTGGATCGTTAATCCAACCGATAGGAGCACTATAATTTAATACAGGGTAAAATTGTTTATTGATTAAATTTTGTTTAATAAATTCATTAGATTTTTCTAGTGTATATTTCATACTATTTCTCTCCAGTTCCAGTTGCGCCTAGTCCTTGTACTAAATATTTTTGGAAAAATACATATATAATTACTAACGGTATTGTTGATATTGTTAACATTGCCATTATTTGACTTATATAAACGGGTTGAGTATTATTGATATTCGTTATCGCCACTTGCAATGGATATCTCTCTGAATTTGTAATTACCATTAATGGCCAAATATAATCATTCCAACTCATTATGAATGATAAAGTTCCAACAGTCGCGATTGCTGGTTTAGACATTGGTAACATAACTCTTAAATAAATATCAAATTTTGTAGCTCCTTCGATCATAGCTGCTTCTTGGACTTCTTTAGAAACTGCTCTAAAAAATACTGTAAACATATAAATATAAAGAGGTGTTGCCAAAAGAGGTAAAATAACAGCTAATGGAGTATTAATTAAGTTAAGTCTTTGAACAACAACAAATTTTGTAATAATAATAGTTTCTGCTGGAATTACTAATAGTGCAATCATTAATCCAAAAAGTACTTTTTTATATTTAAAATCTATAGTAGCAAATGCAAATCCAGCTAATGAGTTAATAATTATCGAACCAATTGTTACTGCTAAAGCATAGAATATACTATTTCCTAAATAACGGACTATATCAAATCGATCAACTATTGTACTATATGATTGGAACCATTCACTAACATGGCTTGATGGAAGAAATGATTTCAAGGTACCCATATCATCAAAAATTGCTGCTTCTGGTTTCATTGATGAAACAACCATCCATACTAATGGGAAAACAAATAATAATGCTAATATTATGCTCAGTATGTTAAATAATATTTTAGTTGTTTTATTATTCATTTTCATCCGCTCCTGTTAGTCTTCTTTGAATTAAAGTAAATATAATAATTATCGCACCATAAATAACCGTCATGGCACTTGCATAGCCAACATATCTATCTGTAAATCCAGTTCTATAAATATAGTATACAGGGGTTAATGTAGAATTTAGCGGTCCTCCTTGGGTCATAACCATTGGTTGAATAATTAATTTAAATGCATCAATTAATGTTGTAGTAAGTATTAAAATTGAAGTTGGTTTTAACATTGGTAACGTAATTTTTGTAAACTGTTGCCAACGGTTAGCTCCGTCAATAGTAGCAGCTTCATAAACTTCATTAGGTATATTTTGTAATCCAGCTAGAAAAATTAACATTTGATATCCTGCGCCTTGCCATGCTGAAACAAAGACTATTGTTATCATAGCTTGGTTTGGACTTGATAAAAAAGGTTGACGATCCAAACCAATTCTAACTAATATTTCATTAATTAAGCCTGCAGATGGATTAAGTAAATACATCCATAAAATCGAAACTACAACTAGTGACATAACTACTGGCGAAAAATAAGCAATCTTATAAATAATTGTGTGTTTTTTATTATTATTTACTAATAAAGCCAACCCTAACGCTGCACCAACTTGAATCGGCATAATTAAAATTACAAACTGAAAAATGTTAATTATACTTTTTCTCATTAATGGGTCTTTAAATAGTCTAGTAAAGTTATCAAAACCAATAACTGTTGTTTTATCTGGAGTCAACATATAATAATCTGTAAAAGAATAATATATTGACATTAAAGTTGGTATGAACAAAAATAGTCCTAAAATTATAAATGCTGGCGCAAGAAATAAGTATCCTGAAATATTTTCTCTTACTTTTTTATTTTTTTGGAATAATTTCATTTCCATAAATTTACCTCTTTTCACAGTCCTATAATAAAAGGGTGAATTATGATTTACTATCACAAATCACCCATTTTATCTATTGCTATTGTACTAAAATAGATTCCATCTCTTGAGCTTTTATTTCTAACAATGCTTTTACATCTGAGTTTTGTTCAAAATATGTTGATTCAGTAACTGTTTGTTGGAATGTACGACTAATTTGAGGATAATCAACTATCTTAGGTCTTGCTTTTCCTGTCTTAGTGTTTTGTTCAATAAGAATTGCCATTGGTTCACTTACTTCTTCCATCATTCGATCAGCAACTGATTGTCTTGCTGGTAATACACTATTTCCCATACTCATATTATACAATTGTTCTTCTGACATTAGAAAATCTATCAATGCTCCTGCAGCATCTGGGTTATCAGTGGTTGTAGACATACCATATGCCCAACTACCAGTTGGACTTACTAATTCTTGAGTCTCTGGTGATACTGGATACGGCATGATTCCATAGTTAGTGTCTGGATATTCACTATCTAATTGTTGCATAGTCCAAGAACCACTCATATATAATGCATACTCACCTGAATGGAATCCATATTCAATAGGAGTAATGGTACTATAATTATTTTCGATTAGTGATTGAATGAACTCAAATGCAGTAACATTAGCATCTGAATCAAATACTCCTATAGCTTTAGTAGTATCTTCACTTACAATATCTCCACCTGCTGACCATACATAAGGCGCAAATGCATACAATAACCATTCTGAATGATCATCAAATCCCATATTTAATATTGGTTTATTATAATGTGCATACAATTGTTCCAATAATTCATTAAATTGATTCCAATCCCAAGGATCATCGACAGTTGGTAATGTAGTAATATCGATTCCTGCTTCTTCTAACATGTCAATGTTATAGTAAATACCAACGCCAGATTCAGAGTAGCCCGCAGCATAAAGATTACCATCGAACGTACCTTGATCTATAATACTTGGTAAGATATCTTCTTGATTAGTGATATAATCATCCAATGGTTGTAACATTCCAGAACTAGCATAAGCAGCTACATTTGGTCCATCCAATGTAAATACGTCAGGTAATGTGTTTGTAGTTAAAGCTGCATTTATTACATCTTCATATCCTCCACCTGATGCACTTCTAGGAACATAATTTACTTCGACAATATATCCAAATTCATTTGTTTCATTAAATTCATTTGCGGAATTTACCATCACCTGACCTTCAGCAGATTCTTCAGAGTATTGTACCCATAAAGAAATAACATTATCTTCTTGTGCAGAAACTAAACTTAAATTACCTGAAAAAAACACAACGGTTAATAACAACATAATAATTTTTTTGAAATTTTTCATTTAAAAACTCTCCTTTTTTAATAAATAATCGCTACTGTTTCATCAATCGCATTTATAGCAGCACCTTTTAATATATAATCAACTTGAGGATCTGCATATATAATGGATGTTTCTTTAATAACGTCAGAAATTCCTCTTTCATTTAACACTTCATCTAACTCACTTTGAATATACTTAGACGCAATTGACAATTCATCCCCAATAATAATTTCTTCTGGATTATATGAATTTATTATGTTTAGTACGCCCAAAGATATATAGTAACCTGCTTCTTTCAAAATTTTCATTGCTAATAAATCATTATTATCTGCACATTCAACAATATGTCGAATCGTTATTTTTTCTTTAGAAAATATCTTTGAATCAGTATATTCCCATCGCAAACTAATTGCCTGATTTATTATAGATAGTGAAGAACAATATAATTCTAAACACCCATGGTTACCACATTTACATTTTTTACCTTGATGATCAATACTTACATGTCCTAGTTCACCAGCAACTCCTCTATTACCCAATACTAAATTACCTTCATTAATCACCCCTACTCCGACCCCTTCACCAACTAAATAATATGCTAGATTTGATGTCATTCTTTCAGATTCATTATTTATACATGCTAAAGCTCCCGCGTTAGCATCATGTGTAATAATTACTGGAATATCTATTTCGTTCTCAAATACGTCTTTTATATTAATATTATCGAAACCAATTATTTCAGTCATCAACATAATAACTCCCGTTTGCATATCGAAAGGTCCAGGAACAGCTACTCCTAATGACAGATATCTATTATCTTTGCTAAGTTCATTTTTTACTTCAATGATAACTTGCTTCAACATTTCATTTGCATTAATTGTTTCGAATTCAATTACTTTTGATTCTTCGCATTCTCCTGAAAGATTAAATTTTCCAATTTTAAAATATCTTCTTGATAAATGTACTGATAAAATCCTATAAGTTTCATTATCTATTGTTACTCCAATCGCTCTTCTACCTCGTATTCCTTTAACAAATTCCCCCTCTTTAAGTATTTTATTATCAATTAATGATGCGACTATCTTTGAAACTGCAGCTTCCGATAATCCCGTAATCCTGCTAATTTCTGATCTGGACATTATTTCATTATTTGTTATTAAACGAACAATTAAATTTTTATTACCCAAAGAAATATCTGATGGTTTCAAGCCTTTGTTCATAAGTAACACTCCTATATAGCATATCCCTTTACTTACTAATGACTTAACTTTGTTAAGTCTTAACTAAGTTAAGATTAATATACATAAAATAATTCGTGTTGTCAAGCGCTTTCAGATTTTTTCTAAAAATATTTTTTTTAAATAGAATTTATTTCCCATAACAAAAAGACTATTCTTTACTTCGAAGTAGAGTTCGATCTTTTATTTGATAATTAAGTTTAAGGTAATCGTTTTGATTCAAGTACCGGCAAGTTACGTTGAACGTACTTAACCAGATCCACTCACCCACCACAGCGTAAATAACCGAGTGTTTTTTAATAATTGTGTCAAGAACGCACTGGCACACATCATTCCCTTAGGCCTTTAGGACTTAGGGAATGAGTAGCCAGGCGAGTCCTGGGACCTAGGCCCATGACGGTTCCACAATTATTTAAAAACACTCGGTTATTGGAGCTGTACTAGCAGTGATATTTATTTAAAAGGTTTTACTTGGCCTTCAAAGCACCTGCAGCTTTAACTTTCACGCGCGTGGCGTTGCCAGGCAGATAAGCCAACGGCACATCTTCAAATGAAATGATAGTCGTATTATCAGGGTCCGCACCTGCATCGACCGCATTTTGAATGGCTTCTACTTTAATGGCTTCAATCATAGCCATACGGTTGTCTGGTGAAATATCGTAAATACGATCTAAATCACCACTAATGTCAGAAATGGCTGAACCAATCGCATTAGCAACCGCACCACTTTCAGGTGTGTCAACTTGGCTTGCACCACGAATGTCCCCTTCAATCAAGGCACTACCGCCCCCACAAAGGATGACAGGCACATCGTTGGCGCTGGTTTTCATCCGTTCAACCCCTTGAGAAATCATCTCAAGTAATTCCGTGTACACACTATCAACGAAAGCCGTATCCAAATCAGCCACTCTCTCTTTGTCGCCAAGTTCAAGAACCCCTTTAGCTACCGCAATATCGGTCACAGTCAAGGTATCACCACCAAAAATCAAGGCTTTTTCAGTTAATTGATAACCGACACTTTTTGGACCGACTAGAAAGTGGTCACCATCGACACTGACAATCGTTCCCCCGCCTAAACCAATCGAATAGATATCTGGCATTCTAAAGTTAGTTTGGACGCCGCCTAATTCAACCGACAAGGAAGATTCTCTTGGGAATCCATTTTGTAAAACACCGATATCGGTAGTTGTGCCACCAATATCAACGATGATAGCATCACTTTGGTTGGTTAGGAAGCTGGCTCCTCTTAAACTGTTGGTTGGCCCACAAGCGACGGTCAAAATAGGATATTTTAAAGTATATTCTTTTGACATTAAGGTGCCATCATTTTGACAGAAGTAGACTTCTGAGTCGATACCATGTGACTGTAAGGCGTTTTGAAAGCCTTCTGTGGTACGTTTAGCCACATCAATAATGGAGGCATTTAAAATCGTCGTATTTTCTCTTTCTAAGAGACCGATACTTCCAATACTGGATGATAAGGAGTAAGTCATCCCTTGAGTGCCTAATTCTTCTTCTAAAATTTCTTGAGCACGGATTTCTTGGCTATCATTCACAGGTGAGAAAATAGACGTAATCGCAATGGAATTCGTTTTGCCTTTTAATTCATGGGCAATTTCACGAATCCGATCTTCATCTAAGGGTGAAATTAAGTCACCATTAAATTCATGGCCACCATGCACTTGGTAAGCTCCCGCATTAATGGTTTCTGTTAAGTCGCTAGGAATACTGTACATCGGTGCAATGGCTGCTCCAGCAGGTAACCCAATCCGGATAACCCCGACTTTATTCAATCCATTACGGGTCACAATAGCATTGGTACATTGGGTCGTTCCTAACATCGCAAACTTAATATCTTTTTTATCGATAGTAGTATTTTCTAGAACTTTCGCAATGGTTGCTTCAATTCCTGATTGGATATCTTCGGTTGTAGGTGTCTTATAGGAGGCAATCACTGTCATGTTTTCATCTAGCAAAACCCCATCTGTATTCGTTCCACCTACATCAATTCCTAATTTGTATTGCATATTATGCCTCCTCTTTGTTTAGTTCTTCAAGTGGTACAAAATCCATATCATAACCAAAATATCGTGGTCCGACAGCTTTGATACCTGCTTCGGTTCGCCATTTGTTATCGGCAGGCATCCCAATCACGATACAACGCATACCGAATTTCAAGCCTTCAGTGGTAATTGGCATGCCCGTTTCTGCATCCAAAACAGAGATTAAATCCGGAGTGATACATTTAGGTTTTCCGTCAACCAAACAGATTAGATTTTCATTTTGAAATTCTAATTCACTTTTTGAACCGGCATAATCATTAATGCCTTCAAAGATAACTTTCCCACGAACAAAACCACCATCGGTGTGTCTTGAAACGTCCACTAATTTCCCATTAAATAACTCAATAGCATGCAGTTCTGCCTTTAATTCATCGATAGGATGCTTAGAATTTAAGATAATATCACCAAGTTTTTCTTCTAAAGTTAAGGAGTGATGAATGGAGGAATCTTTAACTTGTTTACCGGTCATTGGGTAAATGGCATTCATAATCGATCCACCCGCAGCCATAGTAATCGGACGAGCAATCTTTTCCGTCCACATACCGTCAATGGCTTTTACTAAAGTCGTATTTCTTTTTTCATCCGCTAAAACCATCGGTGAAGCATTAATGCCATCTAAGTAGAAGGTAACCATTTGTAACTCTGGAAAAGCTCGTCCCATACCATCAGCATCCACTACTGGAATCCCTAAGGTGGCCGCTAAAGCAAATGGGATAAGCGAATTAACACCACCTGCTTCAATTGGCATAGTTGCCGTAATTTCTTTTTCAAAGTAATTACCTAAAATTTGAAAAGCCTCAATGGATTCCTCACCACTTGGAACTTTTTCAACCATAACGGTAGGAGCTCCCATCATGGCAGAAGGGACAATAAAATCATCATCATTTAATTCATCAGGGCTCAGCAATTTAATGGGACCATATTTTTCTACTGCTTGAAGCGCCATTAATTTACCAATAAATGGATCACCTCCACCTCCGGTACCTAAAATAGCCGCACCAATGGCAATTTTTTCAATTTCATCTTTCCCAATTAATCTCATGCAGATCCTCCTTGTTTAAATTTTCTACTTCTACATAATCCATATCATAACCAAAGTACCTTGGACCAACGACTTCAATCCCTTTAGGAACACGCCATTTCGGGTCACAAGGAATACCGATAACCGCTACCCTAATACCAAATTTTACCCGTTCAGTCGTCACCGGCATACCTGTTTCTAAATCCAAGACACAAATGAGGTCCGGTGTCATACAAATAACGTCTTCGTTACGTTTAAAAATAAGATTTTCATTTTGAAAGGACATTTCAGCCGTTTCATCTTCATACTCATCTAAGCCGGTTAATTGAGTAAAGCCTCTAACAAAGCCACCTTCCGTTTTACGGGAAACATCAAAGACCTTCCCTTTAAATAATAAAAAGGCATTTAATAGTTTTAGTAACGCAGGAATAGGTTTATCAGCGGTTAATAAAATCTCACCAATCTGTTCAGACAAGGTTAAGGTTCCAATGACACCACTCTGCTTTAATTTATCAGCCGTCATAACATAAGAAGCATCCGAAGCTGTCCCACCAAAGGTGGTGGTGATACTGCGGGCAATTTTCTCCCCTTCAACGGCAGACATCCCATTAATTAAGGCCACGTTGCCTTGCATATCAGCAATCCCCATCGGCATCCCTTGTAAACCATCCAGATAAAACGTCACCATCTGCACTTCAGGAAAAGCTCGTCCCATGCCATCGGCATCGATGACAGGAATCCCTCTTTTAGCTGCAATGGGAAAAGGCACTAAACTATTACTCCCACCAGCTTCAATTGGAAACAGAGCATCAACTCTTACATCTAAATAATCTTCGATTATTTCTAAGGCGCGTTCATGCGATTCAATATCAGGGATTTTCTCAACACTGACCGTTGGTGCCCCAATCCCTGAAGGAGAAGCGACTAATAATTTGTCGTCCACCTCATCGATTGATAACAGTTGGACAGGACCATATTGTTCAATGGCTTGTTTACTAATGAGTGTCCCAATCGTTGGATCCCCTCCGCCACCTGTTCCTAATAACGTCGCCCCTAGGGCAATTTTTTCAATTTCTTCTACTCCGATATACCTCATATTACACTCCAATCGACGCTAAAAAGTCTTCCTCTTCCTTTGAAATAACGGGAATGGCTTTAATTAATTTCTTCGTATAATCTTCTTGCGGATGATTAAATATCGCTTTAACAGGCCCGCGCTCAATAATTTCTCCGCTTTTCATGACAATCGCTTCATCACAGAAATTCTTTACTAAGGCTAGGTCATGAGTAATGAAAAAGTAGGTCATGCCAAATTCTGCTTGGATTTCTTCAAGTAGCTGAATAATGGTGGCTTGAACGGACACATCTAAAGCCGATGTCGGTTCATCCAAGATCAACAAGTCACAATCCAAGGCAATGGCTCGCGCAATCCCAACCCGCTGTTTTTGTCCCCCGCTCAAAGTATGAGGATAGCGGTCGATAAAGGACTTCGGTAAGCGAATGACTTCCAATAATTCCTCGACCCGCTTCTTACGGCTTACTGCATCGCCCACTTTATGAATAATCATGGGTTCTTCGATGATTTGACGCAGGGTTTTTGATGGGTTTAAAGAAGACGAGGGGTCTTGAAAAACCATTTGTACTTGTTGGCGATATGTATTTAATTGGTTGTCAGTAAGGGTTAAAATGGATTCCCCTTTGAAGCGGATATCACCTTGGGTCACATCGGTAAATTTCATAATTAAGTTGGCTAGGGTTGACTTACCGGAGCCGGACTCACCTACAACCGCAAAGGTTTGTCGCTTTGGAATCACAAAAGAGACATTTTCAACGGCTTTGACGGTTTGCGTTTTACGGTTAAAAAAGCCTTCCTTCAATTCAAAATATTTGCTGACATTGGTTAGTTCTAAAATATTTTCTGTCATCGCTTAAACCACCTTTTGATCAATGATTCGCGGCAAGGCATTAATGAGGGATTTGGTATAGTCATTTTGCGGATTTAAGAAGACATCATCCGTTAAACCTTCCTCCACCACTTCCCCTAATTGCATAACATAAATGCGATCACTGACATTTTTAGCCACACCCAAATTATGGGTAATGTAAAACATTGAAATACCTTCATCTTTTACTAAACGCGTTAATTCTTCGTTAATGCTTGCTTGAACTGTCACATCAAGTGCCGTCCCAGGTTCATCACAAATTAAAAGTTCCGGATGATGAACTAAGGCCAAGGCAATAATAATCCGTTGACGTTGACCGCCACTTAATTCATGTGGGTAACGAGTCAGCATCTTTTCAGGTTCAGGCAGCTGCATTTTTTCTAAGAGTTCGAGTGAGCGCGTCTTGGCTTCTCTTCTAAGGACTCTTAAGGGTTTGTCTAATTTGGAATGCACACTTTTCTTGCCTTGAAAAATATAGACATTTTCTAGTTGTTGCCCAATGGAGTAGACAGGGTTTAAGGCGGTCATCGGATCTTGGAAAACCATGGAAATCCGTGAGCCACGATAATGGCGCCAATCACTTTCTTTCAGGTCTAGCAAATTGGTGTTATCGAACATAATATTGCCTTTTTGATAAACCGCTGGAGGTGTTGGAACAAGCCCAAGCATTGAGCGACAGGTGACGGTTTTTCCAGAACCTGACTCGCCTACAATCGACACACTTTCTCCTTTATCAATGTATATATTGACATCACGAATGGTATTGATGACATGATTATGGCTTGCAAAACCTACACTAAGGTCATTTACACTTAATAAATGCTTATTTGTCATACTCTAGCACCTCATAATCTATTTCGACGTCAAACAAATCACGTAAGCCATCACCGAATAAATTAAAGCCAAGAACCGTTAAAACAATGGCTAAACCTGGAAAGACTGATACCCACCACTGGGTTGGCAAAAAGACGCGCCCTTCTGCTACCATGTTTCCCCATTCTGGTGCGGGTGGTTTAGGTCCCAACCCTAGGAAACCAAGGCTCGCACCTGTTAAAATAACAAAGCCCATATCGGTTGTTGCTTTAACTATAATGGTTGGAATAACGTTAGGTAGGACTTCCCTAAAGGTCGTCCGAAATTTACTGGCACCCATCCCTTGTGAGGCTTTAATATATTGTTCGTTTTTAATATTCAAAGTTTCCGCTTGAACCAAGCGCGTAAACCATGGCCACCAGCTAAAAGAAATAGCTACCATAGTAGTAAGGAGTGACGGATCAAGAATCGCTGAAACAACCATGGCTAACACTATGGAAGGCACCGCCAAGAAAATATCGGTGATTCTCATGATGACACTGTTGACCCTACCGCCCCAATAACCGGCAATTAAACCAAGTGGCACTCCGATTAAAATGGCGACAGTTAAAACCACAATCCCCATTAATAAGGAATAACACGCGCCGTATAAGACACGACTAAAGATATCACGACCAATATCATCTGTCCCAAAGAAATACTCACTACTCGGCGGCAATAACATAGATAAAAAGTTAATTTCACCTGTAATCGATTCTGGATGTGGCGCGATATAAGGGGCTAAAATGGCAGTTATTACAATCACCACAATAATAACAAAGCCGACAATCGTTAATTTGTTTTTGAATAAACGTTTAATTTTCTTTCTAGTTGGACTCAGTTCTTTAGTCCTATTTGCGATTTCCATTTCATTACCCCACTTTTATTCTTGGATCAAAGTAACCGTACATTATATCGACAATCAAGTTAACCAAAGCAAACATAATCCCTACAATCAAGGTCACACTAATAATGGAATTATAGTCATTAGCAACCAAACCATTAATACTGTATTGCGCCATGCCCGGCCACGAGAAGACCGTTTCAACTAAAAAGGCATTCCCGATGAGTGATCCAAACTGCATCCCAATAATCGTCAGTAAAGACGTAATTGAATTTTTTAATAAATATCTGTTTTCCACAATATCTTTAGGTAGACCATACGCTCTAGCTGCTAGAATGTAATCTTTGTTTTTTCTCGACAACATATTATTCCGTGTCATCCGCATAATTTGCGCCATTGGCGCAATCGCTAAGGTGATGGATGGTAAGATAATGTGTTTAAAGGATATCCACAGCGCTTCCCAATCTAAGGTAATTAGGCTATCGAGTAAAAATAATCCAGTGACAGTGGTCTCTGGACCAGGTCCACGTCCTATGATTGGCAACCAACCTAACATATAACCAAAAATAATTTGCAAAACAATAGCTAAGAAGAATTCCGGAATAGCAATTCCTGTCATAGAGAAAATACGAATAAGAAAATCAGGCAGTTGATTATAATGTGTGGCAGATAGGATTCCTAAAGGAATCCCGATAACCACTGACAATATGGTTGCAATAATGGCTAACTCAAAAGTTGCAGGGAAGGTATCAATAATATCTAAAGCAACATTTCGATTGGTTCTTAGTGACATTCCCATATCACCGGTTAGAAAACCGGTTAAATAATTCCAATATTGTTGTGGATAAGAGAGGTTTAAACCAAGTTGTTCTTCCATCTGTAAGACTTGCGCCTCAGTCGCATTAGGTCCTAGGGCATAACGAATCGCATCCCCTGGCATTAGTCGAGATAAGATAAACATTAGGATGGATAAGCCTAAAATGGTTACTAGTAAACCTAGAAACCGTTTAATAATAAATTTACTCATAAGTCCTCCTATAAACAAAGAAAGAACCGAATGTCACCTCGATTCTTTCTTAAAAATCTTACAATTAATCTGCAACACGCATATGGTAAAAGGCTAAGGTGTATCCTAATAACATACTTGGTTCATATTGAGTGATACGATTAGAGTGCGCTACTTTTTCCGTTAAATTTCCTAAATAAAGTGACGGCGAAAGTTCTGTAATCATATCTTGTGCTTCTTTATATAAAGTATCTTGTTCTTCAAAATCAATCGCCATTCTAGCTTCTTCTAGTTTAGCTGTCACATCCGCATCATCTAACCAGGCAGCTGAACGGTAACTACCATGTGCAGATGGGTGATATTTACCAAAGGTATGACTGTCTACGTGTGGATAGGCTAAAGAATCGAGTAAGACAGAGATATTTGCTGTGGTTTCAGGGCTTGTCATGGCTTCAGTAAATGGAGGCCATGTCGTTGGGATTAACTCTACCGTAATTCCAATTTGAGCTAAGTTTTGGGTAAACAATTGACTTAATTGACGCTGGTCCGTTTGATCAGCCATGTACATCATGGTGACGGTGACTTCTTGACCAGCGTAAGCGGATTGATCCATGTAAGCTTGAGCTTTTTCAAGATCGTAGTCATAAACGGTTGCCGTTTCGCTATTGCTCTCTAAAGAGATTGGCACAGGCCCTCTAGCCGCATCCGAATTACCTAAAATTTGTTGTTGAACAATGGTGTAATCCACGGCGTGAGCAATGGCTTTTCTGACATTAATGTCATCCGTTGGTGCAGCTTGTGTATTCATAACAGCTTCAAAAAGGGTCGCACTTGGCGCATCATAAACGGTTAAATTATCTTGTTGAGCAAATTCAACATAAGCCGTTGGATTCATATTTCCATGAACGTGATCCACTTGACCTGAAATAAGGAGTGATTTAGCGGTCGCTTCTTCTCCAACATTCAAGATGGTCGCATGTTGTACAGAGTTTTCTTCCCAACCTAAGAAGTAATCTTCAAACCAGTCAAGGTTAAAGTCACTTTCACGGTTCCATACGCCTAAGGTATAAGGTCCAGAACCAGCATCATTTGAGTTTAGGAAAGCTTGACCATAGTCGCCATCTTGTTCATTCGCTTGTACTAATTGAGAATCCACAATAAATAACTGTGTTAATGAGGCAATAAATGGTGCAAATGGACGTGTTAATGTGAATTCCACTGTGTGGTCATTGGTGGCTACGTAGCCATTTTCCTCGAATAAGCCTTCCCATAACCAAGAATTTCCTTGGCCAATGGCTAGCATTCTTTCTAATGAGTAAACCACGTCATTAGCTGTTAATGGGTTGCCACTATGGAAAGTAACGTCATTGCGTAAATTTATGGTATACACTGTTCCGTCTTCAGATACTTCGTAATCACTGGCTAAATGCGGCATAGGAGTAATAGAACCTCCACCTTCAGGGTAAAACAGTGGGTCATATAAGTTAACAGCTGCCGCCATTTCCGTATAATCGACTGCTTTTGCTGGATCAATTGTTCCTACCGGTTGGGGATACAAACTTGAAACGGAAAACTCAGCGGCAGAAACTTGCAAGGTAGAACTAAAAATACTAAAGCCCAACACTAAGGTTGATAGTAATGTAAACCATTTGAATTTTTTCATAATCACGCCTTCTTTCTCACTAATTTCTAATTATGCTAACATATAAAATTGTGAAAAGATAGACTTTTTTTATTTTTTTTAGTGAAAACGCCTTCTGATATTAGAGGAAGATTAGAGTTTGTTAGGGTGTTTGTTGGAGGATAAAACTATATTGGGTAGGCAATCGTTTACTTTTTCATATAGTGCAAAAATTCTTCTCTTTATAAATCGCTTGTGAAAAGGCTTTTCTAGCTATAAAAATGTTTCGGACAATTTTATATTAGTTCGATAGTTATGTTCGAGAGGTGTTTGATTGAAGCGCCTTAGATGCAAGAATCAAGCACATTACTTTTGAATCTACTACGAGTGTTTGTTGATGGTTTGGATGATTATATGATGGAAGATGGTATTAAAAAGAAAAGTGGAGATGGGTAATCGTGGTGGGGTCTGGGGGTGAGGTTGGGGGTGTGGTCTGGTAGTGTGGTTGGGGGTAGTCGGTTGGGTAGGAGTACCGGCATGTGGCGATGGCGGTACTTAGCTTGATTCGTCTACCGGAATCTGGGGGAAGTTTCAGGGTTGGAGGTAGTCGGTTGGGCGGGAGTACCGGCATGTGGCGATGGCGGTACTTAGCTTGATTTGACTACCGGAATCTGGGGGAAGTTTCAGGGTTGGAGGTTGTCATTTTGGCGGGAGTACCGGCATGTGGCGATGGCGGTACTTAGCTTGATTTGACTACCGGAATCTGGGGGAAGGTTTGGGGTTGGAGGTTGTCATTTTAGCGGGAGTACCGCCATGTGGCGATGACGGTACTTAGCTTGATTCGACTACCCTCATTTGAAGAACAAAAAGAAGCTGACTAGCAGCTTCGTTCAATGTAGCTATACTTCGACTTTCGTTGTATGGCAAATACAGCGCTCGCTGTTGGAAAAGACTTCTTGTGAAAAAGCAATGACTTTTTCGACGTTTTCTAGGTTGGTGGAATAGTGGTGCCAGGTACCATTTTTTTCGGTATTAACTAAGCCGGCTTCTTTCAAGACTTTAATGTGATGGGATAAGGTCGGCTGGGTAAAATCGAAGTGTTCCAACAAATCGCAGGCACACATCTTCCCGCACGATAACATATCCATGATTTGAACCCGACTGGGGTCGGACAAAGCCTTCATGACTTTTGCATAACGTTCGTAATTCATGTCATCTCTCCTAAATTTTTTCCGTATCAAACAGCTTTCGACACACAATCGCAGCCGCTGCCCCACCCAACATCGGTGCTAGAATATACAGCCACAGTTGATTCAAGGCAAGTCCACCTGTCCATATCGCTGGACCAAAACTGCGTGCTGGGTTTAAGGAAGTGCCTGTCAGTGATGCTCCAAATAAAATTAATGTGATTAAGGCTAATCCAATAATTAAACCAGCAAATTGTGGTTGCCCATTTTTTCCTGAGGCAATTAAGATAATCATAACAAAAAAGAAGGTCATAATAAACTCTAAGAGAAATCCACCTAATATGCTGACACCTGGTCCAAGCACGGTCACTCCAAGACTGGTCGTTCCAAGTTGATTGCTTGCTAAAATAAGCGCGAGTGTTGCTGTCGCTAAGGTGGCGCCAATAAATTGAGCAAGCAGGTAATGGATCAAATCAGCGGTATGTATTCGATGGTTTAAAAACATGGCAAGCGTGACCGATGGGTTGAAATGTGCGCCTGAAATGTTGCCGAAGCTGAAGATCAGGACGGTGACGACGAGGCCAAAGGCGAGTGCAATGGCTATTAGGTTGTCGGAAAAGACGGCGGTTCCTGTGCCTATTAGGACGAGGAAGTAGGTACCGGTCAGTTCTGCGATAAATTTTTTGTTCATGATGATGGGCTCCTAAAATTATTTGAGTCAAAAGACTATTTATTTGTATTAAAAGATTGTATACTTTTGATAGATAGATAGATATTTGTCTATGTATAATAAACTGTTTGCGACTATTAGTCAATGAGGAGGAATGGCGATGAAAGAATTAATTTTTGCTGATGTTGTTGATGAAAAAGTGATTGATGTGCGGACTCAAACGGCTTTTCAAGCAGGACACCTGAAAAATGCGTTGAATTTAAACCCTGGTAATTTTAAGAAATACCTTGATTATTTTGTCGGTGATGATGAAAAGATAGTTGTGGTCATTGATGATGTGACAGTTTTAGATGAGATTAGTCATGATTCTGTGATTGGTTATTTGATGGCTGATTCAATTCCGGAGGATACTTTGGTTGGTGTTGAAACCATTCCTGCGTCAGAATTCTTGGGCTTAGAAACGGATTATATTTTGTTGGATGTGCGGACACCGGATGAAATCACACGCCCTGCTCCTGAGAAAAACTTGTTGAATATTCCTTTTGAGGATTTACCTAAGCGTTTAAATGATTTAGATCAAACTAAAACGATTTATACATTATGTGGTTCGGGAAATCGTAGTACCGCAGCGGCTTCTTATTTGTTGACCCAAGGGTTTGATGCGCAGGTCATTGAAGGTGGGATGAAGGCTGTGCAGGCGGTTGGTGAGTAGCAGAGGGATTTGTTAAGGGGGTTTTGAGATGAAAAAGGTCTTGTATTTTTTGTGTACGAGTAATTCGGCGCGGAGTCAGATTGCGGAGGGTTTGGCCAAGTATTATTTGGGCGATGAGTACGACATCTATAGTGCGGGTATTGAAGTGGGGGTTGTAAATCCTTATGCGGTGCAGGTTATGGATGAGATTGGGATTGATATTTCGGATCAAACGTCAAAAGTGATTGATGTGCGTTTGTTTCAATCGGCGGATATTGTGGTGACTTTGTGTAAAGATGCCTATGAACGGTGCCCGAATGTGCCACCGCGTTCTAAGCATATTCATTGGGGCTTAGAGGATCCGGCGAAGGTGGTGGGGACGGATGAAGAGATTCATGCGGCGTTTGTTAAGACACGGGATAGTTTGCATGAGTTGATTAAAGCATATGTTAAGGATGGGATTACTGAAGATACTAATTTCATTAATCGGGAAGATACTTTTTATCCTCAACGGGACAATTTTGGTGCTGTGATGCGTGAGATTCGTGAGGAAAATGGTTTGTCACTTGAGGATGCAGCGGAGAAAATTGGTGTCAATGTTAATTTCTTGAAGCGTGCGGAATCTGACGAGGCTGTGCCTTCGAAGTACTTTGTTCATGCTTTTGCGGATGTCATGAAGGAAAGTTATGATGAGGTGTTGGATCGGTTGTATGTTGTGGGGTAGGAATTGGTGTTGGGGGCTGTCACGGGGTGACAGCTTTTTTGTGTGGGGTGGTGGCCTGAACGAGGTGGGGATAGGCCACTTGAAACGTTAAGTGGCCTACCGATTTACTGATAGGCCACTTAAGTCTTTCGCACCTCCACTATTCTCCCATCACTTCTCAAAATCTTCCTTCTTAACATTCAAATGAAAGACTTTGCCGCTGCGCTCGTAGAGGACATCTTCTTGGTTGAGGCGGTGGTTGGCGACACGGGCGACCGCAAAAAAGTAGTCGGATAAGCGATTGATGAATTTGAGGACGTGTGGATTGGCATCTGCTTCTTTGCGGTTGGTTTCATAAGTCTGGTCGACTTTGCTTTGGTCCAAATAGTGGTTAAAGCTGACAATGGCTCGTTCCGTCCGACGCGTGACCGTTCGACAAACATGGAGTTCCGCCGCTAAACGACTGCCACCGGGCAAAATAAAAGATTCAAGTGGCTTAGGTTCCTTTGAATAGGCGTCAATGATATTCTCCAGCCATTCGGTGGGTTTTTCATTTGTGCGATAGGGATATTTATTGGTGTTTGAGGTTGCTAGGTCGTTGCCGCAATCAAATAGGAATTGTTGGATTTGCTGGAGTTCTTGTGTGAGCTCCGGCCAAGCTTCGGGCGAGGAAGCTGCCGAACCAACAAATGAGTTCAATTCATCGACGGTGCCGTAGGCTTCCACACGGATAGAGTTTTTCGAGACGGTGTAGTTGCCATTGATTTTAGTTTGGCCTTTATCGCCAACGCGTGTGTAGATTTGCATGTGTAGTTGCTCCTTTGAAATGTAACTATTATACTACATAAACGGCATAAAGGTCGTATAATAGTTACAATAATTAATTCAGTCTTTTTTTAGGATTGATTCTGATGTTTAAATTTCTTCTGAATAATCGGCACAATGATAGGTTCTAAGATAAAGAAAAATATAAGATTACCGACAGCGTGTAAGATATCAAACGGAATACCGTTCAAATAATACACGGTAAAATTACTTAAACCATAGGTGTAATATGACATCAAGGAAATGGTAAAACCATAGGTAAAACCAGTAATCCCTGCCCAGATTGAAAAAATGATGCGGTTTCTAAGACCACCATACTTGTAGAAATACTTTAATACTACCGTTAGTACCATAATAACGACAAAAGAAATTATTTGCATGATTGACCAGATACCCATTCCTAAAAATATGTTTGTTAATATTACTGAGAATACAGAGACGGTAATTCCATCAATCACTCCGATATTAAGGGTAATTATAATTAACATCGCTGTCATCGGTTGAATATTGGGTAAAATAGGTAAAGCAAATATTAAACGTCCAACTGTAACAAAGGCTGTTAAGACAGCAATTAGCGTAATCCGATTAACGGTGAAGTATCTGGACTTAGAAGTCACTGTCTTCAAGTCTCCACTCAATAGCATCGCCTTCTTGAAGTTCGTATTCGCCAGCCCCAACAGCTGCCATCTCATCATTGATATAGTACATCCAGTAACGCTCTGCAGCAACATCTTGTTCATTGCCTTCAATGGCTGATAAGAAGCCACCTTCATCGACAACGTCATATTCTTCATTCATCACATCAATCAATAGCGTCCCTTCTGGAACGACCACTTCTTTCGTTAAATCTGTTAATTCCTCACCATCAATCAGGATAGCAATCGACGCTGTTACTTCCTCCTTATCATCCGTTGTTTCACTATCTTCCACGCTACTTTCAATGATAGTTTCAACACTTTCCGTTTCAACTACCGTTGATTCTGTTTCTTCTTGATTATTTGTTGTACATCCAACTAACAAAGCCGCTGCTGATAACAAAACAATCCATTGCCCTAACAATCTTTTTTTCATAATAAACACTATCTCCTCTTAAAAAATTTTTTAATCTGATAAATAAAAAAAGTCTATGCACCAAACATAGACTCATCATGAGACTGCTTTAACCCGAAACAGTCCGTGTGTGGTATTAGCAAACTAAGGTAAAGTTCTGACTACATGTATTGTACATGATTACAGTGGCGGGACCGTATTGGAATCTAACCAAACTTCCATACCTTAGTTGTCTTTGATTGGTATTGCTTTTATGTTTAATGAGATTTAATTTGAATTAATCAAATTATTCTTAACAAGTCTTAATTCATTTATTTCATTTGAAAACGCTGGAATAATCGGTTCAAAATATATACCTAGTTTTTGATCACGATTGACCGTTAAACTATGTGTAATGGACTGTTCAACATATTGGGCACTACGAATAACCGCTTCTTTTATTGGAACGCCTAATAAATAATAGGCTGTAATCAAGCTCACTGAAACATCTCCTACACCTTTAAACCAAGTATCCTCTTTTTTGTGCATATGAAAATAAGGTTCTGCATCTTTAGTGTAGATATAATACCCGATTTCATTATCTTTCTTTTCAAACGCTTGAAAAACACCCGTTAACACAACGTTTTTTGCACCTAAGTCGATTAGTTTTTGAGCTATAATGGGATAATCTTCTGGTCCAATATCTTCTGAGTAGGGAAAGTCCGTAATCAGACACGCTTCAGTAATATTGGGTACAATCACTTCACCATACTTGACTAATTTTCGAAACTGGCTTGGAAAATCTTCGCTAAATCCAGCATATAATTTACCAAAGTCAGCCATGATTGGATCAATAATAACTGGCATTTTATATTGAATTGTATCAAGATATCGGATAGTCGATGTAATTTGTTGACTATCTGCAAAATACCCTGTTATACACCCTTTAAACTGGATATTTAATTCTTGCCAATGATTCAAAATTTTATCAAAGGACTCATTTAAGTAATGTTTTACCAAACCAGAATAGCCTAAGGTATGGGTTGATAAAATCAAAGTAGGTAATAAGGCTACTTCAAACTGGGCGGCTTCTAATAAAGGTAAATTTGACATACCAGCTACTTTAGCCACTCCAGGCAAATCATTAATCACTAACACTTGTTCACTCATCATTAAAAACTCCTTAAAAAGCTATTTTAGCTTATACCCAACTGAATTTATGCTTATTTCTTGGATTAAAGATATTTAGTAAAATATCATAAAAAGCTTGGATATGTGGTTGATTTGCATTTTCTTTATTTGTCACGAGATACACTGGATCTTTGTTAACGACCGTTTCAATCACACGAATCGCTCCATTTTCTATCTCATTTTCTAACCGACCTAATCGTAAAACGCCGACACACTGATGATTTAACACAGCTTCCTGGACCACTTCATCACTCGTCGTATCAATCACATTTATCCGCTGCTTGAGATATGGGAAGGTATGGGATGTTTTATAAAAATCACTTTCATCAATTAACAAAGGATATTTGTAAATATAGTCCTCTGCCGTTAATTCAGGACTAAAGATATCTTCGCCTACACAAATCCCAATCGCTTCGTGTCCTATTTGCACAGACTCAAAGGATTTCGGTAAAACACTGCCTGAAACGATGCCAATATCAATCCTGTTTTTCAACAATTTGTTGACGGTTTCCTGATTGTTCGATGCATCTACTTTAAACCCTATACCGGGATAAGTCCAACGCATTTTCGTGATGGTGGGAATAAAGTACTTGTAACAGTAATAATCATGACCTTGTAACTTCAGTTGAAAGGATTCTTTCCCTAAAAGCGATAACTGCGCGATTGCATGGAGTTCTTTGTTAATATTGAGACTATGATTATATAATTTGAAACCCGCCTCGGTTAATTGATATTGACCCTCTTTTCGATCAAACAGGATCACATTTAGTTCTTCTTCCAGCATTTGAATATGTTTGCTGACAGTGGGTTGAGAGTAATTTAGTTTGATGGCTGCCCTTGAGAAGTTAAGTTCTTCGGCCACTACTTGAAATGTTCGGAGTCTTTTCATATCCAATGTTAGTCACCTAATCTCCTTCATGTTGTTTATAGTTATCTATGGATACTACTAGGAGATAACTACGGCAATGGATTAACCATCCTTATCTGAATTATAATACGCTTCAAGCTCATTTTCATCAGTATAATTATTAACCGCTTCATTCAACGCCTCAAACCGCAAGGATTTGGCTAATAACTTCATAGCGGCTTGCTCATGTTTCATCGACAAGACGCCCAAAGAAGACATAATATAATCATGATCCAACAAAACGACTGGCGGACGTTTAGGCAACATTTGGAGCGAGTCTTTCTTTTTTTGTAACTTCTTTAAAACGGCCTCGCCATTACTCAACCGTGTCAAAGCTCCCCCTGTGCCAATCACGTATTGAACGCGACTCAAATCCTTGCCTTGCGCCAGCGTCGACCGACCTGTAGGACCATAGACATAGCGAATTGAGCCGACATGGCGATCGATAGCCGTCGTTGTCGCTACTTCTGCCATTTTTTCCAAGAATTTACGTTCTTGATCATTGCATGGAATGCCATCATAGCTTCGACGCAGCTCATCTAAATCAAAGCCTTCGTCTATCAGTTGTGCTTCACCATATAATTGGATGACCTGCTCCAAGTTGACATACAAACCAATGTCGCCTTCCACCGTCCGTTTAGCCTTCGGCTCTGGTGCTACGGAAATGCGGTCAAATTTAGGCGACCCTTCTGTGACCGAATGGATATCCGTGGTTGCCCCACCGACATCAACGACCACCACATCCCCTATGTATTTATAAAACAATTTCGCCATTACCATCACTGCACCCGGCGTCGGCGTAATATTTCCATTCACCAAATCATACACGTGCTCCATGCCCGCTGCATGCACAATATGTTTTTCAAAGGCATCTTGGATGACGGCTCGCGTCGGTTCAATATTTAACAGGTCAATTTTAGGGTAAACATTCTCCACAATAAATATCTCCTGCTTTGCCCCTTCAAAGATCAGTTTAATTTCTTCTTGATTTTCCACATTACCTGCGTAAATTACCGGAATTGACAAAGCTAAATCCGCAATCTTTTCACTATTTTCAATGGCCGTATCGCGTTCACCATAATCTACGCCACCTGCAATTAAAATCAGATTAGGCTGTTCTTCTTTGATCTTAAGTAAATCGCTTCGCCGTAACTTTCCAGCTGTAACCATACGAATAACCGCACCCGCACCAAGGGCAGCTTCTTTGGCTGCACGGGCGGTCATATCAAAGACTAGCCCATGAACCGTCATTTTCAAACCACCAGCCGCACTTGAACTGGCAAATAATTCGTTATAGGTTAATTCAGAGATATTTAGTTGGGTTTTGAGGTTTTCAATACTGGCTTCGATGCCGATCCGGACGTCTCCGGCTTCAACGGTAGTGGTTGCCTGACCTTGACCGAGGAAGACGGGCTCAGAAGACGCATCGCTAATGCCATTAAAGGCACTAACGACTGTCGTCGTTGAGCCAATTTCGGCGACTAACACATCAATCCGCATAGAGTGTTACTCCTCTCTGTTTTCGCGTTCCCATCTGGCTTCAACTAAAGCGGTTGCGACGCTAACCCCTTTCGTTCCGCGACCGAAGCCGGCATCCATCCCATTTTTAACGGCAATTTCTGGAACCACTTGGGTCCCACCAGCTAGTAAGATTAGCTTGTCACGGACACCTTTTTCCACACACAGATCATTAATCCGTTTCATGTTTTTGTAATGAATTTCATCATGTGAAATGATGGTGGAAGCCATAATCGCATCGGCATCCATTTCAATGGCTGCATCCACAATTTTTTCGACCGGAACGGATGTGCCTAAATACTCAACTTTGATGCCGTATTTTTCGATACCCCCGTGTTTGATGTCGATGATTTCGCGTAGACCGACCGAATGTTCATCCTCACCAATCGTTCCGGCGACAACGAGCATCGGTTGGCGTTCAATGTCTTGGCGAATTTCATCTTCGGATAAAACGGTGGGTTCTTCAGGAATGACTAAGCTGTCCTTATCAATCACAAACGGAACGATCCCTTTCATTTCGATACGTGTCCCTTCGGCATTTTGTAAGACTTCCGTATTGATGACTTCACACTCTTCCAAGCCCATCTTTTTACCGATTTCTAAAGCCGTATAATGGGCTATCCGTTTGGATTCTGGAATCATAAAGGTTAACAAGATCACGCCGTCACCTGCCCACTCGGCTTCAGGTTTGATTTTGCCTTCTTCACGGTAAGGTTTAGATTCGGCTAAGCGGATATTAACATTATCGGTCTCATCCAGCTCATCAATGTAGACGATTTTATCCGGATCTTCTAAGGTTGAACCGTTTATCAAACTCGATGGGTTTTGGACCGCTGCTTCATCATACTGGGCCACATTATTGTATCCATAGTGTGCGGTCACAGGTGCCATATAATCTGCGTCACGTTTGTAGACGGAGTTGGCGCCAATGCCCCCATTAATTTCACGTTTAATCCCATCGCCATTCCGGTCTGGAAATTCGCCAGAGTCAACAAACATGCCATTTTCAACAGCTTGGAAATAACCGCCTTGGGCAATAATGGCTTCTAGGAACAAAACAGCACGTTCTTTAATTTCACGCGCATCATCTCTCAGTTGGCCGTCTTCTTTTAGTTCTAATAAGTCATTCAAACCATCCAGCCCTTGGAAAACTTGCTTAGCCGTATCGACCGCCTCCACATTGTAAATATGCCATGGGACATTACGGCCTTCATCAGGAGTAATGGTTGATTGAATATCGGCACTCGTCAACTTAGAAATTAAGATATTGAGTGTATGGGTGACAGTGGCTTCACGGGTTGAAGCTTCCATATATTTGGTGTTTTGTTGTGCCCGCATGCGATATTTATCAAAGAACTCTCTGAGGGCAACAGCATACGGCAAATCAATCGTCATCGATGGTGCGGGTGGTGCCGTCGGTGGAACGGTTGATAAACAAATATTGCCGTCTTCAATCCCCACTTTAGATGAAACACCGGTGTTAATAGCATGTTGGACCATTAATTCAGGCATCACTTTCCACGCTTCACGTGCCGTCGCATTGGCATTATGCGCTCCATCAATTTGCGCAATCCCAGCCCAAGCCATCACCCTTTTAGCCTCACAAGCATCAACAAAGGAACGTACCATATTGATATTGCGGTATAAAACATTGTATTGCGGGTCTTGGTGGGCGCCATTTACGCCTTCTTCGGCAAACATGACCGCAATCTCCGGTCCAGCAATTCCTGAAATATAGGAATGGTAATTAATGGGACGACCGACTTCTTCTTCAATTAAGTCGAGGGCTTTTCTTTGCGCCCGTACTTGTTTTCTAGTAATAGGCACACCCCCCACACCTTGCGGGGTTCCTTCAATCAGACCCTCAAAATGGGATTGCCCTGCTGTACGAATCACCATAATATGGTCCGCCCCATGCCAAGCCGCCATCCGCATCCGCCGAATGTCATCTTCAAAACGACCAGAGGCTATTTCGGTGGTAATAGACGGCGTTCCTTGTGGGTCAATATTATCAAAATACTTAGCCGACGGCAAAGCCACATAATTTTTGAGTGGGCGCGACATATCTTTATAGTTAAATTGATGCATTTGATATTGTGGTACCGGCGTCCGCCACGTCCATCCCCGACGCTTAGGTCGGTAATCTTCTAGGTTTTCCAGAATTTTATTAATATCAATTTTTTCGTTTATATTTAATTTATATTCCGTCATTGACATCCCCTCCTCTAAAAATGGCTTCCACTTGATCCCAGTGCTTACCTTCACCCAACTCAAGTCCTGCTTGTCGAATGGATAAGTCATTTTCCTTAGCGATGCGATAAACCAAGTGACCGGCTCCTTTGGACATAAAATCATATTTTAAGACTTGATCGACGATGGCTGTTGCCTCAGTCGAGGAAAAGCCCATCCGCATAATCACAGACCGTTCAATGGAAGGCGAGGTATATTCGTGTCCCATTTTTAAAAGCGGTGCGATGATTTCATCAATTAACTCCCAAAAGTGATCTTTTAAGGCTTCATCGGATAAGTGCGCTAAAGGCTGTCTAGCTTCCTCAAAATTTTTCGTTTCTTCCATTATGTTTACGCTCCTCCTGTTAATTCTTGAACAAATGCTTCAACGTCTTCAATGCTTCCGTTAATTTCCTCGGCTAAAAACTGCCACTCGGCTGGCGAAAAGTTTGCGCTTGACGGTGACTGAGCCAGCGCCGTTCTAATCCGTGACCGCTTAGGCTGATTTAAATCCAAATCACGCGCCTTGATTAAGCCAGGATCCTTGGGTAAAACAATCGATTCCCCTGGAACTTCCTCATCCGGATCCCCAAAATAAATATCAATGCCATTATCGCGGGCAAAGCTTAATTGCGGTTGGACACTCTTACCTGCCCCCGTATATTCCGTTTCCTGCACCAGAATGATTTGATCTTCATCCATATCTTGGGCTAAAGCAAATGCCGCCGCTAAAGAGGTATTGCCTGCTGGACCTTTCTCTAATCCTTCAATCCAGGCTAGCGTTTCGGTGATGAAAAAGACTTCCCCCTGTTTGACAAGCACATAACGATCCATGTAGCGTAACGGGCGAGCCGCTGAACGGGGAACGTCTGAACGATCGGGATTAGTCGAAAAGGGAATTCCAAAACCTGTGTGCCCCGTCGTGAAGGACTTCCGATTAAAATCCTCATCCGAAGCCATATGTAAACCCGACAAATCCACACTAGCCGCTACGATTTGTGAGCTAGTATTGCCCGCTTTTCTCAAGCCACGAACCGTCCCCGTTAAGTTGCCTCCACCTGCATTGGTAACCACTACCACATCCGGTTGTTGACCCACTTGACGGTCAAATTGTTGCTTAATTTCATAGCCTAAGGTTTCGACCCCCGCAATCCCAAAGGGTGTGTATAGCGACGCATTAAAATAGCCGGTCTCTTCAAGGATTTTTAAAAATTGATAAAACAACTCAGGTCCAACCGTTAATTGCACGACTTCAGCCCCTAAGGCCTCACATTTACGTGCCTTTTCAACAATTTCTGGTTGCCCCACTTCCTTAGAATCAAAGCATTCCTGAACTACGATACATTTGAGCCCCAATTTAGCCGCATGTGCTGCCACCGCCGCCCCATAATTGCCCGAAGTGGCCGTCACAACACCCTTATAGCCTAATTTTTTAGCATGATAACACGATATCGATGCCCGCCGGTCCTTGAAACTCCCCGACGCATTAGCCGCTTCATCTTTAATAAATATCCTTGCCCCTTTACCGGCAGGATCATACTTCCGTGCCAGTTGCGTCATATTCTTAAGTTCAACAATCGGTGTATTTCCAACCCCAAGCTCTCTTTGAATGCTAATCATCTCATCCATACTATAAGCGACAGAATTCATCATATGTTCGTAATCAAAGCTAATACCCTCGCCCTCAAAATCAGCATAATTGATTTGTAACGAATCACTCATAATTTGATTTTTTCGAGCCATCACCGTTTCATAAGCCTTATCCGTCATTTTCCGCACCGCCTTCCAAAGCATCAGCTAATAGTTGATGAATTTGGGTAATTTCAGGGATGTAACGGCCAAAAGAATGTGTGTAAACCGGATTAACTTGGACTAAAGTCCCGCCAACTCTGCGTTTCGTGACCGTTTCAATCATCACTTCTTGCCCTACTTCCGCTTCTTCTTCTAATAAATACCCCTTAACCCACATAATTAACGGCGTCGCTTTTGTATCTTCTGGAACTTGCGCCGCTCGTTGTTCAGCCGTTAAAACAACCGCTGAAATTTGTACCCATTCGCCTTTTTTAACCAATCCTATCGCTCCTTATCTTTGTGTCATTAGGTCGTTACTAATTCAAGCTATTCTGTCCTTTTTTCTTCCAATTTTGGACAGAATACCGCTATTCTGTCCTTTTTCCTTCTGATTTTGGACAGAATAATGCTATTCTGTCCTAATTGCTTATGGGCAGGGGTATTTATTTAAAGGGTCTTTTAGCTTCATTCACTTGATCTCTAAAGTCGCCAAGAATGGCGTGTGGAATGGGTAGATCAATCATGGTTTTCAAACCAGCCTCGGCGTTGATAATTTTGGGAATCATATTCACCAACATAGCGATGGTTCCGAGACCCCCTTCAATTTCAGGCGTGTTAACGAGATTGACATTGGGACTGCCGTCGATAATCACGTAATCCCCTGTTTCTACGCCCACTTGCTCAGGTTCAATTTGTTGCGGATGTTGGAGGGTAAAGAACTCCTTGCCGTCAACCATCCCTTTAGCGCTCATATCGACACCTGCCACTTGACCAGCTTTGGCTTCACCATAAGGGGATTTGCGGTCGACCTCGGTGATAATAGGTTGCATCTCTGTGGTCAATGCGTCAAGTTGGACCCCAAGGGCATCGGCCATCATATGAACGGATTCTTCAAAACCAACATGCCCGGCCATTTCGCCAGCGGCTTTGCGTTGGTTAAAGGCTTCGGGCGTCAACCCAATCCCTTGCTCTTCCATGACGGCTTTACCAAACGGCGACAGAGAATTGATGCGTTTTGAGGTAATTTGTTTAACATCCACCAAAGCTCCGGTCATAACTAAGACTAATAAATCCATAATATGCCCAGGATTAATACCTGTCCCTAAAACCGAAACGCCGTTTTCCTTAGCCAGTCGGTCGATTTCAGCGGCTAATTCTGGATTTTGTGCTTTGGGATAGGCCATTTCTTCGGCACTTGAAATAACATTCATTTTGTTTTCAAGAACGCGTTTGATTTTTTCGAAATTCCCTTTGACATATGAATCGGTACAAATAATCACAACATCGGCTTGGTTAGCTTTGATGTAATCGTCAGTTGTGCCGACAGGGATATTTATTTTATGGGGGTGGCTTTGGTTGATGACCTCGAAAAGAGGTTTTCCGACTTTTTCACCCATATCAATGGCACCAACTATATCGATTCCTTTTTTCTGCAAGAGAGTTCTTGCCACGCCACTTCCCATGGCGCCTAAACCCCAAATGATGACTTTAATATTTTCCATTTTAAACCTCCTAAATAAATACCTTCGCGACATATTTGCTAGTAAACACATTAAGCAGGGAGCCGTAGGTCAAGTCGAATTGAACGGTATCCCCTAATTGATAGTCTTCTTTGGCTTGGGTAAAGTCCAGAATCAGGTGATCGGAACTCGCTCCGATGATTTCAAGGCGCTTGTCTCTAGGTTTAATATTGCTTGGATCAACATCCTGCTTACCTAGCGCCAGAATGCCTCGGCGCATCGTGCCTTTATCTACGAAGGTTGGTTTTTGACCAAAGGCGTCTTGACCCACTTGTCCAATCGGCAGAGACGGCTTATCACGGTATTCGATGATTTCTGCTTCTAGGGTAAAGACGTCTTGATGCATCTGAGGGATGGGCTTTCCAAAGGCTGTTTCAACGCCTAAGACGAAGGCCTCCCCTATTCGCAGCTGGTTAATTTCTGGAGGAATGGCTTCGTCTAATAAATATAAAGTAGACGAGTTTCCGCCTGAAAGGATGTCGAGTTGGATATTGAAAGTTGCTTCAATGCGTTGTTTGTGTTCAACTAATTGTTGCAAGATGGCGTAATTAGGAATAATCGCGCCGTAACACGTTAAATTAACGCCGATACCTATGAGTTCGATGTGTGGCAGTTTTAAAATGGCTTCGACCGTTTGGTCGATTTCTGCTTGCTCAAAGATGCCCTCTCTAAGGTCGCCTAAATCAATCATCAGGATGATTTTGTGATATTTATTTTGGGTTTGAGCGGTTTGATTAATGGCTTGGATGGTTTCAAGCTGTGAGTTCAAACTGATATCGACGGTCTCAACGAGTTTTTGAACTTGGGACAGCATCGGAATGCGCAACAGCAGTTTTTCTTGTTTGATATCGGTAGGATAATTCGCAAAATTTTCCAGTCTTGAGTCCGCTAAAAAAGCTACATTTTTGGTGTCAGCGTATAAGGCGACTAGTTCTGGATAGGCACTAAATACCTTGGTCACCGCCGCTACCTGAATGCCTTTTGCCTTAAGTTTGTTGCTTAAATAGTCCAAGTTATGTTTGAGTTTTGTCCTATCGACGGTCACACGTGGATATTGCATATAATCACGTCCTTTCTGTTGGTTTGGGGTAAAAAGATATTACGTTTTCTTCATTTTGTTAATGTTGAATAGGTAATAAATGATGAGTGAAATAACAATCCCTATCAGAGCGGTTCGTAAATGGAGTAAACTATCGGATAAAATCATCCAAAAACTCACGATGATGGCTAATATTGGAATAGTATAGCCACCAGGTACTCTAAATTGCCCCTCATTCGAGTATTTTTCGGCTAATTCACCGCGAGCACTTTTTCTTCTTAACACAATAACGGCTAGAGCTGTCGGTATAAAGGCGAAGAAGTTAAATACAACACTTAAATCAACTAAGGTTTCAAATGAACCTGATAAAACCAGTATTAAGGCTACCACTGATGTAAGGATAATCGATGCAACAGGTGTTCCACTTTCATTTCTTTTCGAAACGGATTCAGGCAATAAACCATCTTCAGCAATGGATTCGAGTAAGCGGGGACTATGCGTTGAATCGCCCACGTTTAGCCCGATTAAAGAAATAATGGCAGCGATACTGACAAACCAAAAGCCCCAAGAGCCCACCATCGCAGCAAAAGCGTCTTGGATAGGTGTGTTCGTCGCTAATATATCCGGACCCAGCATGGTGATGGCAGCTGCGATTAACAAGACATACATAATAGTGACAATCGTTAGTGATATTAGAACAGCCTTTGGCATGTTGCGTTTTGAATCTTCTACTTCACCACCTATGATGGGCAACGTTTCAAAACCAACAAAGGTATAAAATACGGTCATGGCCGTCGAGGCCAAGGCTGAAGAAAAGGTGGTGTCTTCGGATATTTGTATAAAAGGCGTCCAATTTCCAGCATCTATTCCACCTTTAATGAAGAATAATCCCATAATTCCTACAAATATAAATGGAACGACTTTCGAAATCGTGACAACATTTGAAAATCCTTTAATAACTTTTAAGCCACCTAAGTTCATAAACATAAAAAAGATGATAACTAAAGCGGCAATAATCATTTCGTAGCCGGCAAAAATAGGAAATGTAGCCCCTAAAATTTCACCTAAACCACTAGCTGACGCAGACCAAACCGCTGTTACGGTAAACCACGAAAGAATCCCGATCACAAAAGCCGTTTTCTCTCCATAGGCAACTTTGGCATAGGTATAGGCTCCCCCGTTTTCAGACACATAACCAGCCACTTCAGCAAAACACAAAGCAAGTAGAAAGACCAAAAAAGCACTAAATATCATCGCTAAAATTGAGGCAGGTCCTAAATCGCGATAGATAATTTTCGGCAACAGCAGGATGCCTGCGCCCAAAACGACATTAATTCCATACAAGATGGCTTCACGCAAATTAAATTTTGTACTTTCTGTATTTATCGTTACGTTTTCTGTTGTTTCACTCATAAATAGGTAAATCCTCCTAAAATAGTTAATTGAAGCTTGATTTGAATACACGCTACCCTCCTTAATTCTATTAAAGCCCTTTCATTCACATAAAAGTATATCAGACAATTCTATAAAAAATATTTATATTGTGAATAGTTGATATTCAATTTGAGCATAGCGTTTTCACTATTTTAATGAGATTATTTTGCTAATTTGAACATATCGATTCTTTTATTTTTTGTCAAGCGCTTACAATGGTTGAGTGAAATAATGCTTGCTTTGGCGTGAAGCAGGGGTATTTATTTGAGGAAACTTGACCCTCGTCAAGTTCTGTCTGGGGGTGTTTGGCTATAATTAAGTGACACAAATTGAGAAAGAGGGAATTATGTATGGCTAATTTAACGTTTAATGAGGCAAAGGCGCAAAATTTTGAGAAGTTGGCGCTGTTCACGCCGGTTGTGTTGCGGGTGCACGGGAAAAATCATCCGGAGTTTGCGGAGGTGAAGGCTTTGTGGGATCAAATTGCTGATAAAACGGAGGCGGCTGGTGACGCGACGCCCGACTTGGATGCGGAATTTACGCAGCTGCGCGCGGTGACGTCGGACTACACAGTGCCTGGGGATGTGTGCGAGAGTTATGAAGCGGTTTACAATATGCTGGAAGTTGTCGATGCAGCCTATCAAGGGTAAAACCTTTTTAATAAATATCACTGCTGGTCAGAATTTTTCTGACCGCTTTTTTTATTTCTTGATGGGGGTCAATTTAAGTGGGCAGCTTTGGCGTTACAATGGGTTTAGCAGTCAGGGCTAGCGCGGTTAGTCAAAAGTTAGAAAAACTTGACGGGGATCAACGTTAAAGATGGCGGCAGGTTCTATACTATAACTAAGCTAAAAACAAATGATACGAGGAGGAAGTAGGATGCAAAAATATATTTTAAGTAAGAAAAATCAGATTACCTTAATTAGTGGGATTTTGATTGTCATTGCATTTATCGCGGAGTTGGGATTTCATAATGAGGTAATAGCTAAATGGGCGTTGATTATTGCGTCGATTTTAGGGGTGGCGCCGATTGCGATTCAGGCATGGGGTGCGTTGAAGGTTAAGGTGGTTAGTATTGATGTGCTGGTGACAATTGCAGTGATTGGGGCTTTCTTTATTCAAAATTATGAAGAGTCGGCGATTGTAACCTTTCTGTTCTTGTTTGGGGGTTGGTTAGAAGCGCGGACGTTAAACAAGACGCGTTCAGCCATTAAAGAGTTGACAGAGATGGCGCCCGAAGTGGCTTTGAAGCAGATGGATGACGGCGCGTTTGAAGAGGTTGATATTTGGGACGTTGACGAGGGCGATGTGCTGTTAGTGAAGACGGGGGCGAAGGTGCCGGTTGATGGGACGGTGCTTTCGGGTGAAGGTCATATCAACGAAGCATCGATTACGGGTGAAGCGGTGCCGGTTGGTAAATCGAAGGATTCTGAGGTTTATGCTGGGACCATTTTAGAAAATGGAACGATTCAAATTGTGACCGATCGTGTTGGGGAAGATACGACGTTTGGTAAGATTATTGAGTTAGTTGAAGAGGCGCAGGATTCTAAGTCTGAAGCAGAGCGATTTATTGATCGGTTTTCACAGTGGTATACGCCGGCGGTCTTGATTTTAGCGATTGTGGTGTGGATTGTCTCACGCGATATTGAGTTAGCGATTACGATTTTGGTGCTTGGTTGTCCGGGTGCGTTGGTCATTGGTGTGCCGGTGTCGAATGTGGCTGGGATTGGAAATGGCGCGCGTCATGGTGTCTTGTTAAAAGGTAGTGAAGTTATCGGGGATTTCAGCAAAGTGGATTCCATTGTTTTTGATAAAACGGGAACTTTGACGGTGGGAAATCCAGAAGTGGCTGAGTCGAAGGTGTATGGTGAGTCTGATTTGGCCTTGAGTTATTTAGCGAGTGTAGAAAAAGAGTCGGATCATCCTTTGGCAAAAGCGGTGGTGTCTTATTTAGATGATGTTGAGTTGTTTGCGGTTGAGTCGACGGATGTGGTTAAAGGTGGCGGGATTGTGGCCGAGGTTGACGGGCATCGTGTCGCTGTTGGGAATGAAAGCTTGATGAAGCAAGAAGGTATTTATTTGGATGAGGAAGCGCAGCGTGATATTGAAGCGTTTGAGCGTCGCGGGAATTCATTGGTCTTGACGGCTGTGGATGGCGAGTTGAAGGCTTTGATAGGCGTGCGAGACCAAGTGCGTAAAGGGATTAAAGAAGATTTGCAGAAATTAAAGGATCTTGGGGTTAAGAATCTGATTGTGTTGTCGGGGGATAACCAAGGGACGGTTGATTTGGTGGCTGGTGAGTTAGGTTTAACGGAAGCCCATGGAAATATGTTGCCGGAAGATAAGTCGGCTTATATTGAGAAGTTGCAAAGTGAAGGTCAAATTGTAGCGTTTGTGGGTGATGGTGTGAATGATAGTCCTTCGTTGGCGCGGGCTGACATTGGCATTGCGATGGGTAGCGGGACGGATGTGGCGATTGAGACGTCGGATATTGTTTTGATGAATTCGGATTTCAGTCGTTTACCACACGCTTTGGGTCTGGCTCAGGCGACGTCGCGGAATATGAAGCAAAACATTGTGATTGCTGTCGGCGTGGTGCTGGTGTTATTGGCGAGTGTGTTCTTTAGTGATTGGATGAATATGTCGATTGGGATGTTGGTGCATGAGGCAAGTATCTTAGTGGTTATCTTGAACGGAATGCGCTTGTTGCGGTTCCGTTTGAAGGGCGATGATGGTAGTAAGACGTTGGTGGCGGCCAAGGGTAAGCAGGAGTAAGCAGGAAGTGAGCGAACGTTAAATAAAGCTAATCGGTCACCAAATACCTAATTTCATGACCGAATAGCCTAATTTATAGTTTATTTAATGGTCACACATTTCCCGCTTAGGTTCACGCTCACAAGAAGCGACATTTCCTGCGTGCGCCTGGGCTCGCGCTCACAACAACTGCCCGAATATGTGTGCGCTGGTGCAGCGTAAGTGAGAAATGACGGTTCTTCACTTCCCACTTACGCCAAGGAGAGCGAGTGAGAGGGTTGGTGGCGAGGGGGAGTGTATCTCCTCGCCACCTTTTGGATTTGCTGGCGAGAGAGGCTAGTTCCCTCGCCGGCTTTTTAAGAATTGTGGTTTGAGGGGGTGACGGCGCTGAGTTTTTTATGGGATGTGAGTGATTAGCGTTGGTTAATTTGATTGTTGTAGTCATAGATAGTAAGTGGCTTTATTGCTATAAGGGGTGGATTCATATAGCAATCAGCGTATGCGGGAAGTGAAAGAGCGGTTGTTTGCGAGATATCCTTGCGATAAAAATCGGATGCTTTTCGATGAATCATCGGGACACTGCTAACAGAGTAATGACCCGATACATTTGCCTAATAATTATTATGATTTTCTTCCATAAGTGGGCTAACTGCGCGAATTTAGTTGGCGCTACTTTCTCGGAGGGCGAATGATTATCGCTAGTTGAAAGTGAAATGGCGAGGCCCCATCCCCGTCAAACGGCGACTCATTTGGCGTTCACACGTGATTCCACCGCCAAACGGCGACTCATTTGGCGTTCGCTCGTGTTCCCACCGCCAAACAGCGACTCATTTGGCGTTCACACGTGATTCCACCGCCAAACGGCGACTCATTTGGCGTTCACCCAGGTGGCGGAAGAACATAAGCTTCGCCACCGTAAGAGAGAAGTGATAGGCTGTCTTTCAATGCTCATCTGAGTTATTGACACATGGAAATATCTGAGTGACAATAACGTTTTCTCATTTACCACTTACTTTTTTATCCAGATTTTGGAACGAATCAGGTTATTCTGTCTTTTGCTACTTGAGCAGATGACAGATTAAGGCTATTCTGTCTTTTGCTACTTGAGCAGATGACAGATTAGCTTTATTCAGTCACGAACTCAGTTATTTGATGACTGATTAGCTTTACTTAACGCCCGCTCACTTCCGGCTTACCGTCACCTATCTAAATTAGATGGCGATGTGCACGCTCCTCCTCGCCACCTATCTAATTAGCTGGCGATGTGTGCCCTCCTCCTCGCCACCTATCTAATTTGATGGCGATGCACACTTACCTCCTCGCCACCTACTTTAAAAACCCGGAAAAAACGTTCAAAACTTGATCGTAATCAAGTTAAATCCCCGCCATCCAAGGTATACTATAACCATAGAGAATGAGAAAAGGAGAATGTCTGATGCAAAAAGCCATGATTCAATTAGAAACGTTGACATGTCCCTCTTGTATTCAAAAAATTGAAGGGGCTGTTCGCCAATTAGATGGCATTAACAAAGACAGCTTGAAAGTGTTATTTAATGCGAGTCGCGTGAGAGTGGAATATGATCCGAGCGTGATTTCAATTGAAGAAATTGAAGAAGCCATCCAAAATTTAGGTTACTCCGTGGTTAATTCGCGCGTAAAAGTGGCATAGATATTTATTTAAAAACTTGACAGGGGTCAAGTTATTCAAAGCCTTAGGGGTTTATAATAGACATATAAAGATTAGAAAAGGGGAATGTATGATGCAATCAGCCAATATCCAATTAGAAACGTTAACGTGTCCCTCTTGTTTACAAAAAATTGAGGGGGCTGTCAGTGGCTTGAAGGGGATCGACAAGGACAGCTTGAAGGTTTTGTTCAATGCGAGCAAAGTAAAAGTTGACTTTGATGGCGATGTGATTTCCATCGAGGAAATTGAAAAAGCGATTGAAGATTTAGGTTATCGTGTGATTAAGTCGCGTGTGAAAGCGGCGTAATAACGTAGGACATAAAAAAAGCGGAGTGGTAGGTTAGAAAACCTACGCTCCGCTTTTTCAATGCATGCTCTGCAACTCTATTGATTCGTCACCCAAGATTCCGCCGAGTAAACGCCAGCGATTTCTTCCACTGCATCGGCCATATACAAACCGCTTGTTTCCGCATCATAGGCATAAAGCAATGCGTCGTTAATCAACACCGCGTATTCGACCACGACATCGTCACCGACTTCAACGGCGTCAGCTGGCAATGCTTCAACGGTCGTTCCTTGGGGAAAACTGGTGTTCGTCCCCAGGTTCATCGCCAAGACGGTTTGCACAAAATCATTGGCTGAATCAAAGGCCATTTTAAAGTCATTGTGCTCAACTAAATCATTATCGAAGCTATATTGCAACATTTCATACACACGGTCGGCAACTAAAAACGCATCGGCATCGGCAGAATCCCCCTCGACTAACGCAAAGCGGGCGACAATTGCGTCCTCATCTTCTAAACCTATTAAGTGATTCACATCCACGGCCACCACATCATCTGCTAGGTAGACGCCGACACCTTGGTAAACACGCGCATTCGTGTAGGTTTCGCGTAAGTCGTAAGCCAAAGACATATAGGGATACAAGCGGTCAGCTTCCCCCTGTTCATCCAACAATACAACAGGCGAATTGGTACGCCCAATCAAGCCGGTTCCCAGACCGCCCTCCCCTTCACGCAAAGCCCCGGTCATCACCACTAAGTCTTGATACACGGCTTCACGTTCGTGTACTTGACCGTCGGCATCCGCATAAAAGCGTACACCCGTCGCTTCTGGATCATTCACAAAATAATAGGCCAAGTTGAACAAACCATCTTCACTTATATCCATGATGATTTTCACATCCGCATTCAACGGCTCTACCCGCGCCTCCGCCGTATACAAACCAACATAATCCGCTGTCGCCTCAGGGGCCACATAGACACTGTCGTCCGGATTCAAAATCTGTGCGGGGATAAAGTTGGCATAGTTCGTGCCGTGAGCATGATGGTCATCGGCTTCAAAGGAATCCGTCGTTTCATGTTCATGTTCGTGGTCGCTATGATCATCCGCCTCAGAAGCAGCGATATTTATTGGGGTGATTAAAAAGAAACTGAGTAACAATAAAAGTGTTTTTTTCATGGGACCTCCTAGTTCGGTTGAATGCCGGAAAATTGGTAAACGACGCCATCTTGGTCTTGCAAAGTACCCTCGACCTCTTCCAAAATAAATATCACTTCGTCAAAGAGTTGAATCTGCCAGGCATCGGCGGTTTGCGAAACGATTGGGCTCGCAATGGTAAAATAATCATAACCATTTTTTTCCGTATAATAAATACCCGGAATGCGATTGTTGATCAAATCTTGCACGTCGTTTTGGGACATTTCGGGGGTAATCTTGGCCGTGATTTCTTCATAAATCGCCTGCAAATCATAAGGCAAATCGCCACTTTCCATGTACACCTGACGCAAACTTTCCGTATAGCTCATTAGGTCCGGATGGGGAAAATCATGAAATTCAACCAAATGATGCACGCGGTCGTGGCCTTCCAGGCTTGTGTCGTCATTCACATAAATAATCAGCTGGTTTTCCTTAAATAACAGCCCTTCAATCGCATAGTCGTCCGGCCCCATAAAGTAGCCTTCAAACGGCAGACGGTCAATCGATTGCCGCTCTGTTTGCGCTTGAGTGCCGACGGGAGTGCTAAAGACACTGAAAACCATCATCAAACAAATAAATATCGCTTTTTTCATCACATGCTCCTAATTAAATTGAAAAAAGGCAGCGTTAAGGGACTAACGCTGCACTTAAGGGGTCTTGATTTTCGATCGCTTGGGTAGTGATTACTCAGCGCTTTCTTCTTCGGTAGTTTCTTCAGTGGCTTCTTCGGTGGTTGCTTCCTCTTCTGTAGTAGCTTCCTCTTCAGTAGCAGCTTCTTCTTCAGTGGCTGCTTCTTCACCAGTGAATTTAGTTGTTACATCAATGACATCAGCAGCTGTGTCGCCACCTTCATATAAGCCCATTGCAGCTAAAAGTTTATAAGCGATGTCGATGTTTTCAAAGTTACCTTCAAACATTGCAGCCCCAGAACCAATCGCATAAACAGGAACACGTTCAGGTGAGTGGTCAACGGTTGTAAATGCAAGACCAGCTTTACGAGCTACTAAACGGGTAGCAGCGATTGAAATTGGTAAGTAAGAGAAGTAACCTTTAGCTTTATCAGCTTGACCCGCATTACGTTCTTCTTCGGGTAATTTAGATTGGTCAAACGCATAACGTAATTCTTCTAATTCATAAGGCGTTACTAACATTAAGTCCGTCGCTTCAGCTTCAACTTCACTGGCTTGCGCATGCGTTAAGACTTCTTCAGTCGCTTCAAAATCAAAGATGAATCCAAAGTTTTCTTCTAAAATAGGAGCGAAATCTTCAAATGTCATTTCTGGATTTGCTTCTAATTCGCTAGCAAAAATTGAATCAAATACTTCTTGTGAAACCACTTGATTGTCTAATAAATGGAAGTAGCTGTTATAACCTGTTTCAGAGTTACCAATTGTGAAACCGCCTGTTGGGTGGTCAGCCGTCACAACGATTAACGTTTCATCAGGATTTTCATAGTAGAAATTAACCGCTTCTTGGATCGCATTTTGGAAGTCAATCACTTCATAAACAGTTGCTGTAGCATCGTTAGCATGTTGTGACCAGTCAATTTTACCAGACTCAGTCATCATGAAGAAACCTTCTTCATTCGCACTTAACACTTCAATTCCTTTAGCAACCATTTCAGCTAAACTCGTATCGCCTTCTTCACGGTCAACCGCATATTTCATTGAAGAGCCATCAACTGATAAACCATCTTCAACTGGCGCATAAACTTTGCCTGATTCAGCAGTAATCGCATCAAATTCTTCTCTAGTTTCAGCAACCGTATAACCATTTGCTTCCATTAATTCATATAAGTCTGTTTGCGTGCCATCACCTGTACGTCCACCTAATGAACCACCAGCAAAGTAATCAAAGTTAGACAATGACATTTGTTCGCCGATTTCATAATAGTTGTTACGGTGTTCTACGTTAGAGTAGAAAGCAGCCGGCGTTGCATGGTTCAACGTAACCGTTGATAAGATACCTACTGATTTACCAGCTGTTTGAGCTTTTTCAGCCACAGATTCCGTTTGTTCAGTAAATCCTGGTGTTAAACCAATCACGTTAGAATCAATTTTAACTCCGTTACCAAATGCAGTTGCTGTTGCAGCTGAATCGGGCACATAGTGGTCAGCATCCGTTGGATTTTGTAAACCAATAACAGGGAATTGAGAAAAGTTTAAAGGTTGTGCTTGAGCAGTTCCCTTTCCAGCATCTCCATTATCTGGTCCTAAGTAGTATTCAGCAGCAGAAACAGGAATGTTACCCATACCATCACCAATGAACAAGAACACATATTTAGCTTGGTTTTCATTAACTAAACTTAAGTCTTCAGTTAATGCGCGACCTTCTTCCAAAGTAACAACCGGTAACTCAGCCCATTGACCTTCTTCTTGCACAGCTAATGCAACTGTAGGCGTAACTACTGATAACAAAGCTGAAGCACACAGTGATAGAATAAGTGATTTTTTCATTTACTCGATACTCCCCATCTTTATATTTATTATAATATGGTCTACATATTACAATAGTAATTCTAACAAAGGAGTTTTAATTTTATGTAAATTTCTAGGAATTTTTGTAAATTTTATGTAACGATTATGTAAATCCAAACCCTTTTATAATAAATATCGCTTATAACGTGATTGTTGTTACAATGCAGTAAATGGCAATCATTACGATTTAACAATAACTAAATATCATCACGATTAGGCTTTAAGTCTCTCGAGCGGACTTTAGTTACTGTAATAATATTGTCCCAATTAAATAGCGCTTAAAGTAATTATATTGCTTTATTAAGCTTGTTTATACTGGTCATGAGGTGTTGTGGTCGAGATCTGGTTTTGACATCATGGTTAGTTGCGAAGCTTGGACCCTGACCTGTGGGTGTCCAAGCAAGTTTTACAACACTTTTACTTCTGAGGCTTCAGAAGTTCAACTGTTTGCCCATCACTTTAACTTCTAAGGACTCAGAAGTTCAACTGTTTGCTTGTCACTTTAACTTCTAAGGCTTCAGAAGTACAAGTGTTTGCCAGTCACTTTAACTTCTAACACCTCAGAAGTTCAACCGTTTGCCCATCACTTTAACTTCTAACACTTCAGTAGTTCAAGTGTTTGCCAGTCACTTTAACTTCTAACACCTCAGAAGTTCAACTGTTTGCCTGTCACCTTAACTTATTAGCTTTTACACCCAACCTTGGCTGCCAAATAACTGGTATTTAGCTTAACGCCATCAAAAAAACACCTTACACCAACATAGCTGGTATAAGGTGATATTTATTTGAGGGTTAATCTTCTTCAGCTTCGTCTTTAATTGGACGATATTCGGCGTTCAAACCATTTTGAACACCGGGGCGAGCGTTGAGGCGTTCTGCCCATTCCATCAAGTGGGTGTAACTTGCTACATCAAGGAACTCGGCTGAGCCTTCATAGGATTCGCCTAAAACCAGCCGCCCATACCAGGACCAAATCGCAATGTCGGCAATCGTGTAGGTATCGCCAGCAATGTAAGGTCGCTTAGCCAAGGTTTGATCTAACAAGTCCAGTTGGCGTTTGGTTTCCATGGTAAAGCGATCAATGGGGTATTTCATTTTCTCAGGGGCAGAGCTAAAGAAGTGCCCAAAGCCACCGCCAACATAAGGGCCAGCGCCAATTTGCCAAAAGAGCCAGTTAAGCGTTTCTGTTCTACCGTGGATATCGGCTGGAATAAGTTGCCCAAACTTCTCTGCTAAATACAGCAAAATCGAGCCGGATTCAAAGATATTTATTTGAGGGGTTTGGCTCTTATCAACCATCGCAGGAATTTTTGAATTGGGATTAATCGCAACAAAGTCCGACCCAAACTGGTCGCCCGCGCCGATATTTATTTTGAAAAGATCATAATCGGCACCCTCAACCCCGAGGGCTTTCAACTCCTCCATCATTATCGCCACCTTGATGCCGTTGGGTGTCCCTAGCGAGTAAATCTGAAACGGCGCATCCCCCACCGGCAACGTTTGCTCCATGCGGCTGCCCGCCGTCGGCCGATTTCCGCTCAAATGATCATTTTCATCTTCCCATTGCCAAACATCCGGTAATTTGTATTCCGTCATCGTACCACTCCTTTAATAAATATCGCTGTTTCTAATATAACATTTACTTTAGCAAGAAGCGAAGATTTCCCCTTGTCATATAAGCAAAAAGAAGGTATACTAGTGATTACATGAATTGTTGGGGGTATAGCTCAGTTGGGAGAGTGCTTGCATGGCATGCAAGAGGTCACCGGTTCGAACCCGGTTATCTCCACTAAATTTTTAAATAAGCAGCTAAGAAGCTTGATTTAATCAACTTCTCAGCTGCTTTTTTTGATTTGAGGTGGGGAAGTTGCATGCAAAGATGTGCTAGTAGCCACTTCTTTGCGAATGCAATCATTTGAATTCACATTATGATAGCGCGAGCCTTCGAAATTTTGGGAAGGCACGCGGACAAAGAGCGCAGGACTTCGGAATCTTGGGAAGGCACGCGGTCGGAGAGCGCAGGACTTCGGAATCTTGGGAAGGCACGCGGCTAATAGGTAAGATGCGACAGCGCGCGTCAAATTCAGTCAATCTTGTCTTGCGCCCAAATAGCGCACGACAAATCCAACCAATCTTGTCTCGCGCTCAGTCAGCGCACGATAAATTCAGTCAATCTTGTCTCGCGCCCAGATAGCGCGCGACAAATTCAGACAATCTTGTCTGGCGCCCAAATAGCGCACGACAAATTCAAACAATCTTGTCTGGCGCTCAAAAAAAAAGCGCCTATCGATACCCACTTCCCGCTTACAAATTACCACCCAACCCACGCCACAACCAGCCAACTCTACAACTCACTAATCAACCTTCACATTTTCAATCGCGTACTCAACCTCGGCTTCAGTGTAGCCTTCGAAAATCAGTTGGTCATATAAATCATCGATGCTGTAATCCATGTAATCGACATAAATCTGCGCTTTTTTAAGGGCTGCTTCGGCTGCATTCATAGGGACTAACGCTTCGTCACCAGAGGTTGTATTTTGAATGGATTCCAAAAAGCTATCCGCGCTATTCAATGCATCGCTGGCATTGGCCAAAGCGGTGTCGACAGCGTTGGTGGCTGCAGCCTCATCGGTTCCTTCCAAGGCATCGGCTAACAAATCAACCAAAACCTCGCCATCTTTGATTTCCAAAAAGGTTTGATCCACATCTTTCCCATTAATCAATTGAAGGGTGTAGCCAGAGTCTGTGCCAAAGATTTCGGTGAAAAAGTCTTGTAAACCAATGAATTCATCCCGCAACGCTACGATGCCTTCAACCATGTCATCCGAAGCTTCGCCATCTAACACCGTCGTATATTCGACACTTACATCACCCGTTGCCACAAAACCATAAGTCTTTGTTATAGGATTGAAATTTAAATAAAACATGTCATACAACGTCTCATTGAGCATGACCAAGGCTGCCCCTTCCAAGTCGGACATCTCTTGGGCACTCACCGCCGAAACCGGTGATAAGACAAACAAACTCACTAACAACAACAACCATTTTTTCATTTACATACTCCTTTATAATAAATACCTCTGCATCAACAACGACCAACAAAGTTAGTGTAACAGAATCATTACCGGAATATGCAACCATAACCACTAAATGTATTAAAGTTGTTAACGATTAAATGACAATTCTTAGTTCTTTTCAGCCGTAAAAGGCACCAAAGCGTCGATATTTTCTCCTTGGCTAAAATAGTTAAAAAAACTATAACGGAAATATTTTTCAATTTGCGTGTACTCATTTTTTTTATGACTAATCAGGGCGATTTTCCATTTAACCGGGTCTTCGACATATACTTTCACTAAGTTGTCCATAACCCCTACGCGGTGAATGGTTTCGGGTAAAATCGTCACGATGTCAGAATTTTTAGCCGTTTCTAACAAGAAATCCCATGAGCCGACTTTATGCAAAATTTTGGGTTTCAAGCGGTACTGATTAAACTTAGCGATTAACAAATGGTGAATCATAAATTGATCATTTAATATCGATAACTTGTAGTCATTTAATTCATCCCATCGCACCGGCCGCCGTGACTTTGCTAAAGGATGCTGGTCGTTCACATACAAAACTAACTCTTCATCAAAAATTATATCTTCATTAAAGTAGGTGGTATTTATTTCATTAGGGGACATAATTAAACCAAAATCCAAGCGGCGATTGCGCAAATCGGTTTGAATTTCAAAGGAACTTTTTTCAGATAAAATGATATTAATATCGGGGTTAATGACCATCAAACGCGACAACGGCCGTGTCATTAAAATACTTAAAATGATTGGCGGCACACCAATCTTCACATTGCCCAAATCATACATGGCAATGTCATTTAACTCCCTTAACATGGTGTCGTGCTCCACCAAAATCGACATCGCGTGCGCATAAACGATGTCCCCCGAAGGCGTCAAGCCCACTAAACGCCCTCTTCGGCGCACAAACAGCTTATGCGTTTGTTCCGCTTCCAGCTTAGCCACTGCACGACTGAGCGCAGGTTGCGAAATATGGATCCGTTTCGCCGCTTCCGAAATATTATAATTTGCGTTGACAATTGTCACAAAATAATATAATTGGTTAATTTCCACAGTCTGTCCCCTCCTGTCCTAATCTACCTCTATCATACCCGCAAATGTAAGCAATTACAAAGGAAATTATGCGTATTCGGACACCTTTTCTTGTGAATTTTTTAAATAAATATCCACATCCAAACCCCTAAATCCATTAAACAATCTAACCTGCGCAACAACTTTTTTCACAAACAAAAAGCAAAAATAATCGATAGTAGTGCAAACCATACCTAACGGTTATACCTAATAAATATCCCTTTGACTGTAAGCGTTTGATATTATAGGATTTACTTATAGAAGTCACTCAAGTTACCTTTAGGAGAGGAGCAGCGATATTTAGTTAAAAGGGTTTTATAAAAAGGAGGAAAAAAATGAGTATGCACAAAGTGGAGATTCCCACGGAGATTTTTTATGGGGACGGCTGTTTGGCGAGTGTTGGTGAGCTGGCGAAGAAGTTTGGCGATAAGGTGTTAATTATTGGCGATGAGATGATGGGCAAGCTGGGGCATATTGATAAGGTGACGGAACTGTTGGAAGCCGAAGGCTTGACGGTGAGTCATTATTTGGGCGTGAATTCTGAGCCAAATGATGGACATGTTAGCGAAGGGCTGGCGATTCAAGAGGCCAACGAGGCCAATGTTTTGGTGGCGATTGGTGGGGGCAGTCCGATTGATACGGCTAAGGCGATTGCGGTGGTGGCAACCAATGGGGGTTATATTGGGGATTACCTGCAAAATAAGACGCCGATTACTCAAGCGCCGCTGCCTTTGATTGCGATTCCGACGACGGCGGGGACGGGGTCGGAAGTGACCAATGTGACGGTTATTACGAATACGCAAGCGCAAGTTAAGATGATGATTAAAAATTTAGCTTTTCTACCAAAAGCGGCGATTATTGATCCGAACATGACGATGACCTCACCGCAAAGTGTGACCGCTGCGACGGGGATGGATGCTTTGTGTCACGGGATTGAGTCGTATATTTCACGAATTAGTCACCCTTTGACCAAAACTTTTTCGATGGCAGCGATTGAATTGATTTTGAACAATATTCAAACGGCTTATGATCATGGCGATAATGTCGAAGCTCGGACAAACATGGCTTTAGGGGCTATGGAAGCCGGGATTGCTTTTTCAAATGCTTCAGTTACTTTGGTTCACGGTATGTCGCGTCCTGTCGGTGCCCTTTTCCATGTTCCGCATGGCATTTCAAATTCTATGTTATTACCAGCTGTTTTAGAGTTTACGCGTGATGAGATTGTGGATGAGTTAGCTGATATTGCTCGCTTGTTCTTGTCAACGGATGACGCTAAAGACCAATCCAATGATGCCTTGGCCGATGAGACGATTGCTTACATTAAGAAACTAAGTCAGAACTTGAATATTCCTAATCTGAAAGATTGGGGTATTGATGCCGCTGAATTTGAAGGGGCCTTAGATAAAATGGCAACAGATGCGATTGCTTCAGGTAGTCCTGGTTACAATCCGCGGATTCCATCGCATCAAGAAGTGGTTGAGTTGTACCGCACGTGTTATGACTATGATTTTTCGGTTTAGTTAGCAGGGATATTTATTTTGAAAAAAGAAGGAGTTTAATTAAATGACTGGAGTAAGAGTATTAAAAAATTATATCAACGGTGAGTGGGTTGACAGTCAAACAGACACATTCGAGGATGTAGTGAACCCGGCGACGGGCGAAGTGATTGCCAAAGTGCCTTTATCAACGCGGGCTGAGTTGGATGAGGCGGCGGCAGTGGCGGCTGAAGCGTTCAAAGTTTGGGGCAAGGAAAGTACGCCAAAACGCGGTCGCTTGTTGTTTAGATTGCAAAATGTTTTGTTAGAAAACACGGAAGAATTGGCGCGTTTAATCACCTTGGAAAATGGTAAATCGTTGGCGGATGCGCGCGGTGAAGTGCAACGGGGTATTGAAAACACCGAGCATGCGGCGTCCATCGTGAATTTATATATGGGCGACACGATTGCTAACGCGGCGTCGGACGTGGAAGTGTCCAACTATCGCTACCCGATTGGGGTGGTGGGTTGTATTACGCCCTTCAATTTCCCGATGATGGTGCCGTTCTGGATGTTCCCGATGGCGATTGCGGCGGGTAACACGGTGGTTATTAAGCCTTCTGAAAAAACGCCTTTATTAATGGAAAAGATTGTTGACTTAACCGAGCAAGCCGGCTTCCCTAAAGGCTTGTTGAACGTGGTTTATGGTGCGCATGATGTGGTGAATGGTATTTTACAAAATCCTTTAGTTAAGGCTGTGTCTTTCGTGGGTTCTGAACCAGTTGGCCGCTATGTTTACCAAGAAGGTACCAAACATATGAAACGCGTGCAAGCTTTGACCGGTGCCAAAAACCATACGATTGTTTTAAATGATGCCGACCTTGATGATGCGATGCCTAAGATTTTGGGTGGGGCTTTTGGTTCGGCTGGTCAACGTTGTATGGCTGCCGCTGTTTTAACCGTCGAAGATGGTATTTACGATGAGTTTATGGCACGCTTTGTTGAAGAAGCTAAGAACATCGTCATTGGTGACGGCATGGATGATTCCACTTTCTTAGGTCCCGTTATTCGTAAAGAAAATCAACAACGGACGTTCGATTATATCGAAAAAGGTATTGCTGCGGGTGCGACCGTCACCTTGGATGGCCGTGAAAATATCCCTGAAAATGGCTTCTTCGTAGGACCGACGATCCTTGAAAACGTGACCGTTGAGATGGATATTTGGAAAGATGAAATTTTCGCCCCGTTCGTTTCGGTTATTCGTGTGAAAGACTTGCGTGAGGCCGTCGATGTGGCGAATACCCATGAACTGGCGAATGGTGCGTGCTTGTTTAGCAATGATGCGCGCTCCATCCGTTACTTTAGAGAAAATATCGATGCCGGCATGTTGGGCATCAACCTGGGTGTTCCTGCCCCGATTGCTTGGTTCCCGTTCTCTGGTTGGAAAAATTCCTTCTATGGCGATTTACACACCAACGGCAAAGACGGCTTGAACTTCTACACCCACACCAAAGTGGTCACTGCACAATACAACACCAAATCCTTTTAAGTCTAATAAATATCGCTGCTAGTCCAGCTAACCCCCACCTTGTGGGGGTTTTTTTGGTTGGTCGGAGTGGGAGTGCGGAGGCGGCTTGCTGAGTTGGGATAGGTGACACGGTGTTTTCGGAAGCAGAATGCGTAGCGGTTGGGGATTCGCGTTATAGTATTTGGGGTTTACTATAATGTGTTAACAGCATACTATCAAAATGGGGAAGTATCCGTACTTCTTAGGGCTTTGGCTTTCTCTTTTCTGGGGATATTTATTTTAATTGTATTCTCATAAAACTTGGTGTAAAGTTGGGTATGTGTTTAATTTTTAGTTGAATAGAAGAGGTTGATTATGAGATATCCATTGTTAGACATTGATTTGAAGAAGTTATATGAAAATGCGGCATTGATTTCGGGTTTGTGCGCGGAGCATGGGATTCAAGTTGCCGGTGTGATTAAAGGTTTTGGTGGCTTGATTGAGTGTTCGCGGGAGTTTGTTAAGGGTGGGTGTTCGCAATTAGCGAGTTCGCGGATTGAGCAATTGAAAAGAATATCTCAGAGTGATATTGAAGTGCCTACTTTATTGCTTAGAAGTCCGATGATGAGTGAAATTGAAGATACCGTCGCATTTTCGGATATGTGCTTGATTACTGAGAAAGCTACTCTACTAGCTTTGGAGAAAGAGGCACGGAAACGTCAAAAGGTGTATAAGGTAATTTTGATGTATGATGTCGGGGATTTGCGGGAAGGAATTTTCGATCAGCGCGAGTTTGTTGAAGCAGCGGTATTTATTGAAAAGGAATTGGATTGGGTGGTGCTTGAGGGCGTTGGATCCAATTTTACCTGTTATGGTTCGGTGGTGCCGACGGTGGCGAATTTGACGGTGCTGTGCGCGTTGGCCGAGGAAATCGAAGGGCTGATTGGGCGCGAGTTGGCGCTGATTTCGGGCGGTGCGACGACGACTTTGCCCTTGGTGGTTGATGGGACGATTCCTAAGCGTGTCAATCATTTGCGGGTCGGCGAAGCGATTTCGACGGGTTATGATTTGCGCGAGAATTATGATTGCGTGCTTAAGGGACAGCATGATGACGTGTTTACGATTACGGCGCAAATTATTGAAGTGAATGCGAAGCCGACTTTTCCGATTGGTCGGCGGGTGAAGAATTCTTTTAGTGAAACAGTTGAGTATGTGGACCGGGGTGTTCGTCGGAGGGCGTTGATTGCTTTAGGGCATCAGGATATTGGTGACAGTAAGCAGCTGATTCCGCTGGACCCGGCGATGGAAGTGTATGGGGACAGTAGTGACCACACGATTTTGGATATTCAAGCGAGTGACCGGGATTACCAGGTGGGGGATTTGGTTACTTTTAAGATGCAGTATCAGGCGATTTTGTATGCCTCGACGTCGGAGTATGTTAGGAAGAGGTTTGTTTAGGGGATGGTGGTAGATGAGTTGCAAAGGGATGGTGGTCTCGTTATCGACACCATCATCGTAAGTGGGAAGTATAGGAACGGGTTGATTTCGGATGCAACATCGTGTTTAACAAAGTTTTCTTTATTAGGTGGCGAAGCCCATTTACCCCCTCGCCACCAATCAAAATTATAATTAGATGATGATGAACCAATCTTAGGCTGACGGTCACTCGCTTGTCATATTGGCTGACTAAGTGGAACAAACTCACACAGAATATTCCACTTTACATAAGCAGGAAATGACGGACCGTCAGCCTAAGATTGATTGCTAAATGAGGATTAAAGCTATTCTGTCCTTTTTTCTACTCATTTTGGACAGAATAACTCTATTCTGTCCTTTTTTTACTCATTTTTGGACAGAATAGCTCTATTCTGTCCTTTTTCTACTCATTTTTGGACAGAATAACCAAACCTATCGATTTTTAGTCATTGGGGAAAATTTGAATGACAGTGGGCGGGTTGATTGTCATGAGAAATAATCTGGATGTAAGTGGGAAGTAAGTGCCCACCAGTCTATAATAGTCCAACTATAGAAGAAATTCACAATAATTATTAGGTAAATGCTGATTCGGGTCATTGCTCTCTTAGCAGTGTCCAGACAAAGCATTTTAAACTAGTGATTCCTACAAACATATCAAATAGTGATGATTCATCGAAGAAAATCACTTAGCCTCCCTATCCGATTGCGCCCCATCCAACACTCCCAACAAAGCTCCTCTTTCAAACCAAACAGCCCTAAAATCCTGCGAACAACAGGAATTTAGGGCTGTTTGGTGTCTTTACTTAATATTTACAATTGGAATTCACCCTTTACGTGATTTTTACTTGAGATTTACTTTAAATTAACAGAGCATGTGTATACTTGCCTTGTTGGTCAAACTGTTGTCTTGGGTTTGTCCTTTACCAGAGATATTTATTATAGGAAGGAGACTTTATGGCAGCACAAGTACGCGCGAAAAAGAAGTTCTTAATTGAGCCTTATCTATATTTGGTGCCAGCGGCAATTATTTTGTTGGTATTTACTTATTGGCCTTTCATTCGGACGATTTACCGGAGTTTTTTCGTCACGGATAATCGGGGCGTTGAGAAAGTTTATTATGGGGTTAAGAATTACACGGATCTGTTCACTTCGAGTTCGTTTCAGAATAGTATTTGGGTAACGATACAGTTTGTGATTGTGGTTTTAATTGTCGGCATGTCGATTGGCTTTGTGACGGCTTTGCTTACCAGTCGGGCCTTTCCGGGTTGGCAGATGTTTTCAACGGTTTATGCGATGCCGATGGCGATTGCGTCGAGTGGGATTGCGATGGTCTTTAAAATTATGTTGAATCAGCAGACGGGTGCCCTTAATCAAATTTTGGGAACGAATATCAATTGGCTGGTTGATCCGAAATACGCCTTGGTTTCATTGGCATTTATTACGGGTTGGCTCAATAGTGGGTTGAACTTTTTGTACTTTAGTGCGGCGCTCGCCAATGTTGATGATAGTTTGTATGAAAGTGCCTCGGTCGACGGGGCGAATAATTGGAATAAATTTCTCTACGTCACCTTGCCTTCTATCCAAAATATCACTTTTTATGTTTTTGTCATCAATATCATTGGGGCTTTCCAATCGTTTGCGCAGATTCGTATTTTGACATCTGGGGGGCCAGGCGAATCGACGAACGTGATTGTTCATGATATTTACCGAAATGCTTTCCAAAACTTCCGTTATGGTTTGGCATCGGCGGAATCGATTATTTTATTTGTTATTATCGCTATTTTAACGGCGATTATGTTCTATATTCAAAATAGGAGGTCTAAATCATGAATCAAGAAATTCCTATAACGCCTGATGAAATGATTATTCCTCAAGCAATGATTGATGAGCAAGAGAAACTCAGAAAACGCGCCTTGCTCAAAGAACGATTGTCAAAAGCGGGCTTGTTGATTATCAATACTTTATTAGCCTTGGTCACCCTCTTCCCTTTAATTTATGCGGTAACCATGTCTTTAAAAACGCCGGGAGAAATATATAATACGGAATTTAAATTACTCCCGGAAACACCCCAGTTTTCTAATTATGCGGATGCGTTTAGAACGGCACCCTTGGGGCGTTATATTTGGAACTCCTTTGTTGTCGCCACATCGATTACGATTGGACAATTAATTTCAGGGTCGTTAGCGGCCTTTTCATTCGAATTTTTAGAATCACGCTTTAAAGAAGTTTTGTTTGCGCTTGTGTTAGCGACCATGATGGTACCGGGTGAGGCAACGATTGTATCTAATTACTTACAGGTGGCGCAATGGGGTTGGTTAGATACGTACCATGTCTTAATTATTCCTTATTTAACATCTGCTTCAACCATTTTCTTATTTAGACAATTTTATAAAAATTTTCCTTTTACCTTATATGAAGCGGCAAAAATGGATGGTTGTAGTAACCTGCGATTCATTTTTACCATTCTCTTACCATTATCCAAACCAGCTTTGGGGGCTACCGCCGTTAATGCCTTCATCAATTCATGGAACATGTATATGTGGCCATTGATGGTCTCTGGTTCAGATAATTATCGGACGGTTCAAATCGGGGTTTCAATGATGCAAAGTGTGGATAGTCAGTCAATTGTCATGATGTTTGCCGGGGTTGTCTTTTGTCTATTGCCTTCACTACTGATTTTCTTAATCGGTCGTAAAACACTTGTTAAAGGACTTTTTTCTGGTTCAGTCAAAGGTTAGTCGTTATTTATTCAAATAAATAAATCAATTAATAAGGAGCAATAAGAAATAATGAAAAAATTTAAATTTTTAAAAGCTATTACAGCTGCGGCTGTTGCTTTAACTGGTTTCGTTAATTTAGGTGCAGTCACACAAGTAAGTGCTCAAACAGGCGAAAATCAAGAAATTGTTTTCTGGCATGGTATGGGCGGTGGCGCTGGTACAGCATTAGAAGCAATCGTTGAACAATTCAATTCAACCAATGAATTAGGTATTACAGTTACAGCTGAATATCAAGGTTCATACGATGATACCATCACAAAATTAAGAAACTCTTCATTAGGTAACTTAGAAGCTGACATCGTTCAAATCTACGATATCGGATCACGTTATATGATTGACTCTGGATTAGTTTTACCTATGCGACAATTTATTGATGCTGAAGGTTATGATATTTCGCAAATCGAACCAAATATCGCTGCTTACTACACAATTGATGATCAACTAATCTCTATGCCTTTCAACTCATCTACACCAATCCTTTACTATAATGTGGATATGTTTGAAGCTGCTGGTATCGAAAATGTTCCAACGACATTAGCTGAAATCATCGAAGTACAACCTGCTTTAGAAGAAGCTGGCGCTTCAATGGCCATTTCACTAAATATCTACGGTTGGTTCGTTGAGCAATTCATCGCTAAAGAAGGCGAACACTTTGTCAACAACGGTAATGGTCGTGAAGACTATGCCACTGAAGTTGCTTTTATTGAAAATGGTGTGATGGAAGAAATTTTAACGGCTTGGTATGACATGTTTGAAGCAGGCGCTGCACCAAACGTTGGCCGTCAAGGTGGACAACCTGAATTCGTTTCTGCTTCTTCTGCTATGATGTTAGGTTCAACCGCTTCTTTAGCTGGTATTTTAGCTGAAGTGGATGGTAGCTTTGAAGTAGGTACGTCATTCTTCCCAGCAGTTACGGCTGACGGCGTTGATGGGGGTGTTTCTATCGGTGGTGCTTCTGTTTGGGCTTTGGATAGCCAAGATCCTGAAAAAGCACAAGCTACTTGGGAATTTGTTAAATTCTTAGTTTCACCAGAAGTTCAAGCTGAATGGGCTGCCGCAACAGGTTACTTCCCAATTTCAACTGCTGCTCATGAAGTGGATGTCTTCCAAGAAAACGTCGCTAACTTCCCACAATTCCAAACAGCAATCGATCAATTACATGCTTCTACACCTGAAGCTCAAGGTGCTTTACTTTCTGTTTTCCCTGAAGCCCGTCAAATCGTTGAAACTGAAATTGAAAACATGTTAAATGGTGCTTCTACACCTACTGAAGCCGCTCAAGCTATGGCTGATCAAATCAACACAGCGATTGAACAATACAATTTAGTTAATTACTAATAAATATCTCTATATAAATGCATCATAACGAAACTAAAAGGAGCTTCTTACGATTTGATTTCGTGAGAAGCTTTCTTTCATCGTTTAGCAGGGATATTTATTTAAAAAGGAGGTTTTACAATGGCAAGTGTTGAGTTGCGGCAGGTAACCAAATCGTATGATAACAACAAAACCCTGGCGGTTAAGCCGCTTTCGATTGCGATTCAGGATAAGGAGTTTGTGGTGATTGTGGGGCCGTCGGGCTGTGGTAAGTCGACGACCTTGCGGATGATTGCGGGCTTGGAATCTATTTCAAGTGGAGGTTTGTTTATCGATGACCAGTTGGTCAATTATGTGGAATCTAAGGATCGGGATATCGCGATGGTGTTCCAAAATTACGCTTTGTATCCTTATATGACGATTGCGGAGAATATTGGTTTTCCATTGAAAATGCAAAAGATGCCGAAGAAAGAACTTAATCGTCGCGTGGAAGAAGTCGCTAAAATCTTGCAGTTAGAAGCCTTTTTAAAGCGGAAACCGGATGCTTTGTCAGGTGGGCAGCGGCAACGGGTGGCTTTAGGACGGGCTATGGTGCGGAATCCGAAGGTCTTCTTGTTGGATGAGCCCTTATCGAATTTGGATGCCAAGTTGCGGGTTGAGATGCGGGCGGAGATTGTGCGCTTGCACCGTGAATTGCAAACGACCTTTATTTATGTCACGCACGATCAAATCGAAGCCATGACCATGGGTGACCGCATTGTGGTGATGCGCGATGGCTATTTGGAGCAGATGGATAGTCCGATTAATTTATATGAATTCCCTGCGACGAAATTTGTTGCCGAATTCATTGGTAGCCCGCAAATGAATGTTTTTAAAACGGACTTGGTAGTTGGTGCGGGTGGTACGAGTGATGGGCGGATTTCGATGCATGGTCAGAAGGTTGTTTTAGGGCAAGAAGTTGTGGAACGCTTGAAGGACGGCACTGTGTCGGGACCTGTGTATGCTGGCATTCGTCCAGAAGATTTTGTATTGGTGTCTGCCGATGATGCTGAAGGTATCGCGGTCGTGCTTGAAAATGTTGAGCACTTAGGGCATGGGATGAATTTGTTTTTCACCGTTGCTGATCGCCCTGAGATGATGGCTGCGACTATTGACATTGGTCCTGCCGTGGCTGTTGGCGATACCGTCTACTTGAAACCCAAGGCTAATCGCTGGCATTTGTTTGATGCTGAGAGCGAGCAAAGTTTGTTGGAGATGGGTGGCACAGCTAGAATATTATAATTGTAAGCTTAACTGGAACTAACCAAGCTAGAACATTCCACTTTAACTAACTAAGTGGAACTAACCTAGCTAGAATATTCCACTTCTGCCTTGCTACAAGAAAATCCGACTTACCGAAAAACACAACTACCACATAACACCACAGGGCTAGAAAATGAGTGACAAAACCACCCCACTTCTATACCACCTATCGAATTTGCTGCTATGGACCGTTCTCCGTTGTCAAATCATATAAACTAATCACCCTTACACAACAAAAAAACAGTTAGAAAAGGCTAATCCTCCTTTTCTAACTGTTTTTCTCTACCTACTCCACATTCTCCACCGCATATTGGGCTTCTGCTTCGGTAAATTTTTCATAAAGCAATTGAGCAGTCAGTTCGTCATCGGTTTATGGTTTGATATCCAAATACCGCTGAGCGACCAGGACGGCTTGTTCATTCCAGTCGGCTTGAATGTTATCTACGGCATATTGGGCTGCTTCTTCAGAAAATTCTTTGTACAGCAATTGATTGTACAAGCCTTCTTTTGAAAAAGCCAAGGCATCTAGCGAAGTCTCAGCCGTATCAAGGGCTACTTGAAATTCTTCAGGAACTTCGGCAGCCCCCGAATCCACAGCTCCCCCTATCTCTTCAAAGACATCGGTAATCACATCGTCATCCTTCAATTCAATCAGGACGTGACTGACATCTGTACCACTTAGCATTTTAAAGGTATAGCCTGGACCATGTTTTTCGACAATAGCCTGATATAATTCGTAAAAGACATCTTTTAGTTCGTTCACGGTTTGGGTCTCTTCTTCTGACGTTTCGCCAGCCAGCATTTTGTTCATTTGTTCGGTAATCAATTCATTAGGGACAAAATTGAAGGTTTTCGTTTCAGGATTAAAGTTGAAAAAGTAATGTTGATACAATGATTGATTTAAAATGACTAATGTTTCATTTTCAGACTCAGTAATTTCTTGCGCGGAAACCGTTGGAACAGATACAAAGACAAATAAACTCACCAATAACAATACAAATTTCTTCATATGCCTCTCCTTAACTATTGTTGTAGAATCAACCTTCATTACTCATTATCGTTGAAAATGATACCTTCAGTAGATAATGATTATCTCTATAATATCAAAAACCTAATATATAGTCATAAGAAAAGATACGAAGAGCAGAGATATTTATTAAAAGATTAATCGGCTTTCCAAGCCGGTTTTTCACTCAGTTGTTCAATGGTGCGTGTGCTCCAGCTATTGACGCGCTGGACGACGACGCCAACGTACAACATGGCCACTAGAGTCACTAGGCCAATCGTGCCGCCCATCAGATAGCCCAAAACCAACAGAATCAAGTCATTAACAAAACGGACTTTGTACAATTCAACCTTTAAACGGGCACTCATGGCAAAGGTGATGCCATCATAAGCACTTTTGCCCAATTCCGATGCAGTGTAAACACCGACCCCCGTTGAAATCACTAGCACGCCAAACGCGGAAAGGATGATTTGCATGACAAAAGACTCCGGCGTCTCCACTAGCGCCAAAGTATAATTGGTCGCCGCTCCCGCAATCACCGGACTCAATAACGTCCCCACATGGACCTGCTTAATATCGACAAAAAGCAGAACAACTAACAAAATTAGGTTGAAAATCAAATTCGCTGACCCTAAGGACCAACCAAACGTCAGGCTCATGCCTTCCCAAATCGTTCCCAAAGCGTCAACCTCTTGGCCTCCGGCAATGCCCAAGCCGACCCCCACACCTAACAAAAGGGATCCCATCACCAAAAACAGCCCTCTAACAACTATATTTTTCATTTAATCTCCTTCAAATACATACTTCTGCCATTATCATCCTTCATTTCCTGCAACACCTCATCAATAAACGCACACGTTTCATCCAAACAAACTAGCGCATCATCCGTTAAATACTCAAACTGGTATTCGTGCATCACCTTGCGATCGGTATCGGCAAAAAAGCGTTCCACAACAGGCACCTTCAATTCTTTCAGCCGCTGGGTAAAGGCTTGCCCTTGCATATCAAATGTCCGTGTATTCCCATCCGTAACATAAGATGGAGGAAAACAGCTGTTGACATGATCGGTTATTGAAGCTTCAAACAATTCCGCTTGCTGTGTCCATTCGCGACTCTTAATAATGGAACGCGATATGGTATGCAACATATAGCGCACCATCCGACTTTCATGGGGATGGGTCGCCAAGCGACTCATGGCTAGCGGACCACAATAAGAGATAAAGCCCTTGATTTGCTCTGTCTCTAAGCTCTGCTTATGCCCCATTGACTCACGATAAGCATCGTTTGTCTGCATCAACACATATTGGCCAGCAATTTGTGCCCCTGCCGAATCGCCCCCAATTATTATGCGCGAACAATCCAAATGCTCCGCTAAGGTTGGCTCTTCCTTGAAATAGCAGATAGCAGTAGCCAACTGGTTTAATTGGTAGGGATATTTATTTTTAGGGGCTAGACCGTAATTTAAAGTAGCCACTACCACACGCGAACGCGCTGTTAAATAAGTGGCGAACTCATGCATTTGCGACTTGTCGCCACCCACAAAACCGCCGCCGTGCAACCACACCACCAAAGGCAACTTCTCATTGTCAGCCAAATCGATTGGCAAATACAAATCGTAGGTGCTGTTTTCAAAATGACTCGAAAACGACAAATCCTCAAGCACTTTCACTCGTCCACTCGCCGCCTCGTACATCGTCGGATTTTTTATCCCATATGGACGGTTGAATAGCTGCTTTATCATAAAAGCTTCCGGTTTTGGCGTCACCAGCGTTGTCGCATAAGCCGCCAGCGCCGCCCCGCCCATCAAACCCCCAACCCATCCTAATACTTTCCCTATCTTTTTCAAATAAATATCCCTTCCTCATGGCTGAGGCTAACTAAACGGAGTTAACGGAGTAGCCCTCGCTTTAGCATCTCAGGTTTAAATGCTTCATAATTTTCATTGGCCAACTGGTAGTATTCCTTATAGAACAAGCCATAGGAAGCTACCGCAAAAAACGGATCATCTTTATAACTATCTAACTTGCGATAAATCTCTTTCAGCTGACTGTCATTCAATTTCCCATCCCGCAAATCGCGGCGATTGCGCTCCATTTCGCGCCGATTCTTTGACCGCGCCATAAAACTATAGACAACAACAGCAACGATAATGATAACAATCCAACCAAGTATTCCTAATATATCCATTTAGTCCTCCTTGAAATCACGTTTTAACATCACATACTGATTCATATCCCGATAGCGGTTATCTTGAAAAACTTGCGCCGGTTGCGTCGCGAGAAATTGATAGTTTGACCGCTTGGCGACCGCGTTTGACGCCACATTCTCCACATCACAATAAATATCAATGCGATTCAAATCCAGAGTTTGAAAACCATATTGAGTGACTGTGTTGACGCAGCGTGTCATAATCCCAAGCCCTGTGTGCGACGAGGCCAACCAATAACCAATTTCGGCTCGGTGATGATTCGTATTTACAAAATGCAAATCAATCGTGCCAACTATTTGGTCGTCATATTCAATAAGGAACATGTAAGTCTCACCCTCGGCTTGAGCTTGCAGCACCCGCTTTAAGAAGTTGAATTCGTCCTCCACCGTTTGCGTGGCTTGAACCCAGGGTAAGAACGGTTTTAAATGGTCCCGGTCTTTGTCAATTAAAGTAAATAACTCTGCCGCAACTTTTGCCGTCGCTATCGGTGCCACGAGACTCAATTGATTATCTACTCGCAGTTTAAAAACATATCTACTCATCTTACCACTCCTCAAAGTCGTTTCCAATATCTTAACATGATTTACACTAAATTTCTTGTGGAAAATTCTTGTGAAGAGGATTGATTTGTCAGTAGAGGTTATGGGTGGCGGGGGAATGCGCGGGCTTCGCCACCTATATCGATAAAACTTTAGCTGTCGTTTTTCTGTATCCGAAATCCCTCCACTTTTTTACTTCGTACTTAATATGACAAAACAAACTCGCCAAATGGAAGGTCGTTTGGCGGGCAGAGTTGAAGACATCGCCAAATGGAAGCTGGTTTGGCGGGCATTATGATTCATTCTATCACTGCCAACACTTGCCGGTCGTCGTTTTTGTGGGACGTCCGCTAATTCAACTTGCCGGTCGTCCCCATCATTCCAAGTCCGGTTTTTTGGCGTTTACACCTTATTAAGCACACTTGCCGGTCGTCGTTTTTGTGGGACGTCCGCCAATTCAAATTGCCGGTCGTCCGCCCCATTCCAAGTCCGCCTTTTAGCATTTCCCGTCACTCGCAGTCACTGGCGATGACTTGTTTTTCTACCAATATCGGAAAGCACAGCCGTTCCCGAAAAGCAGCACGCAGCCAGCTTAGAAGCTAGCAGAGATATTTATTTGGAAAATAGTGAATTCGAGAGGTATACAAAAACTTTACAATCAAAGTGCTGGATTTACGTAATATTTACGGGAATTTGACTGGAAATTAACAATGGGGTGGTACGATAGGTGCTGTAAAAAAACAATTATTTTGGAGGTAGCAAATGAAAAAAGCACTTAAAAAATTGATGGGCTTGGCTGGGGTTGCGGCTTTAGCGGGTTCATTAGCAACAGCAACTGTGTCTGCGCAAGAAAAAACGACGGTTACTTTATGGACAGGTGGATCTGACAATGTTCGTATGGTCTTCGAAGAGTTAGAAAAAGCGTTTGACAATTCATCTTATGGTGAATTATATGACTTAGAAGTTGAGTTCATTTTATCTGGTTCTGGTGCACAAGGGTTACGTGATCGTTTAGTGGCAGCTACTTTAGCTGGCGAAACTGGCACAAACTATGACATTATCGAATTAGGTGCTGATGATATTCCTTCCTACACAACCGATATGACGGTTGATGAAATGTTCGTTCCTGTCGATACAGCCTTAGTACCTAACTTAGAACGCGTGGATGCGCAAGTGGCAGAAAATGCTGAATACTTAGCTCCTTACCGTGGAACAACGGTTGTTTTAGCTTATGACGAGGAACGTGTTGAAAATGTTCCAACAACGGCTGATGAATTATACACATGGATTAAAGAAAATCCAGGTCGTTTCGCTTACAACACACCAGGTTCTGGTGGTGCTGGTAGCTCATTTGTTGTGACAGCTGTTTACAACTTCTTAGATGAAGCGGCTTTAACGTCTTCTGACGAAGCTAACATGGAACAATGGGATCAAGGTTTTGCTTTATTAGAAGAGTTACACCCATTCTTATACCAATCTGGTGGTTCAACCGTTTATCCTAACAAAAACCAAGGAACACTTGATTTACTAATTGACCAACAAGTAGACATGATTCCTGCTTGGGCTGATATGGCTATTTCTCAAATCAACCAAGGTATTTTACCTGAAACAACTAAAATTGCTCAAATCGATCCTGGTTTCACTGGAAGCTTGAATGCTTTTGCGATTCCTACCATCGGTTCAAACGTTGAAGGTGCGCATGCCGTTATGGACTTCATGTTAACGGACGAAGCACAACAAATCTTGTTAGACAACATGGCTGCAATTCCTTTAGTCGATTCTTCTAGCTTCGATAGCCCGAACTCTTCGTTATTAGAAGGCCTTGATGTGACTAACTTCCGTCGTTCAAGCTTAGGTGAACTAGGTGGTTTACTTAACGAACGTTGGGACAATGAAATCGGAACTTTACAATAATCGTTAACTAAATATCACTGCTACTCTACATTAGCTGAACGTTCTATCTTATCGTGAAAACATACTGTCCTTCTCGCGATAGTACACGATATGGTGAAACGTTCGGCTTTTGTAATTGATAAAACTTTACAAGGAGGAGTTTGTATGTCACCGAAACGTTATTACCACGCTGTGGGGCCGCGTAAATTTTGGAACTTTGTGATTTTTGCTATTTTTTTACTCTTTTTCTATACTCCTTTAGTCAATAACATCATGATCGCTTTTGGCGATACGTATCGTTATCCCAATGTGATTCCCCAAGAATTTGGTTTGCGTTGGTGGGAATTTATTTTCAGTCAAGATCAGTTAGTTGAGTCGATTATTACCTCCTTTGTGGTGGCGACTTTGACGACCATTATTTCATTGATCGTTGGCGTGCCGGCCGCTTATGCGATTTCGCGGTATAACTTTGTCGGACGCAAGTTTTTCATGTTCACCTTTTTAATTTCCAATGCGTTTCCGAAAATGGGTATTTATGTGGCTATGGCCATCATTTTTTATCGTTTGAATTTAATGGGGACTTTGCCGGGCGTTATTATTATCCATTTAATCAATACGTTGATGTTTATGATTTGGTTACCGGCCGGTTCTTTTAGATCGGTCCACAGACAACAAGAAGAAGCAGCCCGTGATGTGGGGGCCTCCCCTTTTATGGTCTTTCGGAAAATAACCTTACCTTTGGCCATGCCTGGGATTGCAGTCGCATCGGTTTACACCTTTTTAGGTTCCATGGAAGAAGCGCAAGGAACGCTGTTAGTTGGCTTCCCGGATATTAATACGATGGCAACGGCAATGTATGGGATTATCTTGGATTATCCATTGCAAGCGGGGGCTGTCTTCTCACTTATCTTAATGGTGCCATCGATCATTGTGATTTGGTTATTTAGAAAATACCTGTCGGCCGATGCCTTAGGCCAAGGCTTTAAAATGAAATAAGGAGATATTTATTATGGTTGAAAAAGTTCAAATAAATAATTTAAGTGTCATCTATGATAACGGCGACGGCGTTAAGGATATTAATTTGTCCATTAATCAAGGGGAGATTTTGACACTCTTGGGGCCGTCGGGCTGTGGGAAAACGACGATTATGCGCGCGATTGGTGGCTTTAACAAGGTGACGGCGGGCGAGATTTTGATTGATGGTCAAGATGTGACGAACTTGGCGCCTGAAAACCGTCCGACCGGGATGGTGTTTCAATCGTATAACTTGTGGCCACATATGACTGTGTTTGAGAATTTAGCCTTTGGCTTGAAATTGCGTAAAGTGTCGAAAGCGGATATTAAAAAGCAGGTGGCGACTATTTTGGATTTGGTGCGCATGCCGGGGGTTGAAGAGAAGTTTCCTTCCCAATTATCAGGTGGGCAACAACAACGGGTCGCGATTGCGCGGAGTTTGTTGTTAAAACCAGCGGTCTTATTGTTAGACGAGCCTTTCTCGGCTTTGGATGCGAAGATTCGTCATGAAATGCGGTCTGAAATTAAACGGATTCGCCAAGATTTGGATTTAACAATTGTCTTTGTCACGCATGACCAAGAAGAAGCCATGTCAATTTCTGACCGCATTGTGGTTATGGATAAAGGGGTCATTGCGCAAGTTGGGACACCAAATGATATTTATGACAACCCTGAAACACAATATGTGGCGTCATTTATTGGAACGATGAACTTTGATCAGTCTGAAAGTGGCGAAGTGGTGGCTTCACGTCCGGAAGATATTGTCTTAGGACAAGCCGGTGAATATGAACACAGCGCGACCATTGCGGATATTATGTTGATTGGTCACTATGCGATTGTGACCTTGGACTTGCCGAATGGTAGTCAATTGCAGTCATTTATTTCACGGTCTGAAGTGCCCAACTATTTGATCGGTAGTGACGTTTCGTATAAAGTCGCTAGACACCATGTTTACGCAGGGAAATAGGAGGGGTTCATATTGAAAGAAAATAAATGGACCCCTTACCTCTTAGTGGCGCCGTCGTTTATTATTGTGATTACCTTTGTTGTCGTGCCAATGTTTAACTCCATTTTCCGTAGTTTTGCTGATCCTGAAGATGGTTCCTTTACGTTGGATAATTATCTCTTTTTCTTTACAGATCCGGTCCAACAACAAAATATTATTTATACGTTGCAAATCGTGCTTATTACGGTTGTGTTAACTTTAGTTATTTCGTATTTGTTGGCGATTTACTTGCGCTTTTCAAAATCGCGCGTGTCTAAATGGATGGGATGGCTCGTCTTACTGCCACGGTTTATTCCTGGTTTAGTGGCGGTCTATTCAATGATTTTAATGATTCGCGACGCCGGGGTTTTGGCACGGATTGCGAATTGGTTTGGGATCGAGTTAAGTTTAGGCTGGATGTACAATATGGAAGGGATTGTCATCATGAACCTATGGTTTAACATTCCTTTTTCCAGTTTAATTCTATTATCGGCTTTATCGAATGTTAAGGACTCTTACATTGAAGGTTTGCGTGACGTTGGCGGTAACACTTGGCATGTTTTCACCAAATTGTTGTTACCCATCACCTACAAAGATATGTTGATGTCCATGACATTTGTCTTTATGGGTAATATCGGATCGTTTACGACACCATTTTTAATGGGTGCCAACCATCCAAAAATGTTGGGCGTGGTCTTATACGACCAGTTCAATTCATACATGGCTTATGAAAGAGCCGCAGCTTTATCGGTCATCATGTTCATTTTCTGTTCATTTGCGGCCGTATTATATATCGTCTCCAACTTACGAGACGAAGCATGGGAGAAACAATAATGATAACAGCACATTCTGGTAGTGATGGATTTAAAGATAATAGTATGGAATTTATTGAAGCAATGTTAAACGCCAACGTTGAAGCGTTTGAGATTGACTGTCAATTGGCTGAGGACGGAACCTTGTACCTCAGCCACGACGAAATGGCCGATTACGCTGACTGCGTCCTTTTAAAGGATGTCTTTCAACAGATGAAAACCTCTCAAAACCAAACCACCCTAATAAATATCGACTGTAAAAACGGTGCGATTGGGCCTTTAGCCGTTGAATTGGCGCAAGCGTTTGACTTAGTTGACCGCATTGTCCTGAGTGGTGGTTTGGTGATTGAAGATTACGAGCCATCGTTCCGCCCGCAACTCTTCTATAATTTCGAAAACAGCTGGGATTACAGCCAAACCTTTGATCATGAAGTTTTCGTGCGGGTCTTAAGCGATATTTATGCGCGGGGTGTGCGTGTCGTACAATTTTACTATGGGTTTGTAACCCCTGAAATTGTGGAAATCATTCATCATTTCAATGTAAATATCTCTGTTTGGACCGTTAACGACTTGAGTACCATTGATATTTATTTAAATATGGGGGTTTATAATGTAACAAGTCGCAGTGCCTTAGCGTATTTGGGGGTGGCCTAGATGAAAATTGTCGATTTGACGATTCAGCTGGGGAAGTTTGATACGCAAACGAATATTAAGATTCCGTTTGAACTGAATCAAACGTACACGCAGCTGACGATCTATTTTAACTATTCGCCCAATAAAAGTAGCGATGACGTCGCGATTAGCCAGCTTGAAGAGGCTGTAGTCAAGTATGCTCTGCCGGGGAGTCGTCCGGAGGATTATCAGGTCGCGAATTTTTTACCGGTCGATAATTTGATTACTTTGTCGTTGAGTAAAAACGGTCGTTATTTGGGGGCGCATCATAATAAAAGCAATGACCAAACGATTGTGATTAGCGCAGCGTCGGCCAGCCATGGGTTTTGGCCGGTCGATGTGGATGCCGGTCGTTGGGAATTGCAGTTGAATTGCCACTGTGTGGCCAGTAAAGTTGTTAAGGCTAATGTTAGAATCGAGGCGTCTCTATGAATAAATATCAATACCCCGTCGAAGTGCATTCGCATACCTACCACAGCGATGGGCAGTTTAGCGTGAGTGAGTTGGTGGATGCTGCTGTCGACTTCGGCTACAAAGGCTTAATTTTGACCGACCACAATTCGTCGGCAGGTTATTTGGAGATGGCGGAAGTCGAGGCGGTAAAGTCTGGGGCGCTAGTGACCTTGCATGGCATGGAGTGGACGACTTACTTCGGGCATATGCTGGCCCACGATGCCGACTACGATGTCGATTGGCGTGAAGCCACGGTGGATACGATCGATGACTACATGGCTGAAGTCCGTGCGGCCAATGGCTTGGTGGGGATTGCCCATCCATTTGATATCGGGTCGCCCATTTGCACCGGCTGTCACTGGGATTTCCGCGTGAAGGATTTTAGCTTGGTCAATTATATCGAAATCTGGAATAGCAATTCCCCGCAAGCCAAGTTGGAATCTGTCTTAGCTTATGAGTTATGGCTAGGCAAGCTATTGGAAGGCTACGAAATCTCTTGCTCCGCCGGCCGTGATTGGCACCGCCCCGATGGCCCCGACGCCAATATGGGCGTGACCTATGTGGAGTTGGCGGCTGGAAAGGCGTTGACGCCGGCGACCTTTAAGGAAGCTCTGCGTAGCGGGTCCTATTATATTACTTTGGGACCTCGTGTGCAGTTTTCCGTGGGCGACTGGCACATGGGCGACCGTGTGGGCGCTGGGAAGCTGGCTGAGGGGGGTGCTGGTGAGGGGGGTAGTGCTACTGCTGAGGCTGGTGCTGACGGGGGTGCTGCTGCTGAGGTGCGTGTGGCGGTGACCCCTACTGAGTTGCGCGACTTGAAACAATTCCCCGTAACCCACGCAGTCGTGTCCGTGTGGAATAACAACACCCTGCTCCACCAGAGCGAGCCTGTTGCTGAGCTTGGTGGCGATGGCTTTGAAGTGGTCTTTGCGTTAGATACTGCTGCTGTTAAGCCCGGCTTTGTGCGATTTGAAGTTCGCGGTGACTTCCGTGGCGTGGAGAATACGTTGGTTGTAGTAGGTAACCCGATTTATGTGAAGTGATGATGGTGAAAGGCGCCGCTGGGGCGCCTTTTTTGGTGTTTTGTGGGGGTGGGGAAAACGCGTATAGCCTTTTGTGGTTTCCATATACGCGTTCAGCAAACGCATATAGCCTTTTGTGATTTCCATATACGCGTTCAGCAATCGCGTATAGCCTTTTGTGATTTCCATATACGCGTTTGGCAATCGCGTATAGCCTTTTGTGATTTCCATATACGCGTTTGGCAATCGCATATGGCCTTTTACGATTTCCATATACGCGTTTCATATTTTCCATATACTCCCTTACCTAAAAGCTTCATGGCCTTAATGTGTGGTCAATTTATGTGAAGTGGTGATAGTGAAAGGCGCCGCTAGGGCGCCTTTTTTGGTGTTTTTGTGGGGGTGGGGAAAACGCGTATAGCCTTTTGTGATTTCCATATACGCGTTCAGCAATCGCGTATAGCCTTTTAGGATTTCCATATACGCGTTCAGCAATCGCATATAGCCTTTTACGATTTCCATATACGCGTTTCATATTTTCCATATACTCCCTTACCTAAAAGCTTCATGGCCTTAATGTGTGGTCAATTTATGTGAAGTGGTGATAGTGAAAGGCGCCGCTGGGGCGCCTTTTTTGGTGTTTTGTGGGGGTGGGGAAAACGCGTATAGCCTTTTACGATTTCCATATACGCGTTCAGCAATCGCGTATAGCCTTTTACGATTTCCATATACGCGTTCAGCAAAAAACCTTAACAGTCTTATTTTTCAGATATTTATTCGATAATAATGCGTGTTTGAAACTCTTACTAGGTCGTATTTTGCGGATAAATGTTTTCTTATAGCTATCTTCGACACTGCCCCGCCCATCAACAGATACAAATTCCCTGCCGTCACCATTTCTGGGTAATCATAAAACAGATACCGCAACTCCACCGCATGTCTTGCGATCACATCGGCAAGACTCTCTATTTTCCCGCACTTTTGGCAAATAAAACTATACTGCTGATGGCGCACCGCATGAAAGCCTCCACAACTCTCATCTCCGTCGCAACACACCCCCTGTCGCACCAACTCAAACACGCCCGGGTCCAGCCCCTTAAAGGCAATCGCATAGGTTCCTCGCTCCTCTTCCAAAGCCAACCGTACCTTGTCCTCCAGCCAGGCTGGCAGCTTCTGCACATTGCGAATGCTCCAAAAGAAATCCTTAATTTGAAGGTGGTTAATCGCTTCACCGGTGAAAGTCTCGTCAAAATAAGTCTGACCAAACTCATTGATAAAGATCGCTATCGATCGCACCTGAATCTTCGAACTGACCCCAGCTGCAATCTTTTTCAACCGCCGTGCCCGCTCTTCCATATTTGAAAAAAGATTCTCGTCCAACAGCTTCCCATTGTGCCAACACTCCCCGGTCTTATACTCGAACCGTCCTTCATAATTTTTCACTTCAATCTGAAACCACACCGCACTCGATAACAACAAAAAGTCTATTTGCTTTTTCTTGCCTGAAGCAAACCAATAATCATAAATCAGCAGCCAATCCTGATTCGCAAACCGCTCAAACAAAGCCGCAAAAGCCAACTCCCCCTCAAAACCCTTCTGCATCGCATACAATTGGCTCTTGGCGTCCGCATCAACTAACATCCCGCGCCGTTCCATGTATTCCAAAACCATCAAATGATTGCTTTTTTTCATAATAAATATCTCCTTTATTTTACGTGTCATATATATATACGTAAAAAAAGCCGGATTCCATCTTTTTATTTCACAAAATATGTAAATTTGTAAAGTCCACGTTAACAATCTGTAAAGCATATTGTGATAGATAACGCTTTGGATTAAGGTTAAGGAAGGATATAACAATTACTTTTGGGTAGCTGTTAATTCAATCATATTTATTTAGAGGAGAATGAACCATGGTTTTTAAAAAACTATTTAACTTTACCGCAGTAGCCGCTTTAGCATTAAGCACCTTTGGAACGGCTCTCGTTTCAGCACAATCACCGCAACAAGATATTATTGATCAAGAACCAACAGGGGTACAACTTGTGATTGGAACAAACAACACAGGTGCAGGTGAACCACGTGAAGCCTGGTTATTAAATGCCGCTGAAGAAGCTGGTTTTAATATTCAATTAGTTAGCTTAGGTGGTGGGGATTTAACGTCACGTGTGATTGCAGAAGCTAACAACCCAACAATGAATGTTGTTTGGGGACCCTCTGAAGATAACTTTAATTTAATGGTTGAAGCCGGTGCTTTAACGGCTTGGGAACCCGCATGGGCGGATAAAGTTGAAGGCTCACATGGTGTGAATGGTTACTCTTGGCCATATGAAGTCCAACCAAAATTGTATGTTGCTAATCCAAACGTTGTATCTGCAGAAGAACTGCCCACAACGATTAGCCAATTATGGGAAGATGAAGCTTACCATGGAAAATATATGGTACCTAAGGAATTAGGGGGTGCACAAGCGCGGATGATGGTCGGTGGTATTTTAGCGCAATACTTAGATGAAAGTGGCGAACTTGGCGTTTCTGAGGCAGGTTGGGCAGCGATTGAAGCGTATTTTGCCAACGGCTACCAAGCTCAAGAAGGTGAAGATGAGTTTGTTAATTTAGTAGAAGGCACAGTGCCTTATGCCTATACGGCTGCTTCCCTTATTTATTCTAAATTAGATGCCGCTGCTGCTGACTTTGAAACACCACTGATTGTGTACTTTGAAGAAGGTGCTCCAACCAATACTAACCACGTGGGTGTTGTCAACAGTGATGACCAAGCTATCGTTGACGAATCGATTCGTTTTGCTAACTGGATTGGTAGTGCAGATGTCATTGGTGAATATGCAGCGGATAACGGAACGATTGTTACTAACGTTGATGCGGTAGAATTTATGGATCCACGTATGCAAGAAATCAATGCTAATTTTAAATGGCAAGAAGCTGACTGGACTTATATTAACTCAAGACTTGACGAATGGGTTGCTAAAATCTTACTTGAATATATGCCATAATTTTTAGAGGAGCCCGGCCAATGATAGAATTTAACCATGTAGAAATTAAATATGGGGATTTTGTTGCCATTAACGATTTGAATCTTCAAATTAATCAAGGCGAGTTCTTTACATTCTTAGGTCCTTCTGGCTCAGGGAAAACAACAACATTACGTGCCTTGGTGGGGTTTGAAAATCCCACTAAAGGCACTATCGTTGTAAATGGGGAAGATATTACTAATAAACCCATTGAAAAACGTGGGATTGCGATGGTTTTTCAAAGCTATGCCCTCTTTCCTAATATGAGCGTCGAAGAGAACATTACCTTTGGTTTAAAGGAACGCAAAGTCGATAAACAAGAAATTCAAACCCGTGTGAAACAAGTCGCCAAAATGGTCAATTTAACTACTGACCAACTTCATCGAGGGGTCTCTGAATTGTCAGGAGGTCAACAACAACGGGTAGCTATCGCTAGAGCCTTAGCTTTACAACCTAACATTATTGCCTTAGATGAACCTCTATCCAACCTCGATGCCCACTTAAGAAAAAATCTACGCCGTGAATTGAAACAAATTCAAAACGAGTCGAATATTACCATGATTTATGTCACCCATGACCAAGAAGAGGCTTTAACCTTGTCTGATCGGATTGCGGTCTTCAATAACGGCTTCCTTGAACAAGTTGGCACACCGCAAGAAATATATGATCATCCAATTTCACCTTATGTAACACGCTTTATTGGGGACTCCAACGAATTAACGGAAGAAACCATTCAGATTTTAAATCAAAATAATCCTGGCTTAAAGCTCGACCCAAGCAAAAAAGTGTTTGTCAGAATAGAAAATGTTACCGATGACACCCGTGCTACTAATGACGATCGCTACCTTAGATTGCCGGCTACCTTCAAGCTCCAAGAATTTTATGGGATGACCACTCGTCGAGTGAGTGAAGTTGGCAATATGCATCTAACCAGCATTCAACAAAGAGAGGGTCTGGACGTTGACATCAACCAGCCAATCAATCTAAAAATTAGCCCTGATGACTTAATCATTTTTGATAGGGGGTAATGGTGTGAATGAACAAACCACAAATTATAAATTAAGAAACCGAATGTTATTGATGATCATGGGTGTTATTGTTGGTTGGGGCGTTTTCACCTTTTTAATTTACCCTAACATAACCATTCTCCAATCAAGTTTCTTCCCTAATGGGGAACTGGATCTCGATCCGATGATGAATGTTTTGCGCTCTAAAAGAGCGGTCACAGCGATATTTAATTCATTTATTTTGGCGGTGAGTTTGGTTATTACGACCAATATTTTGGGGATTTTTCAAGTCTTTGTGCTGGATTATTTTGAGATTAAGGGCAGTCGTTGGCTTAATATGGCGTATTATTCGAGTTTGATTTGTAATGGGATTGTCCTAGTGACGGCTTACAACTTTATTTTGGGGCCGCGCGGCTTTTTAACCGCCAATTTACTGCAATATTTCCCGGATATGAATGTCAATTGGTTTAGGGGTTTTTGGGCGGTTTTGGCGCAAATGACGATTGCCAACACCTTCAATCATATTGTGCTGGTGCGTAGCGCGATGAAAAATGTGGATTACCAAACGATTGAAGCGGCCCGGAACATGGGGGTTAAAGAGTTTCGCATCATTACGAAAGTTGTGTTGCCCCAGTTAGCACCTGCCTTAATTGCGGCCTCTATCCTGGTTTTCCTTTCCGGTATTTCCGCTTTTGCTACCCCTGAGGTCTTAGGTGGCGATTTCGAAACCATCAACCCGCTAATTATGACCTTTTCTGCGCAAATTGGCACGCGCAATTATGCCGCGGTCTTAGCCCTATTATTGGCGGTAATCACCATCATTATCTTGTTGATATTTACTTATATTGAAAAACATAATATAAATATCTCTGTCTCAAAAGTAAAAACAAAAATCAAGAAGGTTAAGATTCAAAACAAGACGGCCAATGCCATCGTTACGGTGATGGCACATATTATTGGCTTGATTAATGTTCTGCCGTTGTTGTTTGTTATTCTGTTTTCATTTATGAATATCAATGATTTGTTGTATGGTGTGATTGATTTTAGGAATTTATCCTTTGATAATTACATACGCGTGTTTGAGTCGTCCCAAGGTTTACAACCGATTTTTGTGAGTATTGTCTACTCTGGTTTAGCTGCTTTAATTTCAGTGCTGATTATGCTGGTGCTGGCGCGGATTATTACTAAATACAACCATCCCTTGTCGCAATTGCTTGAAAATCTACTGCAAATCCCTTGGTATTTACCGGCGACGTTAATTGCTTTAGGGTTTGTGATGACTTTTAATCAACCGACTGTGTTTACCTTTGGTCAAACGCTAACGGGAACGACCGTTATCCTACTGATTGTCTATATCATCTTGCGGTTACCGACCACCCTACGGATGATTAAATCCGGTTATTTGTCGGTCGATTATTCTTTAGAAGAAGCGGCCAAAAATGTTGGTGCGTCAACTTTTTCAACTTATACAAAAGTCATTATCCCGATTATTTGGCCAACGGTTTTATCAACCTTTTTGTTAAGTTTTATTGGTATGTTAGCGGAATATGATGCGACCGTCTTTGTTTTCCATCCCCTGTATCAACCATTAGGGATTGTCTTAAAACAAACGACCGAACCAACGGCTCCGCCTGAACAACAATTGTTAACTTATGTCTATTCGGTGATCATCATGATTATTTCAGCCATTGCCATCTATTTTGTTTATGGTCGCAACGGCAGGAAAAACAAAGTCAAAGCATAAAGCTGGATTTGAACACATGAACGCATGAATGCAAAAAAGCCGGACTTTTAATGTTAGTGGAAGCGTCCTCCGCCCGCTTTAAACGTGGCATTGACGCAGCAGACGAGCATTAAAAATCCGGCTTTTTTTCACTTAAATTACTTGGGGCTTGGAGCCAGCTCCCTTTAAATATCCAAAATAAAAACGGCTTCTTCCAACTCTTTGGAAATGTTATTACTTTTCCATTCCTCAGGCCTACCCAAAGCACATGAAACAAACAAAGTGTCCCCTTGTTGCACGCGTTGACGGATATGGTAATGTCCTTGGATGCTGTAAGGTATTGAATAGGACTCGAAAATTTTATCTAAGTCATTGGTAGCTGCAAACGGAATAAAACGGGGTTCTACATGAGGATCCTCATCAATGTCCTTAGCGAAAACAGCATGATTCATCACATGAGTCACTAAAATATAATGCGGCGAATAATTGAGTTGAAAATCTTTTTCAATAATCTTAGAAAAATATTTCGACAACTCAATATCGGTCATGTTCCAATTAGTATATTCTTTTTCTTTATAAACTAATCCCTCAGGCGTTAAACCTTCTTGTGAATAATAATTATTGGCGGTCTCATTATGGAAAGAAAAATTAAACCAGGCCGTATGGCCTACCAGCGTGTATTCATCGGTTAACTTAAGCGGTGATTCAATTAAACATTGAGGATGTTCTTTAAATTCATCATAAATATCCCACGTATCTTTATGTTTTTGTTCACTATAGAAATCATGATTTCCAGGAATAAAGTAGACAGGAATTTCTAAACGCTTTTGTAGCATTTCAACAAATGAAATCGTCAAAGTATAGAAGTCTGAAATATCACCACCGAGCACCAAAATATCAATGCCTTTAGCTTTGACCAGTTTTGAAAAAATATCGAAATATTGTCTGGGTGGTGCTTTAATGGGTAAATCGAAATGTAAATCAGAAACAAAGGCTAACCGCATAGGAATCCACCTTTCTAATTTAAAAAGTATTCTAATCCTATTTTAACATAGAAATTTAAGGAGTGTACCCATGAGACATCAAAAAAACTTTGTCCGCTTGCCTCTAGAAGGTGTGGCTAATTGTCGTGATTTAGGAGGTTATCCAACAAATAATCAGCAAGTCATCCGTTGGCAATCCTTGATTCGTTCCAGTGATTTAGGAACGGCCACGGAGGCTGATCTGGCATTCTTATACGATTATGGGGTGCGCCATATCATTGACTTACGCACCCCAAGAGAATTAACAGTGCATCCTAATCCAGCAAAAGATGTTGAGAGAATCCACTATCATCATGTCAGCTTGTTAGATTACTCTGCCTTGTCGCAAGCCGAAATCAAAGCCCGCCGTTTACAGCCGACCTATCTCAGAGATATTTATTTAGCGATGATTGAGGAAAAAACGCTTTTGAAGGAAGTCTTGACGATTATCGCACAAAGTAACCCTAAAGAAGCGGTGCTTTTTCATTGTTCAGGCGGCAAAGACCGCACCGGCATTGTGGCGATGCTACTGCTGGGTCTTGCGGGTGTGTCTTTGCAAGATATTATGACTAATTACGAAGTCAGCTACACCAATTTGACTTTTAGTGCCAATCAAGCGGCGCTGACCGACATCCCAATGAACACCTTAGGGTCGAACCCCGAAAACATCAAGCAGGCATATCAACATGTGCTGGCACATTACGGTTCTTTCGAAGGCTATTTTGAAGCGCTTGGATTTAGTGCGGCAGCCATTGAACGAGTGGTTCAGCGGCTGGTGGAGTAATTGAAGGTTTTCTACCACCCTCAGTCGAACCATTCGGCATGACTTAATTGATCAAACGGATTGTCGATGTCTACCTTTGCGCTTCACCTTGGCCTGTTTATAACTATTTTTTATGCTATAATAGGAGTAACAAAGGAATCGAAAGGAGGCGATAATGATGGTGAAGAAAAAAGTGGCACCTACGATGGGCTGGTCCCCTGAGGCAGAAGATGAAATCAACGATGCGATTGTTGAAAGTAATAGCATGAATGGCATTCAATGCGTCAATTGTGTTGAAACAGATTTTCATTTTATCGACTCCGAAGATACCGTCCAAGCAATCATCTCGGCCTTAAACGAAGAAAAATAATCCAACCTAAGCCTTCTCTTCATGAGAAGGTTTTTTATTTGACTCCCCTGTCATTTCAATTTATAATGAATTTAATTGACGTTCAATTATTTGATTGAACGTTTTAAATAAATATCACTACCCATAGGAGTTAACTTGCATGAATGATATTACTATCTACACCACACCCACTTGTCCCTACTGCAACATGATGAAAACATTTCTAATTAATAATGATCTGCCGTTTAAAGAGGTTGACGTCACCTTTAATCCCGTGGCCATGTTTCGTCTGGTAAAGCAAACAGGGAAATTGACCGTTCCGCAAACCAACATTAATGGCGAGTGGGTCATCGGTTATGATTTACAAAAAACGTTAAGTCTAGTTAAATATTAGATGACAAGGTGATTGACAGCGATATTTAGTTAGAGGGTTTGATATAATGAAAGGGAGGTGAAGCGAATGGACAATCAAGAAGCAACACAGTATAACGAGCAGCTGTTTTTGCAGTATGCGCGCATTGGGAAGTCGCTGTCGAGTGAGCGGCGGCTGGAGATTTTGAATTTGTTGACGAATGGGGCCAAGTCGGTTGAAACGATTGCCAATAATACGGGCATGAGTGTCGCCAATGTGTCGCGGCATTTGCAAATTTTGTTGGACGCGAATTTGGTAACGTATAAAAAGCAAGGCAAATATGTGATTTATTCCTTAGCCAGCGAGGATGTCGAGGTCTTTTTGCGCGCTTTGTGGAAAATTTCGGAAAATCAATTATCGGAGGTTTCGCGCTTGAAGCATGATTTCCACGAAGACTATGCGGATGTGCAAACCATTTCGCAAAATGATGTCTTGGAAAGAGTCGCCAATGGAGACATGACGGTTTTGGATATCCGTCCACGCGAGGAATATGAGAGCGAGCATATTGATGGCGCCCTATCCGTTCCCATGGAAGATTTGGACACCTTTTTACTCGACGCCTCCAAAAATTCGCAGTTTGCCGTCTATTGTCGCGGCCCTTATTGCATCTACACAACGCAGGCCGTCGATCAAATGTTGAAACAAGGCTTCCAAGCTTACCGCATCGAAGAAGACGTCTTCGAATGGCAAGCCGCCAAATAAATATCTGCTTTTCCAGCATGTCCTCAGACTAGAAAGTCGGGTGGCATGCTGTTTTTGTGTGGTGAATGGGGTTGGGAGTGCGGGGGTTGGGAGTGCGGTTGGGGGGGCGGGCGGCTAGGTGAATTGACGGTTGACGGACGTCCCGGCGAATTGACGTCCGCCATTTCTTCATTTGCTACTGTGATTCAGCAATATTCAGCTTATTCCCCAACTTGCCGGACGTCGTTGTTGCGGGACGTCCGCCATTTGCGGTTGCCGGTCGTCCCGGTGTATTGACGTCCGCCATTTCTTCATTTACTACTGTGTTTCAGCAATATTCAGCTTATTCCCCAACTTGCCGGACGTCGTTGTTGCGGGACGTCCGCCATTCGCGGTTGCCGGTCGTCCCAGTGAATCGACGTCCGCCATTTCTTCATTTGCTGCTGTGTTTCAACTTTTTCCTGCTTATTCCCCAACTTGCCGGACGTCGTTGTTGTGGGATGGCCGGCATTGACGGTTGACGGTCGTCCCGGTGAATCGACGTCCGCCATTTCTTCATTTACTACCATGTTGCAACTTTTTCCTGCTTATTTCTTAACTTGCCGGACGTCGTTGTTGCGGGAAGGCCGGCATTCGCGGTTGCCGGTCGTCCCGGTGAATCGACGTCCGCCATTTCTTCATTTGCTACTGTGCTTCAACTTTTTCCAGTTTATTTCCCAACTTGCCGGACGTCGTTGTTGCGGGAAGGCCGGCATTCGCGGTTGACGGTCGTCCCGGTGAATCGACGTCCGCCATTTCTTCATTTGCTACTGTGCTTCAGCAATTTTCTGCTTATTCCCCAACTTGCCGGACGTCGTTGTTGTGGGATGGCCGGCATTGACGGTTGACGGTCGTCCCGGTGAATCGACGTCCGCCATTTCTTCATTTACTACCATGTTGCAACTTTTTTCTGCTTATTTCTTAACTTGCCGGACGTCGTTTTTGCGGGATGGCCGCCATTTGCGGTTGCCGGTCGTCCCGGTGAATTGACGTCCGCCATTTCTTCATTTGCTGCTGTGTTTCAACTTTTTTCAGCTTATTTCTTAACTTGCCGGACGTCGTATTTGCGGGAAGGCCGGCATTCGCGGTTGACGGTCGTCCCGGTGTATTGACGTCCGCCATTTCTTCATTTACAACTGCGCTTCAGCAATTTTCAGCTTATTTCCCAACTTGCCGGACGTCGTTTTTGCGGGAAGTCCGCCATTCGCGGTTGCCGGTCGTCCCGGTGAATTGACGTCCGCCATTTCTTCATTTGCAACTATGTTTCAACTATTTCCTGCTTATTCCCCAACTTGCCGGACGTCGTTTTTACGGGAAGTCCGCCATTCGCGGTTGCCGGTCGTCCTGGTGTATTGACGTCCGCCATTTCTTCATTTGATACTGTGATTCAGCTTTTTCCAGTTTATTTCCCAACTTGCCGGACGTCGTTTTTGCGGGAAGTCCGCCATTCGCGGTTGCCGGTCGTCCCGGCGAATTGACGTCCGCCATTTCTTCATTTGCTACTGTGTTTCAACTTTTTTCAGCTTATTTCTTAACTTGCCGGACGTCGTTGTTGCGGGAAGTCCGCCATTTGCGGTTGCCGGTCGTCCCGGTGTATTGACGTCCGCCATTTCTTCATTTACTACTGGGCTTCAGCAATATTCAGCTTATTTCCCAACTTGCCGGACGTCGTTGTTGCAGGAAGGCCGGCATTCGCGGTTGACGGTCGTCCCGGTGTATCGACGTCCGCCATTTCTTCATTTACTACCATGTTGCAACTTTTTCCTGCTTATTTCTTAACTTGCCGGACGTCGTTGTTGCGGGAAGTCCGCCATTCGCGGTTGCCGGTCGTCTCGGTGAATTGACGTCCGGCAAACACCGGCTTTCCTCGGATATAGTTCTACCAAACGCCGGCTTCCCTCTGAATTATTGTTCCGGTAACTCTCTGAATAGGATGAGAATCGCCATAACGCCAACCTTCCTCCTCTCCCGCTAAAAACCCAATCATTCAAATTGACAAAAGAACGAAATGGGTTTATAATTAAATCATTCAATTAAACAATTGAATGTTAAGAGATATTTATTAGAGGCTTTTAACATTTAGGGGTTGGGAGGAGAATTCGGAATAGAAACGAAGACATATGATGTGATTATTATCGGCGCGGGGCCGGCGGGCTTGACGGCTGCCTTGTATACGTCGCGGGCGAACTTATCGACTCTGATGATCGAGCGAGGCTTGCCGGGCGGGCAAATGACATCAACGGAATTGATTGAAAATTATCCTGGCTATGAAAGTATTTTGGGAAATGATTTATCAACTATGATGTATGATCACGCTTTAAAATTTAATGCAGAATATACTTATGGTGATGTGGAAGAAATTATTGATGAAGGCGATTGGAAAAAGCTGCTGGTGGGCACAGATATTTATTATGCGAAAGCAGTCATCATTGCTTCGGGCGCGGAGTACAAAAAGCTCGGGGTGGATGGCGAGGCGGAATTGTCGGGGCGCGGGGTGTCCTACTGCGCGGTTTGTGACGGAGCATTTTTCAAAAATAAAGAATTGGTTGTGGTGGGTGGCGGTGATTCGGCGGTTGAGGAAGGCGTTTTTCTGACGCGGTTTGCGGATAAAGTAACGATTGTTCACCGACGCGATGAGTTGCGGGCACAAAAGATTTTGCAACAACGCGCTTTTGATAACGACAAGATTGACTTTGTTTGGAATAGTACGGTGAAGGAAATTGTTGAAACGGATGGTGTGGTGGGGCAAGTCGTGCTTGAGTCCACGACGGATCACAGCGAAATGATTAAGGAAGTTGATGGCGTTTTTGTTTATATTGGCATGTCGCCGCTGTCCTCGCCTTTTGCCAATCTCAACATCACCACGCCCGAGGGCTACATTGTGACCAATGAAAATATGGAAACAGCTGTCCCTGGGATTTTTGCCGCGGGCGATATCCGCGACAAGCAAGTTCGCCAAGTTGTCACCGCCGCCGGAGACGGTAGCGTCGCAGCCCTTGCTGCTCAACGCTACATTGAATCTTTATAACCCCAATAAATATCACTGAATAAAAAGGAGACTTATTAATGAAAAATAATATTACAGTATATACAACGAGCACTTGCCCTTATTGCGAAATGATGAAACGCTTTTTAACGCATAACAATTTGGAATTTACTGAAGTCAACGTTCAAAAAGACCCGATTGCTGCTAATCGTTTAGTGCAAGAAACGGGTCAATATGGTGTTCCACAAACAAATATTAACGGCGAATGGGTTCTAGGTTTTGACCAAGCCCGTGTGATGCAGTTAGTGAAATAAGCGTCGTAGTCCTGGCTTAAGATTTAAACCAAACCTGCGGATGTCTAACAATCGACATCCGCAGGTTTTTTGTTTGGGAAGGAATGTGTGGGGTGGTGGGGTTGATTGGTGGTATAGAAGGTGGTTGGCTGTGCCGGCTGATTTGATTGCTGGCTTTTAGCAGAAATTTGGTGTAAGTGGGATGGGTATTACCGTAAAATAGGCTACAATAAGGCTAATCGGTCATGAAATTAGGTATTTGATGACCGATTAGCTTTATTCGGTCACGAAATCAGGTATTTGATGACCGATTAGCTTTATTCGGTCACGAAATCAAGTGCTTAGTGACCGATTAGCTTTATTCGACTGTCTTTCATTTCCAGCTTACAACGAGCGGTTATTGATTGCGATAAATCAAGGCTATAAAAAGCTGCTTTTCTTCAATGGATCATCACAATTTGAAATTTTTGCAGGAATCTCTAGTTAAAAATAATTTATCTGGTCACTGCTCTGATAGCAGTGGCCAGAATAGCACTTTGCGGGTCACTGCTCTCTTAGCAGTGGCTAGATTAAGCAATTACCAAATAATTATTGTGAATTTCTTCTTTAGGTGGACTATCATAGACTGGCAGTCACTTACAACCATCCGCCTCTCACGTCACTCTCTGGCGGTTGGGACTTGCCATCCGCCTCTCACGTCACTCTCTGGCGGTTGGGACTTGCCATCCGCCTCTCACATCGCTCTCTGGCGGTTGGGACTTGCCATCCGCCTCTCATCTCGCTCTCTGGCGGTTGGGGGTAAGCAGGAAGTGAGCAAACGTTAAATAAATCTAATCAATCACCAAATACCTAATTTCATGACCGAATAGCCTAATTTGTAGTTTATTTTATGGTCACACATTTCCCGCTTAGGTTCACGCACACAAGAAGCGTACGCGCCTAATAATGAGGTATCTTCTTAAAATTATCCTAGTTTAGTATGATGAAATCATCAACAATAAGGAGCGATGATAATGATCGATTTTACTGTACCAGAAACACTTTACTTGATGCCTCAATTCTCTCCAGGAAACCAAGCACTTCAACGACTCTTAGCCTTGATTCAATCGAGTGCCGTTTTTGTACGCGATAAGTCAGCTGCTTATCTATTTTGTAATAGTAAGAAAAAGGTCTTACGAATTATCTATTGGGATGGTCAGCGTTTTATTGAGCTGATTTATCGTATAGATGGCGGCGTCTTCCAATGGCCAACGACAGAACCAAAATTTATGGAAATTTCTCTCTTTCAAATCGAACGATTATTACGTGGAGATAGCTTGAATCCACCGCTAAAATCTTCTTTTATTTTCAACGATTAATCGCTATATTTACTAGTAAATATACCATGAATATGGTACAATAAACTTAGTGAAAAGAGGTGATATTCATGACAAAAGAAGAATTAGAAATCTTAGAAAAAAATAAAATTATTGAAGAACAAGCCTTGGAAATTAAACATCTCCAACAAGACTTAAAAGTAGCCAATGATAAGACCGATGCGTTAGCCCTTCAATTAGAAGAAATGACACAAAAAATGTTACACTTCCAAAAATTATTGTTTGGCCGTAAGAAAGAAACACATGTTCCTAATGGACAGGCCGCTGCTGACACGGGTGAGGCAACGAACGGATCATCAGGTGACACGAGTTCTAACGAGTCAGATGATGAAAAAAAAACAAAAGTAAAAGGCTACACCCGCCGAAAAAAATCCGTCGGAAGAAAAACTGAGATTCTAGATCAATATCCTCAAAAGGATATCAATTATTATTTATCTGAAGAGGAACAGGTGTGTCGTGATTGTCATCATTCTCTATCGTACGTCGGGTTAGCGAGTATCACGCGTGAACTCAAATTTATCCCAGCTACTTTAGAATGTATTAATCATCGTCAACACAGCTATAAATGCGACCACTGCTCGTCTCAAAAAGATACCGATCAATTTGTTAAATCGAAATTACCCGCGCAACCCTTTAAGAATAGTTTTGGTTCTGCTTCGATGATTGCCGAAACTGTTTATCAAAAATATGAACTTAAGGTACCCGCTCACCGCCAAGAACAACACTGGCGTAAATTAGGGTTCCCTTTATCCCGCACATCTATTTGTCGGTGGCATATTGATGCCAGCAAATATTATTTAGGGTTTATTTTCCAAGCCTTTCATGCGGAACTTCAAAAACAAGATATTGTTCATGCGGATGAAACTACTTATCGTGTCCTTGAAAGCAAGAAGAGCCGAACGTATTACTGGGTGCTTCACAGTTCAAAACACGTGGAAAATAAAGTCATTTGTTTTTCACATCACGATGGGCGTAGTGGCAACTTGTTTAAAGATGTCATTGGCAATTTCCACGGGACCATCCACTGTGATATGTATGTGGTCTATCGAAATGCGAGTGACTCCTCTGACGACCTCGAACTCGCTGCTTGTTGGGCACATTTACGGCGAAAATTTCACGAAGCCAATGTGGTTATCAAGGGACAAGGGGAGACGCCGGTTAGCGAAATCATGGAAATGATTAATAAAATCTTTGAAAAAGAGCGTGAATGGGCGTCATTATCGATTGTGGATCGACTTAAAAAGAGACAGAGGATTCTCAAAAAATTATTTAATGAGCTATTCACTTTTATCGACCAATGTGCCGCTAATGGTAATCCCATTGGTAAATTTAGTGAAGCGCTTGTCTATGCCCAAAATCATCGGACACGATTCTATACGGTTCTAAACGATGGACGTCTAGAGTTAAGTAATAACGCTGCTGAACGCGCCATACGAACTGTGGTCATGGGGAGAAAGAACTATCCATTTGCGGCGACTTTTGATGGTGCCCAAGCGGGGGCTGTTCTTCTCTCACTGATTGAAACGGCTAAGCTGCATCGCGTGGATGGGAAGCAATATATTGAATACTTACTTACCCATCTACCGAACATCATCGATATAACAAACGCAGATTTAAGCCGCTATCTGCCTTGGACCGATGAGATCCAAGAAGCGTGTGGGCTTAAAAAGGTAATTGGTGATGCTGGTTATAACAAAGCAGCCTGATATCAAACCACCTAACCCAGATTGTTTATCTGTCTGGGTTAGTTTAGCATGTCCACTTTTTTATTCATAGATACCTCACTATTAGGCGCGTACCAAGAAGCGACATTTCCTGCGTGCGCCTGGGCTCGCGCTCACAACAACTGCTCCAATATGTGTGCGCTCACCATCACGCTCACAACAACTGCCCGAATATGTGTGCGCCGTCGTAAGTGAGAAAACAAGTGATTGACCGTCAAACTAAGATTAGTCCATCTAATAAGGATCATTTTAATTGATGGCGAAACCGTTTGGGAGCTGCGCCATCTAATTGAATTGATGGCGAAGAGGATGATGAGCTTCGCCAACTAATCGAATTGATGGCGAGGAGGGAGGCAGGGGTCGCCACCACCCCACCTACTCCACCACAAACGCTTGGTAAGGAATTCTCACGGCTAGGCCGCTTTCGTCATAGCTATAATCGGTGCCATCCAAGAATTCGCGGCCTTGGCCGGCGTTGTAAGCAAGCTTGAACATGGCTTCACCCATGGCTTGTTGGTCTTGGGTGACACTGCCTGACATGATGCCACGTGACACCAAATCCAAAGCTTCTTCCGTGCCATCGACGCCAAAAACCGGAATAAATCCGCCCGCACCGTCCCCATCCGCACTCCCCCCGTCCGCACTCCCCCCATCTGCACTACCCCCATCCGCACTACCCCCATCTTGCCCTAAATTAAAGCCTTCTTCTTGCAAGGCGACAATGGCGCCGGCTGCCATGGAGTCATTGTTGGCAAACACCACGTCGATGTTATCGATGTCAGTTGCCAACCAGCCTTTCATCGCATCATAGGCTTTGTCGGCATCCCAAGAAGCAATGACTGACCCAAGCTCGGCCACCTCAATCCCGGCTTCCTCCACCGTCTTCACTGAATGGATGGTACGCAAAGTAGCTTCCAAATTGTTTTCATCGCCACTCAACATGACATAATCCAGCACGCCATTGCCGTTGCGGTCATAAGCCGGATCGCTCAACCACAAGTCCGCGATCATCTCACCTTGGATAATCCCGGCTTCCAGCGCCATGGAACCCACGTAACGCGCGCCTTCATAGTCGCTATAGGACGCCAGCTCCGACTCGCGGTTAAACAAAATGATTGGCAAGCCAGCAGCCTCAGCCTTCCCCACTGCGATATGCGCACATTGCGTGTCGACAATATTCACCAGCAACACATCCACATCGGCTGCAATCAGCTGATCAATTTGCTCAAATTGCAAAGCCTGATCATTTTGCGAATTAAAGGTCAGCGCCTCCACATTATCGTACCCCGCCACCAACCGCTCAAACGCCATCCGCACCGACGTAATGTAGACGTCGTCAAATTTATAGTAGACAACGCCGATTTTAATGTCCTTGTCCGCCGCAAAAACCGTTCCATCAACGGCAAAAACACTTAAAACCAACATAATAAATATCACTGCTTTTCTCATTGGGTGACCTCACTTTCGTCAAGAGGAAAATTAATGGTGACTTCGGTACCGTAATCCAGTTCGCTATTAATGGTAACCCCATAGTTTTTACCATAATAAATTTGCAGCCGTTGATGAACATTAATTAAACCTAAGCCCATCTTGCCACTCGGTTCCCGTAGGTGGGCACGGATTTCGGCTAACTTTGTTTCTTCGATGCCGAGCCCGTTGTCTGAAACGGTTAACAAAATTTGGTCCTTGTCACGATGGACCGATACACTAATTTCACCCATGTCCACCGTACGGGAAACACCATGGTAAATGGCATTTTCAACCAGGGGTTGCACGACCAACTTAATCACCTTGCACTCACGGAGTTCCGCAGGGATATTTATTTGGTAGGTGAACTGGCCTTTGTAGCGTAAGGACTGGATGACGAAGTAGTGCTCGACTTGTTCCAGTTCGCGACCGAGGGTGATGATTTCTTGGCCTTTGCTGAGTGAGATGCGCAACATTTTGCCGAGTGAGCGGACCATTTCGGAAGCGTCTTGGTTGTTGCCGCGCTCAATCATCCATAAAATCGATTCGAGGGTGTTGTATAAAAAGTGCGGCTGGATTTGAGCTTCCAGGGTATTGCGCTCACTTTTACGCAAAGCTTTCTCCTCGGCTTGAATCCGCGACATCAAGTAAAGAATCGTGTCGACCATTTGATTGTAGGATTGTGTCAACATATTGGCTTCCTGATAGGTATTGGAAGCTTGCAACTTGGTGTTATCAATGTATGAGTCAGTGATATTTTCACGGTTCAAGGCCTGCATTTTACCAACGATATTTTCTAACGGACGCGAAATATAATTGGACGTGATAAAAGAAATATAGGCAATAACCACAATCAAAACAATAAATATCGCTACCGACGACCGGAGAATGGCATTTAAGGACGACTGAATAAGGTCGTTGATATAGGAAATATGCACCACGGTCCAGGGCGTAATGCCTAGACGGCTAGTGGCTACCACAAAATCGTTGGCCGGTTCGACAATTAAACGATTGATTAGGTTTTGATCTTGGAGGGTTTGATGAATTTCCAAGGTTCTTTCATTGAGATTATCCGGTGTGTAAATAATTTCACCCGCTTGATTAATAATGTACGAGTCCCCGTAAGTCGTGTTAAATTCCGCTTTGTAGTAGCGTTCCAACAGGTCTTCATGAAAGTCGGCTATTAGAATGTACTCCTCTCCATCATGGAGAAAAGGCACCGTGACCGAAATAACTTTGATATCATTTTGACGATAAATCGTTTGTTGATGGGGAACGGAATACAAAGACTGGTCAAATTGCTTGTCGGCTTCATACCAAGCTGCGGTTAAGGGTTGGACCGGCCCATCATCATCGGCCAGTCGCCGATAAGATGGAGCATAAGCGTAGACCTCCCCTGCTGCATCGACAATAGTAATGGAGTCTAGGTCTTGATTTAAACTAACCGATGAGTCAATCAGTTCCTGCATGGCTTCCAAATCATGGTCGTAGAGTTGCAACTCAATGGAAACTGCCCGCAGTGTATTGTCCATATTAAAAAACATATTTTGCAAGGACTCGCTGGCTTGCATGGCATTGATTTGAGTGGTTTCGGCGGTTTGATCAATTAGCAAGTTTCTTTGAAAAACATAGGACACCCACAAACCCACAATTAAAACAATGGCCGCTAAAATCATGAGCACCGCAAAAATTAGGCGTTGCAAAGGTTGAATTTTTTTAGTCAATCGACGCATACACTCACCTATTTCTTGTGGTCTTGCCGCATTTGCCGAGGCGAAATACCAAAATATTTTTTAAAAGAATAAGAAAAATAATATTGGTCTGTATAGCCAACTGCTTGGGCAATCTCATGGATTTTTGCATTCGTGGTCAATAACAATTCTTGGCCTTGCAGCATCCTTTTTTCAATTAAATGCTCTTTAAAGGTTTTGCCGGTTTCTTTGGTAAATAAAGTCGATAAATAATTGGGCGTAATAAAGAGTTGGTCGGCTAACATTTGCTGGCTAAATTCAGGATTTTGAAATTGGTCAGCAATCATGCGCAAAGCTTGTGACGTAATACTTTCTTTGGTTTGGTCATGTTTGGTTTGAATTTCTTTCAAGATATTCAGCGATATTTGTTTGAAGTTGTCAATAATCACGTCGGTAAATTGACCGCGGGAGGCCAGAAAATAGTCCAGTTGCTGATTGATAAACAAACTGTTGACGTCAACGACCACCGTTTCATAATATAAACGAGTCAATTGGCCAACCAAACCTAACAAAACGGAAAAGACGAAAGAGCTTTGAAAATGGTTGTCATGGACATAGTCGCTAAATTGTTGAATCGCTTGCGTTAACTTGTCAGCTTGCCCTAGTCTCACGGCGCGCACAATGTCTTCGATAATTAAATCGGTCGTTTGGATATTATAATTATCATGACTTTCGACATCCGAAATAGTAATCTGGGTAAACTCCGGGTGGGTGCTGCCATATTCAAGGGCGTTCAAGGTTTGGCGATACAAATGATTCAAGTTAGACAGTTTATCGGTCGTTTCAGAAATCCCCATCACCGCATGCACATTAAATAATTTATTTAAGGATTGACGAATGTCGGTTAGGAGAATATCCAAAGTGTTTTCAAAAAAAGTTTCCTTGCCGTTTAGGATTAGCATGATCGATTGATTGTAGCGGAAAACTTCCCCTTGCCCGTAGCGGTCGATAATCCGCTCGACGGAAGAGGTGTAGGATACCCAGTCGATTTCTTTGTAAAAAACGATATCCTTGGTATAAGTGCTCACTTCTTCATTCAAATACAAGCCACTTTCTTCGGTCAAAACGATATTGACCATCACATATTGCGGTCCATTTAAACGTACTTGATAGAGTTGCGCTTGGTTGGCCAGGTGACCCTCGTCACTTGAAAAATAGGTATTATTAATCAAGGAAATTAAATACGTTCGCCGGGTCGCATCCAGCGACTGCATATATTGTTGGGTCAAGGAATTAATATCGGTCGCCTGCCGACGGTCAGCGTCAATGGCGTTGGACACCCGTTGCAAGGCCGCATACAAGTCCTCCACCGAGACCGGCTTTAATAAATATTCGTGAATATTCCAGCGGAAAGCCTCTTGGGCATACTCAATATTATCAAAACCCGTGAGGATAATAATTTTAATCGTCGGATCAATAATTTGGATATGTTGCGATAATTCCAGGCCGTCCATCACCGGCATCCGAATATCGGTGATGACGACATCAATTTTATTTTCTTCAACCAAAGTCAGCGCCTCTTGCCCATTGGACGCATCGCCCACCAATTCAAAGCCCGCTTCAGCCCAGTCGATGACATTAACAATCGATTGGCGCACTTCTTCTTCATCATCGACAATAATTAAACGTTTCATTTTAAACCCCTTTCTTCGAAAAATTGCTCACTTTAAGTTTAAATAAATATCGCTTAATTAACAATGAAATTACCAAAAGTGTAGATTATTCTATCTCTTTTGTAGATTTTTCTTAAATTCAGCGGATTTTTTAAATAATTTCGACTTGTTACAACCACTTTAGTGAATATTTTTTATAAAATATCCACAAAAACTCCATGGTTAAAATTGATAGCGTTTCCTATACTGTAGTTAATAAATATTTAGGAGGATGGTTATGCGCAAATTTATGTCAGCTTTTATGGCATTGGTGTTAACGTTGGTATCTTTTGGAGGATTCAGTCAAGTTCAAGCACAAGAACCGCAAACGTTTGAAATTGGAGTTGCTATTTATCAATACAATGACAACTTTATGACTTTGTATCGTGAAGAATTAGGTAACTACTTCACTGAGTTAGGTGAAGCTGATGGCAATACTTACAATGTCGATTTCCAAGATGGTCAAAATAACCAAGCAACGCAAACAGAACAATTGAACAACTTTATTGCTCAAGGGAAAGATTTAATTATTGCTAACTTAGTGGATCCAACAGGTGCAGAACAAATTATCTTATCAGCTCAATCAGCCGATATTCCCGTAATTTTCATCAACCGTGAACCAGATATTTCAACCATGGAATTATGGCCAGGTAAAACAACCTATGTTGGGGTAGATGCGCGTCAATCAGGTGTGTTCCAAGGTGAAATCATTGCTGACTTAGACAATCATGGTGACCTTAACGGCGACGGCGTGGTAAGTTACTTAATGATTATGGGTGACGCTGGTAACGTTGATGCTGAACAAAGAACCCAATACTCTATCGAAACATTAGAACAAACGATTCCTACGGCTAGCTTAGGTGAACACCAACGCGGTAACTGGGACCAAGCACGCGGACAAGAAATTGCAGCTAACGCTTTAAGCCAATACGGTGAAGATTTAGAAGTTATTTTCTCAAACAACGATGGTATGGCATTAGGTGCTGTTCAAGCCATTGATGGCGCAGGCCGTGTGATTAACGAAGATATTTACATTGTTGGGGTGGATGCTCTTCCAGAAGTGGTTGAATTGATTACAGCTGGTAACTTTACTGGTACCGTCTTAAATGACCACTTCAACCAAGCGCGTACAGCTGCTGAAGTTGCTGTTAGATTATTAAACGGTGAAGAAGTTGCTCCTTACTTCTGGCATGATTATGTTAAAGTAACTTCTGCTGAAGAAGCTGAGTTAAAACGTTTAGACTTTAACGAAGAAACAATTGAAGAATACCAACAACGTTTAGAAGAAACATATGGTAGCGCAGAGTAGTAACTAGATTGATTTGATACGAGGCGTCAGGTGATTGCTTACTTGGTGCCTCTGTTTTTTTAGGAGATGTGCATGATGAATGAAATTATTCTAGAAATGAAAAATATCAACAAGGCGTTTCCAGGTGTGCAAGCCTTGGATAACGTGCAGCTGACCTTAAGGAAAGGTACCGTTCATGCTTTAATGGGTGAAAACGGAGCCGGAAAGTCTACCTTAATGAAGTGTTTGTATGGTATTTATTATAAAGATAGTGGCGAGATTATTTTTGATGGCCAAGAAGTCAATTTCTTGAATTCAAAAGCGGCGATTGATGCGGGCATTTCAATGATTCACCAAGAATTACAACCTATCCCGATGATGACCGTGGCTGAGAATATCTTTTTGGGTAATTATCCTAAAAATGGCTTATTTGTTGACCATGATAAAATGAATGCTGAAAGTAAACGCTTTTTAGATATTGTTGGTTTGGATGTTCCACCTGATACCTTGTTGGGTAATTTAACGATTTCACAACAACAGTCGGTTGAAATTGCTAAAGCCATCTCACATGACGTTAAAATTGTCATTATGGATGAACCAACGTCCTCCTTAACCTCTACCGAAGTTGAAAAATTATTTGATATTATCCGTACATTGACATCCCAAGGCATTGCCATTATTTATATTTCTCACAAGATGGATGAAATCTTAGAAATTTCAGATGAGGTCACTATCATGCGAGACGGTAAGTATGTAGCAACGCATGACGCAAAAAATTTAACGAAGGCGCAAATCATTCATGATATGGTTGGGCGTGAATTAGTCAATCAGTTTCCGGATCATGTCGATGAATCAACGGATAAAGTGCTCTTAGAAGTGAAAAATTTGACGTCACCGAATGTTTTATCCTTTAAAGATTGTTCTTTTCAGCTAAAACAAGGCGAAATCCTTGGTGTGGCTGGCTTGGTTGGTGCTCAACGATCGGAATTAATGGAAGCTGTCTTTGGTTTAAGAGATGTTGAAGCTGGTGGCCAAATATTGATTCGGGGCGAAGAAGTCGAAATTAAATCCCCACAAGATGCCATTAAAAATAACATGGCTTTTGTGACGGAAGACCGACGCCATTCAGGTATTTTTGGTGTTTTACCGGTTGCCGATAATATTACCATTGCCTCAATTAGAAATTTCCAGAAACCAACCGGCTTACTGGATGAATCAGCGATGAAAGAAGTAGTTGATCATGGGATTACCTCCCTGCGCATTAAAACCCCTTCAGCTAAAACGCGCATTGAAAACTTATCGGGTGGTAACCAACAGAAGGTTGTTTTATCTCGCTGGTTAGCAACTTCACCTGATATTTTGATCTTAGATGAGCCGACACGGGGAATTGATGTGGGGGCTAAATATGAAATTTATGAAATTATCGACGCCCTTTCTCGTGAAGGCAAGTCGATTATAATGATTTCTTCTGAAATGAGTGAAATCATGGGAATGTCAGACCGGATTATGGTGATGTGTGAGGGGCGCATTTCAGGTTATTTAAGTCCTGAAGAAGCCACTCAAGAGAAAATTATGGAATTAGCCACTGCCTTTATGCATACATCAGAAGCAGTTATTGAAGAGGTGAATTAGCATGGAAAATGCAAATGTAAAACAAAAAACAACTGTCAAAGACTGGCTCATTGAAAATGCGCTAATCGTCGTTATTTTATTAATGGTCGTTTATACCGCTATTTCAGCGGATAACTTTTTAAACTTCCATAACTTATCCAATATTTTATCTAATGTGGCGGTCCGTTTCATTATCGCTTTGGGGGTTTCTGGTGTCCTAATTATTAAAGGGACCGACTTATCAGCAGGACGGATTGTCGGGATGGCGGCGGTTGTCACGGGGACTTTATTACAAAGACCTGACGGCGCAGGAATTTTATACGGCAACATTGCTGGAACGCCTATTCCAGTCGCTTTAGTGGTGGCCATGGCGGTCGGTTTAGTCTTTGGTTTAATTAACGGTTTGATTATTGCTTATTTGAAGGTACCACCCTTTATCGCAACCTTAGGAACACAAATTGCGATTTTCGGTTTAAACCAATTGTATTCACAAAACCGTCCAATTGGTTCACTAAACCAATCATTTACGCGCTTTGGTACCCAAGGGCTGCGCATGGGGCCGGTTACGATTCCTTGGTTGGCTTTTGTAGCTATCGGCGTGGGGATTGTGATATTTATTTTATATAAGAAAACGGTCTATGGTAAAAATATGTATGCTTTGGGGGGCAACGAGGTGGCCGCGGAAGTGTCTGGGGTTAACACCAATCGGACAAAAATTCTGGTTTTCTCTTTAGCGGGGCTCCTTTACGGTTTAGCGGGTTTCTTATTGACAGCTAAGACAGGTTCAGCGGCCGTTACTTTAGGGACAAGCTACGAGTTGGAAGCCATCGCGGCTGCCACCATCGGTGGGGTTTCAACCACGGGTGGGGTTGGTACAGTGCCGGGTGTCTTAATCGGGGTGCTAGTCTTTGAGTTACTGAAAACGTGTTTGCAATTCTTAGGTATTTCGCCGGAATTAACGTTAGTGTTCCAAGGGGCTGTTATTGTTATCGCCGTTGCTTTGGATATCCGTAAAACGTTACGTCGCAAATAAACACTGGTTAAGAGATTGTTTGGGTGGCTCACCATTCAAACAATCTTTTTTACTAAATATCTCTGTTTTAGGCGATTGAAATCATCTATAATTGATTTATTGAACTTGTGAAATGGGAGGTGTTTCCGTGTTAGATGTCTTAATAAATGATATTTTAGGCACGCCAGCTATTTTGGTTGGTTTATTTGTTTTGGTGGGTTCGGTGTTGTTAGGTTCGCCAATAGCTGAAATTATTACTGCAACGTTTAATACCATCATTGGTTTTATTATGTTAAATCTTGGAGCCGGTATTGCGGCTGATACCTTAGATAATTTTTCAGCCATGTTTGTGGAAGCGTTCGGAATCCAAGCAGCTGTCATGTCGACGGATGCGATGGGGGCTTTGTTACTAGAGGAGTATCCTTCGGCAACAGTGATTTTTGTGTTGGCGATGGTGTTTAACTTGTTGATTGCGCGGTTCACGCGGTTTAAGTATATTTATTTGGCTTCGCATTTGGTCATGTACTTGAGCGCGATGTTTGCGATGATTTTTGAAGGCTTGCCTTATTGGCCTGCTACCATTATGGCTGCAATTCTGATTGCGATTTATATGGCGGTTTCGCCGGCTTTGATTCAGCCGTTCACGCGTAAAATTACGGGTACGGATGAATTTGCGGTGGCCAATGCGGGCTCGTCTTCATTTTTGATTGGGGCTTTGATGGGTAAGTTGGTGGGTGATCCTTCGCAGTCAACGGAGGATATGAATGTGCCGCAATCCTTAAGCTTTTTAAAAACACCTGCGATTTCGATTTCGTTGACCATGAGTATCTTATTCATTGTCTTAGCGGTGTTAAGTGGTCAAACCTTTGTTGAAAGTCAGTTGTCTGGCGGGACTAATTATATTTTCTTTGCCTTTATGCAAGCCATCTATTTTGCAGCCGGCATTGAGATTTTGATTACCGGGGTCAATATGGCCTTGAAAGAAATTGTCCCAGCCTTCAAGGGGATTGCTAATCGCTTGATTCCTAATGCGGTTCCTTCTTTAGACTCACCTGTGATGTTACCTTACGGTTCTAATTCATTGATCCTCGGTTTCTTAGTCTCGTTGGCGGTCGGCATGTTGGGAATTTTTGTCTTACCGATGGTCGGTTTGCCCATTATTATTCCTGGGATGCAACAGTATTTCTTTTTAGGCGGTATCACAGCCATGTATGGTAATGCGACCGGTGGTTACAAAGGGGCGATTGCCGGGGCGTTTGTTGTAGGCTTGGTGATGGTTTTCATGCCCGCCATTTACATGGTTTATGTTGGTGACCCAACGGATAATATCGTTTTTGGGGATAGTGACTTCCTGTTTATCGGTGTGTTCTTTAAGTGGTTTGTGGGGTTGTTTAGGTAGGTAGTGGAGTTGGGGGTGGAGTTGGGTTGGTAAGTGATTGCGTGACCACTCATTTGTCACATTTGCTGAGTAAGTGGAACAAACTCGACCAGTATATTCCACATAACTGAGTAAGTGGATCTAACTCTGTCTGAATATTCCACATAACTGAGTAAGTGGAACGAACTCGACCAGTATATTCCACATAACGTAAGCAGGAAACGTATGACCATAAAACAGACTAACAATAAAGCTATTCGGTCATGAAATCAGGTGTTTCATGGCCGTTAATTTGACAAACCGCATCATATTCCCCAATTCCTTTCCCCGAATGATGATGAAAGCAAGCTTCTCCATCCCACGCCAGTTTTTCAGGCTCCTACACCTCCTGCTGACAATCCGTGTCACCTTACCCTTGTTGATTGCAACACAAACCCAAATCGTATAACACCATAACCCACCCACACCTCATCCAGCCACCAACCCAAAACAAAAGACATAGGCCGCGACCTATGTCTTTTAGCAGTGATATTTAGTTTAATTAATCTCACCCGTGGTCATTTTGATGAAGCGACGGATGCCGAAGTAGCCCATGATAAGGGTCATCACAACCATCCCAAGAAGACTCACCCAGATTGGGAAGCTTGGGAGTTGCGGGGTCATGACGAAACGTAGCGCTTCGTTGACGTACAACAAGGGGTTGATTAGGACAAGGTATTGGAACCAAGGGATTGGGCTTAGGGATTCCCAGGTGAAAAAGACGCCACCGGTGAAAACGAGGGGCATAAGGAAACCTGGGAACATGGCCGCTATTTGCGACGGTTTGACAATGGTGCCGACCAACAAACCGAGGCTGGCGGACATCACAGCGGCTAAGACTAAAATCAAAATGAACAGTGGAACGTCTGACCATTCCATTTGGATATTTAAATTGCTACCCATAAATAACAAGGAAATCGGTAAAACAATCAGTGCACCAATCCAAGCTTCTAGAATTCCGACAAACATTTTGGACGCCGCAATCACACGCACATCCACCGGTGCTAACAGGCGGTCTTCAATTGCACGCGTATTGTTAAAATCCATCGATAAAGGAATCGCCGTCCCGTGAATCCCGGTAACAAGCAAACTCATGCCGACCATCCCTGGAAACATTTGATCAGGAAACGAACGGTCGAGGACGCCGATGTTCGGTAAAACATAACCATATAATAAAATCAAAACGAAAGGCAGCATGGCCACACGGAAAACAAACTCGCCTTTATCCCGCCATTGAATAACCAAATCCCGTTTCACCATGCTTTTAAAAGCGGTCCACGTTAAATTCTTTTGTGTTGTCGATGCCATTTTATTCCGCCCCCTTCATTTCTTTTTTATCTTCTGTCAAATAAATAAATACATCATTCAAGGAAACTTGGCTAAGTCGAATATCTTCTAACGTTGTTCCCAACTCATTCACCCAATTCAAAATAGCATTCAAATCCGGATGTTTCTCAGAAGTATACAACTGCAACACGCCATCTTGAATCGTCACATCATCAATGCCCGGCAATTCCTTAGCTTGTTCCGTATACGCTTCTTTCATATCTTTCAGGCGCAAATACACAATATTATTCGTCGGCATCATGGCTTTTAATTCATCCACGGTCCCAATCGCTTGCATTTCACCCTTATCCACAATCGCCACCCGATCACACAATTGCTCAGGTTCTTCCATATAATGCGTCGTTAGAAAAATCGTTGTACCCTCTTTGTTTAACTCCAACATTTGATTCCACAAAATCTCACGGTAAGCGGGATCCAATCCCGTCGTTGGCTCATCCAAAAAGATAATCTCTGGCTCATGCATAATCGCACGCGCAATTTTCAACCGTTGCGCCATCCCACCGGAATATGTTTTAACATAATCATGTTGGCGATCCGTCAAACCAAACTTCTCCAAAAGGTCATCCGCCCGCTTATTGGCAACATCCTTATCAATCCCAAAATACATGGCATGATAAATCAAATTCTCCCGCGCCGTCAAACCCCGATCCAAATTATTATGCTGCGCCACTACCCCAATTTTCTGCCGCGCTTTCGCAGGGTTATCCACTAAAGACTCCCCATCTATATAAATATCGCCGGATGTCGATATGAGTTGTGTCGTCAACATATTAATCGTTGTACTTTTCCCCGCACCATTCGGTCCTAAAAACCCAAAAATCTCACCCTTTTTCACATCCATCGTTATCCCTTTTACCGCCTCATGTGGTTTCCCAGACTTAGTCGCATAAGCCTTCTTCAAATTCTCCGTCCGTAAAATAACTTCAGCCATCATAATCCCCTCTCTCTAGGTTTACATTTGTAATCTAAATATAGTTTACAACCGTAACCCAAAAATTGCAAGCTTTTTATATAAATATCCCTGCTTTTTTGAAATTGAGGTGTAAACCGCAGTAAAACGGGATCGAATATTACGGCTAGCGCCTATTTCGTCACGAATTTCTTGGTTTGCTGGCGAAGCCCACATACTTCCTCGCCACCTATTTAATTTGCTGGCGAAGCCCACATACTTCCTCGCCAGCTATTATTTTTATTCTCTTTTGACAAACGCGTATAGGGAAATCACGAAACGCTATATGCGTTTGATAAATACCTATTGAAAACAGTGAAAGGCTACTCCTACTAACTCCAACTGATAGGTCCGAATTGAGTTACCGCCAATCCGGGCTTCATTTGGCGGGCGCAACTTGGGTGACAGCCAAACCAGCTGCCATTTGGCGGAACACAGCTGAAATCGTCCTCCCACATTTGGCTTTTATGCCTTAGTGCGACAGGTTGCCGGTCGTCGTTTTCGCAGGAAGTCCGCCAAATTAACTTGCCGGATCTCACCTGTAATTGTCGTCCGGCAAATTAAGATATTTAACGAAAATTATCATTAATGACTTGTCTGCCACTTCCCATTTACTAGCGCCCGCCAAACAACTTGCCATTTGGCGGGCGCAGCCTGAGTGACAGCCAAACCACACTTCATTTGGCGGGCGCAACTTGGGTGACAGCCAATCCAGCTGCCATTTGGCGGAACACAGCTGAAATCGTCTTCCCACATTTGGCTTTTATGCCTTAGTGCGACGGGTTTCCGGACGTCGTTTTCGCGGGAAGTCCGCCAAACAGGCTTGCCGGATCTCACCTGTAATTGTCGTCCGGCAAATTAAGATATTTAACAAAAATTATCATTAATGACTTGTCTGCCACTTCCCATTTACTAGTAACCGCCAAACAACTTGCCATTTGGCGGGCGCAGCCTGAGTGACAGCCAAACCACACTTCATTTGGCGGGCGCAACTTGGGTGACCGCCAATCCAGCTGCCATTTGGCAGGTGCAACCTGAGTGCCCGCCAATCCAGCTGCCATTTGGCGGGCGTAACCTGGGTGACAGCCAATCCACACTCCATTTGGCGGGGGCTGAGTCATAGCGTATTTTCTGATAGACAAATGAAAAGCAAGTGTGCTATAGTATGAAGCAGTTAGAGACCTTTAAATCAGTACGAGATACTTGTAAGGTAACGGGATGAAGCATATTGTTTTTTGTGCGCCTTACTTTAGAGTAAGGCGTATTTTTTATGCCAGCGGGTCTTTTCCAATTCATAGGAGAGTGGGTGTAGCAGCGATATTTAGTTAGGTTTTTGTCCTTTAAGAAAGTTCTGTGAGGCTTTTCAAGGGTTACGTCTTGACCCATAACAAGACGAATAAATAAAATTATGGAGGTTGTGTGGATGAATGCGAAAGATAATGAAGTGATTGGTTACTTGCCGGATGAGCGGCCTGCCTTTGGGCGGTTGATGTTATATGCCTTGCAACATGTGATTGTCATGTTCCCGGCGACGGTGGCGGTGGCCTTAATTACTAATTTTCATATTTCGACGACGATTTTTGCGAGTGGGTTGGCGACGCTGGCATTTATTCTGGTGACAAAGGGTCAAATCCCCTTGTATTATGGCTCTAGTTTTTCATATGTTGCGGCGATTGCGGGTTTGATGGGTTCGGAGGCTTTGTCTGGCTTACCGTTGAATGATAAAATTGCTCATGCTCAATTTGGAATTATTTTATCGGGTTTTGTATCTATTATAGCGGGGGTCATTGTCAATAGGTCAGGTAAGGATAAAATTGAAAAAATATTGCCGGCAACGATCACGGGGCCGATTGCGATGATTATTGGTTTAACGTTAGCCAGCAATGCTTTGTTAGACGCCACGTCGATTGCGATTGATTCGGCGGGTACGATTGGGGTGGCAGCTGATCAAATTCAATTAGCGGAGAATATGGCTTGGGTTATCTCACTGGTTACGCTCTTATCCACTATTTTGTTTTCGGTTTATTTAAAAGGTCTGTGGGGGCAACTGCCATTAATTTTGGGACCTGCGGTAGGATTGGTGACAGCTTTAGTTGTCCGTGCCGTTACGGGCATTGATTTATTTAAGTCTTTACCCGAAGTAGCGAATCAAGGAGTCTTTGCTTTACCAATCTTTACGATGCCGATTCCAAACTGGGCATCGGTGGCGGCGATTATGCCCATTGCCTTGGCGACGATTCCTGAATCAACCGCGCATGTTTATCAACTTGATATCTATGTCAACGACTTGGCAGAGAAAAAAGGTAAGCCACGTTATAACATCGCCGATAAATTGGGCTTAAACCTGATTGGGGATGGGATTGGTGATATTGTTTCTGGTTTCGTCGGTGGTCCGGCTGGAACGAACTACGGTGAAAACATTAGCGCCATGGCCATTACACGGGTTTATTCCGTTCCCGTCATTATTGCTGCGGCCATTATCGCCATGGTGATTGCCTGTTTCACGCCTCTAGTAAATGCCATCTATTCGATTCCTAATGCCGTCATCGGCGGTTTAGAAATTTATTTGTTTGGGGCTATTGCGGCCCAAGGCATTGCGATTATGGTGGACAAGAAAGTCGATCTTTTCGATTCAAAAAATATCGCTGTTATCGCTACGATTATGATTATCGGGGTTGGTGGTCAGTACGCTTTTGGGGGTAATATTCCTTTCTTCGGGATTGAAATCCCATCCGTGGCTGGAGCTTCCATTTTCGGGATTATCTTGAATTTTATTTTAAACTTAGGTAGTAAGAAAGAAGCAACCGTATAAGGCTTTAACGTTAAAGAGACTGTATGCATTGAAGATGCGTGCAGTCTCTTTTAATCATTCAATGGATTCGCGGCTGACTAGTTCGACGGGGATTAATATCTGTTTACCCTGTTGCTTATCATCGCCATCGATAAACGCTAGTAAACTTTTAGTTGCTACGCGGGCAATTTCTTCGGTGTTTTGCCTAATAGAGGATAAAGTCGGCGTTGAATATTGAGAACTTGGGACATCATCGAAACCAATCACTTTTAGTGAAGCAGGGATATTTATTCCTAGGGTCTTTACGATTTTAAGAATTTTCAAGGCAAGAATATCATTGGTGGTGAAAAAACTATCGGTTTCGGGATGTTTGGTTAAGAAATCAGTGACTTGTTGGGTAATATCATCCTGTTCCGTGCCTAAAATGAGTTGGTTGACCGTTTCATCAAAGTACAAACTGTTCTTTTTCATGGCGTCAACAAAACCTTTCGCCCGCTCTTTTGAAGATGAGGTCAATAATTGATGTAGAACAATGACCGGTTGCTTGGATCCCAATTCAATCAACTTTTCGGTCGCAATAAAGCCTCCCTGATAGTGATTGGACGAAATGAACAACGTATTTTTTTCATCTTTAGGCTTGCGGTCAATACAAATGTAAGGAATGGTCTTTTCAAAATTGAACTCGATGCCTTCTTCGCTCGCCCCCGAAATCACAATGATACCATCGACGGACTTACTTTCTAAAATAGTTAGGTATTTTTGCTCCTTATCTGAGTTGCGGGCGGTGTTACAAATGATGGTTGAATATCCTAGTTCAAAAAACTTTTCTTCAATTTGCTGCACGACATCCGCAAAGAAGTAATTTGAAATATCCGGAACCAAAATACCGATGGTAAAGGATCGATTCATCCGCAAACTTTTGGCACTAAAATTCATTTGATAGCCCGTTTCTTCAATCACTTGAAGGACTTTTTGCCTCGTTTCTTCAGAAAAACGCCCATTATTATTAATAACCCGCGACACGGTCGCTACAGAAACCCCACTTAAGCGGGCTATGTCTTTAATCGTTACATTTCTCACTTCATTCACCTCTTTTGGGTAATCGATTACTAAAGAATTGATTGATGCTGGCGCTGATTGCATTGACCTCCCTTGTCCCGGTACACGTGGTGGTATTACTACGGAAATGATTCGTGAGTTGGTTGAGTTCACGCACCGCTACAAACCAGGCACCTTGGCTATGTGTTTCTTGAACTCTTCCGTTGAATGTGCTGACCCTGCCACTATTTCGCAAGTGGCTTTAAAAATGAAAGAAACTGGCGCCGATATCCACGCCATCGGTGACGGTGGGTTCGGTGGTTGTACCCCACCTAAAAACATTTATCAACTGTCCGTTTCACTTAAAGGTGAACACTACACTTGGTTTAGAATGGCTAGTGTGAATAAATAACTGACGTACTAAGGTGGGAAATGAAAAACGGCTATCACAAGAAAAATTGTGGTAGCCGTTTTTTTGTGGGGTGGTGGGTTCGATGGGGGTGATGGGTTGGTGGGGTGGTGGGGTTGCCGGAGGTCATTTTACGACGACGTCCGGCAAAGTTAGTTGGCGGACGTCAGCTTGAATTGTCGTCCGGCATTTCGGATAGTCGATGGATTTACGGTGGTTTACCGGCTTTCGCGCTTACTTCCTTATGACAATAAAACCGCTCATTGTCACTCAGATTTTTTCTCATGACAATAAAGCCTCTCATTGTCACTCAGATTTTTTCTCATGACAATAAGCACGCCCATTGTCATTCAGATTTTTTCTCATGACAATAAAGCCTCCCATTGTCATTCAGATTTTTTTTCATGACAATAAAGCCTCTCATTGTCACTCAGATTTTTTCTCATGACAATAAAGCCTCCCATTGTCATTCAGATTTTTCCTCATGACAAGCGGGAAGTGAAAGATCGTCAAATTGATAAGGTACCTTTTTCTCTCCCGTCCGCCTCTCAGGATTTCCTCTGGCGGTTGGGGGCGCCAATCCGCCTCTCAGACTTCTCTCTGGCGGTTGGGAGTGCCAATCCGCCTCTCAGACTTCTCTCTGGCGGTTGGGAGTGCCAATCCGCCTCTCAGACTTCCCTCTGGCGGTTAGGAGTAAGCGAGAAGTTAACGAGCGGTTGTTTGCGATGCATCAATGTGATAAAAGGCTGTTTTTCTTAGTTGAATCATCTCAATTTGAGATTTTTTCAGAAATCGTCAGTTTAAAATGATTATTCTGGCCACTGCTAACAGTGTAATGACTTGATCAAGCATTTGCCTAATAATTTTTGTGGATTTCTTCCATTCCAAAGGTGGTCTATCATAATCTGACGATAACTCACTTCCCACTAACCGTCCGTCGTCCGGCATTTGAGAGGGTCAAGATGTTTTCTCCGATTTGCCGGCTTTCGTTTCCCATCGTCGTCCGGCAAGCATAAAAGGCGGACGTCAGCTTGAATTGTCGTCCGGCATTTTGGAGTGTCGTTGCTTTTTCACCGATTTGCCGGATTTCGTTTCCCATTGTCGTCCGGCAAAGTTAGTTGGCGGACGTCAGCTTGAATTGTCGTCCGGCATTTCGGAGAGTCGATGTATTTTCATCGATTTGCCGGCTTTCGTTTTCCTTCGACGTCCGGCAAAGTCAAAAGGCGGACGTCAACTTGAATTGTCGTCCGGCAAAGTTAGTTGGCGGACGTCAGATTGAATCGACGTCCGGCATTTGAGAGGGTCAAGACGTTTTCTCCGATTTGCCGGCTTTCGTTTCCCATCGTCGTCCGGCAAGCTTAAAAGGCGGACGTCAGCTTGAATTGTCGTCCGGCAATTCAGAGGGTCAAGGCTTTTTCTCCGTTTTGCCGGCTTTCGTTTCCCATCGACGTCCGGCAAGCTTAAAAGGCGGTCGTCAGCTTAGATTGACGTCCGCCTTTGAGGGGTTTCTTGGCATTTTCCCGTTCTATAAGGTGATTTTTACTTCAAATGCGTGTTCACATTGTGGGCAGCGTACGGTGTGGCTGCCTCGTTTGCGTGGCAAGCGTAAGGTGGTGTGGCATTCAGGGCATTGGCGGTAGCGATGGGTCCGAATTTCTTTTACTTTGCGGAACCATAAGTGGGTTTTTGTTTTTACTTTTTTGCTTAAACGTAAATATCGCTGATTCTCCGCTTGGCGGGCTGTGATATTTTTTGAAAAAACACGGTAGAACATCCAAACAATCAGGGCTAATGAGGCGATATTTATTAGAGGGTTTTGGGCAAATAATTGAAATAATTGCAGAATAATAAAAATAACGGCGAGGGCGATGTAAAGTTGATCGGCTCCATAGCGGCCGTACATAAAGCGGCTGAGTTTGAGTTTTAAATTGTTAATTAGAGTTCATTCCTTTCTGTCGTTTAATCTATTATAATGGAAAAACATAAACTTTGTATAAACTTTTGGTAAAATAGAGAAAAAGGAGGCAAGTGGATGGAGTATTGGGATTTATATGATAAGGAAGGTCAGTTGGTGTCACAGAAGCATCCGAGTAGCGAACAAATCCCGGATGGCTTGTATCATCTGGTGGTCACCTTACTGATACAGCACGAAAATGGTCCGATTTTGTTGACGCAAAGGAGTCACGCTAAAAAGATTTTTCCTGGCAAGTGGGAAGCGACGATTAGTGGTCGAGTGCAAGTTGGGGAGGATTATGTGGCGGAGATTCAGCGGGAGTTAAAGGAAGAATTGGGTTGGCAATTAAATGACATCGAGCTGATTAATTCCGTGGTTGATGAGCAGTTTCAGATTATTATTTATAATTTATATGCTAGAGTGGATGTGCCGCATGATCCTATTGTGTTTAACGAGGCAGAGATTAGTGATTATCGATGGGGGTCGGTGGAGGAGATGTTGTTGTTGATTCGGCAAGAAACGATTATTGAATATAGCAAGCGAGATTTTTCCTTGTATCCGTTGGTGCGGCTGGGAGAAAACTAGTTAAATGAAACGCAATAAATAAGCCGCAAGTTTGATCATAGTGTTAAGAACGACTCACTATGATGATACTTGCGGCTTTTTGAAGCAAAGATATTTATTTAAATTATTTTATAAGCCAGATAACACCATATTATAAAGTACGGCGCCGATGATTCCGCCTAATATAGGTCCGACAACCGGGATCCAAGCGTAACCCCAATCAGAGTCGCGTTTGCCTTTAATCGGTAGGAATTGGTGCACAATTCTTGGGCCTAAGTCACGGGCTGGGTTGATGGCGTAACCGGTTGTGGCTCCAAGGGAAAGTCCGATGGCTAAGACGATGAGACCCACCATAATGGGTGCTATACCGCCAGCTAGATTATTTGGACCCATGGCCATAACACCGACAACTAAAACGGCTGTACTTAACATTTCGCCAAATAGGTTGGAAAAGACATCGCGTTTTGCAGGTGCGGTTGAGAATGAAGCTAAAACAGAGTCAGCGTCTGAAATTTCCCAATGGGGTAAGTAATGGACATAAAGCACAATCGCTGCTAACATAGCGCCTAATAGTTGCGCAATAATAAATCCTGGGACAACATCCCAACTAATGGCACCGATGGTTGCCATGGCAATTGTCATGGCTGGATTAATATGTGCCGGACTATAAAAACCTGAAACCAGAACCCCAATCGTTACGGCCGCAGCCCATCCTAACGTAATCATAACCCAACCTGTACTTGTTGCTTTGGTGTCTTTTAAGACCGAACCTGCGACAACCCCATTCCCTAGAAGAACCAGAATAAATGTCCCAAGAAATTCGCCAACGTATTCCATGAATATTTCCTCCTTGTATAATAAATTATTTATTGATGGTTAATGCGTCTAATTGTTCTACAATGGCTTCAATCGGTGAGTCTACTTGCAATAAGGCCGCTGCGGTATAGGCGCCTTCAACTAGGGGCACACTGTATACGGTGACCTCTTTATCACTCATTTCAAGCGCTAATTCCAAATTGAGTCTGGCACTACCTAAATCGAAAAAGGCTAAGAGTTTATCTTTAGCATTGCTATCAATGGCTTCTAAAGCACCATCAAAACTTGTACCAATGCCACCATCTTCGGTACCACCAACATAAGTCACAGCAACATCTTTTGCGACTTCTTGAACTAAATCATAAACCCCTTGGGCAATGTGCTTAGAATGTGAAACGATAACAACTCCATATTCTGACATTATTTTTCACCTTCCACTTCGATTAACGCTTTAAATAACAGACCGGATGAATAAGCACCTGGGTCAACATGGCCCATCGAACGGTCGCCGACGTAAGAGGCACGTCCTTTGGTGGCCTTCATTTGGGCCGTGGATTGCACCAATTGATCGATGCTTTCATCGGTTAATGTTCCTGCTTGCAGTGCTTGCGCGACTGGCACCCAAACATCATTCATGGTTTTTTCGCCGGTGGTTGATTTCCCTCTTTGCATAATACTTTCGGCCGCTTGCTGGATAGCTTCGGGGAAACTGCCTCCTGCTTGCATACTTTTAGCCATGCCTAGAAAAGCAGAACCATATAATGGCCCAGCTGAACCGCCGACTTTACTTAAGAGATTTTTGGCAATAATTTTTAAGGCTGTCGGAACATCGCCTGGTTGACCTTCTTCCAGTCCTTCCCAGACCGCATTCATACCGCGTACCATATTGCTCCCATGATCCCCATCACCGATGGGGGTATCAAGTAAGTTTAGCGTTTGTTTGTTTTCATTTATTTTTGCGTGAAAGATTTCCATCCATTTGATTGTTTGACTAACATCCATCGTTAACACTCCTTAAATCCAATTTGCTGTCGTTACATCTGCCTCTAAATGTTCTAACCAATTAGCATCAGCTAATCTAATCACCGTTAAAGATAGCCCTTGCATTTCAATCGAGGTCATAAAATTACCCACTTTAGTGAAGTCAATGTGTAAATTTTTATCCGCTAATAATTGGTAGCTATCATTAAAGAAGACAAATTGTTCCATCAAAGGGGTTCCACCCATACCGTTAACCAAAATCCCAACAGCTTCATTTTCTTCCCAATTAAAAGCTGCTTCTAATTTTTCAACAATTTCACTAGCCATTTCTTTTGAAGTCGTTAATTTCTCTTTGCGATAGCCTGGTTCACCGTGGATACCGACCCCAAATTCGATTTCGTCATCGGCTAAGACAAAACCTGGTTGCCCTACTTCGGGAACTGTTGCACCGGTTAAAGCCACACCGACCGTTTTAATATTAGCCACCACTTGTTGTCCTAATTCAACTAATTCGTCTAAGCTAGCGCCAGCACGGGCTGCACTCCCTAAAATTTTGTGGACTAAGACGGTTCCGGCAACGCCGCGTTTCCCTTGAGTAAAGGTACTATCTTCGACCGCTATATCATCATCGACAATCACTTTACCTACTTTAATATCGTCCATTTCAGCCAGTTCTTGCGCCATTTCGAAATTCATAATGTCGCCAGAGTAGTTTTTGATAATTAAGAGGACGCCTTGGCCTTGATCAACGGCTTTAATCGCTTCATAAACTTGATCCGATGTCGGTGAAGTAAATACCTCGCCACAAACCGCTGCTTGTAACATGCCGTCTCCAACAAAGCCGGCATGGGCTGGTTCATGCCCACTGCCCCCACCGCTGACTAAGGCAACTTGATTGGGGATATTTATTTGTTTGATGACATTTGTATTGGGAACGCGCTCGAGTAATTGGCTATTTGACCGAACAATACCATTAATCATTTCATCGACAACATTTTCTGGCTGATTGATAATTTTTTTCACAACCGACACCCTTTCTATTTGTGTTGTGTCTATAGTAAAATACTTATATGACAGCAACAATGGACAAAAGTTGTGATGTGTCCGCTTACAAAAATGTAACAATTAATGTAAGCTTATAATGAGAGAAAAAAGAGGTGCTTGCCAAATGAATTATTTTCTAAAAGACATGGGCGACAACCAGATTGTTGACCAATTAATCGACGGCTTTGTTGCAGCCTATTCCCATAGGATTATACGTATCCCTGGCAGTCGTATTATCCAGAAATTAAAGCCGGACAAAGATAAGGTTGTCATCATCAGTGGTGGTGGGAGCGGTCATGAACCTGCTCACATAGGCTATGTTGGCGACAATATGCTGGATGTGGCGGTCATGGGGAATATTTTTGAACCGCCAACGGCTGCAGAAGTGTTCCAGGCTATCCAAGCAAGTTATAATGGTCACGGGACATTATTGATTATTAAAAACTTTGAAAAAGATGTCGCTAGTTTCCTGGAAGGCGAGAGGATGGCAATTGAAACAGGCTATGTGGTCGATCATGTGATTGTCAATGATGACTGTTCGATTGAGTCGGCGACTTTTGAAAAGCGCAAGAAAGGCGTTGCGGGGACGATATTTATTCATAAAATACTGGGCACGGCTAGTGCACAGGGGCTGTCCTTATCCGAGCTGGTTGCTTTGGGCAATCAGACGATTCAAGCGACTAAAACACTAGGTGTCGCTTTTTCAGGCACAAAGCCGATTGGTGATAAGCCTTCACAATACAGCTTAAAGCCCAATGAAATGTATTTTGGCATCGGCATTCATGGGGAACCGGGCTATCGGATTGAAGAAATGAAGTCCTCCGAAAGAATCGCTTTGGAGTTAACCAATAAGTTAATTACGCAGTATGAAAGAGCAGAATTGAAAAGCGTGGCTATAATTGTAAACGGTTTAGGGAGTGCAACCTTGTTAGAGTTGTCGATTTTTTTGAATCACGTGATGCAATTATTAGACATTGCTGACATTGCGGTGGAATTTAAATTACTAGGAAATTTTATGACCTCCTATAATACGAATGGTTTATCGTTAACGTTTTTGAATCTTTTTGATGCAAAGATTTTGGATTTATTACAGGAAGACACGAACGCATTTGCTTGGAAACACTAGTTAGGAATGAACTGAAGCAAAGGAGTCCATATGTCCCATTCAATTATTACAAAAAAGCGAATTGCTAAGGAGTTCAAACAACTCGTCATAGCCGACGGACTCCAAGCGATGAGTATTTCTACTTTAATGAAAAACATTGGTATGCGCCGCCAGTCATTTTATAATTATTTTATTGATAAATATGATTTGGTGGACTGGATTTTTCAACAAGAAAATACCGAATTAATCGATGATAACATTGAGTACAGTCGTTGGGAAGAAATAATCGTCAATCTAATCAATCATTTCAAGCTCAATCGAATGTTTTTAAACAAGTGTTTACTTATTCCGGCCAAAATTCCTTTAAAAAATATCTGAAAGACCATACGGTGAACCTGGTCGAAAAAATCTATTGTTCCGTCACCCCCCACTTGCGCGCTGAATTTGAGCAACAACCCAATAACTACAACTTGCTCATCACCATTTACGCCAATGGCATTGTTGAGTCGACCATCGATTGGATCCTCAATGAACCTGAGAGCTCTGAGGAACAATTTTCTAAGAACATTATCAACTATATAAATATCCTGCTCGATTCACTCGACGAGTTTGCTGAAAACACCCAATGATTTTTTTAATAAATATCACTGCTGTTTTGGCTATAAAATTTTTTAACCCTTCTTTCTAGTTAAAATGAAAGCATCAAATAAAGAAAGAAGGAAAAACAAATGTTTAAACGAAATAAATTAATGGCTTTTGTAGGGATTATCGGTTTAGGTGGCAGCTTATTAGCACCTTTAACAGCAGAGGCTCACTGCGATACACACGCGGGTCCTACCTATGAAGCACTGCAAAATGCCATTGAAGAAAACGACTTTAACCATATTTCTTATTGGGTTCTTCCAGACAGTGAAGCGGAACTAAAAAGCACCTTCGATACCACGATGAGTGTTATGAGTAAAACAGAAGATGAAGAAACGTTACAGTTGGCGGAGGATTATTTATTTGAAAACTTCGTTCGTTTACACCGTGCAGGTGAAGGCGCTCCATACACCGGTATTTCAGACGAAGCGGTCGATGAAGGGGTCGCTTTAGCTGATCAAAGTATTACTGCTGAATCCTTACAACCTTTAGAGGATGGCGGCTTTATTACCGATGAAAACCGTACACATGTCGAAGCAGTCTTTGCTACTTTACTCGAACGGATAGACTTTGATGTAGAAGATACCGAAGCCGGCCGTGCCTATGTCGAATCCTATGTTGAATTTACACATTTGTTCGAAAGTGGCCACGCTGAAGATGTAGAACACCATGAGGGACATTGATTAAGAAGAAGAAAGCAGCTGCTGGTCTTGGGACCAGTGGCTTTTTGTGTGTTTGGGATGACTGGTTGATATAAATGCTAGTTGGTTTGACACCTAGGGTTCTGGGGGGTGTGGGGAAGCGATGGTTGCCAATAGAGCGGGTAATTTGATGAATGCTTGGATGTCTAATGGCTTAGAAGTTAAGGTGGTGGGAGGGGTGTGCCCGCCAAATCGGGGCTCATTTGGCGAGCATTACTTAAGTGAAAGACAAACCGGGATTCATTTGGCGGGCATTACTAAAATGGCCGCCAAACCGGGACTCATTTGGCGGGCATTACTAAAGTGAACGCCAAAACCGTAGCTCATTTGGCGGGCATTACTAAAGTGAACGCCAAACCGGGACTCATTTGGCGGGCTAACATAAGTGGGAAGTGAAGAACCGGCATTTCTCACTTACGCTGCACCAGCGCACACATATTGAAGCATTTGTTGTGTGCGTGATGGGGAGCGCACACATATTAGGGCAGTTGTTGTGTGCGTGAACCTAAGCGGGAAGTGGATAACAAGTCAATTACAATAATTTTCATCATTTATCCTAATTTGCCGGACGTCGATTCTTAATGAAGTCCGGCAAATGTGTTTGGAGGACTTCCCAAGAAAATGAAAGCCGGCATTTCCCAAATTTAGTGGCAATTAGGGTTGGGTTGACATCCAACGCTATGGGTGTCTATGCAAAAGTAAGCAGCTATCACTAAACCGAGTGATTAGATGAACATATATACTTCTACCAACTCAGAAGTTAAAGCGTTAGCGAATCACTTATACTTCTACCACCCCAGAAGTTAAAGCGTTGGCTGAACACTTATACTTCTATCACCTCAGAAGTTAAAGCGTTGGCTGAACACTTATACTTCTACCACCTCAGAAGTAAAAGCGTTGGCTGAACGACAAACCATAGCTCATTTGGCGAGCATTTCTATAGTGAACGACAAACCGGGATTCATTTGGCGGGCTAACGTAAGCGGGAAGTGGATAACCGGCATTTCTCACTTGCCCTGCACCAGCGCACACATATTGGAGCATTTGTTGTGTGCGTGATGGGGAGCGCACACATATTAGGGCAGTTGTTGTGTGCGTGAACCTAAGCGGGAAGTGGATAACAAGTCAATTGCGATAATTTTCATCATTTATCCTAATTTGCCGGACGTCGATTCTTGATGACGTCCGGCAAGTGTGTTTGAAGGACTTCCCGAGAAAATGAAAGCCGGCATTTCCCAAATTTAGTGGAAATTAGGGTTGAGTTGTTACCTAGCGTAATAGGTCAGCTATCGTTAAACCGCGTAATTTGATAAACACTTCTACTTCTACCACCCCAGAAGTTAAACCGTTGGCCAAACACCAACACATTCTTCATTTACCGAGTTAATTTGGCGGGCACCCCCCAACCAACCAAAAACCAACCCAAAACCCGACCACTTCTTAGAAGCAGTCGGGTTTTGGGGATATTTATTTAAAAGGGTTTAATAAATAAAGGATCCGCTAATGATAATAATTACTTGGGCTACTAAGGAGCCAAAGAAGGCCGTGTTGAAGGCGTCTTTGAAGCCGTTTTTGTGGGTAAGGCCGCTGATCATTAGGAAGGTCAGCATAGCGCCGCCATGTGGGACAAGGGTTAGGAAGTTGGCCCCGACGGATGCGACACGGTGAATCATCTCAGGATGCACGCCAGCATCTAAGAAATACTGGCCGTAAGCGGGGATAACAATCCCTAACGCACCTGAGGTTGAGCCGGTGATGCCCGACATAACTGCGGTTAAGACCGTCAAAGCAACCAATGGGCCGCCCGGAACATTGAGCATCAAATCAGCAAAGAACGTAAAGCCAGGCACTGACATCACGACTGCACCAAAGGCCACCGAGGTTGCCGTTGTAATCAGAGGGCTCATCGAACTAACGGCACCGATATTCAGCACTTTCACGATATCGGTAATATAAGGTCTGAATAGGAAATACCCCAGCAGAATACCGATTAACAAGGCAAAGTAGATGACATTGGTGCGCCAGAAGTCGTTACCGAAAACACTTCCTGTAATCGCAATGGTAATCAACACTAACAAAGGGGCAATACTACTGGCAAAAGATGGCAGGTTTTCTAGTTCAATCTCCACAGTCTCGTCGTTCGTATGGGTGGCATAATTTTCACCTTTAGCCAGACTTTTATTTAAAACGTAGCGCATATATGTCAAACCAAAAATAACTGTCCCAATACTTCCTAAAATACTTGGGATGGGCGCAGCGGTCAGCGACGTGCCTAAATATTGGATAGGGATCACGTTTTGAATCGCCGGTGTCCCAGGCAACATGGTCATGGTAATGGTCGCAATCCCTAGCCACAGCGGCACCTGAATCAAATGCCAAGAAATATCCAATTTTTTGAACAGCGAACGCGCCAAAGGAATAATCGCGAACATCACGACAAACAAACTAATCCCACCATAAGTCAAGACCGCACTGATAATAAATATCGCTACTAAGACGCTGTAAGGTTTATCCTTACCAAATTTATCTAAAATATAGTTGGCAATCGACACGGTTGCCCCGCTCTCTTCCATGAGCTTGGCTAAGATAGAGCCCAGTAAGAAAACCGCAAAGAAATTCACGACATAATTTCCCAGTGCGCCCATGAATTGCTGCGAACCTGTACCCAGAAGCGTTTCAAAGATATTCATTTCATTAAACAAGACGACAACCGCTGTAGCGATGGGGGCTGCTATCAAAACATTTAACCCACGAACAGCTAGCAAAATAATAATAAATACACCTAATAACACGCCAATTGAACCTAAAATTTCCACGCATTCACCTCTAATATATTGGATTTATTGACATTAACTACAAACTGTCAACTGTAGCTTCTTGACCTAAATAGTTCATTTTTTTAGCTTCTTCAACGAGTTCTTCTCTAAATTTAGGATGGGCAATTTTAATTAAAGCTGCTGTCCGCTCAAAAATGGTTTTACCTTTTAATTGTGCCGCACCATATTCAGTTACAACCGTGTCAATGTCATTTTTAGAGGTCGTTACAGGTGACTCTGGGTGTAAAACTGGCACAATTGTCGAAATGGTATCTTTTTTAGCGGTCGAGTATAAGCAGATGATACCTTTTCCGTTCTTCGTCAAACGGACCCCTTTCATAAAGTCAGACTGTCCACCCGTTGAAGAGTAGTAATTATCTTGTACCCGCTCAGAATTACATTGTCCCAAGAAATCCACTTGTACAGCTGAATTGATGGCTACCAGATTGTCAATTTGGCTAATGACACTAAAATGATTGGTTACATCACAAGGTTTCATATAAATATCTTCGTTATAGTTCATAAAGTCGTACATTTCTTTCGAACCATAGGCGAAGGTCGCAACGGTTTTGCCTTCATCGAAGGGTTTATGTTGGTTGGTAATAACCCCTTTTTCATACAATTCAACCGCTTTATCTGGAAACATTTCAGTATGCAGACCAATTTCTTTTTTCTCAGTCAAAAATTTCATAACCGCGTTTGGCATAGATCCAAAGCCAATTTGTAAGGTATCTTTATCCTCGACCATATCAGCAATAATTTGGCCAATCGCTAAATCACGTTCATTTAAAGCTGGGTCTGGCGCAGCCGGTAATTCAACATTATTTTCTACCAAAGCACTCACATCACTAATATGGATATGGTTTAAGTCACCGAAGGTGTAAGGCATATTTTCATTCACTTCTAAAATGATATGTTTAGCTTGTTTTAATAATGGACCCACGTAAGACACACTTGTACCTAATGAGAAATTGCCATTTTCATCCATCGGCGACACCGTCGCCATGATGATAGGGTTTTCATCACGCATTAAAATAACGGACGGGATATCAGAAAAATGATTCGGCACTAAATCAATTCTACGTTCATTAAAATCTTTACGATCATAGCCTGATAAGAAAATCGAAATGGTTTTTAATTGCTCTTCAGGGACATCAATCGAAGGTGACATAGGCAACATTCTAAACAAAGTGTTATGGTCTAACGTATCTAAACGCCCAATGGCTTCGTGTAACATAGGTGGCTCACCAGGTGAAATTGGGTAAACAATGGTGTCTTTTGCTTGAATCAGCTTAACTGCCTCATCAGCTGTCGTTAACTTCTCTTGGTACAATGCTTGAATATTTGTCATTAAATGTTCTCCTTTTCTATTTTCCCGTAAAGTTGGCGTCTCTTTTTTCAAGGAAGGCTGACATGCCTTCGGTTTGATCTTCGGTTGCAAAGCACAAGCCAAAACCGTTGGCTTCCAAAATGAGGCTATGGTCTAATGGCAAATCGATTCCTTGATCGATCAACACTTTAGATTGTTCAACCGCAAAACGTCCGTTACTAGCAATTTGCGTCCCTAACTTTTCGACTTCCTCAAGTAAACCTTCTAAGGGCACGACTTTATTAACTAAGCCAATTTTTTCCGCTTCTTCCGCTTTGATATTTCTAGCGGTAAAAATCAGTTCTTTGGCTTTAGCTACCCCTACTAAACGGCTTAAACGTTGTGTTCCACCAAAGCCTGGTACAATACCTAAGCCTACTTCAGGTTGACCAAAACGCGCATTGTCACTTGCAATACGGATATCACAAGCTAAGGCTAATTCACTTCCACCTCCCAAAGCAAAGCCATTGACAGCCGCAATCGTTGGTTGTTTCAAACCAGCGATTTTACTAAATACACTATTACCTAAAGTTGAAAACTCAAAGGCTTCCATAGGATTTTTATCTTTCATTTCTGCAACATTGGCTCCAGCCACAAAAGCTTTTTCACCTGCACCCGTGACAATTAACACACGCACATCGTCACGTCCGTCGATGTCAGTTAAGACCTGATCCATTTCCAGCAAGGTTTCCGTATCTAAAGCATTTAATTTTTTCGGTTGGTTAATGGTTAAATAACCTAAGTTATTTCTTACTTCGAATTGAATCTTATTAAATTCTGTCATTTAACTTACTCCTTTACATTAATAGTTAAAAAATCCGCGACCTGTTTTGCGTCCAAGATAACCTGCTTCAACATATTTCTTTAATAAAGGCGCTGGACGGTATTTCGAATCGTTGAAACCGTCGTAAAGAACTTCCATAATCGATAAAACAACATCCAAGCCAATTAAGTCCCCCAGAGCTAAAGGTCCAATCGGATGGTTGGCACCTAATTTCATGGCTTCATCAATTTCCTCTGCCGTTGAAAGACCTTCACTTAAAACAAAGATGGCTTCATTAATCATTGATATTAGAATACGGTTCACCACAAAACCAGGTGAATCTTTCACTTCAACAATTGTTTTATTCAGCGATTCACCCACTGCACGAATAGCTGCTACAGTCGCATCATCGGTTGTTAAGGCGATATTTATTTCGATGAGTTTCATCACAGGAACGGGGTTAAAGAAATGCATTCCAATCACTTTGTGGGGGCGACCGGTCGCCATCGCTATCTCTGTAATCGATAGGGAAGACGTATTGCTGGCTAAAATCGTTTCTTCAGCTGCGATGGCATCCAATTCTTTGAAGATTTGTAGCTTTAAATCACGTTTTTCCGTCGCGGCTTCAATCACCAACTCAACCTTTTTCGCATGGGAATAATCTGTCGAGGTCGTAATGTTCTCCACGGCTGCATCAACTTCAGCTTGGCTTATACGATTTTTTTCCACTTGTCTTTGGAGTTGATTTTTAATATTAGTCAAACCTTTTTCCACAAACGTCTCATTGATGTCATTCAAGATAACCTTATAACCTGCTAAAGCTAAAACTTGCGCAATGCCGCTGCCCATTTGACCTGAGCCAATTACCATAACATTATTAATATTCACTCTATTCACTCTTTCATTTTAATTTGCTAACCAGGGTTCAATGATAGTTATTTTTTGTGTGTCTTGCGATCCACCATATATTGGCAGTAATTTTGCATCTCTGACGTAACGTTCAATCTCATTATTGCGCATATAGCCATGTCCACCAGTCAATTGCAAAACCGATTCTGTTATATCCACAGCCATCTGCGCGGACATTAACTTCACCATAGAAATTTTGCGTTTATCATCGAGATGATTTTTTACCACATCATCCAAAAAGGATTCGGTGGCTTCTAATAAGGTAATCAATTCAGCCAAGCGGTATTGGGTAAGTTCCAAATCAATTAAACGTCCCCCAAATTTCCGTTTCGAACGCGTGAATTTAAAAGCTTTTTCCAATGAACCTCTAGCAATCCCGACTGATTGAGCTGAAATCGCTAAGCGCATTTTATCTATCAAAGCATCGTGCTGACTTATACCCGACAACGTTTCACCCAACAATTGTTGTCGACTAATGAAAACTTTATCAAAACGGACTTGCGAAACTGGCAGTCCGTGCATCCCCATTTTTTCAAACGGTTCTTCAACGAGGACGCCCTTTGCATCGGTTTCGACTAGAAACAAACCTAATTCATCATCGCCGGTTGTATTTTCAACCAAAGCCCCGACAATTAAGGTAGAACTTACACTGGCATTTGATACGGTCGCTTTTCGTCCGGTAATTACCCAACCATCCGGCGTTTCTTCGGCTTTCGTATCAAAATTCCAGTAGCGACTGCCATGGGTTTCTTCCGTAAAAGCATAGCCAATCATATTTGACCCCTTAAGAGCCTCAACTAAATATCGCTCCTGTTGCTCTTGAGTCCCAAACATTTTCAAGCTCAAAACCCCATAGACGGCCTGCGTTAAAAGAATACTGCCTAAAGCGGGAAATTTAGCTGAAATACGACTAATTAATTTAAAAAAGGCTTCAAATTCATTGTTATCAACTAAATCTAATAGTTTTAAATCGATTAGCTTTTGAACATACTCACCCGGGTAAGCATCCGATTCATCAAATGGTTTCACAACATCGTCTAGTTCTTCAGTGATGAATTGATTGATATCACTGATTATTTGTTGTTTTTCGATGGTCACGTGTCACCTCCCATCCTTTTAAATAAATATCGCTGCTCAAGCATTAGTCTCGTTTAACAATTAAGGTAATACCTTGTCCACCACCGATACATAATGTAGATAACCCTAATTTCGCCTCGCGTTTTTCCATTTCATGGAGTAGGGTCACGGTAATGCGAGCACCACTGGCTCCAATTGGATGGCCTAAAGCGATAGCTCCACCATTGACATTAACAATTTCTTTATCCATTTTTAATTCGTTAATAACACTCAAGGCTTGTGAAGCAAACGCTTCGTTGGCTTCAATTAAATCAATATCTTCTAATTTAATTTGAGCTTTATCTAAAGCTTTGAGCGTCGCCGGAATTGGCCCAGTTCCCATAATTTTAGGATCAACACCAGCGGTTGCATAAGCAACAATACTTGCGATGGGTTTAATTCCTAAAGCCTCAGCTTTATCCCTAGACATTAAAATAACAATGGCTGCTCCATCATTAATCCCTGACGCATTCCCTGCCGTCACCGTCCCATCTTTAACAAAAGCGGGTTTTAATTTAGCGAGTGAGGCTTGCGATGATCCAAAACGCGGGAATTCATCCGTATCAATTATTAAATCCTCACCTTTTCTTTGCGGAACACGGATTGGGATGATTTCTTCTTTAAAACGTCCACTTTTAATCGCTGCTTCGGCTTTTTGTTGACTACTTAAAGCTAATTCATCTTCCATTTCTCGGGTTATTTTATATTGATCGGCAATGTTCTCGGCGGTAACCCCCATATGAATATCATTAAAGGCATCGACTAGGCCGTCTTTTAATAAAGTATCCACTACCTCACCGTTACCCATGCGTTGACCCCAACGATGGTTATTCAGTACATAAGGGGCTTGACTCATACTTTCGGTGCCACCTGCTATAACAACCTCATTATCTTCTGTCATGATAGATTGGGCCGCTAAAACAATTGACTTTAAGCCTGATCCACAAACTTTATTAATAGTAAAAGCGGAAGTTCCTATGGGTAAACCGGATTTAATCGCAACTTGTCGCGCAATATTTTGCCCTGAGCCAGCTGCTAAGACATTTCCTAAAATGACTTCATCGACTGCTTCTACCGATAGTCCAATTCCTTCGATACTCGCTTTTGTCACTTGAGTGGCTAATTCAAGGGCTGATACATCTTTAAATACGCCACCAAAACTTCCTATGGCTGAGCGTTTTGCTGATACGATAACTACTTCCTTCACGTAATCCCTCCATTGTCTGTTAAGCGCTTGCAAGTATAATCTTAGATTTTCTTAACATTAAAGTCTAATAGACGGTTATTAACAACCCTATAAGCTGAGCTTATAGTATAAAAGTAGTTTATAAGGTAATTTAAATATCTTCCGAGTAAATTTTCAATTTTATACTATTATTTTCATTATTTTCCTTATTTTTAAACAAAATAAAAAGCTATGAACGCCTTTTCATCATTGACGCTGATAGCTTTATATATTTAATATTTATAAACCGCTTACTTTTACTCATTTAATTATAATGTTTCTATCGTTTTTCTAATCTACTGGCGCATAAAACATATCTAAAATGGCATTTAGTAACATATCTTCGACATCACTATACGTTTCCTTTTTACGACGGCATAAATAAACATTGAAAGGAATGGGGTCCTTAAAACGTTTGACCGCTACCTCATTCGTATCCATATATTTATCAATTGGCTTAGGTAGGATTGTCACGATATCATTCCAGCGTGTAGCTTCAACTAAAAAGTCCCACGAAGCCGATAAAAAACTAAACTTATTGTCTAAATGGTTTTCATTTAGTTTATCTCTGACCAACCCATTCGTTGTAAAAGTTTCATTGAAAGTCGCTAAGGGATAGCCTTTTAACTCCTCCCATTCCAAATCGGCTGAATGATTTAGTACATGTTCCGAATCCATAAACGCAACCATTTCATTAATATCAACCACGTGTTGATCAAAACTCGTTAAATCCAGGTCTGTGGGTTCAATTAGAAAGGCCAAATCAATGTCGTTATTGATTAACATTTTCCGTAAATTATGACAGCCATTTTCAGTCACCTCAAACTGAATATCCGGAAAATTCAAAGTGAAATTCGGAATAAATGTCGCTAAGTAAACGCGTAAGATTAAGGATGGTACTCCTAAACGAACCGTTCCTTTTTGTTTCGAGGCTTCCCTTCTTACTAACTGATCCAACTCTTCAACCTTTTCCATAATCTCTTTGGAATATTGATAAATTTTCTGCCCACTCTCCGTTAAGCCACTTAAACGGCCGTTCTTTCGATTAAACAAGATAACTTCTTCGTCTTGCTCAAAATTTTTGATAAATTGACTCAAGGCTGATTGACTAATATGAATTTTCTTAGCGGCTAAGGTTAAATTACATCCACATTCAACGATATTTATTAAATAACTCATTTGGTTGACATCTAGATTCATATTGCAGCGAACTCCTTTATTGATATTAATAACAGTATATATAATCTGTTTTTAAATGTCTATTAGTTCAGCTAATAGTTTTAATAAATTTTAATAAGTGGTCGAAATAAATTTAAAATTGTACAATACCTCTTGTAAGCGCTTAGAGAAAACATCAAAGAAAGAGGTTAAAATTTCATGGTATCAAAAAATGATTTAGTCAAAGAATTATACCCAGAAGATTTATATGGTTACGCAGAAGGACTTACTGACGGAGAAGTAGAGGTTCTTCAAGAAGTACGTGAAGCATTAGAAACGCATGTAAGACCGGTGATTACTGACTATTGGGAAAAAGCCGATTTTCCTTTTGCAGAATTCAAAAAAGTTACTGATGTGGGGATTATGAACAACCCTAAATTATATGTGGGGCGTGAAGGTGAACGCAAACCACGGGAATTATATACGGCTTTTCTTTACCTAGAACTTGCGCGTTTCGATGCTTCAATCGCTACTTTCTATACGGTACATGGCGGTCTATGTTATAACACCATTCTTCTTGGGGGTAACGAAAGACAAATCGAAGAGTTTGCACCAAAATTAGCTTCATTTGAATGGCAAGGTTGTTTTGGATTAACTGAGCCAGATCATGGTTCAGATATAGCGGGTGGACTTGCTACTTCTGCGCGTCGTGAAGGCAACAACTGGATTCTTAATGGTGAAAAACGCTGGATTGGTGGCGCAGATACAGCGGATGTTATTCCTATTTTTGCCCGTGATGTGGAAGATAATCGGATTAAATGTTTTATTGTTAGAAAAGGTGCTGAAGGTTATTCCGCTGATCCAATTCCACACAAAGGCTCTTTGCGTGCGATTCGTAATGGTCACATTGTGATGAAAGACGTTGTTGTCCCAGAAGCCGACCGTTTAGAAAATATCAATGGTTTCCGCGATGTTTCGCGTATTTTAGTCCGCACACGTGCCGATGTTGCCCATATTGCCATGGGAATTTCAGCTGGTGCTTTTGTTGCTGCCTTAAAATATGTTAAACAAAGAGAACAATTCGGTAAGAGCATCGCTAGCTTCCAACTTGTTCAAGAAAAATTATCTCGTATGCAAGCAAACGTCGTTGCCAATATTGGCTACTCTGTTCGGATCGCCCAATTGCAAGAAGAAGGTCGTGAGTTAATGCTTAACTCAGCCTTGGCTAAAATGCACAACTCTTTAAACATGAGAGAAACGGTTGCTTTAGCTCGTGAAGTTTGCGGTGGTAATGGAATCACGTTAGAAACGGATGTTATGCGCTTCTTTGCTGATGCTGAAGCCATCTATACTTACGAAGGAACCCATGAAGTGAATGCTCTTATCGTGAGCCGTGAATTAACTGGCATTGGTGCTTTTGTGTAATGCTTCGAGAATTATGTTCGGTTGAAGATAAATTTAAAGTTAGCAATAGTTATCGTTTGCAATTAAAGGATCTTGTGGTTGGTGATGTCTATCAATCTGGGTCTTATGCGATCAGCAAAGAAGATATTATCGAGTTCGCCCAAATGTATGACCCGCAATTTTATCATGTGGATGAAGAGGTCGCTAACAAGCGACAATTCGGTGGCTTAATCGCTAGCGGTTGGCATACGGCAGCCATCACAATGGGACTTTTCGTTCGAACATTTCAGATGGAGAACGGTATGATTGGCGCCATGGTTGATTTATCTTGGCCTAACCCAACCCGCCCCGGTGATATCATCCAACCTCAGTTTAAGATACTTGATATTCGACCATCCAAATCAAAGCCCTATCAAGCCATTGTAACGGTCGAATGGGATGTAAAAAACGATGCTGATTTACAACTAATGTATTTGACAACTAAGATTGTGATGTATTACGAAGATCCCACACCGCATCAAGTCAAGTCCGATTCATAACTAGATTTAAACACTCCGCTTAAAGTGATGGTTATCACTTTAAGCGGGGTTATTGGTGTGGGTGAGCTGTCACGGACATATCTTGACATATTTAGTGGGGTTATTAGGGGGGTGTCCGCCAAACCGTTATTCATTTGGCGGGCATTACTAGAGCGGCCGACAAACCGTGACTCATTTGGCGGGCATTACTAGAGTGAACGACAAACCGGGGCTCATTTGGCGGGCATTACTAGAGTGAACGACAAACCGGGGCTCATTTGGCGGGCATTACTAGAGTGAACGACAAACCGTGACTCATTTGGCGGGCATTACTAGAGTGAACGACAAACCGCGATTCATTTGGCGGGCATTACTAGAGTGAACGACAAACCGCGATTCATTTGGCGGGCATTACTAGAGTGAACGACAAACCGCGATTCATTTGGCGGGCATTACTAGAGTGAACGACAAACCGCGATTCATTTGGCGGGCTAACGTAAGCGGGAAGTGGATTACCGGCATTTCTCATTTACGCTGCACCAGCGCACACATATTCGGGCAGTTGTTGTGTGCGTGAACCTAAGCGGGAAGTGGATGACAAGTCAATTGCGATAATTTTCGTCATTTGTCCTAATTTGCCGGACGTCGATTCTTGATGTAATCCGGCAAATGCGTTTGGAGGACTTCCCGAGAAAATGAAAGCCGGCATTTCCCAATTTTTAGTGGAAATTAGGGTTGACATCCAACGCTATGGGTGTCTATGCAAAAGTAAGCAGCTATCACTAGACTTAGTGATTAGATGAACATATATACTTCTAACAACCCAGAAGTTAAAGCGTTATCGAATCACTTATACTTCTACCAACTCAGAAGTTAAAGTGTTGGTGAATCACTTATACTTCTACCACCTCAGAAGTTAAAGCGTTAGCGAATCACTTATACTTCTACCAACTCAGAAGTTAAACCGTCACCAAATCACTTATACTTCTACCAACTCAGAAGTTAAACCGTCACCAAATCACTTATACTTCTACCACCTCAGAAGTTAAACCGTCACCCAATCACTTCTACTTCTAAGCACCCAGAAGTTAAACTGTCACCCAATCAAAACACTTCTACTCCCACCACCCCATAACTCACAGCATTACCAAAGCCCCCCGGCATAAAACAGTGGTATTTATTTAAAAAAGCAAGAAAGGGGTTAGGTCCTTGTGTTTTAGGATTTCTTAGGTATGAAAACCTATTAATAATTTCATTACTTTGGTATAATTTAACTATATAAGGAGGCTTACGAATATGACAAAACAACAAATTGGTGTAGTTGGTATGGCGGTTATGGGACGTAATATTGCCCTAAACATTGAAAGTCGTGGTTATTCTGTTTCATTGTACAATCGGACGGATTGGAAAACGACCCAGGTGATTGAAGAAAACCCAAACAAACAATTAGTCGCTACGTATTCTATTGAGGAATTTGTGAACTCATTAGAAAAACCTAGAAAGATTTTGTTAATGGTTCAAGCTGGTAAAGGGACCGATGATACGATTGATAATTTATTACCGCATTTGGATGAAGGTGATATATTAATTGATGGTGGCAATACTTTTTATAAAGATACCATTCGTCGTAATGAATATTTGGCTAACTCTGGCGTTAACTTTATTGGTACAGGTATTTCAGGTGGTGAAGAAGGGGCGCGTTTTGGTCCTTCGATTATGCCGGGTGGACAAAAAGAAGCCTATGATTTAGTGAAGGATATTCTTGAAGCCATCTCTGCTAAAGCTGAAGATGGACAACCTTGTGTGACGTATATTGGTGCAGATGGTGCGGGTCACTATGTTAAAATGGTTCATAATGGGATTGAATATGGTGATATGCAATTAATCGCTGAATCCTATGATATTATGCATCGTGGTTTGGGATTATCCGCGCAAGAAATTGGTGATATATTTACTGAATGGAATAACGGGGAACTTGATAGTTTCTTAATGGAAATTACCTCTAAAATCCTTAAAGCAGTCGATCCGGATACAGGTAAACCGATGGTTGATGTTATCGTTGATGCGGCTGGTAATAAAGGAACGGGTAAATGGACGTCACAAAGTGCTTTAGACTTGGGTGAACCTTTATCCTTAATTACTGAGTCTGTTTTTGCGCGCTTTATTTCGGCTCAAAAAGATCAACGGGTTAAAGCCAGTCAAATTATTCCTTCAACTACGGGAGCGATTGACTTAAACGAAGCAGAAAAAGAAACTTTCATTACGGCTATCCGCCAAGCGTTATACTTCAGTAAAATCATGAGTTACGCGCAAGGGTTCTCTCAATTACGTGCCGCAAGCCAAGAAAATAATTGGGATTTAGACTATGGTGAAATTGCTAAAATTTGGCGTGCAGGTTGTATTATTCGGGCTAAATTCTTACAAAATATCACTGATGCATATGAAAAGAATCCGGATTTGGAAAACTTAATGTTAGATGATTACTTCTTAGATATTATTACAAAGAATAATCAAGCGGTTCGCGATGTTGTTTCTAAAGCTATCGCTGCGGGTATTCCTGTTCCAACTTTCTCAGCAGCCATTGCTTATTATGATTCTTATCGTTCAGCTGTTTTACCAGCAAATATTATTCAAGCGCAACGTGACTTCTTTGGGGCTCATACATACAAACGGGTAGATAAAGAAGGCACCTTCCACTTCCATTGGGAAGAAGGCACGGAAGAAGAAATTACTTGGTGATATTTATTTGACGTTGATTTAGGATTTGGAGGATTTGGATGCAAAAAAATAGGATTAAGCTCGCAATCTTTGATATGGATGGTTTGTTGATTGACTCTGAAAAAGTGTATTCGGAGGGCTGGCTAGTTGGGATTCAGCATTATAAGGCGGATTTACCAGAAGATATCGTGTATCGAATGAATGGCCGTAGTCCTAAACAAAATACGGCTTTGTTAAATAGTTATCTCCATGATGAAGACCTGGTGCAAAACATTCGAAAGGTGCGGATGAATTATTTTAATGACCAGTTAGCCCAAGGCAAGGTGGATTTAAAGCCTTTTGCTAAAGAGTTGTTAGTAAAGCTTAAGGATAACCATTACTTAACCGCATTAGCAACGACAACTGCGCAAAAGAATGCTCAGCCGATTTTGGAACATCATGACATAACAGCTTTATTTGATTATACGGTCTTTGGCGATCAAGTTAATGAGGTTAAACCGGCGCCGGATTTGTATTTGAATATTTTGGAGCAAGCCAATACATCGAATCAAGAGGCCATCATTTTAGAAGACTCCTTAACCGGAGCAGAGGCTGGAAAAAATGCGAATGTTAATGTGATTTTAATTCCTGATCCTGTCTTTACCGATGTTAAAGCAATCAACGATGATAATATTATCGCAGTTTACAGCCATTTAGGCGAAACGTATCCTCACTTCTTTTAAACAAATAAATAGCACCGGCTATCGCAGAATCCCTGCTCTAGCCGGTGCTTTTATGTTATTTAATTAAAAATCATCTTCGTCGTCATCGTCGTCTGAATCATTGGCAATATCAGCCAAACTCCATGAACCGACACTTTCTTTCCCTTGATTCACAATCGCATCAACCGCTTCTTCAATCGGTGTGTTGATTAATTGATGATTGACCGCTTCTAAAACCATCGGCAAGCTCACGCCACCAATGATATAGACCTTATTTTTTAAATCATCCGGTAACTGATTGATAGCTAAGACCGCTTGGTTATATGGACTAGCTGAAAGTAAATCCACTAAAACCAGCACACCTTCACCTGTATTGGCTCGGTTAATGGCGGCTTTAATTTCTTCACCTAAGGTATCCACCGCTTGGCCTTGAACCAAATTAACCGTTTCGATATTATCTGCAATCCCCACGATAACATTAACGGCATCTTTTAAGCCATCACTCAAACTTCCATGTGTTGCAATTACAATTCCTAACATGCGTTTATACGCCTCCTTTATAATTTAAGGACTTGATCGACTTGTGCAAACTTTTCTTCATCGACTTCCGTTAAGTCCGCTTCTTCGAGGATATAGGTATTATCCGTTTTCTTAGCCGAAATAATAAAGGTTACATCCCTTTTTCCTTCTTTAATCGGCACATCGGTTTCACTGCCAGGAACAACAAATAATTCTTGCTTCGATGCAAAAGAATCTAAATAATAGACCTGACTCGTTGGTTTGGTTACAGCCAACAAGCCTTCCAAACCATAACTATTTTTACATCCATAATCCACCAAGGCGAACGCTACTTTCTTCGATTTCACTTGGTTCATTGATTGAAGGAGATATAAAATAGACGCCGAATTCCTTACCCTTGTCGTCGGTTTGGGGTGTCCACCCGCCGCAATACTTAACAACCAAAAGAAAAGTAAATATCCTGCAACCACTAAGAGGGTCAGTAGCATATTCGATTGATTTAAAATAGGAATTGCAATATACATCGTATACAAAACGCCTAAAATTAAAAGGACGAGACTAGAAAGCACATTAACCCAAAGGGTTTGTTTTTGCATTTTTTCAGTATTAAAGAATTGAAAATTCCCAAAATATTTGGAAGGTGTATCGTAATAGGTCGAAATAACAATATCTGCTTTCTTTACATTGCCGATATAAATATTGCGTACCTTATGACGTTTGTCTGATTTCAATTCTGTTACTGTAATATCGTCTCTAAATTGGCTAATATCACTCAACACACTTTTAATAAAACGTGTCTTTTGCTTGTTTGTATAACGCTTTTTAAAGACATGCATATACCTAAATTGCCAATCTTTCAATATACTACTTTCCATAATAACACCCTTAACTATAAATTAAATTTCGCTAACACTTCTTTCAACTCTGTTCTAGCAGCCGATGGCGTTGCTTGGAAATAAATATCTTCAACACCATAGTTTTCATTTAAGTCTTTCAATTTAATCGCATCATCTTTGTTTAAATAAACGGATTTAGTGACAAATAGATCATTGTCATCTTTCTTAGCAATCCCACCGAGGTTTAATTCTTTCATTGGGATACCGTGCGTCACTAATTCATAAATAACGTCGACGGTTTTGGTTATTAAGATACAACTATAATCCTTCAAGTTGTATTTATCCCAATATTCTTTCATTTTACTGGTAGTCGCAACAATGGTTTTTTGACCTGTCCGGCTACCCGCACTCTTGTATAAATCTTTCATAAATTTATCTTTGGCTACCACATCATCAACAACAAAGATTGAGTTTACACCCGCACGTTGTGATAAGGTTAACATTACTTGACCGTGAATTAATCGTTCATCAACTCTTGCTAAATTTACTTCTCCCATTAAAATCGCTCACTTCCTGATATTTATTAAATAATTATAGAATACCTACCGCAGCAAGTACAATTAAAATTCCTGTTAACCACAATAACGCACGGGTAACTTTAAGACCGTATTTAGTGTAATACCAATATACACCTAATACGACTGCCAACGGTAAGATACCTGGTAAAATTGAATCTAAAATGTCTTGTAAAACAAACGGACGACCAGAAATACTAAATTCAAAGGTTGAGGATACTTTAACATAATTACCAGCTAAAATCCCCATCATAAACAAACCGAGGATCGAAAGCAATTCGATCATGGTTTGAATACCTGCACTTGCCATTAAACCTGTTGCATTACTTCCCATTTTAAATGATTGTCTGGCAAAGAAAAGACCAATTAATACTTGATAAGTGGCAAAAGCAACGAATGGGAATAAAGCACCTAAAGCACTACCTTGTTGTGCCCATGGAATAGCAATGGCTATAAAGATATACTGAATCGTCCCTGAGTCAATCGCGTCCCCAATACCAGCTAAAGCCCCCATCAAACCGGCTTTCGTATTGTACATCAAGTCGTCGGTCATCGTGATTTCTTCGTTATTGGCTTCTTGCTCGGCTCTTTGTGATTCCATTGATGCCATTAAACCAGTAATAACACCACCACCCCAAGTTAATTGGGTATTAAAGAAGAGTAATTGTCTTTGATAAGCCGCTCTTAAATCATCATCATCTTTATAAAGTTTTCTTAAAATAGGCATCAAAGCATAAAGTAAAGAGGCTGCCAAATAACGATCAAAAGAGTGAGGGATTTCATTGGCAAAGTGCCATCTTAGATAAGCTTTGGTGACATCTTTTTGAGTAATTTCTTCTGGTTCGTATCTTTTTGTTTTGTTTGCTACATCTGTCATTATACGTTCCTCCTTAAATTAAAAATCTTCGTCATCTTCGTCAAAGAAATCACCGTCATGTTCAGCTGTAGTTTCTACTTTTTCAGTTGCAGTAACTACTTTGGCTTGACCACCTGAAGATTTGCTAAGGACAAAGATTGCTGCTAGAAGTGTACCAAAAATAGCGTAAGTCACCATGGTGATATTTAATGGTTTTAAAACGACACTCATGAAATAAGCTAATAAGAAAAATACCATGAAATCTTTACGACCGATAACATAAACCGTTGTCGCAATACCAATTGCCGCTAGACCGCCACCAACTACTTCTAGAATATGAATAACAACCGTACCTTCTAAAGCTGTAATAACATCAGCAATAACCGGTGCACCGTAGTATAAAGCAATAAATACTAGTGGAACGAACAAAATAAATGAAGCAATGGTTGGATACCAAATAATTGAGCGTTTAATAGCGCCATCATTTAAATCTTCAACCGCTTTATCCGTATATTTACCTAAGAAGGTATTGATAAAGAATCTAAATTGGTATAAGTAAGACCCAAGCAGACCAACAGGGACGGCAACCGCAATCGCTGCTTCTGGTGCTAAGTCACCCATCAACGCAACGGGGACGGCAATGGCGGCTGCAATAGCCGGTTCAGACGGCATTGATCCCCCAGGAGAAAAGACCCCCATATAAATCAGTTGCAAGGAAGCTGTTACAACCATCGCATCATGAACATTTCCCATAACAATACCTACAAACAAACCGGTCATTAGTGGAGAAAAACGTAGCGTTAAAGTTGCCCCTCCCCCTAACCATCTTGACATAACTGCTGCTACCCATAGTGCGATAAGCAGACTTTGCCACACTGTTAATGTTTCCATAAATTGACACTCCTATCTATTTTCCATATATTCTTCTAATTTGACAATCGCTTCTCTTAAAACGTCTTTATTGATTTCAATGGGGATTAAATGAACTTTTTCTTTACTATCAATAAAATCAACTAAATTATCTAAGTCTTCATCTGAAATTGGATAAATGTCCATGCTTTTCAAAGAAGTAGGTAAACCTAATCGTTCATAGAGCGGTAACAGCTCGTCAATTAATTCCCATCTTTCTTCCAGAGCTAATTGATAAAAAATGCCATAGGCAACAATTTCACCGTGAATATACTTATGACTTTTCTCAGATAAATATTTGCCTAAACCATCATGCACCGCATGGGCAGCTGCATTTCTTGCATATTTATCACCTAAACCACCGACTAAACCAGAAACAGCGAAGATAATTTCAGAGACATTCTTAAACTCTTCTGACACAACCCCTTGTTTCATATCCTCAATGGCTTTATCGCTATCTTTAAGAATAACGTTCTTACATAACTCAGTAGTAAATTTAGCCAATTGTAAGAAAGGGACATCACTTAATTCGTCTTGATTTAAAATCAAGTCCGATTCGTACCACTTAGCTAAGGTATCAGCAATACCCGCTACGAAATACCTTACGGGTGAATCGATGACGAGACTCGGACACGTTAATAGAAACGCTGCTTGTCGTAAATAATGCTCAGATTTACCTTCGGACTCCCCTGACTCTTTATACATCACCGATAAAGGCGTCCACGGAGCACAATTACTGGCCAAGGTCGGCACCACACCGTATGGTGTGTTGGTAACATGGCCTGAATAACCAACCAAATCGGTTAGTTTCCCGCCTCCGACACCAATAATAAAATCGATGGCTTCTCTTTCCACAATATCTTTGATTAAGCCGGCACCGTAATAACTACATTCGCCCGTATATTGATGATAGAACATATTGTAGCGTTCATCATCTAAAAATTTAAAATACTTTTGAGCTTTTTCCCAAGAAATCGTTCCATGAACGATTAGGATGTTTTTGGCTTTATACTCAGCTAACATTTCAGGAATAAAGTCAATGGCTCCTTCATCGTAACGATAAACTTGGGGACCTACTTTTACTTTCATATTATCAATCATTATTTAGCTTCTTTCTCTATTGAGTGACATATGTACTAATTGGCTGTACGGATCTTCCTGGTAATTTCCCAACAACAATATCTTGAACATCTGCGACACATTTGTCTCCCATCGCCTCTAAGCACTCCATCGTGTAGGCGGAAGTGTGAGGCGTCACAACGACATTCTCAAATTGCAAATATGGATGATTTGACCGGCCTGGTTCTTCTTCAAGAACATCGGTCGCAAATCCAGCAATTTTGCCTGACGCTAACCCACCAACAATGGCTTCTTCTTTTACCAACGCCCCCCTTGCACTATTTGATATATAGACATTGTCTTTCATCATGGCAACTTCATCTTCAGCAATCATATGATAATTTTCATCCGTCAAATTGGCACATAAACAAATGACATCGGCTTCCTTTAGTAACGTTTCAAAATCAACCTTTTTAGCCCCAAATTGTTCAATATCCAATTTTGACTTATAAGGATCATACGCTAAGACATTACATCTAAAACCATTGCGTACCGTTTCAGCCACCAAACTACCCGTATTTCCAATACCAATCACACCGACAGTTTTATTATACAATGTATTGCCAACAAATTGGGCACGATCTTCCCATTTGTTATCTTTTACTCTTTGTTGAGCACTTGAGGTTCTTCTAAGAATATTCATCAGGTTGGCTATATTATTTTCAGCAACCGCATCGCGTTCAACCAACGCCGGAATAATTGATACAATCGTATTGTGTTCAGCGGCAGCCTCTAAATCAATATTATTGTAGCCAATCCCATGGCGTGAAATTAATTTTAATTCATCTTTATGATCAAAAAATTCTTTCGTAAAAAAAGGTGTGACACTTGAAATGATAATATTAAAACCTTCAAGTGCTTCTGCTAAATCTTTACCCGCGATTTCTTGTTCAAAAGTAAAATGCTTAACTTCCCCTAATTGTTCAAGTTCTTCGATATGATTTTTAAATACTTTACCAAAACTACTTGAATTAACAATGGCAATTTTATCTTTTCCCATGCTATTTCTCCTCAACTTTTGCGACCGCATGTCCGCCAAATCCATGGCGCAAGGTAGCCACAACTTTATTTGAAAATGAATCATCAATTTTACTTGCGCTTCGAACAAATAAAGAATTAGCAATTACAGGTACAGGGATATTTAGCTCCAAAGCTTCCTCAACCATCCATTTACCTTCACCACTAGCATCAACGCGACCAGCAATGCCGGATAATTGCGGATCCTTTTGGAAGCCTTCTTCCATGAGTTCCATTAACCATGAACGAATAACCGAACCGTGATTCCAAACTTTGGCTACCTTTTCATTATCAAAATCAAATTCGGAAGCATTCAACACATCAAAGCCTTCACCGATTGACTGCATCATGCCGTATTCAATCCCGTTGTGTACCATTTTTAAGTAATGGCCCGTTCCTGGAGCCCCCGCAAATAAATACCCATCTTCAATGGCTAAATCAATGAAGAATGGTTCGACCACTTTGACCGCTTCCTCATCACCACCGACCATCAAACAAGCCCCATTGCGCGCACCTTCCATACCTCCAGAAGTGCCACAATCAATAAAATAAATATCGCTTTCTTTCAAAAAGGCGTAATTTTTCAGACTATCTTTATAATTTGAATTACCACTATCAATGATGATATCTTTACTCGCTAGTTTTCCAGACAACTCTTTAATCAAATTATCCGTAATCTCGCCTGCCGGTGTCGATAAGAAAATTATTTTTTGATCGTCAAGTGCATCAATTAATCCATCCATTGAATCAACGACATTAACCTGATTTTCCTCTGCATTGGCTCTTGCCTGAGGACTCACATCGAACCCTACAATATCCCAGCCACTATCAATTACGTTGAGAGCCATATTTAATCCCATTTTACCCAGCCCTATAAACCCAATTTTCAACTAGCTCACTCCTTTGGAAATTTAATACATACAGTATAACATTAAATATTTTTCATGTAAAGGCTTCCTAAAATAAATTTTATTTTCTTACAATTTATAGTATACTATTATATAATAGAGTATCAGGAGGTGTACCATGAAGAACTACTATTTAACACATTTATTAAAATCAAAAAGTCCCTTATTTAGTGAAACTGAAACGAAATTATCTAAACATTTTTTAGAACTAGATAAAGAGCTCATCAATATGACGATTGCTAACGTTTCAGAGGTAACGGGTGTATCTCAAACAACGGTATTTAATTTTGTTAAGAAGCTTGGGTTTTCAGGTTTTCAAGAATTTAAAATCGCCCTAGCTACTAATTCAACCAACGAAGTACGGTCGTCGACTTATACAGCCTATTCGGATATCACGGATAGCGATTCCTATTATACAATTGCACAAAAGATTGTTTCATTTAACATCGATTCCTTGCAAGGTATTTTACATTCCCTGGACGAACTCCAACTTGAAAACATTATTAAACTTATTTCAGGGTCCAAAACGTTACACTTCTTTGGACAAGGCGGATCCTCAATTGTCGCTTACGATGCCTACCATAAATTTTTGCGAACTAAATTTCTCTGCAACTATATTGGTGACTCGCACATGCAGTTAAGTTATTCCACAAAGCTATCCAAAGATGATTGTGTTTTTGTGTTCTCTCATTCTGGCCAATCGGTGCACACGATTAGCCTAGCAAAGGTCGCTAAAGAATCCGGCGCAAAAATCATTGGCCTGACGGGGAACCCAACGTCAAGTATGTTGGACTATTGTGACGAACAATTAATCGTCTATTCTGAAGAATCAAAATATCGCACGGAGAGTTTAACCTCGCGTATTCTTTATCTAACACTCATCGATATTATCTATTCCATCATCATGTTTATGGATGAAGGCGAAAGCCAATTAACCATGGATAAAATCCGCTTGGCATTGAAGGACGCTAAAACAACCGATGATTATATTGTTTAACTATGGGGGTAGGATGGTGTATCGTGGGAAGGTGTAGGCGACGCTAGCGGATTGGTTGGGAGTGTGTGTATGTGGGAAACCTAGGAACGGGTTGATTTTGGATATAACATCGTGTTTGACAAAGTTTTCTTTATTAGGTGGCGAAGCCCATCTACCCCCTCGCCACCAATCAAATTAGGTGGCGCCCCCCCATACTTACTCGCCACCAATTAACATTATAATTAGCTGATGATGGACCAGTTTAGGCGTAAGTGGGAAGTGAAAGACCGTCAAATTGACAAGTCACCTTTTTTCTCCTAAGCGCCACTCAGCTTGTTTAAAGGCGGATTGGGTGTCCCATCCGCCACTCAGGATTTCCTCTGGCGGTTGGGGGTGCCAATCCGCCTCTCAGACTTCTCTCTGGCGGTTTGGAGGGCCAATCCGCCTCTAAAGTTGTTCTCTGGCGGTTTGGAGGTGCATCCGCCTCTCAGGCTAAGTGGGAAGTGAAGAACCTTCATTTCTCACTTACTTTAGGCTGACGGTCACTCGCTTGTCACATTGGCTGATTAAGTGGAACGAACTCAGCCGGAATATTCCACATAACATAAGCGGGAAATGAAGCGGCCTTTTCTTCTACCCACGCTAAGCATTCAAACTCTGAAAAATTAGCGTCTCACCTCCTCTCACCCACAAGAAAGCACAAAAAAACCGTAAGTATCTGTTTTTCGCAGATGCTTACGGTTTAAGCATGAACTGCCGTCTGAAGGGCAGTGATATTTATTGAAAGCGATAGGCGGTTTGTCTTAAGATGCGTTCGACTTCGAGGGCGGTTTCTTTGAGTTGGTAGATGGCTTGGTTTTGGTCGAGGTTGTTGGCGCGATAAGTTGGGCCAGACAGGGTGACGGAACAATTGACTTTGTTTTCGAAATCGCGGATGGGAACCGCCCAGGCAATCACGTCGGGGGTGTATTCGCCTTCGCTACGGGCATAGCCGTCAACGCGGATTTTCTCGAGTTCTTTGCGTAATTTATTGGGGTTGGTCATGGTGTTAGGGGTGTATTGTGGCAAGCCACCCTCAATAAGCTCTTCGACAAATTCCTCGGGTTGGTAAGCGAGGATTGAACGGTATGAAGCGCCTGGAAATAGGGGCACGCTGGCGCCTGTTTCCGCGGTAAACTTCACTTTGTTCTCTGGTTCGACCGCCAACAAAGTAATTCCTCGATAGCCTTTACGAATGGTAAAGAAAACAGATTCGCCGGTGAGGTCTTTAAGCTTTGTTAAATAGGGGCGAATGAGCGATTCTAAATTCATTGAGTTATCAACCACTTGGCCTAATTGCCAGATTGAAATGCCTAAACTATATGTTTTCGTTGTGTCATCGTACGCAAGAAAATCATGTTTGTGCAACGTTTTGACGATGCGATAAATGGTCGAATAGTTTTGGTTTAAGGCCTTTGCTAAGGCTTTGGCAGACCATGATGGTTGATGACGATTAAATTTCATTAATAATTCCGATGCTAAATCGACTGTCTTTAACAAAGTAATTCCTCCTACGAATCCATGTATTACTAATTATATAGGAAATCGATGATTGCTGCACCATAAACCTTGGTTGCGAGTACAATTTTATCAACTTCTACGCGTTCGTTGTAACCATGGATGGTTGATAAAGTCGCTGGTCCGTATTGTAGAACGGGTATATTGTGTTCTCTAAAATGACGGGCATCACTGGACGCCCATTGCATCACGCCATAAGCCTCATGGCCTGATATTTCTTGCAGATTGTCGACAACCGCACGGCAAACGGGATCTTGAGGGGAGGTATAGTTGGCTTCACTTCTAAAACCAAAGCGCTCCATTTTGTAATCAATCCCTAGTTTATCCAATTCGTCGGTAATGTATTGGGTAACAAAATCTTCACTGACCCCAAAAGGTAAACGGCAGTCAATTTCGACGGAGCACGATTCAGGTACGACATTGGCTTTAGTTCCCCCTTCAATTTTACCGATGTTGCATGAAATATGTTCTAAAATCGGTTGGAAGGCTTCGCGTTCGGTTTCCACTTCGCGCATATATCGTTTCGATGTTTCTACCAGTTCACGCATCTCGTCTGGCATGTCAAAATCTAAAGTAAATAACGTCTGAATCCGTTCGATGGCGCGCATCATATCGACGATGGCGTTACCCCCAATAATGGGCGATAAACTGCCGTGACCCGGTTCGCCGTAAACGTCTAGTTTAAACCAGTAAGAGCCTTTTTGACCGATGGTCGGATTGTATTTGGATGAGGGCTCTGCGATTAACGCGCCGTCACCTGAAACTAGACCCTTGTTCAAGACCCAAGGTACACCATTTTCGCCACCTGTTTCTTCATCGGGCACGATAGCAAGAATGACTTGGCCGGGCAAGGAGATATTTAGTTTTTTCATTAAGGTTGTCGCGAAAATGAGGCCGCCCAGGCCGGCTTTCATATCGGAAGCCCCGCGTCCTAGCAGGAAGCCGTCCTTAATTTCGCCGCTGAAGGGGTCGAAATCCCATTTGTCGAGGTTGCCGACGGGAACGACGTCGGTGTGGCCGCAGTAAATCAATTTTTTGCCGGATTCTGAGCCGTATTTGCTGATGATGTTGTATTGTAAAGGCGCTGATTCATGGATTTCAACCGCCAAACCGGCCTCTTCGAGGTAGGTTTTTATAAATTCCGTAATTTCGGTTGAGTCGCCGGGAGGATTTTCGCTGTTAATTTGAATCAATTTAGAGCATAAATCTAATAAATCTCTCTGCTGATCTTCAATCGCTTGCACGACTTGTTGTTTTAATTGGGTTTTTGTTAATTCGGTCATTTTATGCCTCCTCTGCTACTTTGCCGGGGGTTTGTAGATGTTTCATCGAGCCATAGAGGGATTGAATTAAGTCAAATTCTTCGGCGTCATAAAAATCACATGTGTCGGCGGTGAAGCGTTTAGCCACTTCAATGCCGAATCGGATGACTTCTTCGACGTCGACTAAATGCGTTGCACCGGATGCGGATCCAGCAACGGCTACTTCTGTGGTAATGGCGACACCAATTACCGGTGCGTTCGTAGCCACAGCGGGTTGCATGAGGCTGTTAATATGGAACAAGCCGTTACCGTATGGGGTAATATCTTGCATAGTAATCGGCATAGTAACAGGTAATTTACCGGTTGTTTGTTGACTAATATTAAGGATGTCATTGCTCATTTTTAAAATATAGCCTTCTTTGACCGTTGGGGTTAAGGCAAAGCCGCGGTGATTGATGACATAATTTCCTTTAGTGGTATCAATGGTCAAAACGGCATCCATTTCATCGGACACTTCGTATTGATTCATGGTCAAAATATCTACCGGCGAACCCATAAATGGGACAGGTTCATGGGGTTGCGTTGGTGCGGTTGGACAAATATGTGTGCTTACAATAACATCACCTTCTAAGCGATCGCCTTTTTCAGACATGGAAAGCAATTTAGCTGCGATAGCGATGGCTGACAAAGCGCCATCACCGTCTGATACAAATCCAATCACTTCTGGGCGGGCACCAATACCCCCTAAACGGCCAACGATACCCAAGGTTGGCGCTTGACCACCTTTGGTTTTCCCGTTTGAGCCTGCAATTTTTATGCTAATAAAGTCGGTTGACCCTTTTTCTCCATAAACCGTCTCCACATGTATGTCGCCGTTTCGTGAGATACTTTCAAGATAGGTTTTGATCCCTTGGCCGTTAATCGTGATATCATCCATTAATTCGTAAACTTCAATTGCATATTTTAATGACATATTCATCCTTCTTTCTCGTAAATTGATTTAGGGGTAATGTTGGTTTGCTTGTTGGAAAATAAATATCCCGTTATAGCCGTCACTCTCGGTGACATTTCATCATGCTGGCAAGCTGTTGATGTAGCAGCTAGTTATTCTACACGGCCTAGCTTTAGGTGCGTAGTCGATTGTTGCTATATAAATCCTATCTGTATAAGTGGGGAGTGAACGAGCTATGGCCCGAATACGGCTTTGCGGGTCATTGCTAGTAAGAGGGAAGTGAGTGACCTGTATTTTTTACCAAATCACATCATATTCCCAAATTTGCCGTAAGATGAACATGGATTATTCGGGCTAAGTTTTCTACTTATAGGTGGCACTATCGGTTTGGGCTTCTAAGCTAAGCGGGAAGTGATAGGTCGTCTTTCAATGCTTAGTTAAGTTATTGTCATATGTAAATATTTGAGTGACAATAACGTTTCCTCATTTACCTTTTACTTTTTTACCCGGATTTTGGACAGAATCAAGTTATTCTGTCCTTTTTTACTTGGATTTTGGACAGAATAGGTTATTCTGTCTTTTGCTACTTGAGCAGATGACAGATTAAGGTTATTCTGTCTTTTGCTACTTGAGCAGATGACAGATTAGCTTTATTCGGTCACGAAAATGAGTCATTTGATGACCGATTAGCTTCATTCGACCGCCTTCCCCTTCCTGCTTCCCGCCGCAAGCGAGTTAAAGTGGAATATTCTAACTGAGTTTGTTCCACTTAATCCAGTAAGTGGAACAACCCAAACCCGTTTGTTCCACTTTCATCTCTAGCATCACCCCACCGACCCACCAGTCGCGGCCTTGTGGTATTTATTAAGTGGTCCTTAAATAAGGGCTGCTGATGGGGATGGCGCTCAGTAAGGAGCGGGTGTAGCTTGCTTGTGGGTTGTCGTAGATTTCCTTGGCGTCGTTGAGTTCAACGATTTTGCCTTGGTTCATGACGGCAATGCGGTCGCACATGTAGCGCACCACGTTCAAGTCGTGTGAGATAAAGAGATAGGTCAAGCCGAGTTCTTCCTGCAAATCATTCAAAAGATTCAAAATCTGGGCTTGAACTGACACGTCTAGAGCCGAAACGGATTCGTCCAAGATGAGCAGTTCGGGCTCTAAGGAAATGGCCCGCGCGATATTGATCCGTTGCAGTTGCCCGCCTGAGAATTCGTGGGGATATTTATTCAGGGTGGACTTGGGCAGACTCACGTAATCGAGCAGGGTGGCGACGCGTTGCGTGCGTTCGGCCGTGGTGCCGATGTTGTGAATGGCAAAAGGCTCCAGCAAAGAAAACTCGATGGTCTTGCGCGGGTCAAGCGTACCGTAAGGGCTTTGAAAGACCATTTGGACTTGCTTGCGGTAGTCCATCAGTTGCGCTTTGTTGGCCGAGGCTAATTCTTGATCATAATAATAAATATCCCCTGCCGTCGGACGGATGAGTTGATTCACCAAGCGGGCCACGGTCGATTTACCACTGCCCGACTCGCCTACGATACCGAAGGTTTCGCTTTTGTAAATATCAAAGGAGACATCGTCGACCGCTTTTATCGATTCTTGTTGGCGTTGAAAAGGGTGGCTGCGGGGTAATTTATAATATTTTTTGATGTTCTTAACGCTGATAATGGTTGACTTTTCCATCGTATCCTCCCTTTCTTAGTCCTGTGTAAATTGGGCCACTAGATGGCCGGGTTCGACTTCTTGCATGTCGAGTTGGGTTTCTTGTTGCATATCCTGAACGAAAGCACCGTATGGAATGGTTGGCAAATGGGTATCTTTAATGGTTTCTTGGTTAATTTGTGATTTCAACAGGCCAATAGTATAGGGGTGGACGGCGTTGTCGTAAATTTGTTTCACCGTTCCGCTTTCAACCACATGGCCTTTAAACATGACCACCACGCGGTCGCAAGTTTCCCAAATAACGCCTAAATCGTGGGTAATCATAATAATGGAATTGCCGGTTTCTTTTTGCAGGTCTTTGAGCAGGGTTAGAATTTGCGCTTGAATGGTTACGTCTAGAGCGGTGGTTGGTTCATCGGCAATCAGTAACTTTGGATTGCAAATTAAAGCCATAGCAATCATCACCCGCTGGCGCATCCCGCCTGAGAATTCATAAGGATACATTTTAATGCGGCGCTTGGCGTCTTTAATACCGACCTTTTCAAGCATTTCCAGCGATAGGTCTTTGGCTGCTTGTTTAGAAATGTTGCGGTGGGCACGGACCGTTTCGACCAATTGGTTTTCAACAGTGAAAACCGGATTTAAGGTGGTCATGGGATCTTGGAAAATCATGGAAATATCATTGCCGCGCAAAGGCTGAAATTCTTTTTGGCTTAAACCTATTAAATTTTTGCCTTCAAAAGTCATTTCATCGGCGATGACTTCGGTGTTTTTGCTATGTAATCCCATAATCGAGGTGGCGGTAACACTTTTACCTGAGCCTGACTCCCCCACAATCCCAACCGTTTCATGGGTGTTGACGGTTAAGTCGACGCCTTTAATGGCATGGAAGGCTTGTTTGTGACTCCCTTTAAAGGTGACATGTAGACTTTTGATCCTTAATAATTCACTCATACAATCACTCCTTAATCATTCAACTTTGGATCGAGGGCGTCACGAATGCCGTCACCCAGGATATTTATTCCAAGAACGGTAATTAAAATGGCTAAACCTGAGATGGTGGCAATTTCGGGATTTAAAAAGAGGAAGTTGCGGCCGTCGTTGAGGATGGAGCCCCAAGACGGTGTTGGCGGTTGAATACCCAAGCCCAGAAAGCTCAGCGAGGCCTCGGAAATGATTGCGCCGGCCACGCTCATGGTGCCGTGGACCACCAAGGGTCCCATCGAGTTAGGCAAAATGTGATGCCACATTATGCGCCAATTACTAGCACCTAGTGAGCGTTGCACTTCGATATATTCTTCTTCTTTGACACTCAAGACTTGCCCGCGGACAATCCGGGTAAAGCCCGGGATATTACCAATCCCTATGGCGATAATCACGTTCAGCAAGCCTTGTTCAAGGACGGTCATTAATAAAATAGCTAATAAAATAAAGGGAAAGGCTGAAAAACCATCCATAATCCGCATGATGACGTTATCGATAATCCCTCCGAAATAGCCGGCAATCAGGCCTAACAAGCTCCCAATCACACCACCGATTAAAACCGCCGACAGGCTGACAATCATGGAAACGCGTGCCCCATACACAATCCGGCTGAACAAATCGCGCCCATAATTATCAGTCCCTAATAGGAAACCATCTTGCCCAGGTTTTCTAAAGGCCATTAAGGTGTCGATTTTGTTAGGGTCATGCGTGGCAATATACGGCGCAAAGATGGCAACCAGTAAAACGATGGTCACAATGGCTAAGCCTATCATAGCTAGCTTGTTGCGCATTAATTTTTTGAAGAAGCCGGGACGGAATTCTTCGCTTTTTACTTCGACGATTGCTGTTTGTTCCATCTTATTTGCCCCCTCCTTCGTAAGAAATTTTCGGATTGACGACTTTATATAGAATATCGATAATCAAATTGGTTACCACGTAAATCAAAGCAATAAATATCACGACCCCTTGCACAACACCAAAGTCCCCCCGATTAATTGCATCGGTCACCAAGCGTCCCATGCCCGGCCAAGAAAAGATGGTTTCCGTTAAAACCGATCCGCCGAGTAGACTGGCCACTTGCATACCGAGAACGGATAAAATTGGGTTAAGGGCATTTTTCAAGGCGTGTTTCCACACGACTTTATTTTCAAGGAGACCTTTGGCTCTAGCCGTCCGGATATAATCTTGCGATAAAACATCTAGCATACTGGAGCGTGTAATTCGAGCAAAGTTAGCCATTGGAATGGTGGCTAAGGTCACACTCGGTAGGATCAGATGTTTAAAGAAGACATCGGCGCCTTGTGACCAATCGCCCATACCGGTTGCCGGTAACCAACCTAGGTTGACACTGAAAATTAAAACCAGCATGACGCCTAGCCAAAAGACTGGCATGGAAACACCCACTAAGGAAATCACCATAACTAAATAATCGACAAAGGTGTTACGTTTATAAGCTGAAAGAATACCAGCGGGTACACCCACAACTAAGGCAATGATTAAGGCCGAAACAGTTAAAATCACGGTGTTGGGGAAACGTTCAGCAATTAAATCCACCACATTCATATTGTAAGCATAGGAATAACCTAAATCGCCTCGGAGTAGATTACCTAAATAATTGATAAATTGTTCCCAAATCGGTTTATCTAACCCCATCACGATGCGCATATTTTCAATTTCGGTGGCATTGGCTTGTGGTCCTAAAATGGAAGCAGCCGGATCACCAGGTAAAATGCGCGTAACGCCAAAAACAATAATGGCAACAATTAAGAGTGTAGGGAGTATATTTATTACACGATTTATAATGTATCTTGTCATTCTTTCTCCTCCTATGCCTGATTAGTTTTCACTATGTGAAATCTATTTGCATTTTATGTTCATAATTCTAACACATTCATTTTTAATGTAAATATTTTTCTTTAATATTTCTCATTAAATTTTTACTTAAACAATATTTAATCCGTTATTTTTGTTTACAATTAAATTTATTCGTGGTATATTTTATTAAAATTAAGTGAGAACGATTTGGAGCGTTTTTGGTTTTCACTATTTGAAATTAATTTGCTTAATGCAAAATCAAGGAGGAACAAACATGAATAGCCTTAAAAAACTATCTCTCATGTTAGTCGCAACCGTCTTATTACTTACTGGATTCAACGGGCGCGTTTATGCACAAGATGAAGCAGCCACGCAAGGTGGTACGCTCAATATTGGTTTATCCGCCAACCCTAGTTCCCTTGACCCTGTCACTTATACCAGTCAATATGAATCCAATGTCATCCGCCAAATCGGAAATACCTTAATTACTTATAGTAATGATTTCAGCGAGTTTTTACCTTCATTGGCTACCGATTGGGAAATATCGGAAGATGGGTTAGTTTATACCTTTAACCTTCGTGACGATGTACATTTCCAACCTGGTGAATACCAAGATGGCCGTTTAATGACAGCTGAAGATGTAAAATTCAGTTTAGAGCGTTCCGTCAATGATTCAGCTTTAAATCGCTTAAGTGGTGTTGCTTCTGTAGAAGTGATTGATGATACAACCGTTGCGCTACATCTTGATACCCCGAACGCTGCTTTGTTAGCGATGTTAACCGACGTAGGTAATATTATTGTTCCTCAAGAAGAAGTTGAAGGCTGGGGCGATCAATTCGCACAACACCTTGTGGGTACTGGACCTTTCATGTTAAGCAATATTGTTTCTGGTCAACAAATTGATTTAGTTCGTCACGATGGTTATTGGGGACCAACACCTAATCTGGATGGGGTCACCTTCAAAGTCATTAGTGATACCAACATGATGGCCAACTCATTATTATCAGGTGATATCCATATTGCGACCGATGTCCGTATGCAAAACCGTCAAATCGTTGAACAAGCCCAAGGCGTACGCTTAGAAAGTGTTCCTGGTATGTCAACGACTTAC